>JBQLZO010000097.1:0-129777 GCA_052168315.1 Phycisphaerales bacterium | reverse complement strand
TCGGGCGTGATCAGCCCGCGGCGCCGCGCGCGATCGGTGAGGTGCTCGGCCACGGGGGTCAACTCGGGATGGTGCTGGCGCATCGCGTCGAGCCTGGCCCGAGCGGCCTGCTGGGTCAGCAGCGGGTACTCGTTCGCCCACGCGTTGATCCACGCGTCGTCGATCACCACATCCGCATCCAGGATCTCGCCGGTGCGGGGATCGGTGCGGTGCAGCGCGATCGCGTACCCGAACCCGGTGGGCACCCATCGGATGAAGTTGTAGCGCACATCCTCCGGATCGATCTCGGCGTACTGGGTCTCGGTCTGCTGCCTCACCTCGATCGCGTTCTCGATGCCCACCGCGCGGAACGCCTCGTTCCATGCCTCGACGCCGCGCCGGACATGAACGCGATAGGCAGGTGGGACGGTCTTCTCGATGTAGAAGACAATGGGCTTGACCGGTGCGCTGAGGGGAGCGTCGGGATCTGCCTTGCGCAGGTCCCACCGCTCGATCGAACGGACGAAGTCGGTGCCCAGCGGATCGCGCCGCCCCATGTCGCGAGTGGCGTGCACCCAGTATCCGACACGCGGATCGGCGGGGCGCCGCTCGAATTCGGGATTGTCGTTGAGCGCGCTGAACGAGAAGTGCAGCGTCTGCATCTGCCCGCTCTGCACGGGCGACCACCACATGCCGCCGGGAATCTGGATCGGCATCGACAGCGCCAGTTCGACATTCTGGTTAAAGGCCTTGATCTTCTCGACGCGCATGACGCTCTGATCGGCGCTGCCGATGAAGCTTCCGACCAGCTCGCCCATCGCCGAGCCGATGAATCCCGTCAGGTCAATGAGCAGGCCGCCATCGCCCTCGGCGATGATCGGGGCGGAGGTGATATATCGATCGGTGAACACATTCCGCACACCCGGCTCAAGCGTTGGCTTGCTGGATGCGTCGTACCGGAGTTCGGGCGCGAACAGGTCGAGCTCTTCCCCGCGCTTTCGCCATTCCAGCCCGGCCTGGCCCAGCTGCTCGCCGGTGCCGAATGGGCCGGCGGCCATCGACGCCCCTAGCAGCCAGAGCTCACCGAGCAATTCCTCCGGAATGACCGCGAGCACCCGGTCGTCCTCGCGGTAGATCCTGAACAGCGTCGGCTCGGATCGATCGAGGTTATTGTTCACCACGGCAAAGCCTTCGATGGCCGCCGCAAACGGATCGACCTGCTCGTCGGCGTGATCCGCGTCCTGGGCTGGCTGCCACAGCGCGCCGGCTGCGTGCGCGATCAGGATCGGGGCTGCGATGCGCTGGGCATGCGCGGAGCCCCCGGCGGCCGCCTGCGATCCGCCGGCGATCATGGCGATCGTCGTGGCGGCCGCGAACGCGCCGCCGACGCCGCGGGCGGTGTGTGGCCCGGATGGAGAATGGCGGGTGGCATGGTCGACTCGATTCGATTCCATCGCGTGCGCTCCTTCGTTGGTTATCCCTCCGCCCTCACGCGCGAACATACTGTATCGGCGGGCGCATCGGGAGCGACGATGGTGGTCGATGGGTATCTACGCGCCGCGGATCCTCGCGGGTTGTGACCGGGCCGGACGATCGTGGGGGCTCGCAAGGGCGAACACTCGGCGTGTCGGAACGGAGCGCGTGCGGCAGGCCAACCCGGACGCAACGGGAGGGAGACGCGGGGGGGCGAGCGGACCGGGCGGGACGCGCTCAGACACGCCAGAGCGAAGATCCCCAGGTCAGGCCCGCTCCGAACGCGAGGAAGAGCACGAGTTGGTCTTCTTTGATGCGTCCCTGCTCCCGGAGTTCGTGCAGGCACAGCGGGATCGATCCGGCCGAGCAATTCCCATAGCGCTCGATGTTCACATAGAGCTTCTCGGGTGGAATCCCGAACCGCTCGCGGGCGGACTCAAGGATGCGGGCGTTGGACTGGTGGCACACGAAGTGGTCAACCTGATCGGGAGTGATGCCGGCCTTGTCCAGAGTCTCTTGGATGAGTTTCGAGAAGGTGGAGACGGCGAACTTGTAGACCTCGCGCCCGTTCATCTGGAGCTTGTTGAGCGTGATGGTCTCGGGATCAACGCCCGGCGGGATGTCCGATCCGGCCCGCGGGAGATAGAGGTCGTTCCAGCTCGCGCCGTCGCCATGCATCGACTGCGCGACAATGCCCTTGGAAGTGTCGTCGGTGGCCTTGAGGATCGCAGCACCGCCGCCATCTCCGAACAGAATGCACACCCCGCGATCGCGATAATCGATGATGGATGACATGATTTCGCAGCCGACGACCCCGACGGTCCGGTAGCTGCCGCAACGGATCATGTCGTGCGCCTGATTGATCCCGAAGACGAATCCGCAGCAGGCGGCGATGATGTCGTACGCGCCGGCGGGCGCGGCACCGACCGCGTCGGCGACACGGCAGGCCGTGGAAGGGCAGACCATCTCGCCCGTGACGGTCCCCACGATGAGCAGGTCGAGTTCGCTCGGATCGATGTTGGCGTTCTCGCAGGCACTCCTGAGGGCCCTGGCGCAGATCGGCACGGCCGTCTCGCCATGTTCCCAGTCGGCCCGGCGTCGCTGCGAGATGCCCGTTCGCTGGCGAATCCACTCATCGCTGGTGTCGACCATCCGCGCGAGGTCATCGTTGGTGACCACGCGCTCCGGAAGCGCGATGCCCGTTCCGGCGATGCGAACGCCGAGCGTGGGGATCGCCGGCGGCATCGGGCGAGGTCGTGGATCGGATGCCGTCATGGGCGGAGGGTCCTTTCCGGGAGCGAGTGGCGGAGTGTAGCGGACCCGGGATGGCCAACTCTTCCGCTCGCGCGCGAAACCGCCTCGCAGAGCGCCGGAGCCATCGGCTCAAGGCGCGGGCGAGGCAGAGGATCTGCGGGGCTCCCTCGGCGGGTATGGAGCGTCTGTGGAATTGGTAATCGTGGGGGGCGGGGAACCGGGATGGAACCCTGCGGCGCGCAGAGCCAGCCGCGATCAGAGGGCGGCGACCGCGCGGAGCAACGGCGCGGTGATCACACCGGATGAATCAGGCCCGTAGATGGCCATGCCGTTGACATCCGCCTCGTCGACATCCTGGACCCGACGGAAGACGGCGTCGTGGTGCCCATAGAACTCCAGCCGCTTCCGGGCATTCCCGGCGGAATCCTCGATGACGAGCAAATACTTCGCGTCGGCCGAGGGGAGACCCTCAACCCGGAAGAACGCGGTGCGGGCAACGGGATCGAACAGGACCTTGGCCCGGAGGCGCTGCACCTGCTGGGGGTCGAGATCTTGGGCCGCCGGAGCGAACGCGAGCCACTGGCTGCGCGGGCTCATCATGGCCTCGACGAACTCAGGCCCGAATTCCTGGCCGAACTGCATGGCGATCGCTTCTGTGGTCTGGCGGTCGCGGAGATGGTCCAACTCGTCCTTGATCAATCCGTTGAAGACGGTGAGCACGATGGTGGCGGTGGCGAACGCGAGGCACGCGGCGCGCCACATTGGTGCGAAATTGAGAAGCCGCTTGACCAGCGAGCGATCGCCGATGTGTCCGGCGATGGCGGCATGGTCTTGGACCGCCGCCTCGACGGTGACCGCCGCGATGGCGGAGCGGACCGCCGAAAGGACACGAGCCCGGAGCCCGGGCGGGGGCTCGACGATGGGGAGCATCGCATCGATGTCGGTGGCACGGAGCTGGGCGCGGCGCACGGCGGCCTGCAATTCCGGCGAGGCGGCATTGAAGGCGGCTTCGAACTCGGCCCGCTCCTCCTCATCGAGAAGTCCGAGCGCGTCCAGCGAAGCCATTTCCAAGAGTTCGTGGGGGTTCATGTGGCCTGTTCCTCTCCCGCCGATCGTTCGCGCAATCGCACGAGTGCCCGCGAAAGCGCTGACTTGATGGTACCAAGCGGTACGCCTAATTCGATGCCGATCTGCTTCAAAGTCTGTCCGCCGAGATACGCCCGTTTGACGACCGTCTGTTGCAACTCCGGGAGGGACTCGATCCGCTTGAGGATCGCGGCGAGCCGCTCATCCTGCACAAGCCCCGTTTCGGGGGCGGCCGCGTCGCCGACGGGCTGCCAATCCTCGATAAGCGATGAGGCTCGGACCCGGGCCTTCGCCCGGCGCAACCGATCCACCATGTGCCGCCGGGAAATCAGCATGACCCAAGTGACCAACGCGGCCCGCTTGGGGTCATAACGGTCGGCCGTCCGCCACAGACGGACGAAGACCTCCTGCACGACATCTTCCGCGTCGGCACGCGTGGGCATGACTTGATAGGCCATGCGATAGACGAGCGGTGCAAACCGGTCGTACAGAGCCTCGACGGCGACTTGGTCGTCGGCGGCCACACGCTGCATCAGCGAGTAATCATCGTGTTCTGACCGGGCCTCGGACACCGGGTTCTCCCTGAGAACGACCAGCCTCCCCGAGCATCAGGCTATACGCGGCGGAGGTTCGGGGGGATGCATTTCCTGCCCTCAGAGGGCATTCCTGCCAAGTTTGGGAAGATTTGGCTCCTGGATGGGTTGTTTCGGCCCGACTTTGGTGCCATAGTTGTGTGAAGGTTTGTCCGGGTTCGGGATTGTGCCAACTGCGGTGCCGAACCCGGAACCACCTTGGACGCTGCGGCGACATCGGATCCACCGGTGTCGGTTGCGATTGTGGGAGCATGCGAGTCGCGGATCGGGACACCCGATTGCGACCCGGTAGAGTTCCCTGAATGTCGGTGTGCCGGCCACGGATCGACGGCCGACCTGTAAGACCCGATCCCGATGCACGCCGAGGCGTCGACACAAACGGGCGAGTGATCACGACGAGAATTGTGGACGCTTGTCCCGAAACCGGATCCAAGGCATTGATCACGGGTTCGACCAGACCAGACCGATCGCACGCGAGCCTCCGCTCGGCACCTGCGGTGCGCGGGCGTAGACAGGCTCTCGCTCCGATGAACAACGGGGCAGGGCAGGGCGGGGCAGGGGCGTGCGGAACGGGTCTCGCGCGGCGGGGATTCTCGATCATCGACCTCCTCGTCTCGCTGGCGGTCATGGCGGTCCTCATTTCGCTCCTTCTTCCTTCCTTGGCGGTTGCCCGAGAGGCGGCCAACCGCGTGCGGTGCGCCCAGAACATGCGCCAATTCTCCATGGCGCTGAACATGTATGCCATGGACTCGGGTGATGTGCTTCCGAATTCAGTGTTCAACGATCCTGCCAAGGGTGCGCCCGAGCCGCAGAACACCATCTTTGTGCACCTTCATTTGCACGAGCGAGCGCCCGGACGAACCTGGGATGGAATCGGCAAACTGTTCGCTCTTGAGTACCTGGTCAGGCCAGAGGTTTACTATTGTCCGAGCCATACCGGGCTGCACACGATCGAGCGATACGCCGACCAATGGCAGAACCCCGTTGGGATCATCAGTTCGAACTACCAGTTCCGTGTGCTTCTGGACAAGAAGTACAGTTCGCTGCTCGATCCGTGGACCGCGATCATTTCCGACGGGCTGCGCACGCCGACCGACTACAACCATGGCGATGGCAACAACATGCTCCGTTGGGATACGGGTGTGCAATGGGTGCGGGCGGAGGAACTGCCGATCGACTTCAGCGAGGTGTCAGGGCTTGCGGTCGAACAGCCGCAGGATTCAAACACCGTCTCGGCGACTTGGAGCGCGATGGACCGGCTTGGTTCGGGTGGCGGGTCGGAAGTGATCCCGGATCCCTGATCCTCGGGCCCGGATCCCTGATACTTCATTTCTGAACCGGCATCGCCTGTCCGAACCTGGGACACGGGAGCCCAAGGTGCTCCATTCGCGCTGCGGCGAATCGGTGATGCTGCCAGCCGTGGAGTCGTGAGCCCTTGCTCGGTTCGGCGCTCGCAGCGAAGCGCGGCAATACTCCGGCATGCAAATCCCTCAGCGTCGGAGTCGGATGCGTCTGGCAATGGTGGCGAGAGTGCTGATTGCGCTGGCGTGCTTGCAGGGGCCGTTATGCGCATTCGCCACCGCCGCTCAGGCCCATCGAGAGGCCGAGCGGAATTCGCTCGATGCGCTCGGGCTTGAGCCCGTTCGCACCTTTGTCGGCGTGAATCGACCCATCGAGCTTCGGGTGGTGCACGGCGGCGGCGGGGGGGGGGCGTGGCCGCGTGGCGCGGGTGGCGCTCCCGGGAGCGATTCAGGCGAGCTCGAGGTGTTGCTCCTGGATGCCCGATCCGGTCGGGTGCTCGATCGGGGGGAGGTGCACCCGGGCGCCGAGACGGTCGACCTGTCCGGGATGTTCGCGGTGCTCTGGACGACACGGGATAGATCGGCGCTGGTCGCCCAGCTGGCGATCGATGGGCGTCCGGTTGGGCCCGGGATCATCCTCCAGCCGCTGGTCGAACCCGTTCGCACTCGGAACGCCCTGCAGGCCTTGGTGGAACGAGCGGTCGAAGGTGAGCGGTTTGATGTGGTCCGAGATGTGGCATCGCTGCCTAAGGATCGGCGGGACCGCCTCGCGCAGCAGATCGAGCGCGATGACCAGAGCGGCGAGGGTGACGATGGTGAAGGAGGCGCGGATGTGCGAGCTGCGCAGGGCGTTCTCTCGGGTTATCGCCTGCATCGCGATCGCCAGGTGGTGCTGGAGACCACGCTGGGGGCGGTCGTCCTGCGGCTGCGGTTCGACGAGGCGCCCAACGCCTGTGGGTGGTTCGCGTGGCTGGTTGAGGGAGGATACTACGACGGCACGGCGTTCCATCGGATCGTGCCGCGGGACCGCGATGGAAATCCCTTCATCGCACAGGGAGGGGACCCGACTTGGACCGGACAGGGCGGCGCGGGCATGTGGATCGATTACGAGCCCAGCGCGCTGGAGCATGATCTCGGCGTGGTGTCCCTGGCGCGGCACCCGAACGATCCGAATGCGAACAGCGCGCAGTTCTTCATCTCGCTCAGCCGAGAGGGCTGCCGGAGGCTCGATGGGCGTTATGTCGCGTTCGCGGAAGTGATCGACGGCGCCGAGGTGCTTGGGCTCCTTCTCTCGACGCCCGTCGGGCCGCGTGACCCGAGTGTGGCCGGATCGCCACGGGATCGTCCGCTGGATCCACCGGTGATCGAGCGGGCGTTCCTGCGCGATGCGCTGCCCTACCCTGAGCGTCCCTCGCGCGTGCGCGCGTCCGAGGCGATGGATGTGCCTCGATGAGTCGATTGATCGGGATGCCGCAGTGATTCACCGTGCCGTCCGGACGCCCGGGCCGGTCGATCCCCGAACGGAGGACAGAATCGCTTGGGAACCACGCTGACGATCCGAACACCGACGGACTATGTCATGCGCCGCGATGTCTGCTCGTACGGGTACTTCCTGCTGATGCCGAATCGGTGGGATCCCGCTCGACAGACCCTGACGCGATGGATCGATCTGGAGGAAGGGCCGGCCGAGATGACTCTGGCGCAGGCGGACGGGCATGCCGGGTCGCCTGTCGCGGCGCGATTCGATCGGGCATTGTCGCGGCGTGAGCAGTCCGGCGCGCGTCGGATGATCTCCCGGATGCTGCGACTGGACGAGACCGCTGAGGATGTCGCGCGATTCCACCGCGTGGATCGGCGATGGAAGCGTACCGGTCGTGCTCGGCTGTTCCGCAGCCCGACGTTGTTCGAAGACCTGATCAAGACGGTGACGAACTGCAATGTTCAGTGGTCGGGCACGATCCGGATGAACGAGCGCTTGTGCGCTGTGGTGAATCCCGCGTTCCCGCGGGCCGCGCAGCTGGCGCGGCGGTCTCCCGCGGCATTGCGGACGCGGTGCGGACTTGGGTACCGCGACCGGCGGGTGGTCGAGATCGCCAGGATCGTGGCGCGTGGAGAATTGGATATCGAACGACTGGAGGACGCCCAGACGCCCGATGCTGAGGTCGAGAAA
The DNA here is from genome assembly GCA_052168315.1 of Phycisphaerales bacterium. Classification (GTDB taxonomy): domain Bacteria; phylum Planctomycetota; class Phycisphaerae; order Phycisphaerales; family UBA1924; genus JBQLZO01. Next base: position 121,921 of record JBQLZO010000097.1, on the reverse strand, counting down.
GCGCTGTTGATGCTCCCCGGGATCGGACCATACGCGGCGGCGAATGTCATGCAGTTGCTCGGGAGATACTCGCGCCTTGCGCTGGACACCGAGACGATGCGGCACGGGCGCGTCGTGCTGGGGATGAACGAGGAGGGACGCTCGCTGGAGCGCCGGCTGCACTCGCATTATGAGGGCTTCGGGGACGAGCGATTCCGAAGCTACTGGTTCGAGCTGTGGTCGTTCTATGAGTCGGTCAAGGGACCCGCGTGGACCTGGGAGCCCCGGACCACCGGACGGGAGTTCACCAGAGCGCACTTAGAACGTGCATCCCCGCCGACACCGCCGAACCGAGCGCGGGCCCGATCCGTTTGAGGCTGTTCAACGGAGCGGGTTGTCCAGAGCGAGCCGCTCGCCGATCTGTTCGGGTGTGAGCCCCTCGATGCGGACGGTCTTCTCCGCGGAGGTCATCCCCTCAATGATTGTGACCATCGCGCTCTTGATCCCGAGACCCCGGGCCAGGAGTCGCTCGATCGCACGGTTGGCCTTTCCATCCTGTGGCGCAGTGCTGATCCGGACCTTCAGGCGGTCGCCCAGCAGGCCGACGATCTGATCGCGGCTGGCACCCGGCACCGCCTTGATCGGGATCAGGATGTGCCCATCGGGATCGATGCGGAACGGGATCAAGCGAGGGTCTCCGGCGAGATGGAAGTGGACCCGGGGCGTCCTCGGGCCGCTGCGGCCGGTCGTCCCCGGCCAGAATGCGAACGGGGGAATGGGGTGATGACCGCCCACCTGATTCGGGCTAGGGTGATCTCGGAGAATACCCCGGCGCGCCGGCGAGCCCGCCGGCACCGGTGAGGACCGAGCGGAGGGAGCGACGAGATGGGAGTCTCTGCGAATTCGAGTCGTGCGCGCGGGGGGGTGGCGGTTCGTCGATCGGCGAGGGTGTGGCTCATGGCCATCGTCTGTGGCGCGCTCGGCGCGGCCACGCCCGGCGTGGGCGCGCAGCTGCAGGAGGAGAATGTCCTGCTCGTTTGGAATTCCGAGTCATCGACCTCGCAGGCTGTGCGGGATGCGTACATCGCGCGGCGTCCCGGCGTGCTCGAATTCGATCTGAATGATCCATCCATCCTGGTGGGAACGATCAACAGAACCGCGTATGTCGACAAGTTCCGGGTTCCGATCCGCGAGTTCATCAATGGTACGAATACCGGTGTCGATCTGTCCGAGCAGATCATGGTCATCGCTCTGACGCGCGGCGTGCCCGTGCGGATCTCGGGTACCGATGAGTTTACGCCCCAATCGACATTTGCCTCGCTCGATTCGACGCTCGCATTGCTCCAGCAGGACCTCGAGGTGGGCGGCACGATCAGCCTGCCGTTCAGATACGCGGGGGTGATGGTCAATCCGTACTACACACGCGTGAACGAGCCGATCACGGGATTCTCGCGATCGCTGATCAAGTTTCCGCGCGGGTTCAGCGTGCAGAGCGCTTCCGGGCTCCCTTACTGGTTCGTCAATGTATTCACTCCGGGCGACATGTACATGGTGTGCAGGCTGGATGCAGCCCCGACAAGCCAAACGACCGGGCTCGAGGAGACGCTGGCGCTGATCGAGCGGACGCGGAGGCTCGTTGTGGTCCGCGAGCATGTGCAGGCGCTGCTCGACGAATTCCCGCCCGCGTCCGGACAGTTCGACGACGATGGGTTTCCACCCCCATTCCCCATCGCCGACGACTTCGGCGTCGCCGCGGCATCGCTCGCGGCCAACGGCATCGCGACGCTCCACGACCAGACGAGCGACTTCATCACGGGGCCGGAACTGCCGGATCCCGATCGGGCGCTGCTGGTGCTCGGCTCGTACGGTGAGAACCACGATATCGGCGGCGAGGACCCGCCCGGCGGTGGCGTCTATCTCCAGACCTATGCCCCTCACCCCGCGGGCGTTGCGATCACCTATGAGTCGTTCAACGGCAATTCGATCGTCAACGGCCTCCCCCGCGGCGGCCAGGAGCAGATGCTTAACTGGATCCCCCGCGGAGCATCGTTCGCGATCGCGACGATCAATGAGCCGTTCACCTTCGCGGTGCCGAAGCTCCGATTCTTCGTGCGGAACATGTACGAATTCAACATGAGCTTCGCCGAGGCGGCGTGGTCGAGCATCCCGCCGACCGTCTGGCAGCATGTGGCGCTGGGCGATCCGCTGGCACGGGTGTCCGTGTACGACCTTGAAGAGCTGGACTTCGACGATTCGGGTGCGGTCTCGGCCGAGGACCTCTACGCGTGGCACGCATCGCCGACCGATCTCAATCAGGATGGGGAGCCCGGCGACCTCTATGACGCCGAGGCGCTGCGCAATGCGGTCCGGTTCGGTGAGACGCGAGGCGATGTCACCGGTGGATGAGTCCGTGCCCCGCGATATGGGTCAGAGCCAGTCGTCATCGAATCGCATGCCCGGGAGCAACCCGGCCGCATCACCGGACTCGATCAGGCTGGCTACCGGATAGGCGCAATAGTCCACGCTGAACGAGCCGGCGGGTCGGTGGTTCCCCGAGAGCCCGAGCCCGCCGAAGGGCAGTTTGCCGCTCGCGCCGGCGGTGCCCGTATTGATGTTGACACACCCCGCGGCGGCCTCATCCAAAAAGCGATCGATCAGCCCGGCATCGCTCGAAAAGAGCGATGCCGCGAGCCCGTACCGTGTGGCGTTGGCCTGCTCGAGCGCATCGTCGAAGTCCCGGGCGATGGAGATCCTGAGCAGCGGGCCGAACACTTCTTCGTCGCACCCCGCATCGTGACGCCGGTCCTCGCTGAGTGAGAAGCGCGGCACCTCGAGCACTCCGGGCGTGATGTAGTGCCCGCCCGATGGATGGTCCATCGATGTCGCCTCCATGAGGATGCGTCCGTTCCCTCGAGTTGAGGCCTCGTGCTGGAAGCGGAGCACCGCGTCGCGGGCCTCGGCGCGGATGATCGGGCCCATGAACGCCGGCTGTCCGGCCACGCCTTCCAGCGGGTCGCCGATGACGAGGGCCCCGGCCGCCTTGAGCAAGAGCGGGATGAATCGGTCGGCGATATCCTTATGAACGATCAGTCGGCGGGTGCAGGTGCAGCGCTGCCCGGTGGTCACGAACGCGGCCCGGCAGCATTCGATGGCAGCCTGCCGCAGGTCCGCATCGTCCATCACGATCGCCGGGTTGTTCCCGCCGAGTTCGAGGGCGACGATCCGCCCCGGGCGGTCGAGATTCGCCTCAAGGATCTTCCGACCCACCGGCCATGACCCTGTGAACAGGATCCCGTCGACGCCGGAATGGTCGACGATCGAACGGGCGATGTCGGCGCCGCCGTGGACGAGGTTGATCGCGCCGGTCGGCGCCCGGACGCTCAGCAGCGCCTCGTGGAACATCGCGGCGAGCATCTGTCCGACCGCGGGCGCCTTGTCCGAAGGCTTGAAGACGATCGTATTGCCCAGCAGCAAGGCGGGCACGATGTGCCCGTTGGGCAGGTGGGCCGGGAAGTTGAACGGCCCCAGCACGCCCATCACGCCGTGCGATCGGAAGCGGGTCCGACCGATCCGCGTCGCTCCGGCGTTGATCTCGAACCCCATCACGCGGGCGAGCGCAGCATGCGGTCCGGCCTCGGGTGGCTCGATCGTGATGTCCACCTTGCCGCTCAGCAGCCCCGCCTCGGCCTGGCAGTCCCACAAGGCCTTGCCTGTCTCGCGAGAGATGAGTCGAGCGACCTCATCGGCACGCTCCCGTGCGATGTTCTGGTACGCGCGGAGCGCGGCCGTGCGCCCTTCCAGGCCCATTGCACGCCACGCGGGAAGGGCCTCGCGCGCGGCTTGGACCGCTTCCTGAGCGTGATCCGGCACCGGCGTGCCGCTCCAGACGGCGCGATCCGGATGGGCGGGCTCGTGGGATCGGATCGCATCACCGGCCAGCTCACGCCAATGTCCAGCGATCAGATCGCTCGCGCGGGTCGCTTCATCGATGGGTGTCATCGCGTGCCTCCTGCGGCGTGGTCGGGCGACTCCGGAAGTGCCGCATTGCCGCGAACGATGCCCGGCGTGGGCGCCGGCGCGACATGCGGTGCATCTGGCTTGGAATGCGCTGGTCCGGAGTCCTCGGGATTGGATTCTTCGGGCCAGGGACCTCGCCCGTCGGTGTGCTCGTAGAGTTCGGCCATCTCATAGGAGTCGAGTTTGCTCATGTCCGGGATCATCACGACCGGGAGCGGCTCGGTCTCGGGTGGCTGCGGTGCGATGTCGTACGGAGTGACCCAGACCTCATCGCCGATCTTGAGCCCGAGCGCATCCACGATCTCGCCGGAGAGGGCCACCTCGCTCGAACCGAGTTCGGCGTAGTAGCGCCCCGCGACGGCGGCGAATCCGGTGTCGTCGCGCTCGACCGAGATCAACCCGAGCTTCTCCGGGGATCCGCTGGGCTCGAGTTCCCGCGCCATCGTTGCCTTCCTTGTGAGTTGGATCGCGGTGATGTCGCCGGTGTTGGCCTCCAGATGCGGCCCGGCGTCGAAGGGATCGATCCGGTGCGTATACCGGAAACCGAGTTCCTCGAGCATCCGGCGGGCGGGCCTTGTCATCTCGCCTACCTCGCCCATCACGGCGACCGCATCACTGGGGAGCAGCGCGAGATTGATGTGGTCGGGCAGGAGCGAATACATGAACTCACGCTCGCGCGTGCTCAGGCGGTCGGCCTGCTGGTAGGACATGTTGATGAACTTGCGCGGGAGCGCACGCCAGAAAGCGTTTCCGTCGTTGTACCGATCGAGGATCGCCATCATCTCGGCGAGCATCCGATCCGAGAACCACGGACGGTGCCTGGCGATGTAATGGAACCGGGTCCAGCCGATGAGCCTGCCGAGCCCCCCGCCGCGAACGCGGGGCCGGAGAAGAAGCCCGCCGAGTTCGGTGGGGGATGATCGGTCGCGGAACATTCGCAGGAGGTAATTCTCGACGATCCCTGAGGGGTGGTCCATTGTCCCGGCGAGCGTCAAGCTGCGACGAAGCGTCTTGACGATCTGGTACGAAAGGTTCGGATGCTCGGGGTTGCCCATGCCGGCGCTGATCGAGGAAGTGCCCACGCAGCGCCCTTCCAGATCGTGCAGCACAAACAGGTAGACGCGCTCCCACCGCTTGTCATTGTGGGGCGGATCGGCGGATGCGCGCGCGGCCCGGAACGAACGCTGCGATGATTCGATCTTTCGCTTGAGCACATCCTCGTGCGGCGGCAGGTTGATGAAGTTCACCCCGCGTGCCATCTCCAGCAGCGTCGGCAGGTCATCAAGGCTGGCTTCGCGGACGACGAACATGGATGCGGTGCCTCTCGTGCTGGGAGCGGGCGGCGGATGCGGACTCTATGTCAGAGACGATTCGACCGGGCGCGGTGATCACGCTCCCGCGGCCACCTTCGCCATGGCCGACTCAAGCAATTCGAACACGCGCGGCCATTGCTCATCCTGCATGGCGCCGAGCGGTGGCAGCATCCGGATGTGGTATGGATCGTGCCCGCAGAAGAACAGCACGACGCCCTCATCGAACGCGGTTCGCGCGAGTTTCGTGACGAGATCCTTTCGACCACCGAACGGCGTGAACCGCATCATTCCGCCGATGCCGCCGACTTTCTCTACCACGGCGGGCGAATCGGGGAACCAGTCCGGGTGCCTGGCGATCAGCGCCTCGGCCTGCTCGCGGAACAACGCGTGATGCCGGGCGATCCGACCGTCCTGGCCGTAGAACCCGGTGTCTCGGAGCGTCTCGAGCATGTGCTTGCCCACATGGAGCGCTCCCGATGAACCAAGGAAGGTCGCCGAGAGCAGGCCGGGCTTCGGGTTCAGGTCGCTGGTGAACAATGCCGCGCACACCTGGCTCATCTTGCCGACCGTCACGATGTCGATCATGTCGCCCAGGCCATAGGTGTCGAAGCAGAACATCTCGGTCGTGCGCCCGAATGTCTGCACCTCGTCGTCCCAGACGGGGATGCCGTGCCCCTTGCAGACCTGCATCAGCGCCCGATGGAACTCGGGCGGCGCGGTGTTGAATCCGCCCTCACCCTGGACGAGTTCGAACACGAAGCACGCGTGCTGCTTGGGGTAGCGGGCGATGTACTGCTCCAGGTGCCAGACGGCCATATCGATGTACCGGGTGGAGCCCGAGACATCGCCGGCGGACATGTGCTTCGCAGCGGCGCGGTCGAAGAACGGCATGTAGTCGACCATGGTGCTCAGCGGGAGCCCCTGCCGCCCGCCAGCCGAGTCGCCGATCTGAGCCATCGTGAGCGTTCGTCCCATGAAGCAATGCGCGAACGCGAGCACGCGCGGGGCGGCGCCATCGAACTTCTGCATGCACACCTTGAGCGCGTTCTCGTTGGCCATCGCGCCGGAATTACAGAGGAACGCGTGCTCAAGGCGGCTGCCGCGGCGGGCTTGTCCGAGGAGCACCTCGGCAAACTCGATCGCCTCCTTATTCATCATCAGGTGGCCCTGCATCGGGACATCCTGCATGGCCGCATTGAGCGCGGCGCGAACCACGCCCGGGTTGGAGTGGCCGAAGAAGTGGACGCCGATCCCGGTGATCATGTCGAACTTCACCGAGCCGTCCATCAGCTCGATCAGGGCGCCATTGCCGAACCCGGATCCGATGTGCGGGTAGACAAGGGCCCGCCCGCGCCCGCTCGCGGCCGTCTCCATGTACCGCTCGAAGGTGAGCCGTGCCTCGGGCGAACGCGGCCCGCAGACATCGGTGATCTGCGCCCGCCTGGCCTCCAACTCGCCGATGATCGCATCGACCGCCCCGCGCACTGCGGGCGAGTTGCGGAAGTCTTCGCCGGTGTTTGACACGCCGGTCGCCATCGTGCTCTCCATCGTCGAACGATCCATCGATCACCTCGTTCATGATTGAAGCCAACGGGCTTCGCTGGTCGCGCCGGCGTGCCCGTCCGGCGGTGTTTTCGATTCTCTCGGTCGGCGTTGCTCAGTGCGATCGCCGGCGAATCAACCTCGAACCCGACAATGCGAACCCCGCGTCAGTCCCAGCCGCCGAGCCGGGCGAGCAGGCAGGCCAGGAGCTGCGAGCGCTCAACAAGCGAGTCCAATTCGATCCACTCTTGCTCGGTGTGCAGGCCTCCGCCGCGGACGCCGAGGGTATCGATCGTCGGGAGCCCGGCGTCCTGGAGGATGTTCCCATCGCACACACCTCCGGTGGACGCGAACGGAAGTTCCTGCCCCAGCGACACGGCGATCGTGCGAGCCAGTTCCGCCAGGGACCGCGTGCCCTCTGTGATCGGCTTGGCGGGACGGTTGAACGACCGTTCCACGCTGATCGACGCGCCCCGCCCATCCATGCCGGCGATCTGGTCCATCGCTCGTCCAAGCGCTTCCCCGAGTTCGGGGGTCGGATAACGGGCGTTGCCCCACGCGCCGGCACGGTCCGGGACGGCGTTCGTCGCGCTCCCGCCGACGATCGGGCCCACATTGACGGTCACACCGTTCTCCAGATCGACCAGCGACTCGGCCTTCAGCAGCGCTTCGGCCAGCGCGTACACGGCCGAGACGCCCTTGTCGAAATCGCGCCCCGCGTGGGCGGAGGTGCCACGGGCTTCGATGAAGAACTGGCCCGAGCCCTTCCGCTCGATCGCGAGTGAGCCATCGGGCAGCGCGGGCTCCAATGCGAGCCCGACATCCGCCTCGCGGGCGGCGGTTCGAAGGGCACGCTCGGAAAAATAGCTTCCCGTTTCTTCGTCGGAGTTGAGCACGAACAGCCACGGGAGATCGATACCGCACTCGCCCAGCGCTTCGAGCGCGTTCAGCGCGATGAGAATCCCGCCCTTCATGTCCACAACTCCGGGGCCTGTCGCGGTCCGACCATCGCCGGAGGATTCCATGCGCCGGAATCGGGCGTCGGGGGGAAACACGGTGTCCAGATGTCCCGCGAGCAGCGCTCGCCGGGAGCCCGGGCGCTGCGGGGCGCTCCGGCGCACGATCACAGTGGGGGGGATGCGATCGCGTGGAACCTCGCGTGCGCCCGGGCCTCCGATCCACCACGGGCGCGTGTCGCCCGGGATCAATTCCGGCACGCCGCCGAGGGACACAAGGCGGTCGACGACAATCCCGCGGTATTCCTCAAGCCCGGGCGTGTGGTTGTGCCCGGTCGGGATGGCGACATGTCGCGCGAGGTCATCGCGCATCAACCCAGCACGCGACGCGAGCACGCCGCAGACGGACTGTTCCATCGACGAGGGCATGCGCCCATCGTAGGCCCGATCCTCGGGGTCACATCCCCGTCGGAGGCATCATTTGGCGTGCCACAGGCTGGCGATCAGCAGGGCGTGCCGAAGAAGCTGAGCAGGATGCCCAGGTCGTCCGAGTCGGTTTCCGAGTCGCCATTGATGTCGCCGGCGGAGCCGGAACCGAACGCGCCGAGCAGGATACCAAGATCGTCCGAGTCGACCACCCCATCGCGCGTGAGGTCAGCGGGGCAGATCGTTGGCTCGACGATCTCGCCGAGCACGGGAATCGTCAGGGTCGGCTGGTCCAGCGCGTTCGACGCGATCTCGATCACGCCATTGACGAATCCGGGCTCGGATGTGTCGACGATCAGCGTGTGCATCAGCGATGCGCCCGCGGGAAGTTCGAAGACGCCACCGGGTACATCGAGCCCAGGGGAGGCGTTCATGGCGTATTCGAGCGCCTCAAGCCCGTTGGTTCCCCAGAGGCCCGTATCTCCAGCGTGGGTGATCTCAAATGCCAGTTCGACGGGCGTGCCGACTTCGATGGTGCCAATGTTGATCGTCGCGGGCCCGGCAATGGCGGCCGGGAGGCGCAAGTCAAGGAAAACCGGGAGGTGTCCCTGGCCGTTGGTGGTCGTGACGAGCGCCTGAGCGATCTCGGCGCCGACCATCGTGTTCCCTGCGATGCGAAGGCTCTGGTCGAAGGAGGTGCCGTCGTTGCCCCACGATCGGTACGAGTGGTTCGGATCGTCCCAGGTGGTTGTTGAGTAGGGGATCGGGAAGGCCCCGATGTAGTCCAGCCCTTGTCCATCGAGCAGGTCCGCGCAGATGAGGAGCTGGTCGTGGCGATCGTCCATGCCGCCGGCCCCGGCCGGGTCCTGGGTGTGCACAAAGCGGTAGCTCCCGTTGTTGTTCCATGACCCGGGCGTGGCGATAGGGTCGAAGAGCCGGCCGTCGTTATTGGCCTGCGAGCCGACCATCCACTGGTACGCGCCCTGGTTGGAGGACTGGATGTTGAAGTCGCCGCCCAGCATGATGTTCCACGCGGGGTTGAGCGACTCGGCATCGCTCCGGATCTCTTGGGCCTCAACGAGCCGGCGGGCCTGATCAGCGCTCCCCGATCCGGCCTTCATGTGCGAGGAATAGATCGCGATGACGGCCTCGTCTGAGGCGTATCCGACCGGACGGATGTCGTACCGGTTCACATCCCGCGGATGGTTGGGTGCGGGCGAGCCTTGCGAAACGACCGTCATTCCAAGGAACTCAATCTTCGAGGTCCTATAAAAAAATGCGTTATCAGTGTCAGCGCCGTTTTGAAACGGAGCGGCCGCCCAGTCACCCGGGGTTCCGGGGGCGCTGTTCAAGATCGCGAGGAAGTTGTTCACGCCGCTCTGAGAGAGAAATTCCTGCCCGACGAACACATCCGGCGACATCGAACGCCCCTCGAATTCCGCGTAGATCGATGTGCCGAAGGCGTCGATTCGCCCACTGGAGTAGTTCGTGACATTCCATGTCACCACGCGGAGTCCATCTCCTGCATCGGCATGGGAATATGTGCCAAAGGCAAGGCCCACCGCTGCAGCGATGGCCCATCCGCTCAGATGCCGAATCGCAGAGGACATGTTTTCGTCTTTCTGGACTGGGGGGAATCACTCAAACCCAAATCATGGGGTTCGTGCATCCGGACACCGTGCCGGGCACTACAACTTGAGGAGCGTATCGCCGATCAGGCGTACTCACACGCTTCGGGCAGGCACATCGCGCGAGCGCGCGGCCCCAAATGTGGCGGATTCCCGCGATTCAGCGTGCGATGGCAGGACTCTCGGACGATGGAACCGTTGGGACGGTTGACGCCCTGAGCCGGAACTTGGCCGGTGGCCGCTGGCACAACGGGGAATGGGTCTTGGAGCGTCCCGCGAGGCACGCTAGGGTTGGTTGATCGAAGGAGCGCATGAACCCCAAGGTTGTCGCCATTCTGATCGGTCTGTTCGTGGTGCTCGCGGCTGCTGGGGTGATGCTCATTCCAAGCGGCGATGAGCCGGATCGCTCGTCCGACAGTCCTCGGACCTTGCAGGCAAATCGAACCGTGCCAGGGCGTTCGGGTTCTGGCCTGATGATGAACTCGGGAGGGCGCTCGGTGGCTCAGCCTGAGCGCCCGATCGTCGGAGCTCAGGTCCGCGCGCCGCAGGGGGAAGGGGCCCCTCCACCGACGACCAATTCCGGAGGGCGGCTTCGGGCGGAACAGATCCAACCGGCCGTGCAGGAGGCCGCTGGCGAGAACCCAGTGAGTGCGCCCCCGCCGCGCGGCACCCCACGCAGGATCGACGGGAGACCGGAGCCTACCCCCGTGCCGGATCGTTCGGCGATCAACCGCCAGCAGGAAATCGCTCGCGCTCAGGCGATTCGTGAGGCGCAGCAGCGCGCTCGCATGAATCAGATGAACCAGGCCGCTTCGCAGCGATCGGCGGGGCGCTCCAATGCTCAGGAAACTCCCATTGACTCTGGCACCGGCACCGGAGCGGATTCTGATGGCGCTCGCACCACGAGCGGTGCCGGCGGCTCGACGGGTGCCACGGGGAATTCCGGAGGCACTCCGGGTGCGGCGACCGGGTCCGCGGGGCTGTCCAATTCAGGAGCGACGGCCGCTGGACGCGGCGGGAGCGGCGCGACAACGGGTGGTGGCACGAGCGCGCCCGCGCTGAGCGGCGGCGGTGGGAGCGGCGGGAACAACATTGTCGGCGGGAACACGGATGTTGATCCGCAGGCGGTTTTCCGCACGGCCGTGATCGACGCCGCTGATTGCCCCGAACTCCAGGGTTTCGTCTCGGTCGATCTTTACCTTTCGTTCTCTCAGCCGTTGGGGATCCTGACAGTGGACTCGTCGGGATCGGACCAGGTCCGCATCGTGGGCGGCAAGCTTCAGCAGATCGCCGGAGGCGGGAACACCTCGCCAAACGCCGGGCTGATCGCGACCGATCCCTGCATCGAGTTCGACAGCTACTTCGACCTGGGTGGGGTGCCGCTGACCTTCGCCGCCGGGCCAACCCTCGGGACCGGCGCTGATCAGACGATCACCGCGACCTGGTTCACCATCAGCCCCGCGCAGACCTCCCCGCGCGGGAATCGGCATGAGATCCGGATCGCGCGATTCACGGCGCCCACGACCATCGAGGACATCACGGGCACGCTGACCGTCAGTTACACCATCACCGGGCTCCAGGGCGCAACTCCCGTGGAGATCACGCTTCCCAGCGTCGTGTCCACGTTCGTCGGAGATCCTCCGCCTTCCGGCGGTACACCTCCGGAGGGCGGAGAAGGTGAAGAGCCCGAGGAGCCCGAGCAGCCGGTCGATCCGGTCGGCTTCGGCGCCTGCTGCTTCGCCATCACCGGCGAGTGCCAGGATGGCCTGTCGGAAGACGATTGCGATGCGCTCGGGGGCGTGTACCAGGGCGATGAAACCGACTGTGACGCCATCGAGTGCCCGCAGCCGCCACCCGGTGGGGGTGGCGGACAGCCCGGCGGAGGTGATCCCGGTGGCGGAGGCGGTGGTGAACGCCCGCCGGGTGGCGGCGGTGGCGAGCCTCGCCCGCCGGAAGAAGAAGAGGAAGAAGAGCCCGTCGGCGTGACCGGGTTCTGGCTCCCCATCGACAACGCGGGTGTTCAGTGCAACCAAGACATCGCGTTGCAGCCTGACTTGGGCGGCGCGCTAACTTTCGACCTGTACTTGAGGATGCCCGCGCCGCATCGTGTGCTTTTGGTTGAATCCAATCCTGCAAACAACCGCTTGAAGATCGACGGTGGCTCGGTTTACCACCATCCCGCAGGAAACAATCAGGAACCCAATCCGGCGTTGATCCCTGCCGCGCCGTGCCTCGCGTTCGACTCGTTCCTCGTCTTTGAGGATGTGGCCGAGCCGATCGCCGTGCCACAACCGAGCGCGCCGTCGATCATCGGTCTTGGTTCCGGCGGCGGGGTCTCCGCGCTGAGCGAGACGAGTTGGACAGGTGCTTTCGGCGCACTGTGGTTCCTCACTCCCCCACCGAGCGTGCTGGGCGAGCAGAATCCCGCGGTGTTCGGCGATAATCAGTTCTATGTACGCATCGGGCGGTTTACGCTGCCGCCAGGTGTGTCAATCAGTGGGTCGCTGAACGCGAACCTCACGCTTGCCGGCACCGGTGAGTCGGCTTCAGTAAAGGGCATCATGGTGCCTTCGATCCCTGTTGCGCCCTAACTCCATATCCGCGCCGCAACTTGCGGAACAGGTCGATTGGCCTCTGTCATCGGATCTTCTTGGAAAGCGCGCGATCGATGTCGCGCTTGGCTTCTCGCTCCTTGATGTCCTCTCGCTTGTCATAGGTCGCCTTGCCGCGGGCGACGCCGATGAGCATCTTGGCGAAGCCGTTCTTGAAGTAGACCTTCAGCGGAACGATGGTCATGCCCTTCGCGGCCGAGGCCTTGGCGAGTTTCAGGATCTCGCGCTTGTGGGCCAGCAGCTTGCGGGTGCGGATCGGCGTGTGTTGCAGCGATCCGGCGCCGGCGGGCCCATACTCGCCGATGTGGATCCCGTGGACCTCCAGCAGCGGCGGCTGCTCCTGGGCGCGGACATACCCCTCAGCGAGGGAGATCCGTCCTTCGCGGATGGACTTGATCTCGGTGCCCAGCAGTTTGATCCCGACCTCGATGGTGTCGTCGATGTGATAGTTGTGCCGCGCCTTGCGGTTGAGGATCTCCGGCTCCAGGTCTTTCTGTTTCTTCTTGTTCTTGGCCATGCGGCGGCTCGTGTGGCGGGTCGGATCGGGAGTGTAGGTTTGCGGGGGCAAGCCGACCAAAGGGGCGCCGGTGTCTGGCAGGGCGTGCGCCGGGCTCGCAGCAGGCCGAGTGAACACGGAGAGCGTGCGACCTACGCTGTGTGGCATGCCCGGACCAAGCGCCGATCCGCCGAGAACCACTGAGAACGACCGCGTTCGCGCGATGCTGACCCTCGGGCACTCATCGGACGCGGACGATGCGTTCATGTGGTGGCCGATCGGCGCGGCGGCGGCGGTGCCCGAGAAGCTCGGGGTCGAGCGATCGACACCCGCGGGCGGCGAAGGCGGCGGCGGCTTCGATCGCCCCGCGATCGACACCGGGCGGTGGCGATTCAGCGCGATCGCCGCGGACATCGAGGATCTGAACCGCCGCGCGATCGAGACCGGTGACCTTGACATCACCGCGATCTCCATGCACGCCCTCTCGCACGCCTCGGGGCGGTACGCGCTGCTGGCGACCGGCTGCTCGTTCGGCGACGGGTACGGCCCCAAGATCGTCGCCCGGGAGCCGATGGCGATCGAGCGGCTGTGCGATCCGGATGTGTGCGTGGGCGTGCCTGGGGAGAAGACGACCGCGTTCCTCGTGCTGCGGCTGATGCTCGGGCGGGCGTTCCGTTACAAGGTGATGCCGTTCGATCATGTGATCCCCGCGGTGCGCGACGGGGTCTGCGATGCGGGGGTCGTGATCCACGAGGGACAGCTGACCTTCCAGAAGGCCGGGCTGACGCTGATCGAGGATGAGGGCGCGTGGTGGAAGCGAGAAACCGGGCTGCCGCTGCCGCTGGGCGCGAATGTGATCCGAGCGGACATCGATGAGCGGTTCGGCGAAGGATCGCTGCGCGAGGTGGCGGCGCTGCTCCGCAATTCGATCGAGCACGCGCTGCGTGAGCGTGCGCGCGGGCTGGATGCATCACGCCGGTTCGCGGAGAAGATGGCGTGGGACATCATGGATGAGTTTGTCGGGATGTATGTGAACGCCCTGACCATCGACTGCGGGCAGGGCGGATACGACGCGGTGGTCGAACTGCTCCGGCGCGGGCACGCGGCCGGGCTGTGCCCCGATGCGTCGGGGCTGCGATTCGTCCGTTGATGGGATCGATCGATCGGCGGGCGGGCGGGGCGCCCTCATGCCCGTCAGAAGGCGAGCTGGATCGCCGCGACGACCGTCGCGGCCACCGCCCACGCCAGCGACAGGAACAGCAGCGTCATCATCACCTGCACGCGCGAGTCGCCGAACGGCGAGGGCGGGCGGGACTTGTCCGTCACGAGCTGCTGCGGCGATTCGCCCGTGGCCTTGACCATCTCGGCCATGAAGGCGGTGGATGCGCTCTCCTTGTGCGCCAGCGGCGGATCCTCGCCTCGCTTGACCGCCTTGAGATCGGTCATCAGCTCGCCGATGTTGCGGTAGCGCTGCTTGCGGCTCTTGGCCATCATCATCTCGATGACCTCCGAGACGCCGGCGGAGAGGCGAGAGTTGACATGGTCGGGCGGGACGAGAGGGTTCTTCAGATGCTGCTGCATCACTTCGGTCGGGTTCTTGCCATTGAAGGGCACGGTGCCGGTGACCATGTGGTAGAAGGTCGCCCCGAGCGAGTAGATGTCGGCCTGTGGCCCGATGTTGACCTCGCCGCGGATCTGCTCGGGCGCGATGTAGTAGGGGGTGCCGAAGGCCTTGCCCTTCTCGGCCAGGGCGGCCTCCTTGTCGTCCAAAGCGCGTGCGAGACCGAGGTCTGCGAGCTTGGTCACGCCCGAGGGGGTGATCATGATGTTCTTCGGCTTGACATCGCGGTGGATCAGGCCGCGCTCATGGGCGTGCTGGAGCGCATCGGCGACCTGGAGCACGATCTCAAGGGCTTCCGATTCTTTGAATCGCTTGTTCTCGACGATGTAGTCGTGAACGGTCTTGCCCTCCACATACTCCATGACGAAATAATGGAATTCGCCCGCCTGGGCCACATCGTACGCGGCGACGACATTGGGATGATTGAGCTGCGCCGCAGCCCGGCCCTCCGCATAGAACCGCTCGATGAACTGCTTGTTCGACGAGAACTTCCGCGGGAGCACCTTGATCGCGACCATCCGGTCCAGCGAGAGCTGCTTGGCCTTGTAGACGACGGCCATGGCGCCCGCGCCGAGCTTCTCGATGACTTGGAATCCCGGGAGCTGCTCGCCGGACCGTTCGGCCTCAACCTGCGAGCGGAGACGATCGAGTTGCCGGCGCGTGATGAATTCGCCTGAGACAAGTGCCTGCGCCAGTGATCCCGACTTGGCCTCCTCCGCCGCGGCCCGCCGGGCACGGAGCAGTTCGTCAACCTCGGTCGCGGTGGCGAAGCCCTGCTCGACCACGAGCCGCCCCAGCACGGTGTCCGCGCCTGAGTGATGCATGGTCATGCTCGGCGCGGCGTCGGGAGATGAGCCGTGGGCGCTCGAGTCGGAGGTCGGTGAGTCCCTCCGCTGATCATCGTTGTTCCTGCCCGAGGGCGTGGGGGTGCCAGCGCCGGGTGCCGGGTGCTGGGGCTGCTGTGCGGGCTTGCCGCCGGAGTTCGAAGCTCGCCCCGTGAGGATCTCGAGGGTATCGGCGCGGCTGCTGAGCGGCGCGTCGGTGTCATCGGGCATTGGAAGCGGGCCGGTGTCGCCCGGCATCGGGAGCTTGGACGCATCGGGATCGTTCGCGTCCGCGGCGCGCGTGGACGGCGGGTCGTTGGCTGATCGTCCTTTCTGCCGCTGCTCGCCCAAGGGTGAATTCCTGCCGGGGTCGGGTCCTGTGCCGTGTGTGCGCGCGATCTGTCCGGTGGATCGCGCGTGCTGCGGGACGGGCGTCCGCTCGTCCAGGGGGACCCATTCGCCCGAGTCCGCATTCAACAGACTGAGCGTCGGCTCATGCTCCGGACCACGCGGGTTGTCACGCCGGGACACCATATCGTCGGCCATGCCTCAATGCTGTTCGGGACGCCCGATCTTGGGGTACGATTCGGTCGTTTGAACATCGATCCGCAGGATCCGGGATGTGGTTCCACACAAGTCCTTGCGCATTCGAGGTTTCCGGGCGAAACCCCGGGGGGTTCAAGGTCCGACAAGTCGCCGCGTGGGAGCAAGCATCAGGGAAAGCCCTGATCTGGTGCTCCGCACCCGCCTGCCCGGCGCCCCCGACGCCGACGGAAGAAGTCGCGAAGCAAGTCGCCGGCTTCTTGTGCGAGCACGCCCGAGATGGGGGTGATTCGGTGGTTGAGCCGGGGGTCCTCCGTCAGGCGGGCGAGCGAACCGGCGTACCCCGCCTTTGGGTCGCTGGCGCCGAAGATGAGGCGTCCCACCCGGGCATTGACGATCGCCCCGGCACACATGGCGCATGGCTCAAGGGTGACCACGAGCGTGCACGCGTTGAGCCGCCAGTCGCCGAGCGCACGAGCGGCCTCGCGGATCGCGATCACCTCGGCGTGGGCCGTCGGATCGTCCTCGCCTTCGCGGGCGTTGGCACCCTCCCCGAGCACTCTCCCGGAGGCGGTCTCAAACACGAGGGCGCCTACAGGCACCTCACCGCGCTCGCCGGCCAGATGGGCCAGGGCGAGCGCACGCCGCATCATCGCGATGTCGGTCTCCGTTGCGCCGGAAGTCGGATCTGGGGCGGGTTCCACGGTGTCAGAGCCCAAAGAGCCCGCGTAGGTCGTAGAAAGTGACGGTGAGGAACAGCCCCCCAATCAGGACAAGCCCGACCAGATTGAGCGCGCTCTGCACGGCGATCGGAGCGGGCTTCCCCCTGAGTCCCTCGTAGCACAACAGCAGGAACATCCCGCCGTCGACGATCGGCATGGGCAGGAAATTGATCACCGCGAGGTTCGCCGAGATCAGTGCCAGAAAGAACAACAGGTACAACGGACCCTGCGCAGCGAACTGCGAGCCGATGTGCGTGATGCCGACCGGCCCCTTGAGATGGCGGACCTGAACGGTTCCTTCGAACAGACGTTGGATCGTCAGGTATGCCAGCGTGACCTTACGGAGCGTCTCTCTTGTGCCCATCGCGACGGCGTGGAAAGGATCAGAGGCCTTCATGAGAACCTCCGAGGGCGCGAACGCGACTTCGATTGGCCCCGGAGACCAGCCGAGGTCGGCGAGCGCCGCGGAGTCGCTGGGAAAGACATCGATCGTCCGTGACTCGCTCCCGATCAACGAGAGCGTGCGGGGATCGATGAGCCCGAACTCAAGTGTGATGGGCGTGGACTCTCCGGAACTGTCTTCCGAAGCCGCTGCGGCGAGGATCGCGCTGCGGGCGTCGGCGAAGTCCGTGATGGAGCGGCCGGCGACGCGCTCGAGCACCATGCCCGGAAGGATGCGCGGGAACATGCGATCGGCGGGCAACTCCATTGGGATCTCCCCGCTGGAAGGGTCACGCGCGAGACGCGGCGCACGGGTGACAAACGGGAGCGAGTCCGCCTCCTCGGGCGAGAATCCGATCCTTCCAGCCTCACTGACCGGCGCATCGAGTTCGACCAGGGTCCAGAACCGGCCCGCGAGGCGGATCCCCGCCGGGTCGGAGGGCTGATCGGGCGAGAGACCATCCTGTGCCTCGACTTCGACCGGGTGGAGCAGGGTGACCTCGATGGTCCCCCCGGCAGCGCGGCGGACCTGGGCGATGGTGTCGGGCACCGAGGGCCAATCAACACCGCCGACACGGGCGAGCAGATCGCCGGGCTCGAGCCCGGCCGCATCTCCCTCGGGGGCGGTGGTCTGGACGCGCGTGACCGGGACCATGCCGAGCAGGTGTCCGAATCCGGCCGTCTCATCCTCGTTGATGACACCAAGCGCCCGCTGGAGTTGCACCCGCGGTTCGATGGCGACCGTCGTACGATCGCCCGACGGTGACTCGAAGGTCGCCTCGACCGCATCGCCCGCGGAAGCGCGGAGGGCGTCGAGCAGCGGCGTCAATACCCTCACTTGCGTGCCGGAGGGAAGCGTCGTTGGCTCAACCGGTCGGGCGTCGACGGCGATCAGCGTCGACCCCGGCGCCACACCTTCGAGCCCGGCCTGGATGAGCGAGCGCCGGATGGCATCCTCGCTGGTTCCCAGGTCCTGAGTGCTCCAGATCTTCGTCCCCGAGGCCGGGCCAAGCCCGAGTTGGAGCAGCCCGGACTCCTCGTCGCGCTTGGGCGTCGCGAGCAGTTCGATGGACTCGGACTGTCCGGGGCGGGTGACCCGGAATGTCATTTCCTTCCCCTTGGAGGCCATCGCGCTCGCTATCTGCAGATCGGCAAAGTTGTCCGCGGCACGACCGTCGATGCTCACCACGACATCGCCGGCCCGGAACCCCGCCGCCTCCGCCGCAGATCCCGGCGCGACAAACCCCACGGCCGGCGAAGACACGGGGAGCCCGACCATGAATACCGCCACAAAGAGCACGCCGGCGAGGATCACATTCATGACCACGCCCGCGGAGATCACGATCATCCGCTTCCACACCGGCTTCGTCTGGTAGGAGTCGGACGCGTCCGATGTCGCGTCGGCGTTGAGGTCTTCCTGTCCCAGCATTTTCACATAGCCGCCCAGCGGGACCCAGTTGAGCCGGTACTCGGTGGGGCTCAGCCTGCCGGTGTCGGTGCGCTGGACCCCAGTCCGCTCAGACTCCATCAATTGGAGATACGCCTGCTCGGACGAGCCGCGACGGACCCCCATGCCCTTGCGATACGAGAAGATGGCCGGCCCGAATCCCACGGCGAAGGCGTGCACCCTGATGCCCGCCCATCGAGCGGCGATGAAGTGCCCAAGTTCGTGCACGACGATCACCAGCCCGAATCCGAGCATGATCAAGGCGACATTCCAGAGCGTCTCGAGGGACTGAAGCATCGGGTTATCGTAGGAGGGCGTTGAATCGGGGTCCGACCGGAGGGATCGGCGAATCGGACAAAGGGGACCGCCCGACATGCTCCGGCGGCGGTTCAGCGATGCCGGCATCCCGCCGGCGATGCCGCTCAGATCGGCCTGGGCATGGCCGGCTTGGAGCGGGGGCCGACGAGCGTCGGGCGCTCCTCGTCGGAGGCGTCATCAGGACCCGAGGCGATTCCGTCGGCACCCATGGCCGCGTTGAGCGCCCCGACGGAGCGGGGGAGCTGCTGGTGGCCGATGCCCATCTTGCGAAGTTCACGCTCGACGCGTGCATCCAACTGCGATGAGTGGGTCACGATGACCCCCTCCTCGATCGCCGCGTTGTAGCGGAACACAACGGCGACGAGTCCCGCGAGGCAGCAGAGGGGTGCGACAAGGTGCTGCGCGTAGAAGCCCAGGGTCGATGGTGCCTGCCCGTGCCCGGATCGGATCAGCGTGGACCGATCGAGCAGGTCGTCGAAGTTCGTGAACACCCCGGGCCAGGGGATGTGGGGAACGAGGGCCGCCAGGGGCACCGTGAGCCCCGCGATGAGCAGCATCCATGTGGTGGACGAGACGACATGGTGAACGCCCGGAACCCGGGCGGAGGCGCTGACAGCCACGCCCTGGAGCATGAGCACCACGAGCGCGAGGGCGCTCAGGATGCCGAGCGTCTGCGCGGTTTCGGAGGTGCGTCGGAGCCGGAGCCCGAATGGGGTCTCGATCGTATTGATCGCCTGGGCTCGCGCGGCGGTCTGCTGCTCCGCGGACCCGGGCGTGCCGATGTTGATCACGCGACCTCGGACAACGAGGGCGCCGCTGGTCGGTGACTTCGGTTCGATGCGGTCAGTGCGGGCGTGCGCGGGGGTCGGTGGGCCAACGGACTCGGATGAATTGGATCGCACAGAGGGCTGCCGCTCCGAGCTGGTGGTGACGACCTCGTTGCTGGTTGGCTCCGGTTCGGTCACGAACGCGGTGTGAGCGTCGGTGAGGTGGGTGCCCAGAAACACGCCGGTCTGGGCGAGCAGCGCGACCACGAAGACGCCCATCGCGACGAAGGTGCAATTGCGCAGGTGGCGCAGCGCCTGTGAGGTGTGTGGATGCTTGGGCGGACGCATGCCGTATCCTCCGCTCTGGACCGGACATGGGTGGATCGGCCCGATGGGCGGGTGGCTGAAGCGTCGCGGCCGCGTCGCAGGCAGGTTGGCGTGGGCCGGGGCGTGGTCCGGTTTGCCCGCCCGCCCGGAGCCGGGGGTGACCGATCGAGGCGGGCCCCATAGCATCGCCGATCGGCGTGCCCCAGATCGGGGTCGTGCCGGTGCGCCGGAGGACCGGCGCTGGCAATCCAAACCGACGGATGGGCGGCGTCAGTCGTCCCGCCCGGAGAGTCAGCAAGAAAGGACGCCGACGATGGCGATTCGCGTGGGCATCAATGGGTTCGGTCGCATTGGACGGTTGTTCTATCGGGCGGGGCTCGAGCAGGGGTTGGAAATCACTGCGGTCAACGACCTCGTTCCGTCAGACAACCTCGCGTACCTGCTGAAGTACGACACGGCCCACGGTCGGCTGAACCGTTCGGTGGTCGCCAGCGAGGGATCGTTCACCGTGGACGGCAAAACGACCAAGTGCTTCTCCGAGCGCGACCCGGGGGCGATCCCGTGGGGTGAACTGGGGGTGGAGTATGTGCTCGAGTCGACTGGGCTGTTCACCGCCGCGGCCGACGCGTCCAAGCACATCGCTGGCGGCGCGAAGCGAGTTTTGATCTCCGCCCCGACAAAGACTCCCGACGAAGTCCCGACGATCTGCTACAAGGTCAACCACGAGGTGTACGACCCCGCGAAGCACACGGTGGTCTCCAACGCATCCTGCACGACCAACTGCCTCGCCCCGGTTGCGAAAGTGATCAACGACGAGTTCGGGCTCGCCGAGGGACTGATGACCACGGTTCACGCCGCGACGGCCACCCAGCCGACACAGGATGGCCCTTCGAAGAAGGACTGGCGCGGCGGGCGGAACGCGTACGCGAACATCATCCCGGCGAGCACGGGTGCGGCCAAGGCCGTCACGCTGTGCATCCCGGCCCTGAAGGGCCGGCTGACCGGCATGGCGTTCCGGGTGCCGACCGTGGATGTGTCGGCGGTGGACCTGACCTTCAAGACCGAGAAGCCGACTTCGCTCGCGGACATCAACGCGGCGATGCGCGCGGCGGCCGAGGGACCGATGCGCGGCGTGCTGGAGTACACAGACGAAGAGGTCGTCTCGTCGGACTTCATCACCCATCCCGCATCCTCGATCTACGACTCAAAGGCGGGAATCGAGCTGAACGCGAACTTCTTCAAGATCGTCTCGTGGTACGACAACGAGTGGGGGTACGCCTCACGGTGCGTGGACATGATCAAGATGGTGGGCGAGAAGGATGGGGTGAAGTAATCACCTCGGAAGGGCGCTCCCGGCTTTCCGAACAACCGCTGGCGGATTGCTTTCAGTGTTGCTCGTCGGAGTGCGGTGCGCTCGATGTCAGAGCAGTGCATTCAGTGCACCCCGGGTGCGGAATCGCGTAGAATTGCCTGTGTGTTGATGGGGTATGGCTGCGCAGCCCTGGTTTGCGGAGGCAGTCGAGCCGAACTCGATGGAGGTATCCGAATGGGATGGATCTCGGTGCTTCTCGGACTGCTCGTCGCGGGCCTGATCGCGACAGCGATCCCGCGGACGGGACGCCAGGATTTTCGCATTGCGCTCGTCGTGTGCGCGCTGCTGGCTCTGGGGCTCGGGGTCGCGCTCTCGTCTGTGCGTTATGTGGGCGAGCAGAGCGTTGGCGTGGTGATCCGCAACGCGTTCGGCCCATCCCTCCCACCAGGCAAGATCATCGCGACCGAGGGCGAGATGGGCCCGCAGGCTGAGATCCTCGCACCGGGGTGGCACTTCGGGTATTGGCCCGGGATTTTTGACATCGAGTCGGCGCCCGTGCTGACGATCGAGAAGGGCAAGGTCGGGCTGCTGACAGCCCTTGATGGGCAGCCGCTGCGCGACGGACAGGTGTACGCGCCCGAATGGGACGACGAACTGCGGGGGCGGATGCTCGACGCGACCTACTTCCTGGGCATGGGCGGCGGTTACAAGGGCCCGCAGGCGTCGGTGCTCACACCCGGCAAGTGGCGCATCAATCCACGACTATTCCAGGTGCAGGAGGTCGAGGTCACGAATGTGCCGCAGGCGACCGTGGGCGTGATCAAGTCCAACATCGGAGTCGGCGCGACGCCGGGCGCTGCCGGCGCTGTGGAAGCTGGCTCCGAGCGGCTCGTGAACCAGGGAGAACGCGGGATCAGGCGGACTCCATTGAATCCGGGCGAGTATTACCTGAACACGAACGCGTACGAGGTGACGCTGATCTCCACGAAGGAGTCCATCATCGAGTTCACAAAGTCGCGTTCCGGCGATGGCATGGAGCGGGAGATCACCGAGCGGACCTCCGACGGATTCGAGTTCCCGGTGGATGTGCGTGTGGTGTACAAGATCGAGCCGGACGATGCGCCGATCGTCGTGGCGCGGCTCCGGGACGACCGCGAAGGCCTCCGGGACATCCTGCAATCGGCGGTCCGTGCGATCTTCCGGAACAACGCGCAGGATGTGAAGGCGCTGGACTATGTTCAGCAGCGCTCGCAGCAGGAGGTCCGCTCGACGGAGATGCTCGCGAAGGAGATGCGGCAGTACGGCGTGACAATCTCGGCGGTGCGGATCAACGACCTTGGCGACGACTCGGAGCGGTGGCAGGCGCTGCTGAAGACGCAGACGGACCGTGAGATCGCGCTCCAGGAGCAGGAGACCTTCCGAGAGCAGCAGCGGGCGGCGGAGCAGAAGAAGGAATTGACTCGAACGGAGCAGGAGGCCGAGGAGGAGCGCCGGCTCGCGACCGCGACGTACGAGGTGAAGATCGCCCAGGAGCAGAAGCAGCGGCGGGTGATCGAGGCGGGCGCTGAGGCGGAAGCGACGCTGATCAAGGCCGAGGCCGAGGCCGAGGCGTACCGGATGATCGCAACGCAGATCGGCCCCGCGAACGCGGCCCTGATGGAACTGATGCGGATCGTCGGCGAATCCGGGATCAACATCACCCCGCGGGTGATGGTCACTTCGCAGCCCGCCCCGGATGGGAGTGCCGGGGTGGGCGCAGGCGGATCGGGAGGCTCGGCCGATGCGCAGGTCACCGCGCTGATCGGAACGATGCTGGATTCGATGCTCTCCCGGGAGCCCGTGCCGGCAGAGTCGACACGCCCGATGCGTCCGTCTCCGGGCGCGAGTTCTCCGGACAGAGCGGGTGGGGGCTATGGCGCAGCGGGCCGCACCCCGTAGGCCGCCCGCACTCGCTCCACGATGGATGCCCCGGCTCGCACGGAGAATGTCGCCGGGCGTCCAAGCGGGGCCCTGAGCGTGGGGTACCATCGCCCCCGTGATCCATCGTTTCCGCGCCATCTGGATCGCAGCCCTTGCCGCCGGCCGGCGTCTCGGGCTGCGCCGTGACTGGTACCTCGTCGCGCTCGGGGCGGGGATCGGTGTGATCACGGCGTACGGCGCCATCGGGTTCAAGTGGCTGCTGGACTGGACGGAGCACCAGGGATTCGCGTTTCAGCGCGACCTTCCGCTCTGGGCGCTCCCGCTGATCCCGATGGTCGGGGCGCTGTGCACTGGGCTGCTCGTGCACTTCTTCGCGCCCGAGGCCCGTGGGCACGGGGTGCCCGAGGTCATGGATGCGCTGTACCGCAAGAAGGGGCGGATCCGCCCCCGGGTGGCGTTCGTGAAGTCGATCGCATCCGTGTGCACCATCGGATCAGGTGGGTCGGCGGGCGCCGAGGGCCCCATCGTCCAGATCGGTTCGGCGATCGGCTCGGGCATCGCCCAGTGGCTGAATATCCCGCGAGAGCAGGTCGCAACGCTGCTTGGATGCGGCGCGGCCGCAGGGATCGCGTCGGTGTTCAACGCGCCGATCGCGGGAGTCTTCTTCGTGCTCGAGATCCTGCTGCGCGACTTCTCGCTCAAGACCTTCACGCCGATCATCGTCGCCTCGGTGTTCTCCACCGCGACCACCCAGGCCGTGCTCGGGAAGAACCAGGCGATCTTTGCCGTCTCGGCCGATCTCGGTGCCCTCCAGTTCACCTTCCCCGAACTCCCTCTCTACATCGTGCTCGGCCTGGTGTGCGGCGTGGTCGCGGTCGGATTCATCAGGATGTTGTACTTCTCCGAAGACCTGTACGAGCGGATCCGGATTCACCCGATCGTGAAGCCGATCACCGGCGCGCTGCTGCTCGGCACGCTCGGGATCGTGTTCCTGCTGCTCGCCCCGGCGGGAGATGCGAGCTCACGCGTTCCGAATTTCTTCGGCAACGGGTACGCGACCATCACATCGCTGCTGGATCCGCTCTCGTTCCTCCCGCACGATGCGGGCGAGCTGGCGGCCGTCGCGTCGCCTCACTCTCCCGAACTGGTCGAGGCGCACGCGAAGCTGCTCGAAGAGCACCATGCGGCTGGGATCTTCGTGTCCACAACGCTGTTCATGCTGGCGCTGCTGGTCGCGTTCAAGGCGATCGGCACCTGCCTGACGCTCGGGTCCGGTGGATCGGGCGGCGTATTCGCGCCGTCGCTGTTCCTCGGCGCGACCACGGGCGCGCTTGTCGGAGTGGCGCTCGAACGCATAGGTCTCATCCCCCCCGGCGGCTCGCCAGCCGCCTACGCGCTGGTGGGCATGGCCGCGGTGGTGGCCGGCACCACACACGCGCCGCTCACGGCGATCCTCATCCTCTTCGAACTCACCCGCAATGTCTTTGTACTGCTTCCCATCATGCTGGCGGCGGTCATCGCGACGCTGGTTGCTCAGTTGCTCATGAGGGATTCGATCTATTCGCTCAAGCTCCGGAGACGAGGCGTGCTCGTGGGCACCGCGGCGGACCTCACGCTGCTGCGCCGGCTCACCGCGCGCGACATCAACCCCGTGCCCCATGTGTCCGTCAGGCCGCAAGAGCCGCTGTCGAAGCTGCTCGAGCTTCGCGATGCGTACCGGATCGTCGACTTCGTCGTGGTGTCGGATGAGGGCAGATACCTCGGGCTGGTCACCGCTCAAGACCTCCGGACCGCGCTGATCGAGCGGGAGGCGATCCCATACCTGCTCGTGGAAGAACTCCTGCGGTCCGACCTGCCCACGGTCCACCCTGAAGAAGGGCTGGACATCGTGCTGGAAAAGTTCTCAAAGCACGATGTCGCGTCGCTGGCCATGATCGAGCCCGACCCGACGGGGGCCGGTCGGGTGATCGGACTGATCACCCGTGAGCGGCTCATGCGCCGGTACCAGGAAGCGCTGGCTTCGTCTTGACGCCCTGCCGATGTTCGGTCCGGCCGGGTGCGAACCTGGCCCGACCGAAAGGCGTAGGACGGGCCGGATGAACCGCACACAACTCCAGACGCCGCCGCCTTCCCCCTGCCCGGACAGCACGCCCCACCCGTACGCTCACTGGGCGTGGGCTCGAAAGGGGATGGGTGAACTGTTGCGCTGGGCGCGCACGACGATGTGGCTCTTGGCATTCGGGCTCGTCGTGACCATCAGCGCAGCGTGGGTTTGGCCCGGAATGAGCGCGCGCGGCGGGCTCGCGCTGGAGGGCGCGCACTTCGTGGCCTTTGCCATTCGGACGCTCTCGTTCCAGATCGGCCTTGGCGTGCTCGGGTTGGTCGGAGTGGCGTTGGCGCTGCGGCAGTGGCGCCTTTCGGTGTTCGTGCTCGCGCCGGTGGCCTTGTTCGCTCTTGGCCCTGAGTCATGGTGGATCGCACGGACGATCGGCGATGGCGCGACACGCGGCCGCGCCGGCGTTGTGGTCCCGGCGGCGTCCGCGGGCCAATCCAAGCCCGAGCGACCGGACTTGATCGTGCTCTCACACAACACCTTTCGCGGCAACGGGGAGATCGCGCCGCTGGCGGAGGCCGTGAAGCGACACGATGCAGATGTGGTGCTCCTGCAAGAAGCGTCTCGCTCGACCGCACGCAGGATCCACGAACTCCTAATCGACTCGCATCCGCACTTCGCACACCTCGACCAGGGTCCGCTCTACGGGCAGTGCGTCATGTCGCGATTCCCGCTCGTCGACGAACCGGAGTCGGTGCGATTTGTCGCCCCGGACCACGATCCCGGAACCCACCCGTTCCGCGATGCCTCCGACCTCCAACTCCGTGTCCGGCTCGATGTTCACGGGCGGAGGGTGCTCATTCAGAACATCCATCTCATCTCCCCGATGGGTCCCACGAACACGGCCGCGCAGGGCCTGCAGGTCCGGGGGCTCGTTGACGCCATCGCCGAAGATCGGCTTGCGGATGCGAGCGCCGTTCCGGTCCTGCTGATGGGCGATTTCAATTCAACGCCCCGCAGCCGGATGCACGCTCAGATCCGCAGCGCTGGGCTGCGCGATGTCCACGCCAGCGTCGGCGTGCTCCGTGGCGACACTTGGCCCGCCCACACCCGGCTCGTGCCCGAGTCACTCGGGTTCCGGATCGACCACGCCTTTGTGAACGGGGGCCTGAAGCCCCGCAACTCCCGGGTGCTCGAGGCGTTCGGGTCCGACCATCGCGCGATCGTGGTGGGGCTGGACTTTGCTGATTCGGATTCCATCGCTGTCGCCCCCACGGACGCTAGCATCCGTCCGTGACCGAGCCGCTTCACTTCCGTCGCCGACACCGTCTGTCGCGGGATCGCGAATACCAAGGCGTGTTCGCCGATCGGGTCCGGACCACGCGTGGGCCTATCACGGTGTACGCGCGTCCGAATGGGCTCCCGCACGCTCGCCTCGGTCTCTCGATCGGGCGCCGGGCCGGCCCCGCGGTCGTACGGAACGCGATCAAGCGACGCGTCCGTGAGGCGTTCCGCGTGATCCGACCGAACATGCCCGCGGGATTTGACCTGATCGTGACGGTGCGGGCGCACAATCCGGCATCGGTGGGCCGATACCAGAACTGGCTGGGGTCGGCCTGGGATTGGCTGGCCGCCTCTTGGCGATCCAAGCGCGATCGATCGGCCGGTGGCGCCCTCCCGGGCTCCACGACCGGGCAGGGGATCGAGTGAGCGATGACTTGGACCAATCGACAGGCCCCAACAGGATCATCCCTGTCCCCGCGCCGCCCGATGCTCCGAAGCCATCCAGATTCACGATCCTGAACCTCCCATTGGTTGGGCTCGTCCGGATCTACCGATTGACGCTCTCGCCGGTGATGGGGATGCACTGCCGGTTCGTGCCGACCTGCAGCCAGTATGCGTTGGACGCCTGTCGATGGCACGCGCCGCCTCGCGCGGTCTGGCTGATCGCCCGTCGGTTGCTGTCGTGCCGCCCTGGTGGGAGGGCCGGTTACGACCCGTGTCCGCTCCCAGAGTGTCGCCGCCCCACGGACGAGGCTGGATTGAGGAGTGCGGGCAGGGAGTCGAATGGGGAATGACCCGATTCCCCACCGGTCTGGGGGTTCCGGGCGTCGGGCCGAGGGTCTCCCGTTGCCACCCACAGAAGTTAGTGTAGATTTACCGATAACCGTCATCGCTTCTCCGGCGCATGGTCGGGAGTCGCCCGTCGGGCGTTGCAGCGGACGTACATGCCTCATTGTTGCAGGACAGTCACGGAGCACGCGCCACGATGACCCGACTCCCCGCCGCCCAACGCCGTGAGCAGTTGCTGAACACGGCGATCAATCTCTTCGCCGAGAAGGGGTACGCGGGCGCGACCACAGCGGAGCTCTCAAAGGCCGCAGGAGTCACAGAACCGATTATTTATCGGCACTTCCGATCCAAGAAGGAATTGTTCATCGCGGTGATCGATCGGACCTCCGAGCGAACGCTGGATGAATGGGATCGAGCCTTGCGCTCGGCTCGAGATCGGGCCCAGCGGCTCCGCCGCCTGATCGGCGCGAACCCGACGGTGCTCTCGCGAGGGCGGGGGATCTACCGGGTGATCATCCAGGCGATGATGGAAATTCAGGATCCGGACATCCTTGCCGCCTTGCAGCGCCATGTGGCGCGGCTGCATTCGTTCATGTCCGATGAGGTCAGGCGGGCGCAGAACGACGGATTCGTTTCCAAGGCGTTTACTCCGGAGATCACCGCCTGGACCCTTTTGCACCTGGGTCTGGGGTTCGGCGTGCTGGCGCCGCTGAACATGCCACACCACGCGCTGGACGAGCGGAATGTTCGGGTTCGGGATGTGATCATCGCATTGATGCTCGGCCCACGGGCCAAGGAACTTCAGGATGCGATGCTGGCCAAGTGGCAGGCGGGCCAGGCGTTCACCAGCAAGGAACTGCCGCTGATGGTGGACCCGAACGCGACGCAGGATGCCGATTCCCGGCGGTCCGACGGCGGGGAGCCTCGGGCGACGCCCGGACACGAGCACGGGTAACGCTCCGGACGCAGGCGTGCGCGCCGGCTCAGCGCACCGGGGAGCGTCGGCGGGTGGAAGCGCCGATCAGTGCGACTCCGAACATCGCCACCGGCGCCGGCGACGGTACGAGCACGCCCGTCGCGCTGGCGGCGAAGGTGGTGTCGAGCTCCGCGCTGATGTTGTTGAGGGTGAGGTCGAACAGCAGGCCGGCGGTGCCGCCCGGCGGGAGGATGGTCGGGAGTGGGAGGGGGAACTGGGGGAGGGCGGTCCCAGGTTCGAAGGACTGCGCGAAGCCGATCGGGGTGAGGCTGCTCAGCGATGCGGAATCACCATCGAGCGTCAGCTGGCCGGTGATGGCGATGGCGAGGGGGATCGCGTCGAGCGTGAGCGGATCGCCAAGGAAGGAGAATGAAGCATTGAGTTCGACGGGGACGATCGCGTTGAACGCGTAGGCGTTGCCCCCGAGCGGATCGAGTGTGCCGAGTGCGGCGGGGGCGTTCTGGTTCGCGCTGAGGGTCGTGAGGTCGAGCGAGCCAAACGGGATCTCGAGCGGGAAGCCGCCGATGTAGAGCGAGTCGGGACTGCGTGTGCGGAATGTGTCGAAGAGCAGGGAGATGGTCGCGGGGAGGGAGATGGGTCCAGAAGAGAGGAAGTCGGCAGAGTAGTCGCTGATCTGGATGGAACCGAGGGCCGTATCGAGGCTGGCGCGGAAACCGCCGGTGGTCTGGGTGTTGATGTTGCCGCCGATGTCGGTGCCGAGGCTCACCGGGACGGGGAGGTTTTCGAGTGATCCGAACGGGCCGAAAGCCCCGGGCTTGGTGCGTGTGCCACCGGGGTTGTTGGTCTCGTCCCAGTCTCCGATGAGGGTGCCGCTGGTGGAAGCGCCGAAGTTGGCGGTGCCGGCGAGCCCGCTGGCGGCGGGGGTGAATGAGAAGTCGTAGACCTGCGCTGAGGCGGTGGCGGCGGCCCAGCCCGCAGCGATGGCTGCGACGATGAACGAGGGTGATCGCGGCATCTTTTCTGAACTCCTCGGCGCGGTGCGGCGACGGCTGTGCATCCGTCTGCGGGATCACTGTACCGCAGGCGGATAAGGAGCCGGAGGGGATTGTGCGGCCGACGGCACGAAATCACGCACGATTGGGAGCGGTTCGCCCCATAACACGATCGGCAGTGGCTTGCTTGAAGCAGTTCAGTCGTCGAGCGCGACCCACACCGCGTTGTTGGCGCTGGATTGCACGGCCGCTTCGATGAAGCGCACGCCGCGGCGGCCGTGTTCGGCGGTAGGGATCTCGGCGGCGAGCGGGCCGGGGGCATTGTTGTTCTGTTTGGCGCGGATGGATTCGATCGCGCCGAGGTAGATGTTGGCGAAGGCTTCGAGGAAACCTTCCGGGTGGCCCTGCGGGATGCGGGTGGCGTGGGCGGCGCGTTGGCCGGTGCCGGGGCCGCCTCGGGTGTAGGTGCGGGGTTGGGCGTCGAGGGGGAGGAAGAGGAGCTGCTCGGGGTCTTCCTGTTTCCAGATGAGCGAGCCTTTGTCGCCATAGACGCGGAGGGATTGGTTGTTGCCCTCGCCGGTGGCGATCTGCGAGCAGGTGAGCGAGCCTTTCGCGCCGTTGTTGAAGCGGAGGAGGATGGTCGCGTCGTCGTCGAGTTGGCGGCCCGGCACGAAGGCGGTGCAATCGGCGGCGAGTTCGGTGATGCGGAGCCCGGTGATGAACGCCATGAGGTTCTCGGCGTGGGTGCCGATGTCGCCCAGCGCGCCGCCGAGCCCCGCGCGGGCGGGGTCGGTGCGCCACGCGGCCTGCTTCATGCCGGTGGCTTCGACGGGCGTGGTGAGCCAGCCCTGGAGATATTCGGCGATGACCTTGCGGATGGTGCCGAGCTGGCCGCTGGCCACCATCTCCGCGGCCTGGCGGACCATCGGATAGCCGGTGTAGTTGTACGAGACGCAGCAGATGAGGTCGTTCGCATCGGCGAGATCGCGGAGTTCGGCGGCCTGGGCGCTCGTGTGCGTGAACGGCTTGTCGCAGATGATGTGGAACCCGGCGGAGAGCGCGGCCTTCGCGATGGGATAGTGCAGGTGGTTCGGCGTGACGATGGAGAGGAAGTGGATGCGCTGGTCGGCGGGGAGCGCGGCTTCGCACTCGAGCAGGGTTTGCCAGTCGGGGTACGCGCGGTCGGCGGGGATACCGAGCTGCTGCGCGGAGGCGATGGATTTTTCTGGGGTGGAGGAGAGCGCGCCGGCGGTTAGGATGGCCTGACCGTCGAGCGAGGCGGCTTTGCGGTGGACCGCGCCGATGAAGGAATCGGTGCCGCCGCCGATGAGGGCGTAGCGGAGGGGAGGGTGGTGGTCAGGTGTGCTAGTCATTGCCGCGGGCTCCGGGTGTCGGCATCGAACGCGGCGTCGAAGGCCGTGCTGTCGTTCGGGGGAAAGTCGATGGAGCGGACGAACGAGGCGGCCTCGGCGGCGCCGTGCTCGCGGTGCATGGCCGAGTCTTCCCATTCGACGCTGAGCGGGCCGGAGTACTTGATGTGATGCAGGGCGCGGATGATGGCCTCGAAGTCGATGCTGCCGCGCCCCGGGGAACGGAAGTCCCAGCCGCGACTCGGATGCCCGAACGCCAGATGCGACGCGAGGATGGATGACTCGCCATCGAGCGTGGTCGCCGCGTCCTTGATGTGGACATGGAAGATGCGGTCGGCAAATCGGTGAATGAACTTCGCCGGGTCGATGCCCTGCCAGATGAGGTGGGAGGGATCGAAGTTGAATCCAAAGGCCGGGTGGTGCTTCACGGCGGCGAGGGCGCGTTCGGTGGTGTGGATGTCGTAGGCGATCTCGGTCGGGTGGACCTCGAGCGCGAAGCGGACGGCGTGGGCCTGGAAGGCGTCGAAGATGGGGGTGAAGCGCTCGGCGAAGTCGGTGTAGCCGGCGTCGATCTCTTCGGCGGAAGTGGGGGGGAAGAAGTAGAGCTTGTGCCAGATCGATGAGCCGGTGAAGCCGTTGACGGTGTTGACGCCGAGGCGCGCCGCGGCCGCGGCGGTGTCGACAAGTTCCTGCGCAGCGCGCTGGCGGACGCCCTCGGGGTCGGCATCGCCCCAGACTCGCTCGGGGAGGATGGCGCGGTGGCGGTGGTCGATGGGATCGCATACCGCCTGCCCCACGAGGTGATTGGAGATCGCGAAGCAGCGGAGCCCGTGGGCGGCGAGCAGGTCGTGGCGGGACTGGCAGTACCCGTCTTCGCTCAGGGCGCGGTCCACCTCGAAGTGATCGCCCCAGCAGGCGAGTTCGAGCCCGTCGTACCCCCAGCCGGCGGCCATCTCGGCGAGCCGGGCGAGCGGGAGGTCGGCCCACTGGCCGGTGAAGAGGGTGAGCGGGCGTGGCGAGCGGGGCGCGTGGGCGTCGTGGGGCATGGCGGCTCCGTTGGACCCGGGGTGTCGGTGTACGGCGGATCAGGAGCATGCTACTTGGCGTTGTCACGCCCGTCATCGGGGCGGTAGTCTGAGCGACGGCCCGCTCGGAGACGAGTCCGGCCTCGGTTCGCGACCGGGCGATCTGACTATGTCGAGGAGGGGGGCGGAGAAAGCGGTGAGGTGGCGCGATGAGCGAGGTCTCCGATCAGGTGCCGGCGTTTCTGAAGACGCGGTTGTCGGTGATGATGCTGCTGCAGTTCGCGATCTGGGGATCATGGCTGCCGATCCTGTATCCGTTCCTGCTCGGACACCGCGGCTTCAACCTCGATCAGGTCGGGAGCATCCTCGCCGCCGGAGCGCTCGGTGCGATCATCGGGCCGTTCATCGCCGGGCAGGTCGCGGACCGGCACTTCTCGACGGAGAAGTTTCTGGGCGTGAGCCATCTGGCTGGCGCTGTGCTGGTGTTTGCGCTCTCGTGGATCGATGCGTTCTGGCCGTTCCTGCTGGTTTCCATCCTGTACGGGTTGGTCTATGCGCCGACGCTGGCGTTGACCAATTCGCTGTCGTTCCACCATCTCCCGGACAGGGACAAGGACTTTGGCAAGGTGCGGCTCTGGGGCACGGTCGGCTGGATCCTGGCGGGCATCGCCGTGGGGCAGTGGCTGTATTTCAACCACACACCGAGCGGTGAGACCGAAGCGGTCATCAAGGCGGCACAGGATGCGGGCCGAGCCGATGCGTTCCGGCTCAGCGCGATCCTCGGTGTCGCCATGGGGCTGTACTGCTTCACGCTCCCCCGCACCCCGCCCGCGCGCGACGCGGCGGAGAAGAACGCGACACTGCGGGCCATCAAGGAGATCCGCCTGCAGCCGCTGGTCACGCTGTTCCTCCTCTCGGTGCCCATCTCGATCATCCACCAGCTCTACTTCGTCCACGCCTCCTCGTTCCTCACGGGCGTGCAGAATCGTGCGGGCGGAAGCGACATCGCCGACGCAATCAATGCGGTGTTCGGAGTCGGCGGTGGAGGGCTCATGACCATCGGGCAGATGGCCGAGGTCGCCGTTATCGCCTGTATCCCCTTGTTCGCGAAGAAGATCAGCCGCAAGGCATTGCTCGCCATGGGCATCACCGCCTACGCGGTGCGCATGCTCCTGTTCGGCCAGATGGACACGATCGCGGGGTTCGCGGGCATTCCGGAGATCGTCATCGCCATCGCCGGCATCACCATGCATGGGTTCTGTTTCGGTTGCTTCATCTTTGTCGCGTTCATGGTCGTCGATGAGGAGACCACGCCCGACATCCGTGCCAGCGCCCAGAACCTGTACAACCTGGTCTTCGTCGGAATCGGCATCATCGTGGGGAGCTGGTTCTCCACGAGCATCGTAGGACGCTGGGCCACCGAGGAGATCACGAACGCGGCGGGCGAGGCCGAGACGATCACCCACTACGACAAGCTCTTCGGCGTGCCCATGTGGATGGCCATCGCGTGCCTGGTGGCGCTGGTGGTGTTCTACCCGAAGCGTGGTCGGTTCGAACGCACGGGCTCGGAGCCATCCGCGGGCGAGCCGCCTGCCGGCCAATGAGCCCTCTCGAGTCTCGCGTCGCGGCCGACTCGGATGCACGCGCTACCGAGCCACTCGCACGATCGCTCCCCCACGCTCGAGGCTGGCGCGCTCGGCGTCCAGCACCCGCGCCACGCGGACCGCATCGTCCATCGAGACAGGCGACGGTTCGCCACGCTCGATCGACTCGACCAACGCCCGGATCTCGCCCGCGTAGCCATCGGGTGGAAGGTCATTGCCGGGCGTCGGATGCCCGACCGCGCCGTCCGCGTGCAGTTCAATCCCGGTTCCGCGCCGCGAATCGTGCTCCATCATCCCACGCTCGAACACCGCGCGAAACGCCATACGAAACTCGGCCGTGGACGGAAGATCCCACGCCGCCTCGGCGGTCACATGGGCCATCGCATGGCGCCCCTCGAACACATACGCGGTGCTCAGGTGATGTGCGTTCCCCGTGGTCGAAACCGCGGCGGGCATACCCAGGGCGTGCATCAGGAGGTCGGAGTCGTGGATGTGCAGATCGGTGATCATGCCACCGGTCCGGGCATCATCACGGTAGAAGTCCTCACTCCAGCCCGGAGGCGGCGAGAGCCGCTCGATCGTCAGGCTGAGCAGCTTCCCGAAAGGGCGTTCCACAATCGCATCGACCAGGAGCGCCCACTCGGCCCAGAAACGGAGGCACATCGCGGGCATACACAGCGTTCGAGCGTTCCTCGCCCGCTCGGCGAGCCGCTCCACCTCCGGCGTGGTCGCCGCCACCGGCTTCTCAATCAGCACATGCTTGCCCGCATCGAGTGCCGCGATCGCGATGTCCACATGCGTGTCCGTGGGCGTGCAGACGCTCACCAAGTCGATCCGAGCATCGGCCAGAAGGGCCGTGGCATCGGCGTGGTGGACGATGCCTGAGAGGTCGAGCGGTGTCCCCTCGGTTCGGATATTCCCCGCCCGCTCGAGTGTGGGTCTGACGCGATCGGCGATCCCGACGATGTGGCACCGCGGCGCCATCGAGTGGTACACCCCCGCGTGCGTTCGTCCCATGAACCCAAATCCGATGATTCCAACACCGATCGGCGGGCGGCGGATGTGCGGCGCGCGTTTGGCACTCATGGCGCGTACCCGTAGACCCTGGCGAGCCCGGCCGCGGTTCGGATGTCATGGACTCGCTGGCGACCTGC
Organism: Phycisphaerales bacterium; assembly: GCA_052168315.1. Taxonomy (GTDB): domain Bacteria; phylum Planctomycetota; class Phycisphaerae; order Phycisphaerales; family UBA1924; genus JBQLZO01. The sequence continues at coordinate 87,502 of JBQLZO010000097.1, read as the reverse complement.
CTCCCGCTCGATGACCGCGTTGACCGCGGGACCGTCGTCAAGAGCCGCGAAGAACGCCGCCCAGTCGACATCCCCTCGTCCCACGGGGACCTCCGAGCCCCACTGGGCCCCGGGGCTCGGCGACTCGATGGCATCCTTGATGTGCACCTGGACCGTGTGGCGCCGCAGGCGGCGGAGCGCTGAGACCGGATTGCCCGCCCCGTACAAGATCATGTTGGCCGGGTCAAAATTCACACCGACCGAATGTGCTGCAAGCGCGGGCAGGTCCAGCATCGCTCGCAGGGTCTCCGCGGCCTCTTGCCCCGTCTCTAACGCGATGCGGACACCGTGCTCGCCGAACACTGCGGCGATGCCCGCGATGCGTTCCACCATCGCCTCATGGAGCGGATCGGTCGCTTGGGCCGGAATGAACCCCGCATGGAAAGTGACGAGGGATATGCCCAGCTCACGCGCGACGGCCGCATCACGGTTGGCATTGGCGAGATTGGCGTTCCAGTGCTCGTCTGGTCTCAACCCGCCGGTCTCGCGGATCCGGTCGATCGTCGAGTAATCCTCGCCGATTGTCTGCATCATTCCGGAAATGATGTCGATGCCGTGCTCGCGGGCGGATCGGACGACCGCATCGATGGACCATGCCCCATCTCGTAGCGGGGCCAGGGCCAGTTGCACGCCGCGGAGCCCGATCGATCGCACCCGCTCGAACAGCGCCTCGGGCGACCGAGGTTCGAGCGACCACGAGCACACACCGAGTCGCGGGCGGGGTTCGATCCGTTGACCATTCATGGTCGCTCTCCGGGCGGGGCGTCCGGGGTTTGATCTTGCGAGCCGCCGCACCCATGGTACTCTGAACCGGTTCGCGCGGACGGATCCCCATCCCCCGCGGGGCGTGCCGGTTCGGGTGTCGGGCGTTGCCGAACCCGCCGGGCGTTGCCGAACCCGCCGCGCTCGCGCGCCATCGCGGGGATGCCCGAAGAGTCAGCGGAGCCAGAGGAGTATCGCATGTCGAATTCCAGTGACCACGACAATTCCGCGGCCGATCGATCCACGCCCCCGCAGGGCATCGACCGATCCCGCCGGTCGTTCCTCGCGAGCACCGCGGCGATGGCGGGTGCCGCGGCGCTGCTCGGCAGCGCCCGCCCCGCGAAGGCCGAGCGTCGGGTGGCGCCGCTGGTCAAGGCGGGACGGATCAGTCCTCCCGGGCCGGACGAGCCGGTCCGGATCGCCGTCATCGGCGTGGGCGGCATGGGCACGGGGCACTGCCACGCCATCATGAACCTGACGAAGCAGGGCCGGTGCAACGCCCAGATCATTGGCGTGGCGGATGTGAACGACCTGAAGTCGGCGCACGCGAAGCGAGTCTGCGAGCAGGAACAGGGCATCGAGGTCACGGCGACGCGCGACTATCGCGATCTGATCGCCCGCCCCGATGTTCACGGAGTGCTCGTGGCGACGACCGAGCACTGGCACGCACAGCACGCCATTGATGCGCTGGTCGCCGGCAAAGATGTGTACTGCGAGAAGCCGATGACGCTCCGCCTCGGGCCGGGGATGGATCTGCGCGACACCGTCCTGAAGTATCCCGACCGCATCTTCCAGGTCGGCACGCAGATGATCATGCTTCCGAAGTACCAGGAGGCGCGGGCACTGATCGGCAAGGGCGAGATCGGCCCGCTCGTCTGGAGCCAGACCTCGTACTGCCGCAACTCGTACGATGGCGAGTGGAACTACTACGGGCTCGATGACAACTGGAAGCCGGGTGAGAATCTGGACTGGGACACCTGGTGCGGGGACCTCGGCCCGCGGGCCTGGGATCCGCTCGTGTACGCCCGCTGGCGCCGATACAAGGACTTCTCGACCGGGATCATCGGAGACCTGCTGGTCCATGTCATGACCCCGCTGATCTACGCGACGAACTCAGGATGGCCCGTGCGAGTGGTCGCGACCGGCAATCATGTCGTCGACAAGAAGATGGAGAATCACGACCAGGTCAACCTGACGATCGTGTGGGAAGACGGGCACACCATGGTGATCGCCGGTTCCACCGCCAACGAAGTCGGGCTGGAGACGCTCGTGCGCGGGCACCGGGCGAACATGTACCTCGGCGGCCGTCACTGCGTGCTCCGCCCGGAGCGGATCTACGCCGACGAGATGGAGCCGCGCCAGGTCGACTGCCCGGACATCGGCAACGACCAGGATCAATTGCGCCTGAACTGGATCGAGTGCGTCCGTTCGCGCGAGCCTGCGGCGAGCAATGTGGACCTGGCCAGCAAGGTCATGGTGGCCGTGGATCTGGCCACCCGCTCGATCTGGGATGGGCACGCCTATCGGTTCGACCCGGAGACGCTTCGGGCCTCACGGGTCGGCTGACTGTGAAACCGATTGCCATGGAGCCCTATCGCCGCCTGGCTGCGCGCACATTCGTGGAACGAGAACTTGTCCGACACTGCCCGCACAACGCTCCTGGCGATGCACACAGGCCGAACCAGCCGGGAAGCGGTGGATGCGTTGGCGCGCGGCCGTCGGGCGGGAGGGGTGCGGGCCGACTGGCCGATCCGGCTGGCCGCGTGCGCGATGGGCACGCGGTTCGAACTGATCATCGCGGACGCCGAGCCCGACCTGGGCACGACGGATGCGCTCTCCGCCGGCGAGGCGGCGCTGGACATCATCAAAGAGTGGCACCGCCGTCTCTCCGTGTTCGATCGCGGCTCACTGGTCTCGTTGATCAATCGCGAGGCCCATGAACGCCCCGTGCGGGTCGACCATGACATGATGGACCTCCTGCTCGCGTGCCGCTCGCTCCACGCGGATTCCTCGGGGGCGTTCGATCCGAGCATCGGCGCGCTGGTGCGTCGGCGGGTGCTCGACGACGCCAGATGGGCATGGACCGAGCTGTGCCTTCATTCATGTGGATTCGACGGCGTCGAGATCGATCAGGAACGGATGGTCGTGTCGTTCTCTCGTCCGGAAATGGCGCTGGACTTCGGCGCGATCGCCAAGGGGCTCGCGCTCGACGAGGCCGTCTCAACGCTCCGCGAATTCGGAATCACCAGCGCCCTCATCCACGGCGGGACTTCGAGCATCGTCGCGATCGGCGCTCCGCCACAGCTCTCTGGATGGCGTGTCCGGCTCGGCCCGATCGATCGCGCCCCCGTCGCCGTGCTCCGCGACGCCGCGTTGTCGCTCTCCGCGGCCCGCGGTCGCGGAGAGCGCGCTTTGGATCCCGTCGAGCATGTGCTCGATCCGCGCACAGGCGAGCCGGCGTCATCCGATCGGCAGGCCGCATGCGTCGGACCATCCGCCATGGCCGCGGACGCCTGGTCCACCGCGCTTCTAGTGCTCGGATCCAGGCCCGCCTCGTTGCCGAGCGAGTACGCGACCCTCCTCCATGACACAGCGAACGGCTGGCGCTTCGAGGGACGCGGCTGGTCGTTCGCGGACGATCAACTGGTCCGAGAGCCCTCGTCCGTTGATGGACACGGCCGCTCCGAGCCATCCAACCCCCGCCGGGTTCGCACCTGGAAGGCCCCATTTGCATGAGCCACGATCCGAATCGCCGGGACTTTCTGACCACCGCCGCGGGCGGCCTGGCCGTCATGGCACTGATGCCGAGTTTCGCCCTTGGATCGGTCGCTCCGCCGGGCGGGCTCCGGATCGGTGTCGTGGGCGCCGGGCGACAGGGGCGATCATTGATCGGCGAACTGCAGAAGATCGAGGGCGTGAGCGTCGTGAGCGTGTGCGACATCGACGAGCGCCGCCTGGATGCGGGCGTCCGCCGCGCCTCAGGTGCCCAGGGGTACGCGAGCGTCGCGGCCATGCTCGGGGGTGTCCCGGTCGATGGCGTTGTCATCGCCACGCCCACGCACACGCATCGTGAGATCGCCGAGGCGTGCTTCGGCGCGGGCAGGCATGTGTACTGCGAGTGCCCGCTGGCGCACACGCCCGACGACTGTCGCGCGATCATCGACGGCGCCCGCGCGAGTGGAGGCGTGGTCGCGGCCGGGTTCCAGGGACGATCCAATCCCGTGTACGCGCTGGCGTGGGGGTTCTTCCGGTCCGATTCTGTCCGGCAGCTCGTGATGATGCGAGCGCAGGCGAATCAGAAGACCACATGGGTCTCGCCCACGCGCGATCAGAGCCAGTGGAGCCGCGTGAACTGGAAGCTCGATCCGGAGGTCTCGCTCGGGCTCCCGGGTGAGTGGGGGGCTCAGCAGTTCGATGTGTTCCATTGGTACACCGGCAAGTACCCGCTCCGCGTCACGGGGCGCGGCGGCGTTCGGCTGCACAACGACGGGCGGACGATCCCCGACACCGTCTCGCTCGACCTTGAATTCGACGGCGGCGCCACGCTGGCGTATCAGGCGACGCTGGCGAGTTCCTATGAAGGGACGCACGAGGTTTTCTTTGGCTCCAACGCCACGATCAAGCTCGCGTGGACGCATGGCTGGATGTTCAAGGAGGCCGATGCGCCGACCCAGGGCTGGGAGGTCTACGCCAATCGCCAGCAGTTCCACAATGACGAGGGGATCACGCTGATCGCCGACGCGACGAAGCTCGCATCGCAGGGCAAGCTCAAAGAGGGCGTGGGCCTCCCGCATCCGCCCGAGTACTACGCGCTCGTGGATTGGATCGCGGCGATCACGAATGGAACCTCGCCCGCGTGCACCGTCGAGGAGGCGGCCCGCGCGACGGTCGTCGGCATCTCCGCGCATCGCGCGGTCATGGAGGGTCGGCCGATCGAGATCGACTTCTCCGCCCTCGAATGATCACCAACGGAAAGCCGCGCCGCGCGGACCGCCTCCCGACGCACCCACATCGATCGAAAGCAGCGCCAAGCACCCATGCCCAACGCAACGACGCATCACCTCCACGCTCAGCACCCGCTCGTGCGCTCCGGTATCACCGTGCTCGTGCTCGTGCTGCTCGGCGGGTACTTCGTGTCTGGCGTCTACATGGCGTGGCACTACGAGCAGCGGGACTCGCGCGCGGGGCTGACGATCGACGACATCCAGGCCGCGTACCACGGCGTGAACGCGCCTTCCCCGCTGGTCGAGTCGCTCCGCTCGGGCCATCCCGAATCGCTCGATGATCGCGAACGAACGATCCTGCTCGAGTGGCTTGCCGGCCAACGCCTCGACCAGGACTTCGACAACCTCGATCTCGGGGAAGATGCGCCCTCGGAGATCATCGCGTTCGAGTGCCTCTCCTGCCACGCGCGCAACGCGACGGGGCAAGACGCCTATCCGCGGGTTCCGCTCGAGTACTGGGACGATGTGCGATCGATCGCGTATTCGATCGATGTTCGCCCCAATGACCGGAAGATCGTCGCAGCATCGCTGCACGCGCACGCGCCGAGCATGGCGATCATTATGCTCGTGCTCGCGGGGCTCGCGCTCCTCACGCGGTTCCCGCACGCGCTGACGGGGGCGATCCTCACCGCCTCATCTTTGGGCCTGCTGGCGGACCTGTCAGGGCAGTGGCTGGCGCGCGACAATTCCGCATGGGTCACCGCCATCGTGGGGGGCGGTGTGGTGTACGCCGCAGGCACGGCGATGCTGGCGCTCATGGTCGTGGCCGGTTGCTGGCTTCCATTCGGAAATCGCCGCAACGGACCACGCCAGCCCGAATGACCGATCGCCGAAGATCAGAGACGACGCTCGAGGCGATACAAATGGATTCATGCGGTCACCCCCGCGGCGGCGCATCCGGCAATCAGTAGATCCCAGTGAACGGGAGCACGATCGAGACGGCGATCAGCACGATGATCACCCATTCGAGCACCTCCAGCCGCTGCGTGGAGGCCACATCGGACATTTTCTGGTAGACGCTCTCGGCCGCGCCGAGTTTCCGCTGCACGCTGCTCTGCCACGAAGGCAGGTCCATTCGCTGGGCGGCCATGCGGTACAGCCGGGCCAGATACTGATTCCCGAGGAGCTTGATCGCGTTGTTCACACCCTCGAACATGACCGCGGCGTCCGTCTGCACGCTCGCAAACCGCCGGAGCATCCGCGTTTCTTCGAACGACGGCCAGAGCCGCCGGCGGGAGATTTTCGAGAGCGTCTCATCGGAATGATCCAGCAGCGCATCCAGTTCCTCATCGAGCACGCGGAGTTCGAGCAACTCGACATTCGCATGCTTCAGGACCGCCAGCACATCGTCGGGATCGGAGTCAAAGAGGATGGCCGCATTCCAATCGACGATTGCCAGATCCGTGGCCGCGTAGGCCATCCTGGCGCCGATCGCACGCTCGACCTGCTCGGGCGCGAGCTGGCTTGGCTCGGCCTCGACGGCGCGGGCCAGCAGCTCACGGTGCCGTTCGAGCACCCCGCTGGGCGTCGGCGAAGTCCCCGCTGGCTCATCGCCCAGACGCGTGATCGCGAACACGACATAGTCCTCGTACATCTCCCTCAAGGCGGGTCGCTCGATCGAGGGGCGCATCCACGACATGATCGACTCAATACGGGCGCGGGCCTCGGCGAGCATCTGGGGGCAGTCGTACAACGCCGAGGCGATGCTCGGCAGATCGGCGAGGCTGGCGTCGAGCGGGAGCCGGAAGGTGATCAGGGCGCCGCCGAAGTCGTAGATCAATGCCTCGGCCAGCGGCTCTGAGCGGAGCTCGCCGGCGCTGACCGCTTCCCCTTCGGTCTGGAGCCGAAGGGGTGCCGGCTTGTAGTCGAACCAGACGGGGGCGGGGCGCCGGGCCCGGACGACCTTGTCGCGGGTCGAATCCCGGGCCAGGACACCGGCCGAGTCGAGGTCGATCTGGAAGCCGATGTCGAACGCCAGCAGAACCATCACGGTCCCGCGGACACGCGGGGGGGCGTCCGAAGCCGCCTCCGCCGGCCGCGGCATGGGTGACGAAGCGCTGTCGGTGACCATCCGTGTGCCTCCCGGGTGGATCGGTGCCATATGGCAGCCTCCCGGCATCGTACCCTGGGCATTCCCGTGGCCCGGAGCGCGATACAGTCCGTGCCCCGGGCGTGGGCGATTCCACGCGCCGGACCACGCAGCATATGTCCCCGCGGACTCCCGATATCAGCCGGTGTCCCGAACGACAGAGTTCCGATGCCACCTTCAGCCGACAACCCGCGTTCGCCATCGGATCCGCAAGGCGACCGCGCTGCGGTCCCGCCTACGCCCAATCAGGGCGTGCACATCCTCGACTTGGGCATCCACAGCCAGCCCAACGATGAGACATGCGGCCCCACCTGCCTGCACGCGGTCTACCGCTATTGGGGAGACGACATCGAACTCGATGAGGTCGTCCGGACCGTGCGCTCGCTCAACGACGCCGGGGTGGGGCGCGGCACCCTCGCGGTCAACCTCGGCGAGCACGCGCTCCGCCGCGGGTATCGCGCATCGATCACCACTTTCAATGTCAATCTGTTCGATCCGACCTGGTTCCGCGGCGGAAAGCGCGCCGGCGATCCGGAGCTATTGAGCGAGAAGCTGAGGCAGCAGGCCGCTTTCAAGGGGGCCGGCAACCCAAAGTTCCGTGCAGCAACGGAGGCGTATCTCGAGTTCATCGCGCTCGGGGGCGAGGTCCGGTTCGAGGATGCGACCTCGCGGCTGATCGTTGGCCACCTCCGGCATGGGCGACCCATCCTCACGGGAGTCTCATCCACATTTCTCTACCAGTCCTGCCGGGAGTTCGGACCGAACGATGATGATGATGACATCCGCGGCGAGCCCGCGGGGCACTTCGTGATCCTCCACGGATACGATCCGGTCCGTCGAGTGTGCTACATCGCGGATCCGCTCGAGAACAACCCCGGATTCGCGCGCCGGAACTACACGGTGCCGATGGCCCGGCTCATCGCGTCCATCATGCTCGGAATCATCACCTACGACGCGAACATGCTGGTGCTCGAGCCGTTGGGACGGGAGCATGCCGATCCCGAGAACAGCACCGCGGTGCGGCCGCCGACAGATCGCTCCGCACCGAGTCGTGAGGATGAGGCATGAAACCGTTGCTCGTGGTCGATTCTCCGAAGCGCTGGCCCTTGCACATCCCGGGTACTGAGCTTGTCTCGGCCTATCAGTATCTCTCCGACCCCGCGTTCGCGGCCGGGCCGGGGCGAAAGGTGTTCAACCTCTGCCGATCGTTCGCGTACCAGGCCGGCGGGTACTATGTCTCGCTGCTCGCCGAGGCACGCGGGCACCGCCCGCTGCCATCGGTCGAGGCGATGCAGGACTTCAAGCTCTCGCCGTTGATCCGGCTGGCATCGCAGGACATCGACGAACTCATACAGTCGAGCCTGCGGAGGATCCGGTCGCAGGACTTCGAACTGTCCGTTTACTTCGGTCACAACATGGCCGCCGGGCACGACCGGCTCGCGATGGCGGTATTCAACGCCTTTCCGGCGCCTCTGCTTCGCGCCCGCTTCGAGCAGGAAGACAGCGAGTGGAGGCTGGCATCGGTCAGAGCGATCGGCCTCGGCGATGTTCCGGAGTCGCACCGACCGTTCGTGATCGAGCAGGCCGAGCGATATCTCAAGCGAACACCGCGCCGGAACAAGTCCGCGACCCAGTACAGGTATGACCTGGCGATCCTGCACAATCCCGAGGATCCGTTGCCGCCCTCCGGAGAAGAGGCGCTGCGGAACTTCATCGCCGCCGGAGAAGAGCTGGGGATCCGCGGCGAGCTCATCGAACGAGACTCGTACGGGCGGATCGCGGAGTTTGACGGGCTGTTCATCCGCGAGACGACGGCCGTCAATCACCATACCTACCGATTCGCCCGCCGAGCCGCCGCGGAGGGGCTGGTGGTGATCGATGATCCCCGATCTATCGTGCGGTGCACGAACAAGGTGTTCCTCGCCGAGACCATGTCCCGGCATCGGATCGCCACGCCGCGAACCCTGATCCTCTCCCAGGACAATGCCGAAGAAGGCATCCGCTCGCTCGGGTTTCCCTGTGTTCTGAAGCAGCCTGACTCATCGTTCTCAGCGGGGGTGACGCGCGTGGACTCGGAAGAAGACCTGGCCGGGCGGATCGGCACGCTCTTCGACGAATCGGACCTTCTCATAGCGCAGGAGTTCGTGCCAACGGATTTCGACTGGCGCATCGGCGTGCTCGGGGGGCGCGCTCTCTTTGCATGCCGGTATCTCATGGCGCGCGGACACTGGCAGATCGTCAAACGCGACGACGAGGGCATTCACCAAGGCGGCTGGAGCACGGTTCCCGTCCCCGAGGCGCCCAGGGAGGTCGTGAAGCTCGCGGTCCGGGCCGCCGAGTTGATCGGCGACGGTCTCTACGGCGTTGACTTGAAGGTCGTCAACGGGAAGGCCATCGTCATCGAGATCAACGACAACCCCAACATCGATGCAGGCGTGGAGGATGAAATCCTCGGCGACGGGTTGTACATCGCCATCATGGAGCACTTCCGGCGCCGATTCGAAGATCCACGCGCCTGATCTCTGGCAATTCCACCTCCAATGCGTGAGCGACGACCATGAGCAGCGAGTACGAGTTCCCGATCCGCATGTTCCAGGCCTTCGGGGTCGAGCTTGAGTACATGATCGTCGATCGGGAGACACTCGATATCCGCCCCGTCGCCGACCGCTTGTTCGAGTCCATCACGGGCCAAGCCGGCGCTTGCGAATCGGAACCCGACGGCCCTGGCTCGATCGTCGGATGGTGCAATGAACTCGCGCTGCACGTGGTCGAGTTCAAGACCGCACGGCCCCATCCGACCCTGGTCGGCCTGAGTGAGGAGTTCCAACGACATGTCCGGCTTGCCAACGAGGCGCTGTCCGGCATGGGATGCTGCCTGCTGCCGGGCGGGATGCACCCGTGGATGGATCCGAATACGGAGACGCGCCTCTGGCCGCACGAGAACAACGAGATCTACGCCGCGTACGATCGCATCTTCGGATGCCGCGGGCACGGCTGGGGGAATCTCCAGTCCACGCACATCAATCTGCCGTTCGCAAACGACGAAGAGTACGCCCACCTCCACGCGGCCGTCCGGCTCGTACTCCCACTGATTCCGGCGATCGCGGCCGCTTCACCGATCGCGGAAGGGCGGTTCACCTCGCTGGCCAACTACCGGTTGGAGGTGTACCGCACGAACTCCACCCGCGTTCCGATGATGGCCGGGCTGGTGATCCCGGAGCCCGTGTACTCACGGGAGGCACACGAGCGTGAGATCATGGATCCGCTCTACGACCAACTCGCGCCACTCGATCCTGATGGGGTGCTCCGTCACCCGTTCGCCAATGCTCGCGGTGGGATGTCCAGATTCGACCGAGGTTCCATTGAGATCCGGTTGATCGACAATCAAGAGTGCCCGAGCGCTGATCTCGCGGTGTTGGCGCTCGTGACCGCGATCGTTCGTGGTCTGGCCGATGAGACCCTGAGCGAGACCGAGTTCCAGCGAGGGTTTGCGGTCAGGCCGCTGCACGCGATACTTCTTGAGACCATCCAGACCGCTGAGCGGACGCAAATCAGCGATCGCGAGTTCCTCCGTGCCTTCGGTGTGGAGCAGCGATCGATGCACGCCGATGATCTGTTGAGACACCTCTTCGAACGGCTGGTTCCACCGGGGAGTCCGTTCCACGCCGAGATCGATCGACTCCTCAGCTCGGGGACACTGGCGACGCGCCTGGCGCGACGGCTTCGGGGGCTGCCGGGGAAACAGGAGATCCGCGAGGCCTACCGAGAACTGGCCGACTCTCTTGCTCTCGGGACCCAGTTCCATCCGGGCTCCTGAAAGGCAGGGGGGGCTCATTCAATCGAGTGTGTTGAGCATCGGCGCCCGATCAAGCAGTCGTCGGCGTGGGTGTCGGGAGCATGATGGAGCTCTGAAGAAGTTCGGCATGGAAGCCCGCGGTACTGATGGACGCAGAACGGCAAAAACAACAACGCCCTCCAGCTAAGCAGAGGGCGTTGTGAGAGATCAGTGTGAACTCTTGGCCTGAATCTCAGGCGCGGCGGCGGCGAACGGCGGCGAGGCCGGCGACGCCGAAGAGGGCCATCGCTCCCGGGGTCGGGATGATGTTGTAGATGATCTCAACGGTCACGGTGCCGTTGGTCTGGAAGTCGGTGACCTCGAGGGTCGAGTCGGTCGCACCGGTCACGGCGAAGCCGCCCGAGGCGAAGACCACCGCATCGAAGGTGCCGTTGCCGAGGAAATCGTCGAACGGACCGAAGGTCTTGTCATCGTCCGAGTCGGAGTCGGCGAGCTGCCCGAAGTCGAAGAAGTCGGGGCCGGAGCCGGCAACGCCGTCAGAAGCGGCGACGCCACCGGAGGACGCGACCTGGAAGATGTTGAAGCTGGCCGAGGCACCGGTGATGGACGCGCTGGTGAACCCGGTGAGGTTCACGCCGAAGTCCGGAGCAGCGATGTCGGAATCGTTCTCGGCCGTGACATTGGCGGTGATCTCACCATCGACGGTGACGATGACCGACTTCACGACGATGAATTCGTCCGGCCCGAGCCCAAGGGTGGACTCATCGAGCTGCTGGAACTGCAGCGTGGCCTGGTACGGCGAAAGCGAGCCGCCGTACGGAAGCGATTGGACAAACGAGGCCGCCGAAGCGGTTCCCGCCAGAGCCAGAACGGTTGCTCCGCAAAGGATGGATTTCATGGACACACCTCTCCTCAAGTGAATCTCAAACTGTGTCGCTCGGGCCGAGGCCCCGACGCGTCTCTTCTCCAATGACGTGCAGGGCCACGCCACGACCGCGAACGCACAATGCGGGCGATCACACGGGCAGTATCGCTCATTCCCCATGCGATGTCAACCACCAATTCTGCAAAGATCCCGCCCATCCCGGGGATATGAGCTCCCCGCCCACCCCGTCATACTAGAACTGTGGTTATAGGACTATTTTGGACAATTTTGCGGTTCTGCGCTGGGCATTTGCACCGGTTACGAGGAATTTTCGTGGGAGAACATCGGACCAAATTGCATGTCCCACTAGATTGTCGAAGGCCCAGATCCCGCTGGAATCGTGGCCGGCCGGACCGGGACTTCCCGTGGTGTTCCAGGATCGAACACCCAGAAGGAGCGTGGGGCATGTCAGCCAGAATTGTGGTGCCTTTCAGCAGGATGATCTGCTGCACTGTTGTCGGGCTCGCGGCGGCGGGGTGGCCCGGGGCGATGGCCCATGGTGCGGTGCGCGATCGAACCGATCCGGGCCTGTACGAGGCGGCCCTGGACTCGTGGCGCGACCGCATCGCGTCTTCCGGGCTCGGAAGCGACCCAAGCCCGTTGGTTCCAGTCGAGGGCGAGAGCGACGAAGCGAGATCGCAGGCCGTCGCGGTGTTCCATGTCGCGCCATCGGGGAATGGAGACGGATCGTCGTGGGAATCCGCCTTCGGAACGCTGGAGGCCGCATTGGCCGCCGCGGCGCCGCTGGCAGGTTCACCCGTGCAGATCTGGGTGGCCTCGGGAACCTACATCCCCGGAGGAATGGGTGGGTCGAGAACCAACTCCTTCGTCCTCACTGATGGGGTCGAATTGCTCGGCGGATTCGCCGGCACCGAGTTGGATGCCTCACAGCGGGATCCGGGCAACAACCCGACAGTGCTCTCCGGAGACCGTGGACTGCCGCTCGTCGCGGCCGACAACAACTACCGCATCGTCCGATTCGAGGGAGCGTTCATGGAGGCCGCGATCGACGGCTTCATCATCCGCGACGGCATGGCAGACGGGACCGGTGACAACGGGTGCGGCGCGGCGGTGTGGGTCAAGTGGGGTTCGATCAACATCCGCAATTGCCTGTTCCTCTCCAACCAATCGATCGATGAGGGTGGAGCGCTGTACACCACCGGCTCGGTCGGCGTCGTGACCGTCGAGCGATCGGTGTTCACGGGCAACGGAGCGGAAACCGGCGGCGCGGCCGCGCTGAAGAACGGCGGGACCATGCGCGAGTGCTCGTTCATGGCAAACAACGCGACCTTCGGGGGAGCCATCAGCATCGCAAGCGCCACGCTCGTCGACACCTGCGAATTCTCGGACAACTTCGCGCTCGAAGGCGGCGCGATCTCTGCCCAGGCCGGCACCCTCCGCGTCCGCTGGTCGACGCTGGACTCGAATGCCGCGGGAACGGGCGGACACATCCGCGTCAATGGTGGCGCGGACCATGTCATCACGAATTCGACGATGATCAACGGCATCGCCACCGACGGCGCCGCGGTCTACGCCACCGGAAGGACGACGATCGTCAACTCACTGCTCGCGTGGAACGATGCGTTGGCGCGCGGCGGCGCGGTGTTCTTCGATGTCGTCGGCGAGCCGAATCTGACCATGGCGCATTGCACGGTCTGGGACAACTCGGCCATCCAGACTGGAGGTGGTGTCTACGCATTCCGGGGCACCGCCAGCATCGCGAACTCCGTGCTGTACGCGAACAGCGCCGCGCTCGGCACCACTCTCGACAAGCAGTTCGCCGCCTCGGCCCAGGGCGTGAGAAACGCTCGGTATTCGTGCATCGAGGGATCGGCGGCCCAGGGAGCCCCGTCGCTTGGCCCTATGAATTTCGGCAACGCCCCCGGGTTCGCCGACCCCCTGGGCCCCGACAATGTGCCCGGCACCGGTGATGAGGACTTCACGCCGGGAGACGGCTCTCCGCTGCTCGATGCGGGCGAGGATGACTCGATCCCGCCCGATGTCCTGGACCTCAACGCCGACGGCAACACCGAAGAGAGTGTGCCATTCGACCTGCTCGGCGCGGTCCGGGCGGTGCCGTGCATCCCGCCCGGTCAGCCCCCCTCGGCCAGCTTGCTCGGAGCCGACATCGGTGCCAAGGAGGCGATCCACGGATGCCTGTCCGACTTCAACAACGATCAGGTCGTGGACTCGGACGATCTGGCGATCATCCTCGGTGGATTCGGCAGCCCGGCCGGAGCCGAGGCCGGGGATGCCAACGGAGACGGCATCGTCGATTCCAACGATCTCGCGATCATCCTCGGGGAATTCGGCTCGGTGTGCGACGATTGACCGGGAGCGATCTCTTCGGTCCCGCAAGTTGCCTCAGTCCGCCGGATCGAGGGCCACATCCAACTCGACCCGGCGCGGCATCAGGCATGCCCGATCCGTGCATGCCTGGTATTCCAGCAGTAGCAGGGGGCGACCGCTCCATGCCTCATCGGTCCTGCGCAACTCAACATCGAGCTCCACCTGGGCGTTGTGCACCAGCGGGCCCGGGCGATCGGCGCCGCCCGCATCGCCGGCACCAGCCGCTTCCAAGGGCACGCCCGGTGGGTACGACGCGTGCGCTGACACACCGGTCCCATTGACGATGCGGACGCTGAGCCCGACCAGATCGCTCAATCCCGGATCGTGGGCGTTGATGTGGTAACCCGGTGCGATCTCGATTCGTAGGCGGATCGACCCGGGCGTGCCGCGCGCGATGCTCACGCGGTCGGTAGACGCGAGCACGACCACCGGGTCGTTCCCATCGAGATTGCGCGGATCACCCGAGAGTGTCGCCGCTTGATCCGCATCGCCGAGGTCCTCTGGCAGCGCCCGCAGGATCTCAGGGTCTAACGCGATGAGCCGGTAGACCGCCCGGGTCGCATTGATCGTGGCGACGGGCGATCGGCGGATCTCGCGCGACAGCCCTGCGAGCTGAGCGATCGCCGCTTCCAGCGATCCCCGATCGCGCGAGACAAGGAACAGATCGATGAAGTTGTGCAGCATCGTCGATGCCGCCGATGGGATCGCTCCGTCGTATGAGGAGCGAGCTCGAACCACCAGATCGCTAGCTCCATTCCGAGTGTCGTGGAGCACGCCGTGCTCGTCGGCGAAGTGAACGCGGGCACGATCGGCGAGTTGTTTCGCGGCCTTGAAGTACCCCGAATCCGCGTCGCCGGCCGACGAGACGGCTCGATGCAGGGCGAGCAGTCCCTGGACGACAAACGCGTAGTCTTCAAGAACGCCCGCGGCGGAAGATTCGCCGCAACGCCACACGCGTACGAGATCACCCCGCCCGTCCCGCATCGATCCGAGCACGAAATCGGCGGCCTGGCGAGCGGCCTCCAGGTAGGCATGGTCTCCCAGCGCCATCGCCCCGTCGGCCAGCCCCGCGATCATCATCCCGTTCCACGCCGCGATCACCTTGTCGTCGAGCGATGGCTGCTTCCGGGATGCCCGGGCCGTGAGGAGGGCGGCATTGATGGCGTCCATCCGCTCCACCAATTCATCCCGCGCGATGCCATTCGCTTCGCCCAGCGCATCCGGGCGATCCGTGAGTCGCAGCACAAACCTGCGTGGCTCCTCCGGATGATGCGGGTCGCGGAAGTTTGGCTCGCCATCGAGGGCGTAGAGCCTGAGTGCCAGTTCCACGCAGTCCATCCCCAGAGTTGGCTCGATGGCGCTGCGGACCTCATCGGGCATCCAGAGGTAATTGAGTCCCTCGCGGGTGTCGACCTCCGCATCCTGGGCCGAGTAGAACCCGCCGTTCGCGTCGCGCATCTCCCGCAGCGCGTAGTCAAGCGTCCTGCGGCAGATCCTCGCGTCGAACTCATCGCCCATCAGGGCGAATGAGCGGGCGTAGACGCTGGCGAGCTGCGCATTGTCGTACAGCATCTTCTCGAAGTGCGGAACCACCCAGCGTTCATCGACACAGTACCGGTGGAACCCACCGCCGACCTGGTCGAATAGCCCGCCCGTTCCCATGCGGTCGAGAGTGCGCCTGATCGCCCGGCGTGCGCTGGAGCGTGCTGCGGGATCGTCGATCCCGTCTAAGGTCTCGATCAGGAACTCGAGGTACACCGGCTGCGGAAACTTCGGTGCGCCGCCAAAGCCGCCGTGCTCGCTGTCGTGCATGCCGAGCAGTTGCCCGATCGCCTGCCCGATCTGACGCTCATCGACGCGGACAGGGTCGAACTCCGCGCTGAGATACGCGCGAATGGCGGCCGTGACCCGCGATGCCTGCTCCAGTACCTGTTCCCGCTGCGATGACCACGCCTCTCCCACGCCCTCGATGACCTGCTTGAACGATGGGCGCCCGTGAGCAGGAGCGGGGGGAAAGTAGGTGCCCGCGTAGAACGGCTCGAGCCCGGGGTCGTCGGCGGACCGCGCGCCCGGTGGCGTGAGCCACACGGACATGGGCCACCCGCCCGAGCCGGACATGAGTTGCACCGCGTTCATGTAGATGTCATCGATGTCCGGGCGTTCCTCGCGGTCGACCTTGATGCACACAAAGCGCTCGTTGAGCAGGGCCGCCGTCGAGGCGCTCTCGAATGACTCGCGCTCCATGACATGGCACCAGTAGCAGGTGGAGTATCCGATCGAGAGGAAAATCGGCACATCTCGCTGGCTGGCGGCGTCGAAGGCCTCTCGCCCCCACGGCCACCACTGGACCGGATTGCGCGCGTGCTGAAGCAGGTACGGAGAAGCCGACCCCGCAAGCCGGTTGGCAGAGTGCGCCGGAGTGCCGGAAGCGTGTTCGGAGTGTCCCATGCCCGACGATACGCAGGGGGCTGACGAAGGCCGCCAAGATCGATGCAAAGGGATCGTCGGGGTGTGCGGCAACGGCCGGTCGGTCGCACGAGCGATGACCGTGGGCGAGCAACTGGGTGAACAGTCGGCGTTGATGAGACGCTCTCGCCGAGCACGCACGAGGCCGGTCGAGCGATCGATCGCACCGAGTCCAAGGTGGCACCGAGGACGCCCACCACGAAAAACAAACGCCGCCTTCGAAGTCGAAGGCGGCGTTGCGATCGGCTCGCGATGAGCCGGTTCGAAGTGACCCCACGGGGATTCGAACCCCGGTTTCCAGGATGAGAACCTGGCGTCCTGGACCAGGCTAGACGATGGGGCCAAGTTCGCCGTTTGCACGGCGGGAGCCGGGAGTGTATTTCAGGCTGGCCGGAGATTCCAGTCCGGTGATCGGTGTTCCAACTCGCGACCAACCCGACCCCCGAGCCCTGAGCAGGGAGATTCGCCCGCGATCGCGACCCACCCTCGAGTGACCTCCAACCCGGTCAGGTGTTCCCGGCCAGTTGGCCGCACCGGCGCGCCCGGGCGAGCGCGAACACGGCGGCCTCTTCTTCGGTTTGCCCGACCACCCCCCCAGCCGGATGCCCGGCGGCATCCGTCCACTCGGCGCGGAAACAATCGAATAGGTCGACCCGACGGATCATCAGCGTTGCGCCGCCCTTCGCGAACTCGCGCTTCACCCGCTCCGCGCCGGGGTACGCCCGCCCCGAGGCAGTGAACCGCATCCCGCCGGTGTCAAGCGTCGACCAGCCGGCCGATTCGAGTTCATCGATGGCAAAGTCAAGCATGCCCATGACATCCGCCTCACATCCGGGCTGGACGACGCACTTCGCCGAGCCAGCACCGTCTACATGGAACCGAAACTCGATCCGTGCTCAGTAGGGCCGGATGATTCGATTGGAAAGCCAATCCGATCGCCCGCAACAATAGCGCGCCCGCTGGGGATGCGGACAGGCCGGTGAGCCCGTGAATCCGAGTCCGGAAACGAATCGCGGAGTTGCCACACATTGGCGCCTCCAGTGGTTGGCCTCGTGTGTCCAAGGCGGAAACGCCTCCCGCAAGGCCAATGAGCAAGTTGCATCCGATCCCGGATGCTCTTGCCCAGCGCGGCGCCTGCATCGAATCGAAGCGAAACTCTGCTTCGCACAACTCCCCCCACCGGTCGTCGAGGGTGAGCGGATCGGGCGCACCGCCCGCGCCTCATTACACATGCCCAGGAGTTGATGCTGAGACAAGAGCCGGGCGCGATGGAGTCAGCCTCGCGATCGTCCGTCAGCCTTGTGTCCAACTTTCAAGCATCCCCAGCGCTTGCCGCTGCCGACAGGATGTCGACGCGCTTCGAGACAAGCTTCGGAAAGGACCTCAATGGTCGCAGAAAAGCGTCCGCATGTCGGGGCTGGAAGGGTGATCGGGAAAGCGATCGGCGACCTCCGCAAGGACCATCTTCGCGCGACTGACATAGCGATCAGAATCAACAAAGTCGGCATTCGCGCTCACGAATCTGCGGCAGGCTTCGTGGTACTCCAGTGCGTGGATCATCGTGTCGTCGGCATCGACTGCCAAGCCGGCAAGCACAAGCTGCGATAGCACGGACAACTCGCGGGTGCGATACGCGAATCGGTCGGGATCGTTCCCCAGGAGAACGCGGAGCTGATCGCGAGCGAGCAGCGCATACGAGCGGGTCGCCTCGGCGTCCCGAGATGACCACGCACGCTGCGCGGCATGCTGCCACGCGCACGCGGCCGCGAATCGCATCCTGGGATCATCTGGCGCGCCGGCCAGCGCGATCTCGGCGATGCGGATCCGCTCGTCGACATCTTGCGCCGGGGCGTCCTGGCCTGGGCGGTTCCAGCCTGCTGCGATGCGCTCGTAGCTCCATGTCAATTCTTCGAGCACATCAAGATCATCGGGGTCGGCTTCGAGTTGCCGCAAGAGCGAGTCATGGACATGGGCGTAGACCGTGGCAGCACCCTCATCGTCGCCAAGCCCTCGCAGCGCATCCCCCCGCTTGATCAGGGTCCGGATGCGCGCTTCGCGCAGCGAACGATCATCCGGAGAGCTGGTTCCAAGTTCGGTGTACAGGCGGTTCGCCTCGGTGAATCGCGTGTGGGCATCCGTGAAGTCGCCCATCCGCTGGCTGGCATCGCCGACATGCTCAAGGGCGAGAGCCCGCTGGTGGCGCATGCGCTGCGTGACCATCGCCCTGGGCACGCTGTCGATCTGGTCGAGCACGAGCATGCCGAGTTCCCGTCGCGCAACGCTGACTCCGCTGAGCTCACGGAGTTCTTCGAGCACGCCGTCGACGAGCACGGAGACCGTATTCCGCAGCCGCTCAGCGCTTCGGGCGCTCTCGCGGGCCGAGAGCAGGATGGCGATGGACCCGGCGCTCAGCATCAGGATCGAACAGAGCGCGGCGACGCACGCCCACGGATGCCGGCGCATGGCAGCGCGGGTCGACGCGATCGGCGAGCGGGCCGACGCCTCAACCGGACGGGCCTCCAGAACACGCCGGAGGTCGTCGGCCAGATGCTGCACGGAGGGATAGCGACCATCGCGATCCGCCGCGCATGCCTTGGCGAGCACGGCGTCGAGCGGCCTCCGGTCCGAACCAAGTGACGATGGAAGCCCCGGGAGCTCCGATCGTTCGACACGCGCAACGAGCGAAGCCAATCCCGCCGCATCGCCGCCGTAGGGATGGACACCGGTGAGCAATTCGTGGATGATGATGCCCAGCGCATAGACATCGATCCGGATATCAAGTCGCCCGCGTCCGGCGAGCTGTTCGGGCGACATATACGCGATGGTCCCGACGAAACACTGCCCGACGGTGGCGGATGGCACGGCGTGATCGGCCAGAATCGCGGAGCCGAAGTCGATCACCTTGGCGTGCAGGCTGCCGCTCTCGAACGTCGCGAGGATGTTGGCGGGCTTGAGATCGCGATGCAGCACACCCTGGCCGTGCATGTAGTGCACCGCTTCGCAGACCGAAATCATCGCTTCGATCCGCCGACGCCAAGGAACGCCGTGTCGATCTGCGGCCCGTGTGATCCAGCCGCCCTCGACGAGTTCCACGCCCACGAACGGGCGGCCGTCCGCGGTGAATCCCGCGTCGTAGACCTGGGCGATTCCCGGGTGGTTGAGCGAGGCCAGCGCGCGCTGCTCACGCTCGAATCGCGCGCGAACCCCGGCCGGAAGGTCGGATCGAAGGACCTTGACGGCGATCTCGCGTTCGAGAGGGTCCAGGGATCGGGCGCGGTACACGATCCCATTGCTGCCGCGACCGAGTTCGCCCAGCATCTCGTACCCGGAGATCGCGGGGTGCTCGTCATAGAGCGGGAGCAGCGAGTCCGCCTCGCGCCCGACCAACACTGTGCCGTCCCCAAACACGGCGCGCCGATCGATGAGTGGCGAGTCCAGGAACGCGTTTGTCTCGGCGGCCTGGTGGTCGGCCAGTAGCGTGGTAACGGCTTCGTGGAGCGATGGGTCAACTTCGGCAAGATCGGCCAGCGCCACGGAACGGGCCTCGCCCGACAGACCGAGAATCGCGTCGAAATATGACCTGATGCGCTCGTAGTCAGACATGGTCAGTGCTCGCTTCGAAGCCGGCCGAAGAGCCATGCCCGCGCCGCCGCCCAGTCCGCGCGGACGGTACGGGTGGAGACGCCGAGCCGGATGGCGATCTCCGCTTCGCCCATTCCACCAAAGAAGCGCAATTCAACCACCCTGGCCGAACGCGGATGCTCCGACTCCAATTGTTCGAGCGCTTCGTGGAGCGAAAGGACATCGAGGCTCGTGAGCGGGTCGACCATGCCCTCCCGGACGCCGGAGGGATTCCATACCGGCTTCCGCTTGAGAGCGGATCGACGCCGCGCGTGGGAGACGAGGATGCTCCGCACCGCCTGAGCGGCCCAAGCGAGGAAAGCGCCCTCGGAGTCGAAGGCGAGCGTGCGTGAGCGAATCAGCGAAAGCCAGACCTCGTTCGCGAGAGCGGTGGGCTGGAGCGTGTGATCTGGACGCTCCGCGCCAAAAAAGATCCGCACGATCCGCCGGACCTCGGCGTTCAGCGATTCGATGTCCATCGAGCCCAGTGTCACCCGTTGCGGCGGCGGCGCGGAGGAATTCGGGTGCGGCGCGAGCGCGTGGCGGTTGAGCGAGTGGTATCCGGATTCCTCAAGGAACATGTCGTCTCGCAAGAACACGGCCGACGCGACCGGCACCCGTCAGCTCGAGCGCCTCAAACCACCGGGGCCGACGCTGCCGGCGGGCACCCGTTCCGCGCCACATCTGGACCATAATCACAGATTGTCATCCCAATTCAAGACTTCGCACTGCACCCTGTGCACCGGGTAGTGTGCTGGGACCCCGCCCGTCAGGCAACGAGCATAGAGAAAAGGCTCAGCCCGTCGGATGTCTAAGGACCGTCCGGCCGGCGAGCGGAGCCCACAAGTGATGGCAGAGCAATTGGTTGCGCGCCATGAGCATTGTTCACGCCCGTTGCACCGGATCTGCCCTTCGAGCCGACGCGTCGTATTGGATATTGGACCCGCCGAGCGTGGCCCACCGTTTGGTCGTGGGTTGGCGCGCACCGCATCCCGCCCGTGACCGAGTCCGGGCGCAGGCGAATCCCGCGGGATCCGCCCGTGGAGGGGGCGCACGGGGTGGCGTTGTTCGCTCGGATCCGGCGGGTTGGCGCGATGTGCATGCGGCCATGGGGGCACCCTGGACTACGGCTGGTCGCTGGCTCGAGGAGTTGCGGGAGTCGGCGGCTGCCCTCCAATTGACAATCGCACGAATCACGGCCGTCCAATCAGCCCACGGTCGGTTCAATCCTGCCGAGTCGATGACACGCCCAGTGCTGAGTGACCAACGGCACGCTCACTCATGATGTCCGCGTCATCCCCCGACTGATGCTCGGCGGCTCGAACAACTGAGCCAGTGATACGAGCAATCGACGCCCGTGCCGCATCGAGGGCGGTTGGGCAGACTGGATACGGGATCGTGCAGGGCTGACCGACGACCGCAGGTTTCGCGCCAGCGATCGGTGTCGAACCGCCGCCCGTCACAGCCAGGAAACGACCTCTGACTTGGGAGCGGGAAATTTGCGAACCCTCGACACCTAGAGCGCAACCGGTCCACCAGCACCGACCGTCAACCGCCTCCGGGAACTTCAACGCTGAGCGCGAGCATCCGAATCCGACGCACGAGCAACGCAAATCTCGGCACAGACACGGTCGGCCCCGCATCGTCCTGATTCACCTCTGGGTCAAGAAACCCTTGCTGGCAAGACACGAAGGCGGGTCGTGGCGGATGCTGGCGAGACTCGACGAATTCGGAAAGTGGGCAGAGCCGGACTTGAACCGGCGACACCCGCATTTTCAATGCGGTGCTCTACCAACTGAGCTACCTGCCCGAGCCCCCGCGAAGGGCGAGGGGTGCTGAGCGTATTGATCGCCACGATTCCGGTCAAGCATTCGCGGTTCTCAGACCTTCGATCTTCGTCCCTTGCGCCCCGGGGGTGCAAGGCGTCCGGGGGCGGTGCGTTTGGCCGGTACGATGCAGCCCGTGACCAGGCTCCAGGGCATGAACGAGGAGCGCGATGCCGATGCCGATTCTGGCGCCGCCTGTGGAACCGGCGCACCGGGGAGCGGGCTACCACGCCTGAACTCCGGTGCGTCCGGTGATGTTGCGGCCCTTGTGGAGCGGGCTGCCGGGGGGGACGACGCCGCATGGACTGAACTCGTTCGCCTGTTCGCGCCGCGCATTTTCGCGATGGCCCGCTCACGCCTAGGAGATCGCGATGCCGCCGAGGACATCGTTCAATCGGTCCTGGCCACCATCGCCGCAAAGCTGAGCGATCGCTCGCCGTCCGTTCACTCGCCACGGTCATCTCCTGCGAGTCCCGGGTACGAGGAACGGGGACGATTCGAATCCTGGCTGTTCCGGATCACCATGAACCGGGTCCGCGATGAGGCGCGGAATCGAAAGCACCGCGCAACCCCCACGGATCTAGGTTCCATCGGAGAAAGGGCTGATAAGTCGTATATTCTCGGACTACATTCGGATGGGCCGGACCCGCAGATCCTCTCGCTTCGGCGAGCGATGGAGGGGCTCAGCGATGCCGATCGGGAGGTCGTCGAACTCCGACACCACGGGCAGATGGCATTCAAGGACATTGCCGAGTTGCTCTCGCAGCCCGTTGGCACGGTGCTCGCCCGCCACCACCGGGCGCTCCGCAAGCTCCGGGACATGATCGGTCAGCCGGAGGATGCCCCGCCTGACAGGGAGTAGGACCCCGGGCTTGGGCATCTGATTTCTGTGCATTACGCCACGCCAATCGGCGTTTGGCAGGGTGAGAGCCCGGTCTGGTGGCCGGAACCGCGACAGGACACGCATTCGATGAACGCAGACGAATTCAATCTCGACGGCTCTCCCAGCGGGGACTCGAACGCACGGCTGGGCCCTACGGACCGCTCGATCGCGCTGCTTCTCGATCGCGCGGGTGCCGAAGAGCGAGCCGGCTGGTCGGAACACGACTCGGTTCGCGTGGCGCGCGCAACACTGCCCTTGATCGCCCACGCGCAAGCTGACCGGGAAGCGAATGACCCGGACCATGGCATCCGCGCGGCTTCGGAGTTGAACGTGATTGCCCCGGGCGTGCATCGCCACGCACGCGGCGATCGTTCTGGCGCCGGATCGAACGCGCATCGCGCTCTCAACGGGATGCGGGCGTGGTCCGGATGGTCGCGCGGCTCAGCGATCGCGGCGATGCTCGCCATCGTGGGTGGGGCCCTGGTGCTCTCGCAGACCGGGCGAAATGCCGTGCCCGCGTTCACTCATTCGCCTTCCAGCGTGGCGGCATCGGGATCCGATGATGCGATCGATGGAGATGAGCTCGAGTACGAGCTCGCCGAGTGGCTCGAGAGCGCGATTCGCATCGATTCCACGACGCTGCTCCCGGCATCGACCGATGATGCGGCCATCGTTTCGATCGCAGAAGGCTGGGAAGCCGACGATCTGGATGCGCTGGAGGGCGATCTGGCATCGTTCTGGTCCATGAGATCGGACCTGCTTGATCTTGAATTGAATTCCACGAACTCCAATCCCGATGCGGAGGGCACGCTGTGATGCTCCGTACAATTATGGCCAAGACCACAAACTTCCGTCTGCTGTTGGCCCCTGTGCTTGGCATCGCGATGCTCATCGCCGTGCCGGCCGGTGCCCAGGGGCCTGAGCCGCCGCGCCGTCGTTCGGTCGACCACGGCACGCGGGAAGATGCTGCTCCGCGCCTCCGCGAGGCGCCGCGCCAAGAGGAACTCTCGGGCGAAGATGCCCGAAGGGCGTTGCGGCACCGGCTCGAGGAGCTCAATGCCGAACGCGAGAGGCTCGCGGACGCTCTGAGGGCGATAGACGACGGAGTCGGATTGGAAGAGGCGGGGCAGGCGCTGCGTGCCGATGATCGGCTTCGGCTTCTTCGCTCATGGCGCGAACTCCAGGGCAACCGGCTCCGGCGCGGGCCGATGCCCGATATCGAAGGGTCAGTCCCGAACACCGATCAACGCGGGGCGATCCGCCCCGACCACTGGCCCGATCACCCCGACATGGCCGCCGATGGCCCTCGCCCCGGGCGACTTGGTGATCCCGCGGGTGATCGGCACAATCGCCCTGCCGATCGCGACCGTGGCGGAGCGGTGCCCGAGCGGCTCGAGGCGCTCCGATCATTCATCCGAGAGACGAATCCTCTGCTGTGGGCGGAGCTGGAACGGCTCCGTGCGAACAATCCGGAACGATTCGAACGGATGCTCCACGAGCAGGCGCAGCGAGCCGCGTCGGATCGACAGGGATTCGAGTTCGCGCTGCGACTCGATCGAGCCGATCGAGAACTGCGGCTGCTGGCCGGGCGGCTCGCGGAACGGGGTTCCCCGCTCGACGATGCGGAGCGTTCGGTGTTGCGAGACCGGATCGCCGCGGGGTACGAGGCCCGGATGGCGATTCTGGCGCATCGGCTTCACCACATGGAGCAGCGCCTCTCGGAAGCGCGCCGCCAGCACATGAACATGCTCGAGAGCCGCGATCGAATCATCGATGAACGCCTGGAAGAGATCGAACGATCGCTCCGCTCGCCTCGTCCGGACCAGGATCCGGGGGCGCCCGCGCCGCGGGGCGTGAGCGAGGAAGATGACACCGCACACCGCGGGGCGGATCGGGATGTCCCGCGCGGGGGGCGGCCCGACATTGCGCGCCCGCCCCGGCGCGATCGTCGCGGCGATGGCGGACAACCCTGATCGATTCTGCGCCCGGTGCATCCCGAGGCACTTCGCCGAACGATCGAGCGAAGTCCGGGCTCGAACCGCGCTCGTGCTGCCGGAGTTCCGCGCCTCGGTTATGCTCGCGGCATGCCAGAGCCATCGTCGGATCCTGCGAGCAACGTCGAGCGCGATCCCCGTGATCCCCACCGCGATGCGTCCGCCGCGCCGCTCTCCCAAGGCGACACGGTCGGGGTTCGAGCATCGATGCAGACCGGCGATGGCGGAGCCGTGCTCGCGATCTCGGCGCCCCCGGTCCAGCGCCGGAATCCGCTGACGCGATCGCCGGCCGGCATCCTCGGGCTCGTGGTGCTCGGCGTCATGGTCATGGCGAGCCTCGGCACCATGCCGTGGACACTGGGGTGGTTCACTCCACCGGAGTCCGTTCCCCCGTTCCGCAGCGGGGCGCAGCACGCGCTGCTCCTCCCTCCGGCCTGGGCGCCCCATTCCGACGATGAGCGCACACGCCTCGACGCCGAAGGCGAGGCACGGGCCCGGTCGGCGCTGGCGGCGGACATGGGCGTTCCGATCGAGGAGGCGCCGGATCCCGCGCCCGACGAAAGCGAGGCGGCCCGCCCGTTCTACCTCATGGGAACCGATGCGCTCGGGCGATCGCTGTTCGTCCGCATCCTCGCGGGCGGAGGCGTCTCGATCGGCATCGGACTGGCGGCCGCGCTCATCTCGGTCACGATCGGAACCCTGTATGGCGCCCTCGCCGCATCGCTGGGCGGGCGCGTCGATGCGCTGATGATGCGCGTCGTGGATGTCCTCTACGGCCTGCCGTATGTGCTCCTGGTCGTCCTGCTCGCCGTCGCCGGAGATGCGGCGATCGGCGAGTTCGTCTCGAAGCAGGGCGCCCGCCAGGCCGCGATGGTCGAACGGGCGATCCCGATCGCGGAGGAGCGGGGCGTGGAACCGACCACCCGACGGGTGCTCGAGATGATCCGCGAGGACCCGGAGTTGTACGAGCGCATCCGGAGCGAGATCGACGCCGATCCCCGGTACCGCCCGCGCGATGTGAGCCAGGGCACCCTGATGCTCTTGGAGGTCATCATCCTGCTCGTGGCGATCGGCGGCGTCTCGTGGCTGACCATGGCCCGCGTGATCCGCGGGCAGGTGCTCTCGCTCAAGGAGCAGCCGTTCATGGAAGCCGCCCGGGCGATGGGGGTCCCCGGGTCGCGCCAGTTCGTCCGGCACCTGCTCCCGAATCTGGTCGGCCCCATCATCGTGTACGCCACCCTCACGGTGCCGCAGGCGATTCTGCAGGAGTCTTTCCTCTCGTTTCTGGGGATCGGCGTCAAGCCCCCGCTGCCCTCATGGGGCAATCTGGCGGCGGAGGGGCTGAAGGAACTCAACCCCATCCGGGTACGCTGGTGGCTCATTTTCTTCCCGTGCCTGATGCTGGCCGTGACGCTGCTCGCGCTCAACTTCGTTGGCGAGGCGCTCCGGGAAGCGTTTGATCCGAAACGCTCTCGCAACTAGGTTGGGAGAGCACCGCACGAGGCATTCACATCCTGTGAAGGATCTGTGCGGGTCCAGAAGACCCCCGAGCCCGTTCGGGGAACAATCACAGCCGGGCCGCGGAGCCGGGGTGCCACTCCCCGCCCATCCACCCCGGGCAAGGGAGCGCAAGGTCATGCAGAACAAGTTCGGCTTCAAGGACTTCGTGGTCGTGCTGATTGCGGGTCTGACGCTGTTGTTCGTCGTGATGAACATGTTCCAGGAGGATCGGCGCTTCGCGGACACGCAGCTGCTAACGCAGAAGATCGACGAGGTCGAACGGGCGGTGAGCCAGGTCCGCCGGCAGATCGAGTCGGGCTCAGGGAATTCGGCCGATCTCGATGCGCTGCTGGCGCGGCTCGCGGCCATGAACACCGGAGCGGGCAACGGCGCGGGATCGGATGGCATCCCCCAGGTGCTCGGGCGTGACGAATCGTGGGCTCGCCCGGGCGTTCCGGTCACATGGCCGGAGCGCTGGGAGCCCGTCAATCCCCCGGAAGACATGGAGGGATTCCGCGAGGGTGGCGCGTTCACCGAGACATTCGAAGCGCAGATGACCAAGCTGACGCCGTATGTCTACTCCGATGTCTACGGGCGCCGGGTCGTCGAGGAGATCGTGTGCGAGCAGCTGGCAAACTACGACTCAGTCACGCTCGAGATGGAGGGGTGGCTCGCCGAGGCGTGGCAGATGGACCCCGAGGGCATGTGGCTGCGGGTCAAGATCCGCGATCGGGCCCGCTTCTCCGACGGCATGCCGGTCACCGGCGAGGATGTGCGCTGGACCTTCGAGGAGTTCGTGTTCAATCCCGCGATCGAGGCCGAGCGCGCCCGTTCCACGATGCCGCAGTTTGAGAGCGTCGAGGTGATCAGCGAACGGGTCGTCGAGTTCAAGTTCAAGGAAGCCGTGTACTCCAACGCGACGGTCGCCCTGCGCAACCCCATCCTGCCGAAGCACTTCTACACGCAGTTCACGCCCACGCAGATCAACCAGTCGACCTCTCTGCTGATGGGATCGGGCGCGTATCGCCTCGAGTCGACCGATGTGGATGCCCAGTGGCGCCCCGGAACGCCGTTGCGGCTGGTGCGCAACGAGCAGTACTGGGGGCGCCGCCCGCCGGTCGATGAGATGCGCTTCAATGTGATCACCGACAATGTGGCGAGGCTCACCGCCTTCCAGAACCAGACCACCGACCTGATCCGCGCGACCCCGGAGCAGTTCGCCGCGATGGAGCGCGACCAGCGATTCGCCGAGATCGGGACGCAGCACGCGTGGCCGAACATGAAGTCCGGATACGCGTTCATCGGGTGGAACTGCGGCGAGCGGAACGGGCGGCCCACGCCCTTCGCTGATCCCCGGGTCCGCCGGGCGATGACGATGCTCATGGATCGCGAGCGGATCAACCGCGACTTCTACGAGGGTCTCGCGAGCGTCGCGACGGGCCCGTTCAGCCCCGCGACGAAGCAGTCCAACCCAGACATCGAGCCGGTGGCGTTCGATGTCGAGGAGGCGCGCCGCCTGCTGACCGAAGCGGGCTGGATCGACCGCACCGGCGATGGCGTGCTCACGAACGAGCGCGGCGATCGCTTCACCTTCCAGTTCACCTACTCGACCGGTTCCTCGCTGGGCCCGCGTGTGGGCAGGTACCTCGCCGACCAGTGCGCCCGCGTGGGCATCGTCTGCGAGATCGATGTGGTGGAGTGGGCCATCCTGCTGGAGAAAATGGACAACCGCGACTTCGATTCGCTGACGCTCGCGTGGTCGTGGTCGGCGCCGGAGTCCGATCCGCGCCAGCTCTGGCACACCGACGCCGTCCGCAACCAGGGCGACAACTTCGTGCAGTACCGGAACCCCCGCGTGGATGAACTCATCGACCGGGGACGATCGACGATCGACTACGAGCAGCGCCAGGAGATCTGGCAGGAGATCCACGCCATCCTGCACGAGGACCAGCCGTACACCTTCCTGCTCAATCTCCCGTGGATCCGGTTCGTCAACAATCGCGTTGGCAACTTCCACCCTTATCCCGTCGGGATCGACAAGTTCGAGATGTTCCTGAAGGCCCAGCCGTGATGGATCCAGCCGCGATCGTCGGATCGCGCCTGACCCCGGATCGTTCCGTCCACCCCAGGAAGAATCGGCGGCCATGACCACCTATATCCTCAGGCGACTGCTGCTCATGATCCCGACGCTGATCGGGATCACCTTCCTTGTGTTCATGCTGATCGCGCTCTCACCCGGCGGCGTGGGTGCCTCGCTCCGCGTCGCGGGGGGACAGATGGAAGCGTCCAGCCGAGCGCTGCAGGAGGCTTACCTCGAGGAGCGGTACGGACTCGATGACCCGCCTGTCGTGCAATACCTCCGCTGGCTCGGGCGGATCAGCCCGATCAAATTCGGTTCGCGCGAGCAGATCGACCCCACCGGCGAGTTCATCCGCCCTCCCAAGATGCTCGACCCGCCGATGCTCGCCGGATCGTGGTACGCGGTCGACGAGCCGATCCCGCAGCCGCCGGGCGTCGAGCCCTACGAGTTCCGCACCACAGAAGTGCTCACCCCGGCGGACCTCGCGCCCGGCGCTGTGCTCGATGCATGGCTCGTCGACGCCGGCACCCCGGTGATCGCCGGGCAGGAGATCGCGGAGATCAGAATCGGCTCGCCCGAGCCCGAGGGTGGCGACGCCGATCCGCGATACCTCCGCATCGTCGCGGACATGGGCGGTGTGTTCTCCCCGGTCGCTGGCGATGGCGCCGCGCTGGCGGCATCTCAGCCGATCGCAACGATCGCCGAGGATCGGACGACGGTGTACCGGCGCGGCGCCCAGGACTGGGCGATGGCCCGCGGCACCTTCGTGCAGGCCCGGACCGAGTTGAAAGAAGCGCTGCAGGTCTATGCCGATGTCGCGGATCTGCCGGGCGCGTTCGATCGCAAGGGCAACGCACGCGAGAGCGTGTTCGAGCGCCACACGCCCGCCGCCGAGACGCCCGAGCAGCAGGAGGCGCTCGCACGGGTCAGGGAAGCGGGCGAGGCCGCGCTGGGCGAGTACGAACTGGCACTCCAGGAGCGCGCCCGCCTCGAGAGCGTGTTCATCGCCAAGCCGTTCCGGGAGGCGGGCTTCTGGATCATCCCCGGGCTCGTGAGCGTGGCCCCGCCGGACTTCGGCGTCTCGTTCTCGCGCAATCGCCCCGTGATGGAGCTCGTCGGCGATGCGCTGCCCATCACCCTGATGCTCAATTCGGTGGCCTTCCCGATCATCTACATCATCGCGATCCCGCTGGGGATGCTCGCGGCGTCTCGCGCGGGCACATTCCTCGATGTCGGCATCGGGGCGGGGCTGGTCGCGTTGTGGTCGGTGCCGGTCGTGTGGGCTGGCGTGCTCGCCGTGGGGTATCTCGCCAACGATCGATACCTCGGGTGGTTCCCGGTCGCCGGGCTCCACTCGGCCGAGTCGGGCACGATGCTCTTCCTCCCGGGGCGGGATGCCGATGGCGTGTTCCAGCGCGGCTATCTGCTCGACACGCTCTGGCACATGGCCCTCCCCGTCGCGTGCCTCGTCTACGGTGGCTTCGCCGTGCTCTCGAAGCAGACCCGCGCGGCGATGCTCGACAATTTCAACGCCGATTATGTCCGCACAGCCAAGGCCAAGGGCGTGATGGACAGGGACATCGTCTTCCGCCATGTGTTCCGCAACTCACTGCTCCCGCTGATCACCATGTTCGCATCGATCTTCCCCGCCATGCTCGCGGGCTCGGTCGTGATCGAGCGGATCTTCTCGATCCCCGGGATGGGCTCGCTTGTGATCGACGCGATCTACCTCCGCGACCGCGAGCTCCTGCTGGCCACCACCATGATGATCGGCGCCACCAACCTGCTGGCGCTGCTCATCGCCGACATCCTGTACGCCATCGCCGATCCCAGGATCAGCTACAACTGACATCGGCAAACCCCGCCCGACCCCGCGCATCCGACTTCCCGAGGAGCCCGTCCAGATGCCCGACCAGACACCGCGAAAGCCCGCCGCCCAAGCAGAGAAGCCGGGCGCTTCCGCATCGTCGCAGCGCGATGCGATCACGGGCATCGAGGCGTTCCAGGGCAAGGGCATCCGGCAGGCCCGGGGATTCTGGGAGGATGCGTGGGAGCAGGTGCTCCGGCGCCCGCTGGCCGTCGCCGGGCTCGTCTGGATCTCGATCGTGGCGTTCTTCGCGGTGTTCTCCCCGCTGCTGGCCAACGGGCACCCGCTGCTGATGTGGGAACTCGACGAGTCCGGCGCGCGGGGCGCGATGTCCTCGCCGCTGCTCGGATCGCTGAAGACATCGGACTGGCTGCTCCTGGTCGGCTCGATCGGCGTGGTCGCGTACTGGTTCGCACCGATTCGGATGAAGCGGTCGCAGCGCCTCGGGATCATCATCCTCGCCGCCGTCCAGGCGGGCCTGATCACCGTGGCGTGCTCGGTCATGCGCGATTCGTTCACCGGGCGCGATGTGAGCGATTTCGTCCGCCAGTGGGAATCCTGGCGACCGGTGCTCCCGCTCATCGGGCGGATCGACGGGCTCGCATGGTCGGCCGTGCTCGTGATGGGCCTCCCGATCTCGGCGCTGTTCGTGCTGCTGATGCCCCTGTCCACGCTCGCGCGTCGGGCCGCGTGCGCTGGGGGCGTCCTGCTGGTCACGGGCTTGATCGTCGCCGCGACATTCCGCCCGGGGCTCCCGATCTTCGACTACGCCGAACGCGAGGCCCGTGCCCAGATCGAGACCGTGTACACCCTCGTGCCGTGGTCTCCGAACCAGCGGGTCGGCGATCGGAAGACGATCTTCCTCGCCCCCGGCGAGACGACGGGCACGGCCCTGGAAGCGATGCTCACGCTCCGGCTTCCCGTCCGCGGGCCCCTGGGCGAGCAGGACATCGAGCGCGTGCTCGTCAGCGCCCGTTCGCTTCCCATGCCCGAGCCACGCCTGACGGCATTTCGCGAGGATCTCGGCGCGTTCCTCGCCAGCGATCCGCCGCCCACGCGCGAACAGCTCTCGGTGTGGTCGAAGGAACAGCTCGCCGATGTCGGGCGCCCGTATCTCATGGGCACGAATTCGTTCGGCCAGGATGTCACGAGCCAGATGATGTACGCCGCACGCCTGTCGATCTCGATCGGGCTGGTCTCGACCGGCATCGCGGTCTGCATCGGCGTGTTCATGGGCGCGATGATGGGGTACTTCGGCGGCTGGGTCGACATGCTGCTCTACCGCGTGACCGAGATCTTCATGGCCATCCCGGTGCTGTTCCTGCTCGTCGTCGCCGCGGGCGTGCTCCCGCGAAACACCTATGTGATGATGGCGATCATCGGGTGCTTCACATGGCACTCGGCGGCCCGATTCACCCGCGCCGAGTTCCTCAGGCTCCGCTCGCAGGACTTCGTCCAGTCGGCCAATGCCGTCGGCCTCCCGCTCCGCTCGATTCTCTTCAAGCACATGCTCCCCAACGGCGTCACCCCCGTCCTGGTCGAGGCATCCTTCGCGATCGCGCTGGCGATCCAGTTCGAGGCCACCCTCTCGTTCCTCGGGCTCGGCCCCGAGGACCAGCCCTCGTGGGGCAAACTGCTCTCGGACGCGACCGCCGAAGCCGGCAGCTTCGTCTGGTGGCTCGCGATCTTCCCGGGGTTCGCCATCTTCCTGACCGTGCTCGCGTACAACCTCATCGGCGAGGCCTTGCGCGACGCGATCGATCCGAAACTCAAGAAGGCCCGGGTGTGAGCCAGACCGCCTGACGCCATCGCGCCCGTCACGACGCTGAACCCGAATTCCGACACCATCCTCCACACCACAGCGACCCCAGATCACCGATGAAATCCCCCGGAACACACATGGATCTCGACCAACCGCTCCTCCGCGTCGACGAACTGGCCGTCTCATTCGACAACGCGGGCGGCCCGCGCATCCAGGCGGTCGACGGCGTGCGGATGACCATCTATCCGCGGCAGACCGTCGCGGTTGTCGGCGAGTCCGGGTGCGGCAAGTCCGTCACCGCGATGTCGGCGCTCCAGCTCATCCCGCGACCGCCCGGGCGATTCGATCGCGGACGAATCCTCTACCGGAAGGATGGTCGCGAGGTCGATCTGCTCACGCTGCCATCCTCGGAGATGCGGGCGTTCCGCGGCAACGAGATCGCCATGATCTTCCAGGAGCCGATGACCTCGCTCAACCCGGTCTACACGGTCGG
Source organism: Phycisphaerales bacterium (assembly GCA_052168315.1). Lineage (GTDB taxonomy): Bacteria > Planctomycetota > Phycisphaerae > Phycisphaerales > UBA1924 > JBQLZO01. The sequence goes on along the minus strand of JBQLZO010000097.1, from coordinate 55,046 downwards.
CGACCAGATCATCGAGGCGATCACGCTCCATCGCAGGGTCACCGTCGAGGAGGCCGCCAGGATCGCGGTCAAGTCAATGGATGATGTGGGCATCCCGGACCCGGAGTCGCGCCTCCGCGCCTATCCGCACCAGTTCTCCGGCGGCATGCGCCAGCGAGTCATGATCGCGATGGCCCTGGCCTGCCAGCCGAACATGCTCCTGGCCGATGAACCGACGACCGCGCTCGATGTGACGATCCAGGCCCAGATCCTCGAACTCCTCCGCGACCTCCAGCGCACCCGATCGATGGGAATCATGCTCATCACCCACGACCTGGGCGTGGTCGCCGAAAACGCCGATGTCGTGTGCGTGATGTACGCCGGCCGCGTGGTCGAATACGCCAATGTCTTCGAGCTGTTCTCCAATCCGATGCATCCGTACACCAAGGGGCTCTTCAACTCGATCCCGAAGATGCACAACCGCCGCGACCGGCTCGTGACCGTGACCGAGATCACCCACGACGACGCCGAGTTCAAGCGGCTTCCGGGGGCGCAGGAAGGTGTCCGTCCGTGGTGGCCCTGGAACGATCCACCCGCCGACCTCAAGTCGCAGCCGGGCCCCGCCGGCGACTACTACCTGCAAGAGGTTAAGCCCGAGCACTGGGTCGGCGTCTGGCGCACCGCCGCGGTCGCGGACCACCAGTCCCGCGCCCCCGACCTGAAATACCGCATCGAGCAGGATCCCAACGCGCCCCGCAAGCCCACGCTGCCGAACCGCGACTCAGCGCCTGCCGCCGTCTGACCGCCATGGCGGCGGGCGGCCTCCGGACGCGGCATAAGGGGCGATCCGCGCGGACGCCTCGGCCCGGGCCGTGCGACGGGCTCTCACCCGAACGCGCCATTCCCGGCACCGCCCGGCACCCGGATTGCGGCGTTCTGCTGCCCAGCGCGAGACTCAGCGCCGCCGAGCCCGAACAATCACCGGGATCGCGGCGTTGTCTTCCGTGGCGAGCCGATCCTTCGCCGCGACGACCACAGGCGAGCGATCCAGTGAACCGAATTGGAGCCGGAATGTCCCAGCCTCTTGCCCTCGATCCACGCTCGAAGAGCCAATCGCGCACCCGGAGCCGCACCGAGCCGGCCTGGGCCCGGGCAATCATCATCTGGTGTGCGATCACCGGTCTGGTCGGAGCAGACACGCCCAGTCCCGAGCCAGCCACCGGCAATCCCGTGGCCCGGTCGGGTCCATCCGAGTCCGCCCCGGAGCCAATTCCGACTGGTGGGGGGACCGAAGGAGCCAACGACGCACCTCGAGATGCGGGCGAGCCGATGCTGGAGGTCCGTCCGGCGATCGATCCGCTGACGGATGATCTCCTGAACGCGATCGAGGAAGCGGGGCAATCGATCCGGACCATGCAGGCCACCGTGATCTACGACCGCCGCTTCCTGCTCCAGGGCGATCAGCACATCCGCACCGGCTCGCTGCACTACAAGAGCGAAGCACCATCGTCGGACGAGCACGCAGCGCCTCCCGATGCAGACACACCGTCGGCCCCATCCGCGCGGCGGTTCTCAATCGGATTTGATCAGTTGTTCGTCGACAATGTCATGCGCACCGAATCGCAGCGCTTCGTCTTCGACGGCCGCTGGCTCGTGGAGCGTGATGATGCCGCCCAGCGGTACATCGCCCGCGAGGTGGCGCCCCCCGGGGCGACCTTCGACCCGCTCCGGCTCGGCGAAGGCCCGATGCCCATCCCACTCGGGCAGCGCAAGCGCGACATCCTCGCCCGGTACGATGCCCGGGCCATGCCCGGAGGCGCGGAGTGGATCGATGATGACGAGGCCGCCCGCGGCTACCGAGCGGCCGTTGATGCCGCGCGTCAGATCGTCCTCACACCCCGGGCAGAGTTCGCCGAGTCCGATGACTTTCGGGAGATTCGCCTCTGGTACAAGCTGAACAAAGATGAACAAGAACCTCCGAGAATGCACTTAGTTCCCATCCTCTCTCGCACCGTCGCCCGAGATGGCGATGTCGCCTATGTCAGGCTGCTCGCGTTCCGCATCAACGATGACAGTCCCGCCGCCATCGAGCGACTCGAATCTGCGCTCCGCATGAGTCCGCCCACGGAGCCCGGATGGGAGATCCAGCGCATCGAAGGGCGGTGGAACGAGCAGGACCTTCGCCCTGCCGGCTGATCGTCTCGCGTCATGAACCCGGGGGCGTGCGACCCCAGACGCCCGCCCCAACGCCCGACACCCGAACCGAATGGTGATTCCGACATGCCCGACCGCTCCGTCGTGTGCCCAATACTGTTGGCTCTGGCATCCACGGCCGCAGCGCTCCAGACGGCCCCGGACGCCATGGCCCGCCAGCCGGTGCGCGAGCGATCGCCGGCCGAGATCGCCGCCCCGGCCGAGGTTCGCCCCCCGATCGATCGGCTGAGCCCGCTCGTGCGTCAGGCCATCGAAGCGCCGTTCCTCAGCGACGATGAAGCCGCCGACCTCCGCGTGTTCCACGGCGTGTGGTGGCTGACCGACCTTAACGACCCCGCCCGATGCGCCCGCGCCGCGCTCATCGCCGGCGTGATCGACGATCCTTCACTGTCCAATGATGACGCCGCTCCTCTCGATCGTGCCGAGGGCGCGCTTCTCCGAGGCGAACTGGACGCGGCGCTGGACATCCTTGAGGCCAACGAGAACGAGGCCGTGTCGTTCCGCGGTCGGCGGATCATCGCCGAGGCCCTGGAATTGATGGGACGATTCGGCGATGCGGATGCGGTGCTCGATCCGGTGGTCGCCGCGGCCACCGCCCGGCAGCTCACCGCGACCGACGCCGTGGAAGTGGTTCGCGCGATGCGTATCCGCGCCCGGATCCGCGGCGAGGGCGCGGGCGCCTATCAGGCAATGGCCGAACTGCTGGCGCGAGCATCCCAGGATCTCGATCGCTTCCACTGGCCCGCGCTGATCGAGGAGGCCGACCTCTTCCACTCCCACGAGAACTTCTCCGATGCGTCACAGGCCGCTTCGCAGGCGTTGGCGCTCTGCCCGCAGTCGGCCGCGGCGCTGCACCGGCTCGGTCTGATGGGCGTGGAGACATTCGACTTCGACCGGGCGTTGGCGATCGCCGATGAACTCGACCGCATCGCACGCGAATTCTCCGGCGATCCGGAGGCGCAGAGCGTCTTCGCCGCCATGCTCCGCGCTCGAACCATGCTGCGCGAGTCCGAGCCGGACGAGGCCGTCGCCCTGTTGAGCCCATGGGAACAGCGTTTCCCTGACATGCCGGCCCTGCTTGCGCTCCGGTGCGCCGCCGAGGCCCTCCGATACGACACCGAAGCGCTCGAGGAGTTGCTCGCCGTCTACGACCGCGTGACCGGCGGATCGCCGCTGGCGCTCTTCGAGGTCGGCAAGGCGCTCTCGGACGCACGCCAGTACGAACTGGCCGCCGAGTACCTCACACGCGCCCACCGCATCCAGCCGAAGTGGGCCAAGCCGCTCTCGGCGCTCGGGCTCCTCGAGATCCAGGCGGGCAGGGACATCGTCGCGCGCGACACGCTCCGCCAGGCCCAGTCGCTCGATCCGTTCAATGTTCGAGTGCGCAACTCCTTGGCGCTCGTCGAGGGCGTGCTCGAATTCGAGACGATCGACATCGACCATTTCCGGATCCGGTACCGCCAGGGCCCCGACGCCGTGCTCGCCCGGGAACTCGTCGATGGGCTGCGACGCATGCACGCGATCGTCACCGACGCGATGGACTTCGTGCCCGAGCGTCGCACGCTGGTCGAATTGATGCCGAACCATGAGTGGTTCTCGGTGCGGATCACCGGAGTCCGCCAGGTCTTCACGATCGCCGCCGCGACCGGGCCGGTGATCGCGATGGAGACGCCCCGGATCGGTGCGGGCAACACCGTCGGCCCGTACGACTGGGAGCGTGTGCTCCGCCACGAGTACACCCACACGGTCACGCTCGCGCGGACCAGGAACAGGATTCCGCACTGGTTCACCGAGGCCGCCGCCGTGGCGATGGAGCTGGCCCCGCGCGACTACGACCGCTGCATGCTCCTCTACAACGCGCTGACCAACGAGACGCTGTTCCCCCTCGATGAGATCAATGTCAAGTTCATCCGCCCCCGAGAGCCCACCGACCGGGCCCAGGCCTACGCCCAAGGCCACTGGATGTGGGAGTTCATCGTCGACACATGGGGACCGCAGGCGCCACTCGACATGATGGACCTGTACGCGGAGGGCACCCGCGAGCGCCAGGCGATCCGGAAACTCTTCGATCTGTCTACGGATGAGTTCATGGAGCGCTTCCGCGACTGGGCCCGCGCCGATGTGCGCTCGTGGGGCCTGATGGCCGAGCCGTCACTGGAATCGCTGCGGGTCGATACCGCTCTCGGCGACGAGGCCACGCGGATCGCCATCGACGCGTCGCTCTCCGACTTCGCGATGGCGACCGGCCGCGCGATCGTTGGGATCGGCCCGCCGCCGAGCCAGCCCATCGAACTTCCGCCCGTCTCCCGGTCGCTGGTGCAGCGGTGGCTGGAGGAGTATCCCGAGCATCCGGATGTGCTGGAGCTGATGATCGACTACGCCGTCCCCTCGGCCGGGGGACCGATCGACGAAGAAGGCGTGGCGCTGCTGGAGCGCTACGCCGCCGCCCGACCGATCGACCCGATGCCCCACCAGCGGCTCGCTCGCCATTACCTGGACTCACCCGAGCCCTGGCGTGCGATCCCGCATCTCGAGTGGCTGGATGCGCGCGAGCAATACTCGCCCCAGTACGCGCTCGAGCGAGCGCGACTCCACGCGGCGCGCCAGGAGTGGGACTCCGCGGCACGCGCGATCGAGCGGGCCATCGGCATCGCGCCCTTCGATGCGACCCACCGCGAACTCGCCGCGACGATCCACATCCAGCGGAGGGACTTCGACGCCGCCGAGCGCCAGCTCCGGGCGCTGTCCGAACTCGAACCCCAGCGAGAGATCCACCAGCGCCGGCTCGAAGCGCTGCAGCGCCTCCGCGGCTGAGCCCTGATGAGATCGCGGCATCACTCCTGAATCGGATCGCCGGGCTCACGCACCCAGTAGGTCGCCGATCGAGCGAGCACAACCGCCCCGACCCCCGGCACGCCGGAGAACCGACGACCATCGAACGGCTCATCGCCGCGGTTCACACAGACAATCACCTGCACGCCGTTGAGTTCCCGTACGAACACGAAGACATCATCGCGCCCGGAGTCAAGGTGCCGCACCGTGCCGTACCGGAGCACCGGCCCGACAACCGTGTCCCGCCGCAGCGCGAACCAGTCCCGGAAGTGGTCCAGCATCGCAAGGTCGGGCGCATCGTCGGGATTCTCGTTCGGCGGGAGATCCGGCCACGGGATCGGCTTTCGGTTCGTCGGGTCGTCGGCGCCCCACATGCCCAGCTCGTCGCCGTTGTAGATCATCGGCGCGCCCAGGTAGGTCGCCTGGATCACCGCCGCGAGCCGCGACATCTCGAACGCCCGCTCGTCAGGTCGTCCGGCGCGATAGCCCGGCCCGTTGTCCTGCACACGGTTGGCCTGGTCGTACCCGCGGTGCGGATTGAACAGCATCGAAGCGACCCGATCCGTGTCATGCGATCCCATCAGATTCTGGTGGATCAGGTTGGTCTGCGGCATGTCGTTGAACGCCGCGTCCAACCGCTCGCCGAGTTCGCGCGCGGGCATTCCGGGGCGCACCGCCAGCCAGTCCACCACCGCCGAGGCAAACGGGTAGTGCATCTGCGTGTCGAAGTAGTTGCCACGAATGAACTCATCCGCTGGCTGCCAGATCTCCGCGATGATCACCGCGTCCGGGTTGATGGACTTGACATGCGCCCGCCAGTCGGCCCAGAACGGGAGCCCCACATCCAGAGGCACATCCAGCCGCCAGCCATCGATCCCGTCCGAGGGGTCTCCGTCGCCGTTGGGGTCCATCCACCGACGGGTGACATGGAACAGGTGCTCCTTCACGGGCGCGACCAGATCACCGTTCGTTTGCTGCCTGAACTTCGGCAGCCAACCGCTCGGCGAGTCCCAAGCGCGCCACGACTCAAGCTTCCCATCGTCACCAAACTCACAGTAAAACCAGTCCGCGTACGGCGAATCGGCCCCCCGGCGCATCACATCCTGGAACGCCCAGAACTCGCGTCCCGTGTGGTTCCACACCCCGTCGAGCACGACCCGCATCCCGCGAGCGCGAGCCTCGGGCAGCAGCACATCCAGGAAATACCGGTCCGCGTCGGTCCAGCCCCATGTGCCGGGGTCCGCGATCTCCGTGCCGCGGTGCTCCCACCGCGGAGCGACGCGTCCGCTGGACTCGGGGTTTCCGAAGTTGTCATCGATGTGCCGGAAATCCGTCGCGTCGTACTTGTGCATCGACTCGCCCTCGAAGAGCGGGTTGAAGTACAGCGCGTTCACACCCAGTTCCTGCAGGTAGTCCAGCTTCTCCACGACTCCCTGCAGATCCCCTCCATACCGACGATCCCAGATCCACAGATACAACGCCCCGCCCTGGCGCTCGGGCAACGCCTCCTTCGCGCCGAGCGACGCCCGCGGGCGCCACTGCTCCTCCTCGCCTTGCTGTGACTGGTACCAGTCGTCGGACCAGTTCATCATGAACACACCGGGGCCGTGGGGATCGTTCAGCGGATTCCCGTTGCGGAATCGCTCGGTGAAAATCTGATACCAGACAGCCCCCTTGGCCCAGTCCGGCGTCTCTAGAAGATCCGGGACCCGAATCGTCGCCCTCCGCCATTCAGTGGTGTGTTCTCCCGCGCCATCCCGAAACCGGAACGCGTACTCGAACACGGGCACACCGGTGTGCAGCCGGACCGACCATCGATCGAAGCCCGAGCCGTCGCGGATCCGGCGAAGCGGCACGATGCGGGCGGTCTCGCCCTCGCTCGCACGCCAGTGCACCCAAGCGTTCTGGGCGTCGTCGGGCAGGGTGGTGACGCTGAGGTCTACGAGCCCGAGCGACTCCGAGACGGCAGCGAAATCAGATGCCGCCAAAGGATCATGATGGATCGCGGAAGCATTGATCGCACCCGGCTCGGGCTCAGGGAAATCCGAAGCCCGAGGCCCGACAATCACCTGCGACACCGAAGCTCCACCCGGCCCCGGCATCGCGAGATTGACACTCGGATCGTTGATGATCCGGTGCCCATCGAGCAGAAACCCGTACCGGTGTGCGCCTCGCGCCAGCCGCACCGTGGCTTCGTATCCCTGATCGAGGACACCGATCAGCTCGATCGCTCCGGGCTCGCCCGGTTTCGCCCAGCCGTTGAAGTCGCCCACCAGGTGCACCCGCGACGCATCCTCGGCCATCTTCCACGGCAGGCTGAACGAGAGCCACTCTCCCGGGTGCAGCAGCGTGGGCAGGGGCGAACCGTCGTCGCTGCGGAAGACCGGTTCACCGCTGAAGTCCGCCTCCACCACATATGTTCCGCCGGGAATCTGCGTATCGGGCGGCGTGGCCTGCTCTGCCAGGACGCCCTCCGTCAGTTCGTGCACCGAAGCCGAAAGCAGCGGAACAGACTGACGGATCTCGAAAGTCGCCCGAAGCCGACCGACCTCGCCGGGCTCGAGCAGCACCTTTTCGCGCACGCCCCGAGGAAACTGAAGCGCTGCCATCATCATCGGCGGCACCATCAGATCGATCCGCTCGCTGTCTCGCTGTTCCCCGAACTCCAGCGTCGCTTCGAGCACGAGCGGGCCCGGGTCGTTCGGTATCACCGTCGCGCGCATCGCGTTCGCCTCGCTGCGCACCTGTGCACGCCCCTCGACCACCCGAACCATGAAGTTCGCCGGCTCGCCGGCTCCCGGCGGGAGCAGCGAACGCGAGGCATCGATCCGCACCGAGGGCTGCCTGAGCTTCGGCGTGCCGTACACGCGGGCGACCAGCGTCGCCCGCGACACCGTTCCGATGTCGAACGACCACGACCGCCGCGCCAGGTCCAGAGTGATGCGATAGATCCCCGGGGCGTGCACCACCAGCGGGATGTTCGCGCCGGGCTGGTCGAGCGCCGAGCCGCCCCCCGTGCCTCCCGCCACGGCCACGCCGAAGTGCCCAGCCGACCAGTCCCCGTTCTTCACAAACTTGAACTCATAAGAGCCCGCATCGATCGGTCGATCGAGCACGAACACACCCGTGCGCTCCGGATCTGGACGCATCGTCCATGCCTCATCCGAGGCGCTCCAACCGTTGAACGAACCGGCGAGCCTCCAGATGTCCCCACTCGCACGAGCGCTGTGCGCGACGCAGAGCATCGCCAGCACACCCGCCACCCACGCGAGCGCGGCCATCTTTCGGGAGTCCTCGATCCGCCGGGGTGTGATCATCGTGTCATTCCTTTCGTGGATCTCTGCGATTGATACGGCCGAATCCGCCGCGCTGCCACCAGAGCGCACTTCTCCATGCAGCCAACATCGGATGCACCGATCCCCATCCGGTCGATCCCTTCGCCGACCAACAGCTCGCGCTGGCGATCAGGACACCGAAGTTCCGATCGCGCGACGGCACGAGTCACGGTCGATCAGGTGGACGGGCATCCGCTCGGCGATCGGCACCGCCCGCCCATCTTCCCGGATCTCGATCCGTCCTTCCACAAGATCGAGCAAACGGTCGCACGCTCGCGAACCGACCTCCGTGAAGTTCAGGCGGATCGTCGAGAGAGGAGGATCGACAAGCGCCGCCTGGGCGATGTCGTCACACCCGAGCACGGCCACATCCTGCCCGGGCACGCGTCCCGCATCACGCAGCGCCCGCATCGCACCGATCGCCATCTTGTCGTTGCCCGCGAAGATCGCCGTGAGATCCGGATCGCGCCGGAGCAGTTCCCGGGCCGCGAGCATGCCAGTCTCGACCAGAAACTCGCCATCCGCGATCATGTCCGATGGGAGCCGGATTCCCCGGTCGTTCAGCCGGTTCAGGAACGAGTCGGTCAGCGCACGAGAGGTGCGAACGACATTCGACGGGCCGGAGATGTGCCCGATCCGTGTGTGCCCGAGGTCCGCCAGGTGGTCTGCCGCCAGCAGGCCCGCCTGCTCGTAGTCGCAGACCACATGGTTGAGCGTCCACTGCTCGAACCAGTTGTTCACCACCATCAGCGGCTTGCCGGTCCCATCGAACTCCGCGAGGAACCGGTGCTCCTCGGTCGACCCGATGAACAGGATCCCGTCTACCGAGCAATCCTCAAGAAGCACCTCGTAAGACTTCCTCCGGATGAACTCCCGTCGAGCGACCTCAAGCAAGACCCGATAACCGCGCTCGGCCGCGGTCTCGTAGATCCCGGAGATGATCTCCCCGAAGTACGCGTCAGCGAACGCGTTCTGCAGCGCTGGAACAAGAATCGCGATCGTGTTGGCACGCCGCGTTGGGAGCCCGCGGGCCAAACGGGAAGGCGTGTATCCGAGTTTGTCCATCGCTTGGAGCACCCGCTGCCGGGTCGGCTCGGAGATTCGCGCATCGTTCTTGTTCAGCACCAGCGAGACCGTCGTCAGGGAAACCCCGGAGGCATTGGCGACATCGCGGATGCTGACGCGTCGTTTGTTCATGAGGGCTTTCTGGGGCGACCGCCCGGGGTCAAGTCGCTCAGCGTGGGGCGTAAGGGAAGTCCCCATCAGGGTTCCGGAAGAGGCCAGCAGGTAAAGCATTTTACCTCGGATCCAATCCCTGCCAACCGCTCGGCTCAGGAATGCCGGCGCAGTAACCGGATCCGGGGGGCGTTCCGGGCCGTAAACCATTGCAAATCAACGATTTCAGCCGGTAAGCCAGATCCGAAAACTGTGTCGATTCTGTGAAGTGCAGACTTGCGTCGCCGCAATCCCGGCGTACAGTAGGTGGAGCAGGTAAAGCATTTTACTAAATCCCACGACCCGCACCGCGAGGTCCGAATCCTCCTCCGCACCACGCGACGAGAGCACCGCACGCCCACCCCACGAACCGCCGATGGCACCTCGGCACGAACGGAGTTGTGACCATGAACGCTCGCAAGCACGCCTCTCAAGCGTCGAACTTCGCCGCCCCGACCAGCGCTCGCGGCTTCACGCTCATCGAGCTTCTCGTCGTTGTCGCGATCATCGCGCTGCTCATTGGGATCCTGCTCCCCGCGCTCTCGGCCGCGCGATCGGCCGCGCAGCGGGCCGCTTCGCTCAGCAATCTCCGGCAGCTTACAGCGGTGATGACCTATTACTCGCAGGACAACGACCAGTGGTTCCCGGTCATGCAGCCGCTCGGCGGCGGCGGCGCGTTCCAGACGAACCAGTATCGCACCAAGGTGTACGGCACCGAGGGATCCGGGCAGGAGTCCTACGGCGGATTCGCCGGGCTCTTCAATCTCCGGCAGGGCGTGAACTATCAGGCCGAGGGCACACTCCCCAACCCCGCCATCAGGCGATTCGCTGGCGGGAGCTATGTCAAGTGGAACGGCTCGGCATGGCAGCTCCCCTCGAGCCTGACCCCGGTTCAGGACAACCGCGCGCTCATGGATGACTACATGGAAGGCCCGGCCGATTACCAGGTGCTCCAGTCACCGGCGGACCAGCTCGACGGCGGCGAGAGCGGGACGAATTTCACGCCAGCCGTCATCCCCAGGAAGATCCGCGGCAAAGACGATGTCATCTGGTTCAACATGTCATACATGTTCATCGCCGGAGTCCGCACCATCGACGGCCCGCGCCTCGGATTCATCGGCGATGAGTCCAACCACGACGACTTCGGAAACAACGGGAGCATCCCCGTCGGGCTCCTTGGCGGCACGGCGAACTGGTGGGGAACGCTCCGCAAGGATGCGCCCACGAACGAACTCAAGGGCTACGCCGCCCAGGACAATCACGGCGAAAAGGGTGGAAACTGGGCGTACACCGACGGCTCCGTCGTCTGGATCCCCGGCAAGCTTGAACCGCACAACATCGTCTTCGGCGTCGATGCGATCAATCCGAACAGCGAGGCATATTCGGGCGGGATCAATGCGTTCCTCGGCTCGACCGATGGCGTGCAGACCATCGACTGACGCCGCATCCGAAGTTCTCCAGCCAGGGCATGGAATCACAGCGGCACGCCCGATCGGGCGTGCCGCTACGCTTCGTCGAATGTCCGTGCTGGAACGGGGGTCACTCCGGCGAGGAGAACAGTCCGAGCATCTCGCCGAGGTCGTCGGAGTTGATGATCCCATCGCCATTCAGGTCGTACTGCACAACCTGCGGATCCGCTCCCTCCGGATCGGCCAGGTCATACGACTGCCCGAACAGCGAGAGCAGCGCATCCAGATCCGTCTGGGTGTAGGACGCCGGCGCGTCGTTGCTCTGCGAGGCGCTGGGTGCGCCCTTGCTGGGAGAGGGCCCGAACGAGTCACTCTCCGGGCGCGTTGTGGTGCCAGATGACGACAGAACGGGCGGAGAGGAGCCGGGCGACTTGATCGCAGGCCGCTCATGGCGTGCCGCTTCCGCGGCCATTTGCGAGAACTGCACGCGGTCCTGTCCCCGCGGGATCGGCGTCTCGGCCCGAGACTTGTGCGCCTCCGGGCCTTGAAGCCCCGTCTGACGAATGCGCGGCTGATACACGCCGTTCGACGCCGCGCCGATGTCGGTTGAGATGTTCATGTGTCACTCCAATGCATGTGGAACGGTGCGCGCCCGAGACTACGCCCCCGGGGCCCATGGGCCGCCGCGAACCGCGTGCCAACAGCGCCCCCTTCGCGTGTGGCCGGACCCGCGGCGCTCGGTTTCGAGCGCCTCGCTCGACCCGGCCCCATCGCATGCGAATGCCGCCCCACCAATGTGAAGTCCACCCCATATCTCGTGGATTGGTCGTGACCTAAACCACACAGGCTGTATACTGCCCCATCGGGCGATGACCCGCGGAACCCACTTGCCAACGCGCATCCAAGCGCGGTTGCAGGGTTTGGCACCATCGTGCCGACCCTGAGAGCGGGGATCCACGACTCCCACCGCCCGGGCGACACTCGGAGGCAAGGCCCCGATGAAGTGGATCCAGCCCGATCGGTTTCGCCGATTCCCGCGGCGCGGATCCCCACCGAGAGAGAGCAGAAAGGACACACCGATGGGTTTCTGGTCGAACTTCTCGAAGGTCTTCGGCAGCAAGCCGGGAGATCCCCAGGGCGAGGCCGGTGCGCCGGCCGCCGGAAGGCGCCACGCCGCGGAGCATGCGGTCGCAGCGCGCCCGGTCGCGCGAACGGGCGTGCCCGTGCCCGCAGGCGCGTCCAACCCGCCCGGGTGGGTCAAAGAGGGGGGCACTCCCATCCACGCCGGCACGCGGACGCCGCCCCAACCGCAGCACACGGGTGCGGGGCGCGCACCCGATCAGCCTCGATCCGGCGAGCCACGCCATATCGCGCGACCGGGGATGCCGTTGCCGTCCCAGCCGCGCCCCATCGATCCCAATCTCCCTCGCAACGCACAGGGAGAACTGGTGAATCCACCGCGGACCAAGCAGGAACTCTTCGAAGAATTGCATCGCAACTACCGCGAGGTTCTGCATCTCGTCCGGAAGGTCAACACGCATCTCGACCGCGAGCAGGCCCGTGGCGATCGGATGATGCGCCTGGCCGGGCAGGTAGAGGCAGCGCTGCCACGTCTCGAGGCCCTCGCCCAGATGCCCGGGGCCATAAACGCGCACGCGTCCGAGCTCCACGCGGAGTTGCTCTCAGCACTCCGCGATGCCGATCAGTCCGAGGATGCACGCACGAAGCGCATCGAATCGGTGCTGGGCCAGATCTCCGAGACCATGCACGAGGGCGCCGAGGGGCAGCTCAGCCTCAACCGGACGATGGCCTCATTCCGTGAGACCATCTCGGATGCGAACAAGGACGCCCGACGGTCCTCGCAGGCAATGGAAGAACTGGCCACCCGGTCGGCCCGGCGCGAAGAGGAACTGATGAAGCTGCTGGCCGACTCCAAGCGCTGGTCGGCCGTGGGGCTCGCGATGTGCGGCGTCGTCGGACTCGTCGCGATCGGCGTCGGGATTCTCGCGGTCCTGCTTGTCACCGGGCGAATCTGATCGACCCTGAAGTTGGCGCGCTGCGGGGCATCCCCCGCGGCGTGCGGTGTGCCTTTCTCTCTCCGCGAGCCCCGCGTCCATCGCGCGGGGCTCGTTCGTTGGAAACTCGAATCACCCCCTGTGCGACCGAGCCCGCCCACCTCGGACAGGGCGTCCCGCTGGGGTCAGCACGCCCCTTCCCCTAATCAAGCTCCAGCACGGCAGGGGTTCTCGGGGCCTATCGTTGCAGCCCGTCGGTCGATCTGCCGACGATCCGGGGACGCCGCAAGCCCGGGCGACTCGAATATTTCCCGCATCCGCGGGAGTTGATCCGACGGATCCGTACACACCGAGCATGACGCACGATCCAAAACCGAACCAGGGGAACGCATCCGGACCCGAACAGGGATCGGACGGCCGTCCGGGACGCTCCGGCGGCGGTCCACCCTGGCCCCCCGGTGGTGCCGGCAAGGGAACGCCGCCCGGATCGCCCGGGCAGACGACGGCCCGTCCGAGCCGAGGCCCATTCGGCTGGCTCGCGATCCTCGCTTTCCTGCTCGTCGCCCTCCTGCTCTTCCAGGCGATGGAACCGGGCCGCGAGAAACTCACCTGGGCCGAGTTCCGCTCGCTCCATGCCGAGCGCCACATCCAGAACATCGTGCTCCGTCAGGGCGCGATCACCGCGGAACGAACCGACGGCACCGATGCCCGACCGATCGAAGTGGCGATGGCACCACAGCAGGTGGAACTGCGGACCCGTGAACTCGATGAACTCACCGGCGGCGACTACCTGAACCAGCCAAATCCGCCCATATGGCAGACCATCCTCTTTTCCCCGTTCATCCTCTTCCTCGCGTTCTTCCTGCTGATTTTCTTCTTCATCTCCCGCGCGATGAGAGGAGCGGGCGGCGCTGGAGGCATGCTGGGCAACTTCGGCAAGTCACGCCACCGCGTGCTCGTCAAAGAGCAGACGAATGTGCGCTTCACCGATGTCGCCGGGGTCGAAGAGGCCAAGGAAGAAGTCCACGAGATCGTCGAGTTCCTCAAGAACCCCCGCAAGTTCATGCGGCTCGGCGGTCGGATCCCGCGCGGCGTGCTGCTCACCGGACAGCCGGGCTGCGGCAAGACGCTGCTCGCCAAGGCGATCGCGGGCGAGGCCGAGGTGCCGTTCTTCACCATCTCCGGCTCGGACTTCGTCGAGATGTTTGTGGGCGTCGGCGCCTCCCGCGTGCGCGATTTGTTCAAGCAGGCCAAGGACCAGTCGCCGTGCATCATCTTCCTCGATGAGATCGACGCCGTGGGCCGCAAGCGCGGCAGCGGCTTCTCATCAGGAGGGCACGACGAGCGCGAGCAGACCCTCAACGCCATCCTCGTCGAGATGGACGGTTTCGAATCGTCCGATCAGGTCATCGTGATCGCGGCGACGAACCGTCCTGATGTCCTCGACCCGGCCCTCACCCGCCCCGGCCGCTTCGACCGGCAGATCGAGGTCCCCCTTCCCGACATCAAGGGCCGGCTCGAGATCCTGTCGGTCCACATGAAGAAGGTGAAGTCCGGCCCGGATGTCGATCTGGAGAAGATCGCCCGCGGCACCCCCATGTTCTCCGGCGCCGAACTCGCGGCGATCATCAACGAGGCCGCGATCTCCGCGACGCTCCACGACAAGGACTTCATCGAGCACGCCGACCTCGAAGAGGCCCGCGACAAGGTCCGCTACGGCCGCTCGCGCCGCTCCCGTGTCATCGAAGAAAAAGAACGCGTCGCCACCGCGTACCACGAGGCCGGACACGCGGTGCTCCAGGCCCTCCTCCCCGATGCCGACCCGCTCCACAAGGTGACGATCATCCCCCGTGGACAGTCGCTGGGAGCGACCTTCTCCCTCCCCGAGAAGGACCGGTATGGGTACGGCGCGAAGTGGCTCCGCGCGACGATGCGGGTGGTCTGCGGCGGGCGGATCGCCGAGGAACGCAAGACCGGCGATGTCTCCTCTGGCGCCGCCATGGACATCACGCAGCTCACCCAACTCGCCCGGGCCATGGTGCTCGAATGGGGCATGTCCGACCGGCTCGGGTTCGTCCGGTACGCTGGCGTCGACTCGCGCGAGATCATGCTCGCCGAACGGGACTACTCAGACGCGACCGCGGCCATCATCGACGAGGAGATCCGCCGGTTCTCTACCGAGGCGTTCGAGGATGCCCAACGGATGCTCAGCGAGAACTGGGACAAGGTCGTCGCCGTGGCCGAGGCGCTCCTGAAGCACGAGTCGCTGACGCGCGACGAGGTCGAACGCCTCATGCGCGGGCAGCGGCTGACCAAGCCGACGGTGCGCGAATTGCTCGAGGCCGAGGCGGCCAAGTCCGATGCGCCCGCCCGTCCGCCGAGGGCGTCCGATCCCGCTGACGAGAACGACGGGCTCGCCCCCGGCGCCATGCCCTCCCCGGCCTGATCCCGGAATCTTCGAATCACATCAGGGCGGTGGGGGGGTGCGCCCGTGGTCCGCGCGGTGGACGCCTATCGTCCCCACTGGCGGGGAGGGACGCCGATCGCCGCAGAAGAACGCCGGTTCGCAGACCAGACAGGGGCCACCACGACATGACGAGCACGCCGACGCGCCCGCCGCTCACTCCGCCGACCGCTCACAATCCAGCTCACGCCAACGAGTGGTCGCTCGAACGGTCGATCGAGCTCTACGGGCTCAACGCCTGGCCACGGGGCTACTTCCGCGCCGGCGACAACGGGCATGTGCATGTCACCCCCTTGGGCGCGAACGGCCCCGCGATCGACCTGATCGAGATCATGCAGGGCCTGGAGGCCCGCGAGGTCTATCCCCCGGTCCTGCTCCGGTTCTCCGACATACTCGAGTCCCGGCTCAACGAACTCTCCGCCGCATTCAAGGATGCGATCGCGAAAGAGGGATACGCCGGCGGGTACTCCTGCGTGTATCCCATCAAGGTGAACCAGCAGCGGCTGGTCGTCGAAGAAGTGCGCGACGCGGGTGCGAAGCATGGATTCGGGCTCGAGGCCGGCTCCAAGCCCGAATTGCTCGCCGTGCTCGGCCTGACGGCGAACCACCCCGATATGCCCATCGTCTGCAACGGGTTCAAAGACTCGGAGTTCATCGAGGCGATCATTCTCGCGACGAAGCTCGGGCGGAACATCATCCCGATCGTCGAGAAGGCCACCGAGCTCGAACTCATCGTGCACCACGCCGAACGCCATGGCGTCCGCCCCCGCATCGGCCTCCGCGCGAAGCTGCTCTCGAAGGGAGTGGGGCGGTGGCGATCGAGCGCCGGCCCGCGCTCCAAGTTCGGGCTCCAGATGACCGAGATCCTCTCGGCGCTGGACTACCTGAAGAGCCACGGCATGGCCGACTGCCTGAACCTCCTGCACTTCCACATCGGCAGCCAGGTGTTCGATATCCGCGGGTTCAAGAACGCTGTGACCGAACTCGCCCACATCTACACCGAACTCAGGCGGCTCGGCGCGGGCATGAAAATGCTCGACATCGGCGGCGGTCTCGCCGTGGACTACGACGGCACCGGATCGACGAATGACTCCTCGATGAATTACACGATCGCGGAGTACGCGGCCGATGTCATCTATCGGATCAAGGCCGTGTGCGATGATGCGGGCGTCCCCCACCCGGACATCCTTTCCGAGTCGGGCCGGGCGATGGTCTCGTACTCCAGCATGCTCGTGTTCGATGTCACCGGATCGAGCACCTTCGATGTTCCGCCGCCGGCCTCGCTCGAAGCGGCCATCCGCGAAGCGGAGGTGAACGACGAGAGCGAGGTCCCGCAACCGCTGGTCGACCTCTACACCGCGTTCACGACCGTCAACCGGCAGAACATCCGTGAGGTGTACCACGACGCCACGCAGGCCCGTGACGAGCTGATGAGCCTGTTCGGGATGGGCTATGTGTCGCTCCCGCTCCGGGCGATCGGCGAGCGCGTGTACTGGGCGATCGCGCGGGCCATCGTCGCACTCCTCCCGGGCATGGACGATGTGCCCGAGGAACTCGCCGACCTCCCCGACCAGCTCGCGGACCACTACTTCTGCAACCTCTCGATCTTCCAGTCGCTTCCGGACTTCTGGGCGATCGATCAGAAGTTCCCGATCTGCCCGATCCATCGGCTCAACGAGCAGCCGACCCGCCGCGCCGTGCTGCACGACCTGACCTGCGATTCCGATGGCCAGCTCGACTGCTTCATCTCGCCCGACGGCGAGCGGAGAACCCTCCCCGTGCACCCCCTCCGGTCCGGCGAGCGGTACTACCTTGGCGTGTTCCTCATCGGGGCCTATCAGGAGATCCTGGGCGATCTGCACAACCTCTTCGGCGACACCCACGCCGTGCACATCTCAATCAACGAGGATGGCGAGGCCGGCTTCGATGAGATCGTCTATGGCGAATCGGTCGCCGATGTGCTCCGGTCCGTCGAGATCGACCCGACCCAGCTCCGTCGCGACATGCGGCGTGAGGTGGAAAAGGCGGTCCAGAAGCGGCGCCTGACGGCCGTGGAGGCCGGGCGATTCATGCGCTTCTACGAGGGCGGGCTCGAGGGATACACCTACTACGAACTCGACTGATCCGCCCGAGATCGCTCACGCGCCGGGAAGCAGCGCGTTCAGGCGCTTCGTCGCCAGCACGAGGCTCCCGATGATCAGCCCGGCGTAGGCCACCGTGTTGCTAATGAGGATCGTCGCGTGCTGCCCGAGTGTTCGCTGCTCATCCGGCCACTCGAACACATCGGTCCATCCGGCGTAGTGCCGCCCATAGTGCCCGCGCTCGTTCGGTGACAGTTCGATGCACCCGGTCAGCGTCGAAACGATCTCCACCGCGGGATTGGCGTTCACGAGCGCCGCCAACGGCTGCTCGAGGTCGTTGGTGATGGTCGCGATCGCGATCGGCAGCAGCACCCAGAGCGCCACACCCACCCCGAGATTCGCCCCCGTCGCCGCAAGACCCATGCGGAGGATCGATCCCATCAGCAGCCCGGTCGCGCCCAGCAGCCCAGTGATCTGTGCCAGGCAGAGCAGCAGGAACGGCATGGCAGACCAGTGGAGCTGCCCGAGCAGCACCGATGGCGTGAACGCGAGCACCGCGACGCCGCACAGCAACCAGATCCTCGCCATCGAGCCGGCGTACTTCTGGATCACGATCGATGAGGGGCGGAGCGGGGTCGTGCGCAGCACATCCCAGGTCCGCGCCGATCGTTCGTGCGGGATCAGCGGCGTGGTGCGGGTCAGCGATGCCAGAGACAAGTAGAAGGTCAGAGCCGCGAACAGGATGATGTACGAGGCCACATGCTCGTATGGGCGCTCATCATCGGGCAGCGGGATGAAGAAAATCAGAGCGGTGCCGATCCCGAGCGCTGGGAAGATGATCCACCGGAGCCACTGGAACCGACCGAGGTCGATCGCGGGCTGCCGCAATTCGCGCCAGAGCACAGGCATGTCGCCAACCGTGCGTGAAGTGACACACCCTCGCGACCGTCTCCGACGCTTCCGCGCCCTGGATGAAGGCTTTCCTTCCGTCGTGCCCTCCCCCGGATCGGCATCGCCCACGGCCCCGCCCGACTGCTCGCCTGCGATCGCCGCCGGAGAGGGATCGTCCACAACGCGGCTCCCGACGTGCCCGCGTGGCCTCTCGACCTTCTGCAGCATCAACGCCGCGACGCTCGTGATCACGCCCGCCACGAGCAGGTGGATCACCGCCGCCAGCCCGACGATGGAGACCCCGCCCAACCCGACGGGCCCAAGAAACATGGAAGCTCCCGAAGGAAACGAAGCCGCCGCGAACGGGAAGCCCGGCGCGATCGCGAACGCCGACTTGAGCGCCCACCCGGGCACGCTCTGTCCGACGCTCGAAGCCCAGAGCAGCGCCGGCCCGATCAGGTGCACCAAGCCGACGATCGTCATCGTCGAAGTGATCACCGCCCACGGGCGGCGCGAGTGGACCGATGCGAACAGCGCCATGCTCGTCGTCATCGTGGCGGCCGTCAGCGTCAATCCGGCCTGCTGAAGCGTCACGCTCGCTTCGATCCCTCCCATCGCGCGGAGCATCAGCAGGATCGGCAGCGGCATCACCGCGAGCACCAGGACCTGGAGCATGCGCGATGAGAGCTTGCCCCACATGATCTGGGCCGGCGTGATCGGAGTCGCGTACAGCGAGTCCAGCGACCGGCTCGTCCGCTCGTGCGAGATCGCGCCCGACGCGAGGATTGGACCCGCGATCATCAACGCCACGAACTGCGTCCACTGGATGATCTGCGCGAGCATACCGGCGAACTGCGATCCGGCCTGCAGCCGCTGGGCCGGACCCGCGTACTCGAGCTCCGACGCCAGCGGGATCGCTCCGATCAGCACCACCACGATCAGCAGCGCCATATAGAATCCGCGGAACGCGAAGGTGCCCTTTTTGCGGGCGCTGATAGCCGTGTCCTTCCAGAACACCGGTCCGAACAGAAGCCGATGGGGCGAGAGATTCAGCCCCGCGTGCGCGATCCGTCGCAGTGGCGGCGAGCCACCCGCGCCGCGCCCGGACCGGGTGGCACGACCTCCCCGAGGATCGGCCGACGAGACGGACGAAGCCTCACTCATTGCACGCTGCCCTTCGTCAGACGGATGAACACATCCTCGAGCTTCGTCTCCTGCGGGATGAACGCATCGATCTGGATCTGGGCGCTGATCAGCCGCTCGAAGATGAACTGGTGCCCGTGCTCACCCGGTGCGAGGTCTAGCAGGAGCGCGCTCTCCTGCAACACGGCGCTGCTGATGCGATCATCCCCTTCGAATGCCGACAACGCCCGCTCAGGATCACCCCGGAACGCGATCCGGATCCGCTCTGACGCCTCGGCCCGCTTGAACGCCTCCGCGATCGTCCCCGCGTAGAGCAACTCTCCCCGCTCGATGATCCCGATCGATGAGCACATCTCGTGGAGCTCGGAGAGAATGTGCGATGAGAGCACGATGGTCTTGCCCATCGCGGCCAGCTCCTTGAGCAGCGACCGCATCTCGATCCGGGCCCGCGGATCCAGCCCCGAAGCGGGCTCATCCAGCAGCAGCACCTTCGGATCGTGCACGAGCACCCGAGCCACACCCAGCCGCTGCTGCATGCCGCGGGACAGCGAGTCGACCAGCGCATCCTTCTTCGCGGTCAGATCGGTGAGTTCCAGCAACTGGTCGACCAGCGACGATCGCTGCTTGCGAGGGATCGAGAACGCGGCCGCGAAGAACTGCAGATACTCCGAGACGGTCAGGTCGTCGTACACCCCGAGGAAGTCGGGCATGTACCCGACGGTCCGACGGATCGCCTCGGCGTACGCGGTGTTCGTCACATCGAGCCCGTTCACGCTCGCGTGCCCGCTCGTGGGTCTGAGCAGGCAGCTGAGCACCTTCATCGTGGTCGACTTCCCGGCCCCGTTGGGTCCGATGAAGCCGAAAACCTCGCCGGGCGCGATGTCCAGCGAGAGCGCGTTCAGTGCGAGCAATTGTCCATATCGAACGGTCAGATTCTTCGTGTGGATCATGGTGCCTGTCCGTTGCCCGACTGGGATGAAAGGTTCTCGTTCCACAGCCGTATCAGTTTCTCGCGGATGTTCTGGTCGATCGGCACGATCACGCGCACCCAGCGGATCATGACCAGCCTCTGCACCTGTCCGTCGGGGTCCGTGGCTTCCTCGATCGAGTGCGCATCCTGGGCGGCCAGATCCCCATCCGGCTCTCCGATGCGGAAGGTCACAACGCAATACCGCCCGGAGTCGATCGCATCGGCCATACGGGCGGATCGAAGATCGACCAGTGGAAGCCCGCCCAGCCGTGTGGACTCAAGCCCACGGTCCCGATGGACCCGGCCCCCCGTAAGACCCGCCTTGTTCGCCAGGTGCCAGCAACCGACGGGCACGAGGCCCTCGCCTCCGATCACCGTGCGGACCGAACGATCGTCGAGCCGCACACCCCCGCTTCCGACACCCGAAGCATCGACCGCGAGCACCCGGCGCTCTTCGAGAATCGCATGGAACGGAGTCGCGTGCTCCATCGCAACCGCGCTGAACGCGATCGTCAGCGATTCCGGGTCGATCGTCCCAAGCGGGGTGTCAACAACCAGCGATATCTCCCCGTTCCCAGCCTCATCGACCACGAAGCGCGCGCCGATCGAATCGAATCGGCCCTCGAGATCGCCCGGCACGCCCGAACCGGCTGTGAGCGCGCCATGGAAGGTCCACAGCGCACCGGACACCGGCGCGATCATGTTGCCGGCGAATTGCACACTCGCCGGGGCGAACAGTTGGGCGCCGCCAGCCGAAGCCCGCGCGGTCCGCGTCCATGAACCGGGTCCCTGCGCTGGTGGCTCGAATCGCGTCCGCTTGCCGAGCACGATCGCGAACATCTCGGTGCCCACGGTGTCACCCGTCGTCGTGTTCACGTCGATCATCTGGATCCGCGCCGCGGCCGTCGCACCCGTCCTGATGAAGGTCGGAAGCAGCAGCGCGATCCCCGACCCGGCCACAAGCCATCCCATAGCCGTAAGAAATGAAATCCGGCGCCGCTTCGGCGTCCTGAGTAGGAACCAATCGCCGAAGGTCGTCCCGCACGCCACGAGCAGGCCAATCAGCACCACCAGCGTGCCGATCCACCACGCCGATATCGGCGATGCATCGAGCGCCCACGCGGCGTGGTCGAGCGCCCGGCTGATCCGCTCGTTGCCGATGTTCCCACCGCCGTACGGGCCGTAGTAGTAAGTCGGCCCCGCCTCATCGATTGTCGAGTTGACCGACTGGATCTGAGGGATCCGAAGCACCCGCTGCCACACTCGGGCGGCGGCCCGTTCCCGCTTAGATTCCTCCGAATTGTCCTCCGCTTCTGCGGGGTCATCGCCATCAGGCTCAAGACCCTCCAGGAGGTCCTCGGTATCCGTCGGCGGGCTTCCATCGCCATCGATCGAGAGGCCGAGGGCGGCCGCGGACTCAACGAGCATCCGCGGCTCGGCGCTCAGCACGGTGATCCGCCCCAGCCCGACCGGCCCCGCGACGATCCGCCGCGGCGGAACCCCTCTCATCGAAATCTCACCCCATCCCGCCGTAACACCCGCCGAAGTCGGAACGATCTCAACCGCACCGCCCGCACGATCGCCCCCGGGCGAATCGCTCACTTCTCCGATCACGGGCCGGATCATCCCCGTCGGGAGAAGCCCGCGCGAGGCCGCGCCCATCAGGTTGTCGATGAGCACGAGGTGCCCGCCCTGCCGTACCCAGGCAACCAACGCCTCGCGCGACGCTTCGTTCAGCCGCTCGAGCCCGCGGCCCGCCAGCACGACGCCGTCATATCCATCGAGGAGCATCCATCGAGAGGCCGGCGATGGAAGGTGCGACGGATCCTCCACGAGGAACGTTGGACGATCGTACTGGTTTCGCGCATACCAGCTCGCGCCCACCCGGCCACCTCGCTGCTCATCATCCAGGAGGTGCACATTCGTAGCCGAAGATGAACCGACGAGCAGGAACAGCGGAGCGTCGGTCGTCATGACCTCCGGCAGGTCGCTGATACGCCCGCTCGGATCGTCCTCCAGAACGGCTCGCTGCAGCGAGCGCGCCCGCTCCTCGGTCCCGAGCGGACGCCCCACCACCTCAATCTCATATCGCACCCCATCGCTCCACACCCCCGGCGCGATGAACCCCATGAACACCGTCGCCACAACGGGTCGACCATCGCCGCTCGTGGTGCTCGGAGGCAGCGCGAACGGCGCCTCGTACGCCTCCCGCCGTCCATCAGCGTCTACGCGAAGCCGGAGCACACCCTCAAACCCCTCACCGGTCGGCGAGAAGACCGACAATCGCGCCGGAGACCATCGATTCGTGATCACGCGATCGGCGAACCCAAGCCCGACATGCAGCATCAGGCGATCTTCGTCGGAATTGCCGAACCACCCGCCGCCCGCCATCGCCGGCGTCGGCATCCGCACCTGCGCCACGGCGTCACCCATCGGCACAAGCAAGAACCACACCATCGCCAGCAGCGAACCGATCCACCGGGATCGGATGCGCCGCGCCGGCGGGAAACTCGGATCACTCTCGCGGGGCAGTGGCCGACTCATCACAGGTGCATCCGCCGGTTATAGACAAACCACTCCAGAATCACGACCGCGAGCCCGAAAAGGGCCAGCCACGGCCAGGTCCGCCGTGGACGCTCGACCCGCCCGGACTCAGCAACGCCCGAAATGCTCTCGCCAGTGGACAACACCGCTGATTCGGACATCCCGATGCGCGATTCCACCGGATCGAACAGGTTCGCCGCAAACAGCCGGAAGGCGCTGTCCCCCGCGACGCGGTCGCCGGCGCCCGCCACGCCCGTCCACTTCAGCCGATACAGCCCCGCAGCGCCGATCGGGCCGTAGCTCACCCGCCCATCGGCCGATGGGTTCAAGGGGATCGGCCCGCTCTGGTTCGGGACGGTCAATTCCGCGTTCCGAGCGCCCTCCGGAAGCGAGGTGCTGATCGTCTGACCCGGCTGGATGGACTGCGGCCCGTCGACACCCCCGCCCTCGCCCAGCCACCGCGCCGCCTGGGCCGTGAACAGCACGAACGACACATCGAGCGGCCAGTTCGACGCCCCCGGACGGAACGCCACGACCAGCGCCCGACGCGTCGCGTCGGCCACATCGAAGATCAACGCCCCGCGGGTCCCCCGTGCGAGCACCTGCACACGCTCGTCATGCTCAACGCTGAGCGTGCGCCCCATCACCACCGGTTCCAGAGCGAGGTATCGCAGCGATGGATGCTCACGCTGCCAATCAACAAAGGTCGAGACCCCAACGATCTCGCTCGGTTCACCCGGAGTGATGCCGCCGAAGGCGGGAATGCCACCAAAGATCAGATACCGACCGCCCGGCAATTCAACCGGCGATCCATCCGGGTTCGTCGGCATGCCATCGAGGACCACCAGGTTGTACCCCCTCAGGTCGGCATCCGGGAAGTCCGAAGGGCTGATCGTGTCGAAGCGGGCCGGATCCAGACCGGTCAGCGCCGCGCTGATCGCCCAGTTCCCCGTGCTCACCAACGCGATCGACAACCTCGACGCATCCGGCAGAACGATCCGGGCCGTATCGTCGACCTCGAGCGCATCTCCGGCGATCGCGCGGACCGTCAAGACGCCTCCCGACGCCCGGGAAAACCGGAACACCGCCCCCCCGACCGCCGGACGATCGGGAGCTGCGCCATCGAACCGGACCTCCCTCGCCGCCGACACCACGCCGTCGATCGCAAGTTCCAGATCCACGGCCCGTGCCTCCGCGAATGTCGATTGCAGCGCCACAAACACCGACACGGAGTCCGCATCTTCCAACGACCGTTCTCCCCGCATCGCCGTGATCCCGATGTTCCCCGTCTCGGCCTCTCCGAGCAGGCGGACACGGAAATCCGAACCCGGCGCGAGCCGGAGCCGGTCGAGGTTCGGCGCGTTCCCATCGGTCAGCAGCAGGGCGGGAGCGCCGGGACGGACGGTCTCATCGCCGTCCCCGGGACCGCCGGCGTCGATCTGGGCGCCCACAAACGGCTCCGCAACCTGCGCAGCGCTCGCGAAATCGGTCGGCGTGTCAACGACATCGAGCGATGCGATCGCGCTGCGTGCCTGCGCGAGATTGCTCGTGAACTGCTGCACAAGCTGGGCGCCCGAGTCGAACGCGATGACCATGACCTCCGGAGCCACCCGAGAAAACACGCCGCCGGTATCGATCGCATCCAGCGCCGCGATCGCCTCCGACTTGGCCTTCTCGAGCCGGGTGATCGCCTGCCCAGAATCGCTCGTCTCATCGCGCGCCCCCATGCTCGCCGAACGATCGATGATCAGTACCAGTCGCCCGGTCGCCGACGACTCGCCCATGAACTGGGGCTGCGCCAGCGCCAGCAGAATCAGGACCAGCGCCAGCAACTGCAGCAGCAGCAAGATGTTCGTCCGCAGCTTCTGGAACGGCGCGTTGGCCTGGAAGTCCTGGATCGTCTTCTTCCACAGCAGCGTCGTCGAGATCTCTACATCCTTCCGCCGCAGCTTCAGGAAATACAGCAGCACCAGCGTCGGGATCGCGATCGCCGCGGCGATGCCCGCGAGCAGTGGCGTCAGGAAGCTCATCCCACCACCCCCCTCGAACGCAGATACCCGAGCACCAGCTCATCCACCGCCATGTCCGACTGCACGGTCATGTGCGTGATCTCCCGCCGGGCGCAGAACTGGCGGAGCCCGTCGCAGTAGGCCGTCAGGTTCGCCTTGTACCGCTTGAGCAGCGGCGCGGAGACGGTGATCTCCGCCGAATCCCCATCCTCGACATCCCGCAGCCGCAGATCCCCGGCGATCGTCGGATCGACCTCCTGAGGCGAGAGCACCTGCACCGCCAGCACATCGAACCCGCGCCCCACCAGATACCGCAGCCCGCCCTCGTACCCCTCCTTGTACATGAAGTCCGAGATCAGCAGCATCACCCCCTTGCCCGACTTCGACAGCGCGACCCGCTTGCAGGCGGCCTCGAAGTCCACCGAATACGACTCGGGCAACTGGCACAACCACCGCCCCATGTCATACGCCCGCCGCTTCCCCCGCAAATTCCGAATCACCGGCAACGCCCCGCCCCCTCCATCCCCTCGGTGGGACGGGCGTCTCGCCCGTCTCTCATCCTCACTACGCTCTTCCCCCGCTCCTTCTGCTTCCCCTCTTGCTTCCCCAACCCCACTCTTCCCCCCATCCTCTCCCTCATCCCCACCCCCCAGTGCAAACAAGCTCACCCGATGCAGGTTCGCCAGCCCGATGAACCCGATCGCCGCCGCCACCTGCTGCGCGAACCGCATCTTGCTCGGCGACCCCGTGTGCATCGAAGCCGAGTTGTCCACCAGCACCACCAGCGACAGATCCTCCTCTTCCAGGAACAGCTTCAGGAACAGCCGATCCAGCCGCCCGAAGATGTTCCAATCAATCCGCCGCAGATCATCCCCCACGACATACGGGCGGTGATCCGCAAACTCCACCGAGTCCCCGCGCTTCTTCGACCGCCGCTCCCCCTTGAGCTTCCCGGCAAACACCTTCCGCGAAGTCACATCGAGCTGGCTCAGGCGAGCGACAAGCTTCGACCCAAGCAGGTCCTCGAGGCCGGCGGGCGCGGGTTGTGGTGGCGTGCGAAGCATGCTTGGCCCTGAGTCAGTGTGCGGACGAGGTTTCGTCGTGCGGATGGAAGATCAAGAGCCGTCCGGGCAATTCATGGTCGCCGTAGTCAGCCAGCTTGAAGGCTTCGTTCGGCTGGCTGCACGCAAGT
The DNA here is from genome assembly GCA_052168315.1 of Phycisphaerales bacterium. Classification (GTDB taxonomy): domain Bacteria; phylum Planctomycetota; class Phycisphaerae; order Phycisphaerales; family UBA1924; genus JBQLZO01. The sequence goes on along the minus strand of JBQLZO010000097.1, from coordinate 28,753 downwards.
TCGAGCAACGCCGAAGCGGTCTCCGAACTCCCAATGAACACCGGCAACTGAGTCCACGAAGACTCAGATGCACCCCTCGAGTGATGCATCGGTCTCGCCAATGATCCCTGATAGTTCGCCGCGGCCCAATCCGGATTCAATGGAGTCCATCGTTGAGAGCCACTCTCGTCGAACTGAACGCGAGCGAACACATACAACGGCAGCACGAGAAAGTCTCCGTAGGCAACCGTTTGGCGCAGCCGCTCCCGATCGAGTGTGATGGACGCAATGAGCTCATTGCCAAATCGATGTAAACGAACTTCAAATCGATAGTCCGCCACCTCTTGTCCAAGCCGATAGATGTTCAACTGGCTCTCGCTCAGACCATCTGGCGGCTCCGGGATGTACTCGTCCAGCTCCAAGACCCGGGCGATATACACCCTCGAATCCTCGCTCGATGGCTCAAGCACCAACCGCCCGGGATCTCCCTCGACAGAGTCGAACCAGACATTCCACTCGCCTTCGATGCGATCGTCGGTGACCATCGTCGGGATCGACAGAGGAGCCGTGAATCTCGGGGCGCATCCGACGACGATCAATGCCACGGTCATCATGCCGAGGACAAACCGGGTCGAAATCGGAGATGATGGACCGTTCACGCCCCCACCCCCACCGGCTCACGCACCGTCGTCTCCACGATCCGCTGCACGATCATGTCCGGATCCACCCGGTCCGCCTCGGCCTCGAAGTTCAAAATCAACCGGTGCCGCAGCACCGGCTTGGCCACGGCCGCAAGATCCTCGTACGAAAGGTGGTATCGCCCATCACACAGCGCCTTGACCTTGCCCGCAAGGATCAGCGCCTGCGCCCCGCGCGGCGATGCCCCGCACCGGATGTACCGGTTCACGATCTCCGGCGCGAACCGCCCCTCCGGATGCGTCGCCAGAGTCAGCTTCGCCGCGTACTGCTTCACATGATCCGCCACCACCACCGAACGCGCCAGCGCCTGCATCTCCAGGATCTTCGCCCCATCCACGATCGCCCGCACGCTCGGCGTCTGAGCCCCCGTCGTCCGATCGATGATCGTCAGCAGCTCATCCAGCTGCGAATACCCCACCACCAGCTTCAGCAGGAACCGGTCGAGCTGCGCTTCGGGCAGCGGATAGGTCCCCTCCTGCTCGATCGGGTTCTGCGTCGCCATCACGAAGAACGGCTTGTCCAGCGGATAATGCTGCCCGCTCACCGTCACAGACTTCTCCTGCATCGCCTCCAGCAACGCCGACTGTGTCTTCGGCGTCGCCCGGTTGATCTCGTCGGCCAGCACCAGCTGCGCGAAGATCGGGCCCTTCTGGAATTCAAACTTGCGCCGCCCCGTCTCCGGATCCTCCGTGACGAGGTTCGTGCCCAGGATGTCCGCCGGCATCAGGTCCGGCGTGAACTGGATGCGGCTGAACGGCAGGTGCAGCACATCCGCCAGCGTCTTCACCAGCATCGTCTTGCCAAGCCCCGGCACGCCTTCGAGCAGGATGTTGCCGTTCACGAACAGCGCCGTGAGCACCCCATCGACCACATCGCGGTGCCCGACGATGACCTTGCCCACCTCATCGACCAGCGCGTTGTAGGTATCCCGGAACTCCGCGCACCGCTGCCGGACCTCCTCGGGGGTTGATGGATCGCCCGACCACCCGCCGCCCGCGGATGTGGAATTCTGGTGGCTCCCATGGGAGTGGGACTGATTCGCCTGATGCTCTGGCATGGCCATGGTTCGGTCTCGCTGGGCCTGGGATTCGCGCGCCCGCGTGCGTCGGAATGACGCCGCGAGCACGCCTGGGTGTCACGCTGCTACAACGATTGGTTCTTGGGATCCTCCGGGGCCATCGATTGACGGGCTCGCTGCTTCGCCTGCAGGAGCCGCGACATCCCCGCCTCTTCGCCCTCGCCGTCCTTCTTGTCCTGCTTCGCTTTCCGGATCGTCGCCGGGCCCTGGCCGCCCTCGGGGCTCGCCCCGCTCCGCTGCACCGCCACGCCCGCCCCCGCCGTCGTGAGCGGACCGGCGCTCGGTGATCCGCCGATGCCCGCAACCTGCTCGGGTGTCGCCTCGAACTTCTGAGCCGCCCGCTGCTTGCCCTCGGGCGTGGCGGCGAACCTGGAGCGGGCCTTGTCGCGCGCGACCTTGAGCGCATCGATCCGCTCTTCCTTCTGCATCGCGCCCCGCGCCAGCAGCCGCCGCATCGCCGTGGAGATCGCGCGAAGATCCACACGCACCCGCCGGACGCCCACATCCGCCACGAACACCCCCACAGCGATCACCAGTAGCAGCAGGTGGATCGGCGACAGCGCCACCGGCATGCTCACGCCCGCCCGATCGAACAGCGGCTCGCCATCCACATCCCCCGCCAGCACCCGCCCGCCGGTCATCTCCGCGACCTGTTGGAGCAGCGGCGTGTTGTCGCGCTCGGCCCGATGCTCATCGGCGAACGCCCGCGTCGTCGACGCCAGCACGCTCCCCCGCACGGGCTGCCCGCCCTCCGCGCTCCCCGCGTCGGAGGCGCTCTCGTAGGTCGCCGCGAACAGGTACGCGCCCGCCTCGGGCGTGTCGAAACGCCCCTCGTACCGCCCCGGGCCGGTCTGGATCAGTTCGACCGGCTCTCCAGTCCCGTCCGGTCGCAGCACCCGGGCCATGAAGCGACCGAAATTCATCGGATCTCCATCGCTCTCCAGCGCGTTGAGGATCACCCGCGTCCGGTCCCCGTCTGGCTGGAGCACGGTCTGAACGTCCGCCGAGCCCGTCGGACGCATCACCCACCGGATGTGCTGATCCCAGAACGCCCGGAATCCCGCCCATGTCGTCCACGCCGTCGACCACCGCGTCGTCGCATCGGAAGTGAACACCATCGCGCGCCCCAGCCCGAATTGCCACTGCGCCACGATCGGGTCCGCCTCCTCGGTCGGCGCCCGCGCTGTGATCTGAGAGAGCCCGCCGCGATCCGTCGTGATGATGTACCCCGACACCGCCGGGAGCGACGATGGCATGTTCCGCATCGGCTCGGCCGCGCGGTCCGTGACCACCGGGGCGAACGGATCGCCCTCCCAGATCAGCGCCCGCCGCACAATCTGCGCTTCCTTGATGAACAACTGCGGCAGCTTCGCGATGTTCGCCGCGCCCGACACCTTGTAGAAGGTGCCCCCCGCGGCCAGCGCCAGGTTGTTCAGCACTGGATCGTCTGCAAAATCACCGATCGAGATCGCCGAGAGCGAGATGTTGTTGTTCTGCAGCCCGCGGATGAGCCGCTGGAAGTCACCGCCCGACGACTGGCCGTCGGTCAGCACGATCATGTGCTTCTGACCCGCCTGCGCCTCACCGAGAATCCGGGCCGCGTGCTCCAGCGCGGGCCACATGTTCGTCCCGCCCCCGCTGTCCAGGCGATTGATCGCCCGATCGACCGGAGACCCCTCGACCTCCTGCAGCGGCAGATCCACCCTGTAGGTCCCGGAGAATGAGACAACCGTGATCAGATCCTGCGGCGACAGCGCCCGCGCCGCGGCCAGCGCCCCGGCCTTGGCGATCTCCATCTGATTCAGCCCCGTGTTCCCCACCGGTGAATACATCGAGCCAGACGAGTCGATGACCAGCGCCAGCGCCCCGCGGGGCAGATTCCGCCGCTGCGGAGGGTCCAGAAGCACCGGAAGCACCTCCGCGACCTCGCTCCCGGACCACCCGCCGGCGCCCAAAGAACGCGGCCCGCCGATCATCACCAGCCCGCCGCCGGTCTCGCTCACATACCGCGCCAGATCCCGCACCCGCTGCGGAGCAAAGTCACCCGCCGACACATTCATCAGCACCACCGCCGAGTACTGCTGGAGTTCGTCGAAGGTGCTCGGCCCCAGGTCCGGTGCCGACAACTGCACCCCGATCTCCGCCTCGGTCAGCGTCCGCGTGAGCTGCTCCGCCTCGGCGAAGTTGTTCGAGTAGATCAGCACCCGCCCGCGCCCGTGCACGAAGGTCACGGCCATCGAGCGGTTGTTCTCAACGATCGCATCCGCCGAAGGATCGAGCGGGCGCACCGTCGCCGAGAACCGGTAGGGCTGCGCGTTGTCAAGGGTGATCGGCGCCTCGATCACATTCACCCCGGGGTTCAGCCGCTCCACCCGCGTCAGTCCGGGCTCGTTCGGCGTCAGGTCATACACCCGACCATCGGCCTCAAGGGCGATCTCGACATCCGTCTCGTGCGTCGACCGCACTACGAATCGCAGCCGGGTGCTCTGACCCATCCGCGCCTCCGTGGGCGCAACCAACCGCTCGAGCACCACCTCCCGCTCGATCTCGTACCGGATCGGCATCACATCGATCGGCACCCCCTGGGCCCGCGCGATCTCCGCCGCCGTCAGCAGCGCCCCGGCCGTCTCGTTCCCATCCGAGATCAGCAGCACCCGACCACCCGCATCGCCCGGCGTCACCGCCAACGCGGTCCGTACCGCCGAAGCAAGGTCGGTTGAGTCCCGATCCCCCGTCCCGAGCCCCGCATCAATGATCCGATTCCACGCGTCCTCCGGTCGCACGCCCCGGCTCGGCACGGACTCGATCCGCGGAGCCGCCGCCGCCGTGATCACACCGAGCCGCGAACGCGCGGGGTCCGCGTTCCCCAGCGCCTGCCCGAGGAACTCCGTGACCGCCTCGCTGGCCTGGTCCGGCATGGACGCGGATCGATCGAGCACGACGGTCAGGGCGACATCGCGGGCCTCATCCCGCCAGGAAGGCTCGCTCAACGCCATCGACACGAGGCAGATCACCAGCAGGCGCACCATGAGCGACACGCCGCGCGTGATCGCCCCGAGCCCGCTGATCGATCGGCGCGCGATGATGAAGACCAGCGCTCCCAGCGTCGGAATGAGCAGCAGCCACAATGGCTGTTCGAATTGGAGCGGGCCGATCACCATGGGCGGGGCTGTGCGGCTTGCCGGGAGGATTCGTCGCGCGATCCGTCTCCATCAACTCACGATGAGGCGGCGCGCATCGGCACGCAAGATACGCGAATGATCGCATCCCGGTGCGACCGATCTCGCACGAATCAAAGATTTCTCTTGCCGACCGAGGGCCGTGCCGCTCACGGCGCCGCCGGACTCGCCGGATCCGATGGCGCGGGCGAGGGCGCCGCGCCGGGTGAGTCCCCCCCGGTCCGTTCGAGTTCGCCGAAGTACCGCCGGATCACCTCGTGGTACTCACGCGGAACGCGGGTGTTCGAGACCGATTCCGTCGCCGCCTGGCTCGCCTGCTCCACCGCCTCGCGGAACACCTGCTTCGACTCCCCGATCAACTGATCGCCGAACACCAGCGTGCTTGAGATGATCGGCCCCTCGCCCTGCGGCGACTCGGCCCGGAGCCGGTCGGAGACCTCGTACTTCGACTCGTCCACCTCACTCCCGCCATCGTTCCGCGCCCATGAAGAACCGGCGCCGCGTCCACCCTGCTTGGTGAACTTCGGCGGAATCAGCCCCATCGCCTCGCCATCGCCGCCCATGCACTCGCCGAGCGAGCCCCGCGACTCCGCGATCGCCTGCAACGCCTGCATCGCGGCGTCGCGCTGCTCCTGCGTGGTCTGCATCTCCTTGAGCTGATCCGCCAGCCCCTGCATGTTCTTGCCGCCCTCGCCGCCCTGCTTCATGCCGCCCGCGCAGTTCTGGCATTGTCCGGCCATCTTCTCAAGCATCTGCTGAAGCTGCTGGTTCTGGGCCGCCTGCTCCAGCATCTGCTGGATCTGCTGCTCATCCATCCCGGCCTGCTCCAGTGCCTCCCGCAGTCCCTCCGGGTTGTTCGCGAGCTTCGGGTCGACCCCCGCCTCCTTCAGTTGCTCCTCCATCTCACGCTGAGCCTGCTCGCTTTGCTGCTCGAGTTGCTCCGCGAGCTTCTGGAGCTGCTCGGCCAGCGCATCTCTCTCCTCTTGTGTGAGATTCGGATCCGAAGCGCGCTCGCTCAGCTCCTTCATTTCCTGATTCGCCTCGCCGAATCGGGAGTCCTTCAGCGCATCGAGCAGCGGCTTGAGATCCGGCATGCCGCGCTCATCGATCTTCTTGAGCCGTTCGCTCAATTGATCCAGCGACTCGCCCTTCTCGTCATTGGCCAGCGATTCCAGCCGCTCCTGCAATTCCGTCATCTTCTTGAGCGCATCCCGCCGGATGTCGGACGGGTCGGTCATGTCCTGATCCGGCGCGAGCAGATCCTCCAGCGCCTGCTGAAGATCGGGCGACTCCACCGCCGACATCGCCTTGCGCAGCTCCTCCGTTGATCGCTCGACATCCGCCCGAGCCTCGATGATCGCCGCCTGATTCCCTTCAACGCCCTCATCCTCCGACGATGCACTCGCGAGCCGATCGAGCAGATTCGTCCGCGGTGTGAAACCGAGTCCCGCACACGCCAAGGCGAGCAGGGCCGGCACATACCACCAGCCGGGCGCGCGCACAGGAATGTTGTCCCGTAGCACAACGCGATGCGACGACTCCTCGGCGTGTGCCACCGCGGCCCGCGACCACGGATCCGGACGAGCGGCGACCGCCAGAGCTGTGGACAGTGTCTCCCGCAGCGCCGAACGCTCGTCGAGGATTCGGGCGAGTCGGTCGCGCGCCGGCCGCGTCACCCAGGCATGCGCCCCCGCCGCCACCAGCGCCCCGCCCGCCATCAGCGGAGCCACAAGCCCCCAGTCGACGCTGAACGGGAGCAGGCGCTCACCGATCCGCACGAACAGCGCCATCCCCGCGGCCACCGTCAGCCAGGCGACCGACAGCATCACGAACCGGGCAAGGACCCAGCGCCGCAGGGCACGGGAGAGAAGCGTGGATAAGCCGCTTTGCATAGGTGGCCTCCGGGAGCATCCTGCCCGCCGCCCACTCGTCGGGCGACGGTCCCAATACCCTATGAATCTAAGACGCCGTGGATTCTTCGGTGTGTCTGAATTCCACTTGCAACACTGAAAATACCCAAACAAAGAGCAATCAGGCAACGCGCTCCCGGACCGGCCGCTTGGGTCCGGCGTGTCTGCCCGGCTTGTCCGCCCGCTCGAGCGTCACGCCGTCGCCGGCACCATCGGCCAGATAATCGGCGCGAGCGTGACCGTCACCACCGCCACCAACAGGTTCATCGGGATCCCGATCCGCAGGAAGTCTGAGAATCGGTATCCGCCGGGCCCATAAACCATCAGATTCGTCTGGTACCCCAGCGGCGTGGCGAACGACGCCGACCCCGCCATCATGATCGCGATGATCATCGCCATCGGATCCAGCCCCATCCGCTCCGCGATCGTGATCGCGAACGGGAAGGTCAGCGCCACCGCCGCGTTGTTCGTGATCACCTCCGTCATGAGCGAGGTCACCAGATAGATCGCCAGCAGGATCAGCCACGGATTGCTCCCGGCCACCGCGATGATCCCCCCGGCGATCGAGTCGGCCGCGCCGGAGATGTCCAGCGCCGATCCCAGACCGAGGGCCGCCCCGATCACGATCAGCACCGACCAGTCCACATTGCGGCGAGCCTCCGACAGCGTGCAGCAGCGCGTGGCGATCATGACACCCCCGGCCACGAGCGCCGCCTCAAGCATTGAGACGATCCCGGTCGTCGCGATGGCCACCATCGCGATCAGGATCGCGATCGCCAGCGGCGCCCGCTCGTGCCGCCGAGGAGTCGAGTCCTCCAGCGCCGACACCAGCAGAAAGTCGCGCGCGTTCCGGTTCCGCTCCGCGAACCCCGGATCCGCCTCGATCAGCAGCGTGTCTCCCGGGCGCACCATGATGTCGCCGATCTTCCCGGTGACCCGCCGCCCCTGGCGCGCCACCGCGATGACCGCGCCGTCGTACCGGTTCCGGAACCGTGCCTGCTTGATCGTCAGGCCGACGATCGGGCTCATCTCCGAGATCACCGCCTCGAACAGCCGGCGCCGATACCGCGGCGCATCGAGCTTGAACACCTGGTTCGTCGCCGGCGCCAGCCCGCGCAGATTTGCCAGATCCCGGATCGCATCGACCACGCCCGCGAAGATGAGCCGATCGCCCTCGGCCAGCGACTCGTCCGGGCCCACCGCCGACATCACCGACTCGCCCCGGTCGATCTCCACCAAGTAACACCCCGGCAGGTTCCTCAGCCCGGCCTCCGCGACCGTCTTGCCCGCCAAAGCAGACCCCGCCGGAACGATCAGCTCCATCGTGTACTCGCGCGGATCCGCGAGCGATTCGCTGGCAGACTGACGCGCCGGGAGCAGCACCGGACCGAGCACGATCAGGAACAGCGCGCCCGCGATCATCGTCGGGAGGCCCACCCATGTGATGTCGAACATCCCCAGCGGCGTCAGCCCCGCCGCGATCACCAGCCCCGCGACCACCAGATTCGTCGAGGTCCCGATCAGCGAGCAGGTGCCGCCGATGATCGACGCGTACGACAGCGGGATCATCAGCTTCGACGCGGGGATCCGCATCCGCTTCGACCAGTCGGCGATGGCCGGGATCATCATCGCCACCACAGGGGTGTTGTTCAGGAACGCCGAGACGCCCGCCACCGGAAACACCACCCGCCCGATCGCGCCGCGCACCGTCCGTGGGCGGCCGAGCACCCGCCCCGCGATGAAGTCCACCCCGCCCGTCTCTCGCAGCCCCGCGACGACAATGAACAGCGCCGCCACCGTCGCCAATCCGGCATTGGAAAAACCGCCCAGCGCCTCGGACACCGACAGGATCCCGATCGACCATCCGCCGCCCTGCGGATCGGGCACCGGCACGACCATCAGCGCGGTCAGCGCCGCCACCAGGATCGCATCCGGCGCGATTCGCGTGAACGCGAGGGCCGCGATCACGCCCAGCACGATCAGCAGAACGACGATGGCGGCGATGGTCATATCGAATGCGAGCTCGAAAGGAGCGGGGGGGCAGCTGAGCAGCGTGAGCCGAAGGCGAGCAGGTTCCCGATGAGCGAGGCACGCCCGCCCCGATCCACTCACCGGGCGTCCCGCCGAGAATCAGGATCGGGCATCCATCGCCGCGCCTCCAAGAATAACAGGCGCAAGCCGATATCACGATCCGGCCTCGCCCGCCGGAACCCGCTGCAATCAGCCATGTGCGTACGCCGCAGCAGCACCCCGGTTCGCCTGGCAGTGTGTCGATCATCCGGTCGGCCGCGACCCTCCCCGGGGCCCGCGATCGCGATCACGACGCCCGCGAGCCATCCCCCGTCGCGCCGATCGTCAGGCTGAGCGCGGTGCCGTCGGCCGGCGATCCCGCCCGCGGGGCCTGCTGCGCCAGCTTCTTCACGCGGTGCTGCGACCAGTCGGTCACCTGCAGGTCCGGCGCATCCGCGGTGTCGTGGATCTTCAGGATGTCGTAGGTGTTGTCGCGCTGCGCTGGAACAAAGCCGGCATCGCGGATCAGCCGGCACAGCACCGGCTCGTTGAGGCAGAAAGTCGTGCCTGCCGACGACACCACATTCTCCTCCATCATCACGGAGCCCATGTCGTTCGCGCCGAACATCAGCCCCACCTGCCCGATGTGCGGACCCATGGTGACCCATGACGAACCGATGGAGAAGATGTTGTCGAGCACCAGCCGCGAGAGCGCCTGCGTGCGGAGGTAGGCGGTCGCCCCGGCCATGCGGAGCCGCCGCCCGAACTCCGGGTGCAGTTCCTTGGTGCCGGTGCCATCGACATTCGCCACGACATCGCCGGGGTATGGCTGCCCGGCTTCCTCGGGGCGCTGCCCCCATTCCCTGAGCCGACCCAGCGGGGTGTTCTCGCGCTGGAAGGGCCAGGAGATGAACGCCTTGTAGTGCCCCATGGCGTGCGGCGAGTTCGCGGCGGTGCGTCCCTCGGCGACCTGCTTCGACGCTTCCAGCAGCGCGCGGTCCTGCCATTCGCGCGTGAGCCGCATGTGGTGCACGCGGTCGGCCAGTCCGTCGATGTGCCCGAACATCATCGTCGAGGAGGTGAACATGCCGAGCGTGTGCGCGACATACATGCAGGTGAGCCAGGCTTCGGCATCGCACTTGCCGAGCCCGATCTTGCGCCGCACCGCCGGCGCGAAGATCTCGCCGCCGCCGCCGGGCAATGAGTCGAGCCCGGCCTCGCGCAGCCGGACCATCACCCAGCGGATCTGCGCTTCCAACGTGTCGCCGGGCGGGTTGAAGAAGTTGACGAACTCGATGAACTCCGGCGGGGAGAACGCGTGGATGTGGATGTGCGGGAACCGCTGCTTGATGCCCGAGAGCAGTTCGAGATACCAGTCGAGCGGGAGGGCGGGGTTCATGCCGCCCTGCATGAGGATCTGCGTGCCGCCGATGGCCGAGAGCTCGGCGATTTTCTCGTGGATCTGCTCGTGGCTCAGCGTGTACGAGTCGTGGTCCTCGGCATCGCGGCGGAAGGCGCAGAAGGTGCACTTGGCCGAGCAGACATTCGTGTAGTTGATGTTGCGGTCGATGACATAGGTGCGGAGGTGATCACCATGCAGCGAGCGGGCGCGGGCATCCGCGAAGCGGCCGAGCATTGACAGCGGGGCGCGCTCGTAGAGATCGAGCGCCTGCTGCGGCGTGATGCGGATGGCCCCGGCGGCGACATCGGCGAGGAACCCCGGGTCGAGCGGATCGGCGTCAGGACGCTCCGGCGGCGGCGCGTATAACGAGGTGGTCCGCCACCCGTCGGTGCATCCGTCCGAGCCCGTCGTTCCGGTGATGTGCCTCGGTTCAGCATCCATCGCACTCGTCTCCAGACCGAGCAGAGAAACCCGTTCGCTGCCCCCGCCCCGATCGCCGCACCGGAGCGCCGCCATCGCGAACGATCAACTTTCAATGATCATTGAAAGTCCCGACACGATAGCCCCCCACGCGCCTCCTTGCAGACGGATCGTCGAACAATAGTCCCATAACCATGAGGCTCACGCCGGGCTCGCCACCCGCTGAAGCGTCTCCTCAACGATCGCCCGCCCAGCATCATGATCCAGGCCCGCACCGGAAGACCGCAGCACGATCCGGTGCGCCACCACCGGAACCGCGTTCTCGAATATGTCCTCCGGCACGACATAGTCCCGGTCGGCCAGGAACGCCGTCGCCCGAGCCACCTGCGCCAGCGCCAGCGACCCGCGCGGCGAGAGCCCCACACGCAGCCCCTCATGCTCCCGCGTGGCCCGCGCGAACGCCACAAGGTACTCAACAAGCGAGCGATCAAGCCGCACCCGATCCACCGCCTGCTGCGCCCGCACGACATCCTCGGCGTGCATCACCGGGGCCAGGTCCGGCAGCGCGGTCTCCGCGGGACGCTGCTCGATCACCCGAGCCTCGTCGGCCGCGGATGGATACCCCAGACCGATTTGCATCAGAAACCGATCGAGTTGGTTCTCCGGCAGCGGATAAGTCCCCTCGAACGCATAGGGATTCTGCGTTGCCACAAGCATGAACGGTCGCCCGAGCGGATGATGCTTCCCATCCACCGACACCACACCCTCCGACATCGCCTCCAGCAGGGCCGATTGAGTCCGGGGCGTCGTGCGATTGATCTCATCCGCGAGCACGATGTTGGCGAAGACCGGCCCGCGCTTGAATTCGAACTCTCCCCGCTCGCGATCGAACACCGAGACCCCCAGCAGATCCGCTGGCAAGAGATCGGGTGTGAGCTGGATCCGGGAAAATGTGCAGTCAAGCGACCGCGCCAGCGTCGTCGCGAGCACCGTCTTGCCCACCCCCGGAACATCCTCGATCAGCGCGTGCCCCCGGGCCAGCAGGCAGACCAGCAACTGGTCGACCGCGTGGGCGTTGCCGATGTAGACGCTCGTGATGTTCTCGCGGAGGGTGCTCAGCCCGTGGTCGCTCATGGCCCGAGGGTACCCCGCCGGGCGCGCCCGGTTTGCCCGCCCCGGTGTCCATTCTCGGGATTCGGTTTAGACTCGGTCAATGGAGATGCCGCCTCAATCCAGCCGGAACGGGAATCAGGGCCATCCGCCCGCGCCCGCTCCGGACCAGAGGCCCGCGCCCTCCGACACCCCACGAGACCCGTCGATCCCCGCCCCGGACGCCGCCGGCCGCATGGATGTCTCCCTGATCGGCGCGCTCCCGTGCATTGTGTGCGGCTACGAACTCCAGGGGCTCTCGATCAGAGGCGCTTGCCCGGAGTGTGGCACGCTCGTCCGCGCCACCATCCTCCATCGCGTCGATCCGAAGGCCGAGGAGTTCGTTCCCCTGTACGCGCCGCGTCTCGTCGGCGCTGGGCTCGTCGCCTGGATCGGCGGAGCGCTCGTCGTCGTCGCGGCCTTCTGGGCCCGACGCGCCACCGAGTTGTATGACGCGTGGGCGATCTCGCGCGATCCGCGCGAATGGCTGGGGCTCATCGCCATCGCCGGATGCGTCGTCTCATTCCTCGGCGCGATCTCGATCGTGAGACCCTCCAGAGAGACCCGCCGCTGGAAGTCACTGGCCGCGGTCATCGGCACCGCCGCGTATGTGCCATCGCTCTGGGCGATCGCTCGAATCGCGTATATCGATTCGGCCGGGCCACCCGCGATGTTCGGGCCCAGCCTCTCCCCGGAGAGAGACATCGCCCGCCTGCTCCTGGGCGTCTCGCTGATGGTCGCGTGTCTCGGGCTCAGGTTTGTGGCTCGCGACATGGCCAAGCGATCCCTTGCCCTCAGAACGGGACGCGTCGATCGCCAGACCCTGCTCGCCATCGCTCTGGCCGCCGCCATCGCCACCGTCGGGAGCGCCATGCGACTCTGGGCAACGGCCTCCGGCGGCGCTGCCGGCTCCTCCGCTGTGCTTACCCTCAACGCCATCGGCGGCGCGCTGGTGTTCGTGGCCTCGGTATTCATCACCATCGGGCTGGCTGGAGCGCTCATCGACTCGCTTCGCATTGCCAGAACCCTCTGGCGCCCCGGGCCCACGATGCGCCAGCTCATCGGTGAGTACTGATCACTGCCCGCCGTTGGCCTGCCACCTTGGCAGGCGGCCGGCCCGGTAAGGGTCAGGCCTGCCATCACGCCCGGCATTCCTCTCCGGGATGAGCCCCCGCGGACCCGCATCGTGGCACATCGCACCCGGAGCGGGCTCCCCATCCTCCCGAAGATGACTGGCACCGGGTTTGCACATGCCCACTTCAAGCGGCCCACGCCCCGGGCGGTGGCCGTTGACCCGCCGCGCCCAGCCGCGCCCGGCGGACTCGAACACAACAGCCCCGACGCCGCGGACACCTCGCGGACGCACCATCGGATCAACTCAGGAGACAACGGGATGGCCACCAAGGAACTCACCTTCGACCTCGACGCCCGCGAAGCCCTGCTCGAAGGCGTGGAAAAGCTCGCCAAGGCCGTCAAGGCCACCCTCGGCCCCCGCGGGCGCAACGGCGTCATCGACAAGTCCTGGGGTGGCCCGACCGTCACCAAGGACGGCGTCACCGTCGCCGAGGAGATCGAACTCCGCGACAAGGCCCAGAACATGGGCGTCATGCTCGTCAAGCAGGCCGCCTCCAAGACCTCAGACGACGCCGGCGACGGCACCACCACCGCCACCGTCCTCGCCGAGGCGTTGTTCCGCGAGGGCCTCCGTTTCGCAGGATCCGGCGTGGACGCCAACCAACTGGTCCGCGGCATGAAGCAGGGCGTCGATCTGGTCACCAAGTCCATCGAGAAGATGGCCCGCCCCGTCTCCGGCAAGTCCGACATCCAGGCCGTCGCGGCCATCTCCGCCAACAACGACGCCGAGATCGGCAAGATCATGGCCGACGCCTTCGAGAAGGTCGGCAAGGATGGCGTCATCACCGTCGAAGAGGGCAAGTCGCTCGAGACCGAAGTCGATGTCGTCGAGGGCATGCAGTTCGACCGCGGCTACCTCTCGCCCAACTTCATCACCAACCCCGATGAGATGAAGGTCGAGCTCGACAAGTGCCTCGTGCTCGTCCACGAGGACAAGATCGACTCGATCCAGAAGCTCGTCCCGCTGCTCGAGAAGGTCATGGGGTCCAAGAAGCCCCTGCTCATCATCGCCGAGGACATCACCGGCGAGGCCCTGTCCACCCTCGTGATCAACAAGCTCCGCGGCACGCTCCAGGTCGCCGCCGTCAAGGCGCCCGGCTACGGCGATCGCCGCAAGGCCATGCTGGGCGACATCGCGACCCTCACCGGCGCCAAGCCCATCATGAAGGACCTCGGCACCGAGCTCGACGATGTGGCCCTCTCCGACCTCGGCATGGCCAAGAAGGTCGAGATCACCAACGACAACACCATCATCCTCGAAGGCGCCGGCTCCACCAAGGAGATCCAGGCCCGCTGCGAGCAGATCCGCCGCGAGATCGAGCAGGCCACCTCCGACTACGACCGCGAGAAGCTGCAGGAGCGGCTCGCCAAGCTCTCCGGCGGCGTCGCCCAGATCAATGTCGGCGCCGCATCCGAAGCCGAGCTCAAGGAGAAGAAGGCCCGCGTCGAGGATGCGCTGCACGCCACCCGCGCCGCCATCGCGGAGGGCATCGTCCCCGGCGGCGGCGTGTCCTTCGTCCGCGCCCGCGCCGCGATCGAGAAGAACGCCCAGTGGAAGGCCATCTTCGGCAAGAAGACCGAGGTCACCGCCGAGGAGGCCGGGCACTTTGCCTTCGACCTCGCCGCTGGCATGGAAGTCGTCCGCCGCGCCCTCTCGGTCCCCCTCAAGACCATCGCCACCAACGCCGGCGAGAAGGGCACCGTCGTGGTCTCCCGCGTCGCCGAGGGCGATGCGAAGATCGGCGATCCCTTCGGTTTCAACGCCCTGACCCTCGAGTACGGCGACATGCTCAAGATGGGCGTGCTCACCCCCGCCAAGGTCGACCGCACCGCCCTCCAGAACGCCGCCTCCGTCGCCACCGTCCTTCTCACCGCCGACTGCCTCATCACCGAGAAGCCCGCCGAGGGCGGCGATGACCATGGACACGACCATGGCGGCGGGATGGGTGGCATGGGCGGCATGGGCGGCATGGGTGGAATGGGCGGCATGGGTGGCATGCCGGGCATGGGCGGGATGGGGTTCTGACACAACCCGTCGCCGCACCCCCCGTCCGTGCCGAGCGATCTCGCCCGCGACGGAATCACCCGCCGGTCAACGCCACGACGCACCAAGAAGCGAATGTCCAACCCCACCACAGGCCAACCCGTGATTCCCACCACCGGCCCGACGCTCCGCGCGACGGGCGAGGTCGTGCCGCGCGCGGTCGACCTCGGGCGTGAGGACCACCTCGTGACCTGGGGCGAGTGGTTCGGTCGATCGCAGGCCGCGATGTCGTCGGTGCTCCCCGAAGAGTTCCGCGACAAGCTGCTCTTCCGGGCCACGCTCGTCGATGGACGCCAGTTCCTCGTCCGCGAGGTCCGCTCCCATGTCTCGCGCGGACGCTGCACCATCGAGAAGACCCGCTGGCACGACCGCGATGCCATCTGCGATGTCATCACCGGGTACCTGTTCATCGGGCACGATGGCATGGGGCTCCCGACCACCGTGTCGGTGCTCCCGACCGACATCGCGACCGTCGAGTGCGTGCTCGCGGCCGTGCCGAGGCCCGCGGGCCCCAACGCCGAGCCGGCGAACGACCTCGACGAGACCATGCCATTCGGCTTCGCCGCCTTCGAGCAGCGCCTCCGCGAGCTGCCGACCCGCGTCGAGGAGGTCGAGGAGCACACGGGCGCATCGAACCACAGCGATGAAGAGCGCGAGGGTGGCAAACCTGGCGTGACCACACCATCACCCCCGACCAAACCGGCGGGCTAGTTCCACCGCACCGATCCGATCCACAGGCGCGAGCGACACACCGTGAGCGCCACAGAAATCAGCCAGCAACCCCGCCACCGCGGGATGAACGAACAGGAGAACGAACCATGGGTGTCAAGCCACTCGAAGACCGCGTCCTCGTCCGTCCGATCGAGAAATCCAATGTCACCGACTCGGGCCTCTACCTGCCCGAATCCTCCAAGGAGCGCCCCGTGCAGGGCGAGGTCGTCGCCGTCGGCCCCGGCAAGCGCCTGGACAACGGCAAGACCGCCGCGCTGAGCGTCAGGAAGGGCGACCGGATCGTCTACGGCAAGTACGCCGGAACCGAAGTCGAGATCAAGGGCGATTCGCACCTGATCTTGCGGGAGAGTGAGATTCTGGGAGTGATCGAAGGCTAATCGTTCGATCGGCGTGGACCGTCGGCATCCGGGATCAGGGATCAGGCATCCGGTGAGGAGTTCTGAATCGTTGATGTGAGGAACCATGGATGGGCGAGACAATCACCTCGTACAAGGACCTTCGGGTCTGGCAGTCGGCGGTTGAGGCCGCGCTGCTCGTGTACGAGTTGTCGAAAGCCTTCCCCCGCGAGGAACGATTCGGTCTGACTTCCCAGATGCGTCGATCGGCGGTTTCGGTGCCGAGCAATATCGCCGAGGGCTACGGCAGAGGAACGAGGCAGGAGTACCTGCGATTCCTCCGCATGGCTCGTGGCTCACTGTTCGAGTTGGAAACACAAACCATGTTGGCGATGCGGCTCGGGATTCTCGAATGCGACCCCGCCGCTCGCCTGGGACAAATCCTCAAAGACACCGGCCGGATACTCTCCGGCCTGATACGGAGCATCGAAGGAACCAGCGAACGCGCATCTTCACCGGATGCCTGATCCCTGATCCCGGATGCCCGCGACACCGAAGGGGTTGCGCAATGGCCAACAAGCAGTTGATGTTCTCCGACTCCGCCCTCCTCGAAATGAAAAAGGGCATCGAGCGGCTCGCGAAGGCGGTCAAGGTGACCATGGGCCCGTCCGGGCGCAATGTCGCCATCCAGAAGTCCTACGGCGGCCCGTCCGTCACCCGCGACGGCGTCTCCGTCGCCAAGGAGATCTCGCTCCCGGAGCCCCTCCAGAACATGGGCGCGAAGATGGTCATCGAGGTCGCCCGCAAGACCAACGACCAGGCCGGCGATGGCACCACCACCGCCACCGTGCTCGCCGAATCGATCTTCGTCGAAGGGCTCCGCCATGTCGCCGCCGGCGCCAGCCCGGTCGCCCTGCAGCGCGGGATCAACAAGGCCGCCGAGGTCGCCGCCGCCGCCATCGACGGCATGGCCATCCCCTGCAAGGGCAAGCCCGACTACAAGAAAGTCGCCACCGTCTCGGCCAACCACGACGAAGAGATCGGCGAACTCATCGCCGAGGCCATCGCCAAGGTCGGTCCCGACGGCGTCGTGGAAGTCGAGGAGGGCAAGGCTTCCGAGACCTCGCTCGAATATGTCGAGGGCATGCAGTTCGACAAGGGCTACCTCTCCCCGTACTTCATGACCGATCCCAAGTCCGCCGAGTGCGTGCTCGAAGATGCCCTCGTCCTGATCTACGAGAAGAAGATCAACAACCTCAACGACCTGCTGCCCCTGCTCAACAAGGTCGCCTCGGCCGGAAAGCCGCTGCTGATCATCGCCGAGGATGTCGAGTCCGAGGCGCTGGCCGCGCTGGTCGTCAACCGCCTCCGCGGCGTGCTCAAGATCGCCGCCGTCAAGGCCCCGGGCTTCGGCGACCGTCGCAAGGCGATGCTCGAAGACATCGCGATCCTCACCGCCGGCACCTATTTCGCCGAGGACCTCGGGCGCACGCTCGAATCCATCGACCTCTCCGAGATGGGCAGGGCCAAGAAGATCGTCGTCAACAAGGACAACACCACCATCATCGAGGGCGCCGGCAAGAAGAAGGACATCGAGGCCCGCGCCGAGCAGATCCGCTCCATCCACGAGCGATCCACCTCCGACTACGACCGCGAGAAGCTCATGGAGCGGCTCGCCAAGCTCACCGGCGGCGTGGCCATCATCAATGTCGGCGCTGCCACCGAGGTCGAGATGAAGGAGAAGAAGGACCGCGTCGACGACGCCCTCAACGCGACCCGCGCCGCCGCACAGGAGGGCTTCGTCCCCGGCGGCGGCACCGCCCTCGTCCGCACCGTCGAGGCCCTCGAGGCCGGAAAGAAGAAGGCCAAGGGCGATGAGCGCCTCGGGTTCGACATCGTCATGAAGGCCGTCGAGGCCCCCCTCCGCCAGATCGTCGACAACGCCGGGCTCGATGGCGATGTCGTCGTGGAGAAGGTCAAGGCCCTCGAGACCAACATGGGCTTCAATGTCATCGAGGAGAAGTTCGTCGACATGGTCAAGTCCGGCATCATCGACCCGGCCAAGGTCGCCAAGACCGCGCTGACGAACGCGGCCTCGGTCGCGGGGCTCATGCTCACCACCGATGTCATGATCACCGAACTCAAGGACGACACCGAGGCCGTCGCCGGCGCGACCGCCTGAGCGAATCGCGCCGCGGCCGGGCGCGTGCCCGCGCGTCCGCCGCCGCACCGGCGCCGAACGACAGAGGCGAGAGAGAGCACGGGCCTGAGCGAGCCATCGCTCGGGCCCGTTTCGTGAACCGCACGGGCCCGGAACCCGTCCAGTGACCCCGGTGTGCTACCTTGGCGCGATGCTGAACCTGCTGCTCACCATCCTGCTCATCTGCTCGATCGGCTTCCTCGTGCTCGCGGCCATCGTCGCGATCGTCGCCATCCCGGGCGTCGCCCGCTGGTCCAGGCGCGCCGCCGACCCGATGCCGATCCAGGTCACCGTTCCCCTTACACTGCCCGCATCCATCCCGCCGCCGGCCACCGCCGACCACGATGGCAAGGGCGATGATGGCGATTCCCACCGCCGGTCGATCCTCGCGCCGCCCCTGTTCCCGCCAAACCCCAAGCCGGCAGCCGCGATCGATGTCCGCTTCGAGCCGAGCACCGAGATCCGCGGCGCCTCCTCCTCGGCCGCGCCGGTCCATGTCGTCGATCTGGTCATCGAAAACATCGGCGATGCCCCGCTCTTCGGGCTCTCCATCGAACCCGCTGACGAGCGTTCGAAGGCGCTCCTGAAGACCCTCCCCTGCGCCGCCGCACTCGCACGCTCCATTCCCGCGCTCGCGCCCGGGCGCGAACACCGCCTCCGCGCCGGCGAGCGCGATCAGGTCCGCAGCGCCCTCGGCGAATCAACCCCGAGCGTGGTCGTCCGATTCGGCACGGCCTTTGCAGACGAGTCCGCGGAGCACCGGACCAGCGCCACCATCCCGGTCTCCACCCTCGCCCTCGACGAACGGGTCATCTGCAGCCAGCCTCCCCCGCAAGCTCCGAAGCCGGCGCAGCGCAATCCGTTCAGGCCTCGATCCTGACAAGAGTGCCCGCCCGAAACACATGAGCCGCTAATTCGAGCCCCCATGACGAGACCCGCAAGACCCGAATGACACCAGGAACCGCCAGCACCATGCCGACCACACGCGACTACTACGAGATCCTCGCCATCGAGCGAACCGCCGATGGAGAGGAGATCAAGCGCGCCTATCGCCGCATGGCGATGAAGTACCACCCCGATCGCAACCCCGGCGACAAGGAGGCCGAGGCGAAGTTCAAGGAGTCCGCCGAAGCCTACGAGGTGCTCTCGGACGAGCAGAAGCGGCGGGTCTACGACCAGTACGGGCACGAGGGACTCCGCTCACGCGGCGCCGCCGCGGGTCACGACTTCTCACGCATGAATGTCGAGGACATCTTCTCGATGTTCAACGACATCTTTGGGGGGGGCGGCGGCGGCATGGGCGCACGCGCCGGCGGCCGACGCGGAGGCGTGCCCCGCGGGTACGACCTCGAGACCGAGGTCGAACTCACCCTCAACGATGTCCTCACCGGATGCGACCGCGATGTCGACTTCACCCGGCTCGATGTCTGCGCCAACTGCACCGGCTCGGGTGCCAAGCCCGGCTCGAACCCCGAGAACTGCCACACCTGCGGCGGGCACGGCGTGGTCATCCAGCAGGGCATGGGCGGGATGTTCCAGATCAAGACCACCTGCCCGACCTGCCGAGGCCGTGGCAAAATCGTCACCGAGAAGTGCGAGACCTGCCGCGGCAAGGGACGCGTGCCCAGGCAGCGCCGCCTCTCGGTCCGCATCCCCGCCGGGATCCGCGATGGGCAGGCCGTCCGTGTCTCCGGCGAGGGCGAGCCCCCGCCCCCCGAAGCCAGCCCCGACGGCACCGGCGTCCGTGGCGACCTCCATGTGGTCGTCCGCGTCAAGGAGCACGAGTTCTTCGAACGAGAGGCCGACAACCTCGTCATGGCGCTCCCGCTGACCATCGCCCAGGCAACCCTCGGCGCCGACCTCGAAGTCCCCACCCTCGAAGGCTCCGAGAAAGTCAATGTCAAAAAGGGCACCCAGCACGCCGAGATCATCCGCCTGCGGCACAAGGGGCTCCCGAACCTCCGCACCGGATCGCGCGGCGACATCGCCCTGATCACGAGAATCGAGATCCCGAAGAAACTCACAGAGAAGCAGGAAAAACTGCTCAGAGACTTCGCCGAAACCGAGGGCGACCACTCCATCCACCCGGAAACCCATGGGTTCTGGAGCAAGGTCAAGGACTTCCTCGGCAGATAACCGCATCGGGCCCGCATCCCCGCCCACGACGACCCCATCATCCCATGAAGGCAAGCCATGGCCAGCGCGAACGCACGCAACCAGACCGACCACGATGACCAGCACCCGGGCGACGATGCCGGCGCGGCGCTGCGCAACGAACTCGCAGCCCTGCTCGCTCAGCGCGAGGCCCTGGACGACAAGATCCGCGCTGTGTTCGAGGCGATGGACGAAGAAGGCATCGAACCACCGACGCACAGCGACCCCGTCGCCGAGGAGGAATCCAGGCTCCGCCAGGCCGCCGCCGAGGCCGAGAACAAGTACAAGCGCGCCCTCGCGGACTTCCAGAACTTCCGGCGTCGCTCCATCGAGAACGAGTCCGAGGCGCGCCGCCAGGGCGCGATCTCCGTCATCGAGACCATGCTCCCGGCCCTGGACAACTTCCGCATGGCCCTCGACTTCGACCCCGAGAAGACCCCAGGCTCGGCCATCCTCGAAGGCGTGAAGTTCATCCGCAACGACCTGCTCTCCCAGCTCGCGCGGGCCGGGCTCGAGGAACTCACCACCGAGCCCGGCGCCGAGTTCGACCACGAGCTCCACGCGGCCGTCTCCGATGAGCCCGCCGATGGCATCGAGCCCGGGCGCGTCGTTCGCATGCTCCGCTCCGGCTACCGCGTGGGCAAGCGCGTCATCCGCCCGGTTCAGGTGGCCGTGGCCCGCTCCGAGAACATCTCAGCCGACGCCGGTCCGCCCACCGCCGACGATCAGCCGGACGACCGACCAAACCAGGAGTGAGCCATCATCCCGCTCGTGCCAATCATCCATCGCACACGAAGCAATCCAGACCACCGCCACGCACAACGCACCCCCAAGGATCAACCCATGCCGACCTACGACTACCGCTGCACCGCCTGCGCCCACGAGTTCGAAGAGTTCCAGTCAATGAGCGCCAAGCCGCTCCGCAAGTGCCCCGCGTGCGCGAAGAACACGCTCGAACGCCTCATCGGAACCGGCGCTGGAATCATCTTCAAGGGCTCGGGCTTCTACGAAACCGACTACCGCTCCGAGTCCTACAAGAAGGCCGCGGATGCGGACAAACCCTTGGCCTCCACCCCCGCCGAGTCCGCCCAGTCCTGCGCCTGCGGGCAGAAGCCGAAGAGCGAGTGCGCCGGGTCGAACACCACCGCATCCACCGCGAAGGACGCCGGTGCCGGCAAGAAGCCGGGCTCCAAGACCGGAGCCGCCTCCCCGCCGGCCAAGCCGTGATCCCACGACTCGCCGAACGATTCTGGACCGATGCCCGCCGGGCGCCTCACTCCGGCAGCGGCGACGGCTCGCCCATCGTCCACGCCTCCTGCCCGCGAATCCGCCGCAGGATATCGCACACGATCCGCGGATCCGACTGCATCTGCAGGTGCGAGAACGAGAGCATCGGCGGGTCGAGCCACCAGCCGCACCCATCCGGATCCAGCGCGTTCGCGCATCCGACGATGTCATCGCCCAGCCGCGTGTACGCGACGAGTTCATAGTCTCGCTCGCACCAGCACTCGTTCAGCGATTCGAGGAACCCAGACCCCGCGCGCATGTCCTCGATCCGCCCATCGAACGCGAGCGTCGACATCGCCCGCGACGCCCCATGGTGCGGCGTCCCCAGCGTGTAGAGCGTGCGGATCCGCAAGCGCTTCACCGACGCGCCGCCGCCCGCGGATTCCTCCGATACATCCGAGCCGATCGTCACGGGTGCCATCGGAATCGCCGCGAACCGCGCGACCAGCCCGCCCATCGAGATCCCGATGACATCCACTTCCACCGTGTTCCACGGGTCGTCCGAGGGAAACGCATCCTCGACCTTGGACACGATCCGCTCACGCGCCAGCTCGAAGCTCGGCGTCGTGAAGAACGGCACCTCGATGATCATCTCCGGATCCACCACCAAGCGCCGCAGCCGCGTCGTCAGCGATGAGACCCCGAACCCCGGATCCATGAACCCCGCGGCCACCACGACCGGGCGCTCCAGCTCCACCGATCGCCGTGGAATCGATCGAATTTCCGCGTTCGCCTCCGCGATTGTCACATCGAAACTCGGATTCGTGATCTCCGCGCATCCCGCAATAAAGACGCACACCGCCGCGCCAAACCAAGCGGCAGCCCCGAACGCTGGCCGTAGACGCCGCGGGCCCAACCTCGCTGCGGTCGTCCCCGCCATTCAGTTCCCGCCCACCGTCAGCGTCGTCACCTTCGCCACATCGCCCCGAGCGATCTTGTCCACGCCGCTCCCGAGCTCCCCGATCGGGTCGGGCGGCACGATCTCCACCTTCTTCTCGCCCAGCCTCACTTGCCCATCCAGCACCCGCCGTTGGAACGCGATGCAATGCTCGAGCAGCTTGTCCAGGATCTCCTCTTCCTTCACATTCCCGACCCGCTCGCCCTGCACATAGATGATCCCGCGCCGATCGCCGGCGAACACCGCCACATCCGCGCCCTCCGCCTCGCCTGGCCCGTTCACCACGCACCCCATCACCGCCACCTTCATCGGCACGGTGATGTCCGCCGCCAGCTTCTTGCGAACCTCCTGCACCAGCGTGAACAGATCCACCTGGATCCGCCCGCAGGTCGGGCACGCGATCAGCTCCGCGCCCTTCCGCTCCCGCAGCCCGAGCGAATACATCAACTCAAGCCCATCCTCCACCTCGTACACCGGATCGTTCGCATACGAAATCCGCACCGTGTCGCCGATCCCCTGCGTCAGCAGCCCCGACAGCGCCGCGATCGACCGGATGCATCCCGTCTCCTTCGGCCCAGCGTGCGTCACGCCCAGATGCAGCGGATGCGGGAACCGCGCCGCCACCTCCTGGTACGCCGCCACCGTGAACGCCGCGTCCATGCTCTTGCACGAGATCGCGATGTCATGGAAATCCCGCTCGTAGAAAATGTCCAGATACTCTTCCAGCTTCGCGATAATCAGCCCCAGCAGGTGCGCGTGCTTCCCGCCGATGCTGTTCTTGGCAAAGAACTTGCCAAGCTCTTCCTTGCGCTTTTGCTTGTCCTTCCGCTCGATGATCGATCCCTCGTTCACCCCCACGCGGATCGGCAGCCCCGTCGCCTTGCACGCATCGATCACCTCGTTCACCTGCGCCCGGTCCGTGATGTTCCCCGGGTTCAGCCGGATCTTGTGCACCCCCGACTCCACGGCCTCCAGCGCCCGCTGGAAATGAAAGTGCACATCCGCCACGATCGGCACCGACACCCGCGGGATGATCTCCCGCAGCGCATCCGTGTCCTTCTTCTCCGGCACCGCCACCCGCACCACATCCGCCCCCGCCGCCGCGAGCCGGTTGATCTCCGCCACGCACCGCTCCACATCGTGCGTGTACCCGGCGGTCATCGTCTGAACCGACACCGGCGCGGGCCCGCCGGCCTCCGGCGGAGCAGTGGGGGAGGCGGCCGGATGCCGCCCCGTGGGCAGCCCGCCCCCCACGCGCACGAACCCCACCCGGTCATCACCCAGAACGATCTGCTTGGTCGGCTTGCGCGGGAAAATCGACATGGTCGGGGATGATAGGAGCCACCGCCCAAACCGTCCGCACTCCACCACCGTGTGGCATACCCACGCCCAGCGCTGGCATGCCCCGTGCCCAGATCAAACCCCCGCGACCAGCCCGGGTGCTCTTGCCATACGCCCAAGCCGTTCCGCCCCGATCCTGCACATCCGAACGCTGGCAACGACACCCCACGCCGGGGCGAGCACCGCCACGATCAACACGACCAGCGCTACCACCTCTGACACCCGAACAGCGCTCGGACTGCTCGACGGGCGGGATGCCAGCAGCTCGTACAACAAGTTCACCAATACGACTCCAGAGCCACAAACCACATGAAAAACAACAGTACCGAAGATCAGCGGAAACAGCGCGTGCCCAACGACCTGTCTTCGCAGATGGCGTTCGGCCGGTCCCGACACACCGGAGGCCACCCGGAGCGTCCTCAGCCCAATCGCTGAAGCCAGCGCAAGCGTGACCACAAAGAGCACTGGGAGACCCGCCAGGTAGTGATCGTCGACGATGAGATGACCCGCGAGCACGCAAACGCACCAGATTCCCAGGTTCCAATTTGCCGTTCGCGGCCGCGATGCGCCAGCAATGACCATCGCGGTCCTGCGCGGCCGAGCTCCCGCCATCACCATCGTCACCAGCCAACTGCGAACCGAGAGCCTCCGTTGCCAAGGCGTTCCACCCTGCAACCAGGCCATGGACTCCGCAATGGCTCGTCCACACTCCGGACACCGCCCCCCACCACCCAATCCAACCAACTCATAACCACAGTCCATGCAGCAAAGCGCATCACCCCCGCCAACATGCTCCGATTCACAGGGGCTCATCCGGAGTCCTCTCCACGCATCGGTATCCGTCTGAGCCGCTTCCTCCCCACTCCGCAGACCCACACGCTCGACACCACGCCCGCCAGTGCGAGAGCCGCCGTCAGAATCGCGAAAGCCACTCCAGTGAAGTAGGCCGCGTCCGAAATACCAAGCCCACCTGTCAGTGGCGGACCCACGAACGCATGCACAGCGGCAACGGCAAAGTATCCAATCACGAGGCTGACCAGACAACAGATGACGCTAAGAATCAATGGGAACATCGCGTGCCCGATGAGTTGCCATCGTAAGGCACTTCGTTCGATGGACCGAAGTCCCGGCACAAAGAACAAGATCGGCAACCCCACCAGCGCTGCTGGCAGAAGCATGAACAGACCGATTGCCCATCCACCCAACAGATACGCTTCGCCCAGCACCGCGTGCTGAGGCCCGAGTGCGAGCACAAGCAAACTGCCGCAATTCCACAGCACCGTCCGAGGACGCGGGCGACCGTCGATTGCGGGTGCCACACGCCACGGAAACACCGACAACAACCACATAGTTTTGAGCCATGCCCCCCATCCCGGCACACGCTGCCACAGCGTCCCGCTCCACCTCGCACGAATCGATTCCGCCACGGCGAGCCCACACTCCGGGCACCGCTCCTTCTCCTCGAGCGAAACGAGGTCGTACCCGCAGGCGAAGCAGGCCAGCCGAGAACGCGTCGGAATGTCGTGTTCACGATCACCAGCCATGCGCCCTCGCCGCCTTCCGCACCAGCAGGCTGCGCCGGATTCCCCACACCGGCAGCAGCAGCGCGATGCCCCCGAGCACAAGCAGGACATCGAGCGCCCCCAGGACCGCCGAACCCCGGGTGATCCCGAACCGCTCGCAGAGCATCACGATCATCACAGCGCTGGAAAAGATCGCCGCGCTCGCACCCACACTCAGAACAAGCGGGAACAGGATGTGCCCGACGATCTCGCGTGGCAGGCGGATCTGTGGGGTTGGGCGTTCCCCGGAACCCACCCATTGCACCCATCGGAAGAACTTGTTCATCCCGAAGAACGCCAGAGCGATCAGCACGATCGCTCCCAGCACCGGGAGCGATGAGTACGCGATGAGCAAGACCCAGAACGCGTGCGGTGTCGCACAGAACGCGCAGATCAGCGTGTTCCACAACAGCGTTCGCGGTCGCGGCCGACGACAGTTCACCTGCACGACCGCCGAGGGCTCCCGCGTCAGCAGCCACGCCGTCTCCGTCCAGGTCCGATAGCCCGGGTTCCGCTGCCACGCCGTGCCCCCAAGGTGGGCACGAAGCGATGCGTCGATCCCCACGCCGCACTCCGGGCACACCCCCAGCGGATCCAGCCCGGACAGGTCGTAATCGCATCCCACGCACCGCAGCGCGTTGGGCAGCTTGCGCGAGGGCAGATCGGTGCCGGATCCGCTCATTCTCGTGTCCAGTCCACCACCACACGCCCCGTCCCCACCATCCCCGGATCCGCCCGCAATTCCAGCGATCGCCGGATCGCCGCCTCCGTCCTCGCCACCATCCCCTCGAACACGACCTCTCCGTTCGCCACTACCCGCACCGGCTCGTCCAGATCCACCAGCGCATCACTGAGCAGCAGCTCCACCCGCATCACATCGACGCTCTCCAGCGCGATCGTCTGCCCATCGACGCTCGCCCGGATCTCCCGACCGCGCACCGCATCCTCCGCCCGCACCGCCAGCCAGTAGAACCGCTCGTGCGGCGTATTGCCCTGCCGCCACACCACCCGGCGCGCCCACGGATCCCGCGTCCGGGCCGCCATCCAAGGCAGCGCCTCAGCATCCTTCCCGTCCATCCAGTGCCCGAGCCCCGGGTAGATCCGAACCAGGTGCTCGTACCCCTCCGGATCAGCCCCTCGCAGCTCGCCCAGCCTCTCCGCCCATGCCTGCGCCGCCGCATTCCGGTCGTACGCCGCATCCTCCGCGCCCATGAACAGCGCGAACGGCAGGTTCCGCAGCCCCTCCGGTATCGCATCGTTCGGATGCCCCGCCATCATCGCCGCCGCCGCGAACCGGTCGGCCATCCGCGGCGCGAGCTGGTACACCCCATCCCCGCCCGCCGAGTACCCCATCAGGTACACCCGGTCCGGATCCACCCCCCACGCCACCACCGCCGATTCGATCAGCCGATCGAACAGCGCATCGACCTCCGGGCGGTGCCAAAGGTTCCATGTGTCCGATGGCGCCCGCGGCGCGATCACGATGCCCTCCTCGAGTTCGTAGAGCCGGATCTGGTTGGCCCACTGGCGGTCGTTGACCTCGGTCGGCGCGCCGCCGCCGCCATGCATGGAGATCCACAGCGAGCGCCCACCCTCCGGCACTTCGCCGAAGTCGCGCCGCTTCAGCCGCATCGTGCGCTCGCCGAGCGTGAGCGCCATCGCCTCCAGTTCCGCGGCCCGCTCCGCGCGGACCCGCGCCGCGTGCTCGCTCCACAACCGCGCCGCCGCCGCCTCCGCATCGCCCCGCGACATCCCCAGCTCATCCCAGTACACCTCGATCACCCGCCCGCCCTGATGCGACTCATCAAGAACGAGCCACCGCTGCTCACCCTCCAGCGTCGTGAACGACACCTCGATCGGGCGCTCGTCGACTCCCGGGAACTCCGCGACGCGGTTGATGTCCACCGGATCCGACTGCGTCTGGCTCGTGAACATCGCGCCCGAGTGCTCCATGATCGCCGTCGAGCCCACACGCGTCCCGCCCCGCGACGACCAAAGCCGCAGCGCCAGCACCGGCTCGCCTTCGGCCTCTCCGCCTCCATCACCCCGCGCGTACCGCTCCGTCACCTCAACGCCCGGCACGCTCCGATCCTCAAGGCTCCACGCCATCGGGAACCGCTGCCCGGTCGTCCGCCACGACGAGGCCCACACCGCGTGCAACTCATGCCCCGCCACAGCGCCTGCGGCCTCACCGCTGAACCACCCACGGTCGAGCCCCTGTCCATCCGGCTCCGCGGCCCCCGTGTACCGCCAACGCTCCCCATCGTGGATCTCCACCCATGTGTGGTTCCCGCCACGCCGTGGCCACGAAGCGATCCCCGCCACTCGAGCCGGGATCCCCACGCTCCGGCACGCATCCACCAGCAGGATCGACAGCCCCGTGCAGGTCGCCATCCCGAGCCGCATCGACTCCAGCGATCCCTGGTTCGGCCCCCGGCACGCCGTGTTGTACGACACCCCGACGGTCTTGAACAGTTCCCTGTTCAGAGCCCGCACGGCCTCCTCGGCCGTCTCCGCTCCCTCCACGATCGGCACTGCCAGTTCGTGCATCCGACGACGCGACCCCTCGCGCGGCTCGTCCAGCACCGCGTACGGCAGCACATCGTTCAAGAACAGCGTGTCATCCATCCCTCGCGCCCACGGGTAGGCCTTTCGCGCAAGCAGCGACACCTCGATCGCCTCGAGCACGATCTCCGGGTCGATCGCCTCATCCCGAGCCGGTCGATGCTCCGCGAGGAACGCAGCGGCCGCCGCACCGGGTTCGCCGAATCGCTCGCTGGCCTGCCGCTGGATCTCGGGCCAGGTCGAGCCATCCGCCCCAAGTGCAAGGCTCGCACACCCGTGAGCCAGCACACCCAGGATCATCCACGCCGCCGGAAGAGAAAGTCGCATCGCGCCAGTCTACTACAGGGCGTCCCGGGCGATCTCGCCCCGCTCCTGAGACTCTTCCTCCGTGAGCGCCCACCGCTCATGGTCC
The DNA here is from genome assembly GCA_052168315.1 of Phycisphaerales bacterium. Lineage (GTDB taxonomy): Bacteria > Planctomycetota > Phycisphaerae > Phycisphaerales > UBA1924 > JBQLZO01. The sequence continues at coordinate 263 of JBQLZO010000097.1, read as the reverse complement.
TCCCAGCGCCCCCCGATCTGCAAGTACCGCGGCGAGTAGCCCTCCAGCCGGAACCCGCACCGCTCGATCAGCCCCCGGGATGCCGTGTTCCGCGGCATGATGTTCGCCTCCAACCGATGAAGCCCCAGATCCACGAACGCCCGGCGCACGCACAGCCCGATCGCCTCGCGCATGAACCCACGCCGCGCAAACGCCTCCCCGATCCAGTACCCAAGCACGCCGTTCTGGAACGCCCCGCGCGAGATCTCGTTGATTGAGATGCT
>JBQLZO010000096.1:0-3875 GCA_052168315.1 Phycisphaerales bacterium | reverse complement strand
CAGCAGAGCAGCAGAGCAGCAGAGCAGCAGAGCAGCAGAGCAGCAGAGCAGCAGAGCAGCAGATGATATTTGGTTCCACGCGCAGGGGGGGGATGGGCGTTGTTGTGTTGAAATCTGGAAGGGGATTGGTGTTTGAAAAGCGACAGCGCCGGTGTTTCCACCGGCGCTGCGTGGGTTGGGTTGAGCGACTCATCAACTCGGCTGGTCACCGTCGCGGCCTGGCGCGTCGGTGGGGCTCAGGTCATTCGCAGTTGGAGCCGAAGGCGCTGAGGAGGAGGCCGAGGTCGTCGGAATCGGTGTCGCCATCGCCGTCGATGTCGCCGGCGCTGGAGGTTCCGAAGGCGCCGAGGAGGAGGCCGAGGTCGTCGGAGTCGATGCTGCCATCGCCGGTGAGGTCCTCATCGCACTCGGGCTCGACGATGATGGGATCGCACTGGAAGGCCGTGACCTGGAGGAGGTCGATGGCGGCCTCGACGAGCGAGCCTTCGCCCTCATCGGAGGCGACGAAGCGGAGGCGGACATTGTTGGTCGGGACGACGAAGTCCTCGACATTAAACTGGACGGGGATCCAGCCGCCGGAGGTTCCGGGTCCGCCGGGGCCGACGGTTTCGAGTTCGGTCCACGAAGCGCCGCCGTTGTTGGAGATGAAGACCTCGAAGACATCGGCGTTGGGGGCCGCGCCGGCGTTGTTGGAGTACCAGCGGGAGTAGCTGAGGACGGGGTTGTCGATGCCGGTGAGATCGAAGACGGGCGAGGTGAGTGTGGTCTTGCCGTTGTCGATGTCCCACGAGCCGGCGCCGGTGCCTGCGCGGTAGTCGGTGACCCAGCAGTTGGCGCCGCTGAAGGCGTCCTCGGGCTGCGCGGTGGTGCCCTCTGGGTTGTTGCGCGACCAGATGCCGGTGGTGGCATCGTCGTCGGGGACGCCGATGACCCATCCGGAGTTGACTTCGAAGTCATCGGAGACGGGGACGATGATCTCGCCGATGCCGATGCTGAAGACGGAGGCGGGGGCGTTGCCGGGCGCGAGGAAGATGCCGGTCTCGGTGCCTTCGGCCTGGACATAGAACTCGATGGTATCGTCGCAGTTGGCGCCCGGTGCGGTGCCGCCAAAGGCGTTGCCGCCGAGGGGCGTCATGGGGGTGGGGGTGAAGGGATCGGAGGCGGAGGAGCGGGTGAAGAGGGTGACGGAGCCGGGGACGATGCTCTGGTTGATGGCGTTGACGGCGACGGTGATGTCGACGGTCTCGCCCGGGAGGACGAGGTCGGGGAGTTCGGAGGTCACGCTGATGGAGCCGGCGGTGAGCCCGGGCTCGACGCCGATGGAGAAGGTCTGCGGTCCCTCGGGGACGGAGGTTCCGACGACCTGGATGGACCAGACGCCGGGGGCGGGGTTGTCGACCTGGACCTGCTCGATGTTGTCGCGGGTGTTGGGCGCGTTCTTGGCCGCGGGTGCGCCGGGGTTGATGGGGCTCAGGGTCCAGGGGTAGCGGCGGACGCCGTTGGGATCGGTGACGACGAGGTCGAGATCGTTGACGAGCGCGACGGCGACATTGGGTGTGGCAGGGAAGTCATCCCACGCGATGGTGGCCTTGAACTCGGAGGTTCCGGGCGCGACGGTGATGCTGGTGGACCATGCGCCGCCGTTGGTGACTTCGGCCTCGACGAAGTTGCCGGTGCGCATGAAGTCGATGGCGTCCTTGGCGCGGACGGAGCCGTATCCGAACTGGTTGTCGGGTCCGGTGTTTCCGAGGTCGGCCGCGGTGTGGCACAGGAGCATGCGGAGGGTCGAGTTGCGGAACAGGGGCTGTCCCGCGAACTGGACCTTGTAGTCCTGGATGAGGAGAGCGCCGATGCCGGCGACGGTGGGGCCGGACATGGAGGTGCCGCAGAGGGTGGAGTAGTTGCCGTTGGATCCGGTGGAGGTGACTCCGCCATCGCCGTTGGACTGGCAGCCGGGGCCCGAGAGGTCGGGCTTCATGCGGCCGTCGTCGGTCGGTCCCCATGAGGAGAAGCTGGTCATGGAGTCGTCGTTGGAGTTGAGTGCTCCGACGGTGAGGTGGTTCTTGGCGCAGGCGGGGGGCGCGGTGGTGTTGTACTGGTTTCCGCAGCGGGAGGTCTGGCGCTCGTTGCCGTTGGACCAGACGATGCGCATCGGGGCACCGAGGGAGCCTCGGACGATGGAGTCGATGAGGTTGGAGGTGACGCCGTAGTCGCCGGTGATGTCGCAGTCGAAGCCGTTGGGGGCGGTGTTGGTTCCGATGGAGTTGTTGGAGATGACGGCGTCGTAGGTGTTGATGGCCTGGTTGTAGTCCTGCTCGAGGTCGCCGGGGTTGGAGTAGAGGAAGGTGCCGCCGCCGGAGAACTCGAAGCCGTAGGACTGGATGAGGGCGTTGGGGGCCATGCCGCGGTTGTTTCCGCCGGAGAGCGAGCCGTTGCCAGCGACGGTTCCGGAGGTGTGGGTGGCGTGGTTTGAGGAGCCGGAGGAGTCACGGACGAAGAGGCGCTGGCCGCCGAAGGGGCTCGTGAAGTCCTGGTGGTTGGAGATTGCGGCGGATCCGTCGTAGACCATGACGGAGACGCCTGAGCCGGTCAGGCCGTAGAGGGACTGGACCTCGTTGACCTGGGTGATCTGGCGGTTCTCGGCGTTGAGGGTGGAGAACTGCGGGAGTGCGATCTCGGTCCACTTGACCATGTCTTCGGTGGCGAGCTGGAGGAGGTTCTCGCGCGGGACCTCGACGACGAGCGCGTTGATGGAGATGAGTCGATCGACGATGGTTCCGTTGTAGAACTCGACGAGGGCCTCTGCGTCGTCGAGGGCGGCGTCGCGGTGGAGCATGACATAGGTGGCGACGAGCTGGGTGGTGCCGGTGGCGTCGTTCTGCGCGCCCTGCTGGGGGACCTCGCGGAGGGCGTGGGCGGGGATGTTGTTGTCGAGGATGTAGCGATCGGCCTTGTGCTCGGGGCGGATCTCGGCGACCTGGTCGATGCTGAGCCCGGAGGGCATGCGGGTGATGCCGGTGGGGTTGTCTGAGAGAGTTGCGAAGAAGGTCTGCTGGCCGACATAGGCGCCGAGGGTGACGCCGTTTGCGGCGAGCGCTGCGCGTTCGGCGTCGGACGGGATGCCCGAGAGCGCGACGAGGACGCGGGAGGCGTCGGGCCTCGCGGCGAGTCGGACGAGTTCGTTGCGGACGGTGTCTGCGTCGGCGGGGGCGGCGTTGGCGCCGATGCCCTGGACGCCTGAGCGCCACTTGATCTGGGCGTTGGCGGTCGTCGCGATCGCCAGCCCGAGCCCACACGCGGCACCGGCGACCAGAGCGGTCGCCTTGACAAAGCGGCTCATTGAACGAGTCGGCACCATTCTCGGATCTCCAGCGCAAGCCAAATGAAAGTGAACGGGACACCCCCACGCCCGGGACGGTCGAAATGCGCCCGGTGAGCATCCCACCCGGTTGGGAGCGGCAATCACTTTCGGACATCGGCTCGCGAAGATGTCCCACGAATGCGCCATCCGGGTCATTTCACCATACGGCGGACCGGCCCAAACACCACACGAAAGTGCACCCCCGTTTTTTGGACCAACCGAATGAATCGGCGATTCGGGGGGAAGGGATTGCGAGAGTTCGTCGGCGGGTTCGACGATCGTCCGAATATTCTTCCGTGATTCTGCGCTCCGGCGGCGGCAATCGAGCGTTGGAGGAGGAGATCGCGGGGCGGGCACGGAGCGGGTGCGGGGTTCTCCCAATTCTAGGAACTCCCCGGGGGAATCCGTGTGGCGGGGCGGCGACGGAGCGGGAGCGCGCGGGGCGGGGTGAGCGAGGGGAGGGAGCGGAAATGAAACACGCCGCCCGGGGTGGGGCGGCGGGCGGGCGGTGCGT
>JBQLZO010000095.1:0-2367 GCA_052168315.1 Phycisphaerales bacterium | reverse complement strand
CCGCGGGCCCTCAAGGACAGCATCGCCCTCTCCCGCCCCACACAGCACGCCCTCGCCGCCGCGCTCATCCCCCTCACCACCCTCCTCCTCTCCATCCCCATCGGATACCCCGGCACCGCCGACCCCTTCGCCGGCCCGCGCGCCCTCATCCAGCACGCCTGGTGGATCGCGATGGCCATCGTCCTCTGGCTCCTCTGGGCCCCCATCGCCCAATCACTCATCCCAGCGCGCACCCCGCCCGCGCCCGGCGCCAAACGAGCCCGCCGCGCCCTCGCCGCCGCCACCCTCATCGCCGCGCTCATCGCCCTGGCCGCCACCGCCGCCTACGCCGGGCTCATCCTCAACGGCGCGCTCTTCCTCCCCGCCACCGGCGCACTCGCCATCGGCGCCATCGCCAGCGCCCTCGCACGCAAACCCTTCCGCCCCGCCCACCAGCCCATCCGCACCCTCCGCCGCGCCACCACCATCCTCCCCATCGACTGGACCCGCGCCGCCCTCGCCACGCTCCTCCTCGCGCCCCCCACCGCGCTCCTCCTCGTCGCCGCGGCCATCCCACCCGGCACCCTCTGGGGCTCCGAAGCCAACGCGTACGATGTCCTCTCCTACCACCTCCAGCTCCCCCGCGAGTGGCAATCGCTCGGCATCGCCCGCACGCTCGAGCACAACGCCTACTCCGCGCTGCCCCTCTACGCCGAAGCCGCCTACACCACCCTCGCCGCCGGCTTCTCCAGAACACTCCAGCAACCCAACCCCAGCGCCATCACCCTCGCCGCCGGATGGCACGCCGCGTGCGCGCTCATCACCGCATGGCTCCTCGCCCGCACCATCGCCGCGCTCAACACCCGCCGCCGCAACCACCTCCCCAAACCCAACTCATCCCTCGCCCCCACCATCGCCGCCGCAGCCTACCTCTCCATCCCATGGGTCATCGTCACCGCCTCCCTCGCCTACAACGAGCACATCGTCAACCTCACCTTCGCCGCCGCCTGCGCGCTCATCATCCTCTCCTCCGACCGCCTCACCCCCGCCCGCCGCGCCGCCATCCCCATCAAACCCATCCCCCTCGCCATCCTGATCGGCTTCCTCAGCGCCATCGCCACCGGCGCCAAGCCCTCCGCCTTCTTCATGACCATCCCGCCCATCCTCATCCTCCTCGCCCTCGCGCACCCACCCCGCCGTCTCATCCCCATCCTCTTCACCGCCGCCATCGCCGGGCTCATCACCCTCGCCCCATGGCTCATCCGCAACTGGATCCAGCTCGGCAACCCCGTCTTCCCCTACGCCACTTCCATCTTCGGCAACTCCCTCTGGACCGACGAACAGCTCACCCGCTGGATGAGCGCCCACGCGCCCGACGCCCCCCTCACCGCCCGCCTCTCCCACCTCATCTCCGCACGCGGCCTCTCCCATCCCCAGTGGGACATGTTCCCCATCCTCACCGCCATCCTCGCCATCCCCGCAGCCCTCCGACCCGCCACACGCCCCCTCGCCCTCGCGCTCACCGCATCGCTCATCGCCCAGCTCATCGCCTGGCTCCTCATCGGCCACCAGCAGTCCCGCTTCCTCCTCACCATCGCCATCCCCGGCACCCTCCTCATCGCCCTCGCCTGCATCCACCCCCCCCAACCCCCCCACGCCAACACCAACTCCAACGCCACCACCAACACCACACCCCACCGCCGCTGGCCCGCCGCCATCGCCATCGTCGGCATCGCCATCGCCATCATCCAGTGCTTCGCCGTCTACCTCGTCCAGAACCGACCCCTCGACGAACACCGCCAACCCACGCCCGGCCTCGGCCAGCCCGCACGCGCCCTCGCCCTCGGCGTCCACACCATCACCGGCCGCGCACTGTTCCCACAACTCGACACCCTCACCAACCCCGACGAACGCGCCGCCGCCTACACCCAGCTCGGCCCACTCATCACCATCAACCACGCACTCATCCACACCCCCGCACGCGCCGCGCGCAACACCAACCAACCCCCGCCCAACCTCACCCTCCTGCTCATCGGCGATGCCACACCCCTCTACTACCTCAGCGCCCCCCACTTCACCCTCCGCTACGCCACCACATGGAGCCCCCACCCACTCGCCGAAGCCCTCCGCGCCCACCGCGATGCCCCCGACCCCACCCGCGCAGCCCTCGCGCAACTCCGCGATGAGCACAACATCACCCACCTGCTCATCAACACCAGCGAACTCGCACGCCTCCGCGAATCCGGCTACCTCGACCCCGCCCTCACGCCCGACACCATCGCAAACATCATCGCACCCCCACCCAGCGCACCACCCCCCATCTACCAGCCCATCTTCGTCTGGAACAACGGACGCACCATCCTCCTCGAAGCCACCCCCCATCCCCCC
>JBQLZO010000094.1:0-6841 GCA_052168315.1 Phycisphaerales bacterium | reverse complement strand
TCTGGGCGGGGGGGGGGGGGGGGGCGGGGGGGGGGGGGGCGGGGGGGGGGGGGGGGTGGTGGCGAACCTGGGGCGGGGGATCGCGGTGACGGGGGTGGATGCGGGCGGGGCGTTGCCGGGTGGAGGCGGGGGCGTCGGGGCGGGTTCGGGCGTGCTGGCGACGGATGGCGGGGGACGGAGCACGCTGGCGGTCGCGGATCCGGACCCATCGTCGCGTGATCGTGCGCGGGCGCAGCTCGTGGATGAGCTTGGTCGGATCCTGGCGGCGGATGCGGGTGATCCGCGTGAGACGGTGCGAGCGCTGCTGGGGCTTGCATCGCTGGAATTGATCGAGCCCGGGGCGTTGAACACGCACTTCGGCGATGTGACGCGGGGGCTCGGTGGGGCGCTGCCATCGCGGGACCGTGAGCTGGTGGCGGCGTGGCGTGATTTCTTCAGGGATGCGAACGCGGAGCTGGGGTCCACGGCGGATCCGGCGGCGCTGGCGGCGCTGGCGGATCGGTTGTCGCTGGCGCTGGACAGCGCGCGGTCGTTGAACATTCCGATCGCGGCGCTGTGCACTCGGGTGGACGGGTACGGGGTGTACACGGGGCTTCCGACCGGCGATGGGGGTGTGTACCGGCTGCTGGCGGGGCGTCGGCACCGGCTGATCGTGTACACGGAGGTGGAGCACTTCGGCTCGGCGTCGGCGGGGCGGGATGGGACGCAGGGGTACGAGGTGTCGCTTTCGACGGACCTGTCGCTGTACCACTTCGCGCGTTCGACGGACACGCTGGCGTGGCAGCGGCAGGGTGATGTGGTGCGTGACTTCTCGCGGAATCGGCGGCGGGACTTCTTTACCGCGCAGATCATCGAGCTGCCGGAGACGCTGTCGGTGGGGAGCTACCGGCTGAAGATCGCGGTGCGTGATCGCGCGACGGGGCAGGTGGCCGAGCGGGTGGTGCCGATGGAGGTGGTGGCGGATGTGAGCGCGCTGAGCGCATCGCGGTGATGAGGATGTGAGGGGTGTGGGAGGTCGCGCGGGCGTGGTCAGGGGTTGGCGATGCTTTGGAGGCGCTGCGCCTCTTCGGGTGGGAACTGCTTGAGGGGGTCGAGCGCGAGATAGTCGTTGTTGCGGAGCGCGATCTCGGCCCAGTGGCGCGGCGGGTGGCCGGTCGTGGAGGGGGCGCGCTGCTCGATCTCGAGCAGGCGGAGGGGGGGACGGACGGCGTAGGGATCGATGTCGTGCGCGTGGGACCATGCGAGGGCGGCGATGAGGAGGTCGTCGGGCTCGTTGGTGGTTGTGGCGATGGCTTCGAGCAGGTTGGCGAGGGTGGAGACGGTGCCGGGGTCGTCGGCGGATCGGTGGAGGAGCAGGGTGATCGCGGCGCGGGCCTTGGGGAGATCGCCGGCGGCGAGCCAGAGCGCCGCAGCGCGGCGGAGCGGGATTGGGGATGAGGGCTCGATGAGGTCTGCGGCGAGCAGGCGCTCGGCGGTGGCGCGGTTGGTGCTGCGTTCGAAGCCGATGATGAAGCGGTCGAGTTGTTCGATGGTCTGGGCGTTGAGCGGGGTGAAAGGCGGGAGGACCTGGGCGGCGATGGTTCCGACGAGGCGGTCGAATTCCGCGCGGGCGTCCGCGGTGGGGAGTTGTTCGATGGCCTGGCGGACCTCGGCGAGGGGGCGGGCAGTGCGTGCGGCGGTGGCGAGGGCGCGTTCCCATGCGAGGGCGTGGGCGGCGGCCGTGGTGGTGGCGATGAGGGTCGAGAGGGCGATCGCGATGATGATGAATCGGGCGGGTGCGGTGCGCGTGGTGGCGACGCGGCGCGTGGTGGCGCTTGGTGGGAGCGCGGGGGCGAGTGCGATGAGCGCGAAGGCCCATGGCGCGGAGCCAGGGATGGTGAGGGTCATCTCGATCTGCGCGTGGACGAGGATGCAGGCGGCGGCGGCGATGCAGGCGATGTTGATGATGCGTCTTGCGCGGGGTGGTGAGTGGGCGGGATCGAGGATGCGGTTGATGGCGAGGGCCGTGGCGATCATGGCGATGAGCCCTGCGGCGCGGATGGCCGAGTCTTCGGGTGCGGTGGTGGGGAGCTGGAGGTAGGCGGCGAGGGCGGCGGGGATGGCGGTGGCGGCGAGGATGGCGATGCGTTCGCGGCGTTCGGCGTCGGGGTTGCTTTGGTCGGGCGCGGGGGCGTCGTTTGGGGTTCGGGTGATGCTGCGTGCGAGGCGGATGGCGAGGGCGAAGAGGATCGCGGCGAGCGCGATGCCGCCGAGCCCGAGGGTGGCGATCCAGTCGACGAGGATGGAGTGGGGCGATTCGATCTGCTCGGGGTTGAGGGGGACCTTGGCGGCGGCGTAGGCGGCCTGGTATTCGGCGGGGCCGACGCCGACGAGTGGGTGATCGAGCCAGATGCGTGCGGAGGCGATGAGGTAGTGCCATCGGAAGAGGAGGGATCGTTCGCCCAGGTGGAGGTCGATGAGGCCGCGGATGGCGATGGCGGCGAGTGCGGCGATGATGAGCCCGGGGATGATGATGGCGGCGCGATTGGGCGTGGGGCGTGCGAGCGATCGGAGGCGTCGTCCCAGTTCGGCGGGGAGGCGGGTGGTGAGGCGGGCGGGGATGCGCGCGAGCCAGGCGAGGAGGAGGAGCGCGGCGATGAAGGCGATGGTGGCGCCCTTGGATTGCGCGAAGTAGAGCGCCGCAGCGCAGGCGAGGGCGAGCGCTGCGGCGATGGGGAGGATGAGGGGGTGCGGGGGCTGATGAGGTGTTTGGGCGGGCGAGCGACGGGCGATGAGGGCAGCGGCGAGCGCGCCGATGGCGGCGATGAGGGATGCGGCGATGGTGGAGGCGTAGACATTGGAGAGCGCGAAGTAGCCGGTGGCGTCCGGGTGCCTGAGCCTTCGTTCGAACTCCCTTGCGGCGGGCGTGCCGGGGGCGACGCCCTGGGCGGCGAGCGTTGATTCGGTGTTGGCTTCGAAGTCGGCGACGGTGCGGGCGTGCTCGATGATGTACTGGTGCGCGCCCTTGAGCGCGAGCGCTGCGGCCAGCGCGATGAGCGCGGCGAGGGCGATGCGGCGGATGGGCGGGTGGGCTCGTGCGGCGGCGATGAGGGCGATGGCGCCCGCGATGGCGGTGAGCCATGCGGAGGCGCGGGTGAGCGAGTCGAACGAGCCGCGGATGGGGAGCGTGTGCGCCTGGGCTGGGTCGATGGCGAGTGTCTGGACGGCGGGCGCTGGGAGGCGTGCGCTGAGGGCTTCGAGGAGCTGGGGTGGTGCGGCGGCGTCGATGGGCTTGATGAACGCGTGCCACGCGGCAATGGCGAGGGGGAGGATGAGCAGGGCCCACGCCCAGGCGAGGGCGGATCGGGCGTGGCGCGGGTTGGGGCGGATGGCACCGGCGATGCCGATGGCGAGGATGGCGGCCCATGCGATGGCATCGAGCGCGAGCGAGAGCGCGGGGGTGATGGCGGTTTCCGGGAGGATGATGCGGGTGGCATCCAGGTCCCACCATGCGATGCGGGCGTGGGGCGAGAGCGCTCGGAAGATGGGGATGGCGATGAGGGTGAGCGCGCCGGTCCAGAGGAGCGCTGCCGATGCGGCGGCGGCGCGGGGGTGCTGAGAGGGAGTGGCGTTGGGCGGTGTGTTGGTCATGCGTCGGCGTTGGGGCGCGGGCGTGGCGAGCTGCCGTATTCCCAGATGGCGAGCGTGGTGAGCACGAGGAGGACCTGAAGGGCCAGGAGTGGGGCGAGCGTTGAGGAGATCTGGGTGAGCATGACGCCGGCGATGCCGGTGATGGCGGTGCAGGCGTAGATGATGGCGAGCGTCTGGCGGACGGTGAGCCCGCGTTTGCGGAGTCGGTGGGAGAAGTGCTGCTGGTCGCCGTGGAGCGGGGATTTGCCTTGCGCGATGCGGACGGCGCTGACGGAGATGAGGTCGTAGAGAGGGATGGCAAGGATGCAGAGCGGGGCGAAGATGGCCCAGCCGGCGCCGAGGGCCCATGTCGGGTCGGTGAGGGGCGTGGGGATGGGGTCGGTCTGGGTGGCGATGGTTGGTTCGGTGGGGAGGATGTATGTGGTCCGGACGGTGAGGAACGCGAGGAGGAACCCGATGACGAGGGATCCGGAGTCGCCCATGAAGATGCGCGCCTTTCCCTGTGGGTGGTCGCGCGTGGGGATCGGGAAGTTGAAGATGAGGAACCCGAGGAGCGCGCCGATGAGCAGTGCGAGGATGGCGGCGATGAACCACTGCTCGGAGAGGAGGGCGGCGATGAGGAAGAATGCGGAGGCAACGGCGGCGACGCCGGCGGAGAGGCCATCCATGTTGTCGAGGAAGTTCATGGCGTTGGTGATGGCGAGGAACCAGAGGATGGTCAGCGCGATGGATGGCCAGGGGGTGGGGACCCACTGGTCGAGCATCTGGAGGAGGCGGACCTCCGGGTAGGCGATGGCGAGTGTGGCGGCGGCGGCGGCCTGGACGGCGAGCTTGGGGAGCCACGGGAGGGCGCGGCGGTCGTCGATGAGCCCGACGGCGTGGAGCGCGATGAGGCAGGCGACGAGGATGAGGGCCATGGGGGTGCGCTCGACGATGCCCGGGAGGTGGATGAGCAGCTGGTCGGCGAGCGGGAGCGATTCGAGTGTGGCGGCGGAGACGGTTCGTTGGATGATGTTGGCCGCGAGCAGGGCGGCGAGGATGGGGGTGATGATGGCGAGGGTGATGGCGACGCCGCCGATGTTGGGCGTGGTGTGGACGGCGAGCTTGAGGTGTCCTGGGGAGCCGGGGGTGTCGAGGAGCTTCTTTCGGTTGCCGAAGCGGACGAGTTCGGCGGTTCCGGCGGCCGAGAGGGCGAGGCTGATCAGGAGGCAGGCGGCGATGAGCGCGAGCATTGGTTGAAGGGTAGCGGATTGACGGGGTTGTTCGTGGGCGTCATGTTTCCGGCATGGGACGGACGATTCTGCCTGATGCTCGTGCGCAGCCTCGGTACGCGGGGGTGTGCGGTTTCGCTCGGTTTCCGATGCTGGGAGATGTTCCGGAGGGGAGCCGTCCGGTGGACTGGGCGGTGGTGGGCACTCCGTTTGACAACGGGGTGACCTATCGGAACGGCGCGCGGTTCGGGCCGCGCGCGATCCGGGAGGCATCGCAGTATGTAAAGCCTTACCACATGGTGCACGATGTTTCGATCGTGGAGGAGTTGTCGCTGGCGGATGGCGGTGATGCGCCTCCGCGGCCGTATTCGTGCCAGGAGAATGCGGACTCGATCGCGGAGCATCTGAAGGGCCTGCCGGATGCGGGGACGATGCGGGTGCTGATGCTGGGGGGCGACCACTCGAACACGCTGGCGGGACTTCGCGCGGCGTACGCGCGGGCGGGGCGGCCTTCGGGGGGATTGGCGCTGGTTCACTTCGATGCGCATCTGGACACGGTGGATGCGATCCTCGGGGAGCGGTATTCGCACGCCTCGCCGTTTATCCGGGCGGTGGAGGAGGGGTTGATCGATCCGGAGGCGATGGTGTCGGTGGGGATCCGTGGGCCGTTGAACAAGAAGGATGATCTGGCGTATGGGTCTTCGAAGGGGATCCGGATCATCACGGCGGATGAGTTCTTCGAGGGCGGGTACGCGGTGGTGGATGGGGCGCTGGAGCGTGTGAACGGTCGCGAGGTGTATGTGACCTTTGATATTGACTGCGTGGATCCGGCGTACGCGCCGGGGACGGGCACGCCGTGCCCGGGGGGGTTCAGCTCTCGGGAGGCGCTGGGGCTGGTTCGTCGGCTGGCGCGTGTGGAGGGTGGTCTTGGTCCGCGGCTGGCGGGCGCGGATGTGGTGGAGGTGCTGCCGGATCGTGATCCGGGCGGGGCGACGGCGTTTCTTGCAGCGCACATCGCGTTCGAGATTCTGGCGGTGGATGCGCGTCGGCGCCGGCTCACGCGTGGGGGCGATGGGGGGCGGTGACGGGGCGCGGTCGGAGGCTGAGGATCAGCTGGACCTTGCCGATCTGCTCTTCGAGCTTGCGCGCGATGGCGAGCGGGTCGAGGCCCTGGTCGGCGAGGTGGTAGACGCGGCGGGTGAGCGGGTCGACGGGTGGTTCGTTGTGGTCCGCAGCGCGGTTGGTGAGGATGGAGGATGCGCGGAGGGCTTCGGGGGGGAGGGCGCTCTGATCGGCGTGCTGGTTGTGATGGGCGCGGATGGGGCGGACGGTTGGTGCCGGCGTGGGCGTGGGCGTGGGTGTGGATGGGGGGCGCTGGGCTGGGGGTTGGGCTGAAGGATGGGGATGTTGGGATTGGACCTCGGCGGCGGCCTGCCTGAGTTCGGTGATTCGGGCATCGGCATCGGCGATGAGGCGTTCGAGGCGGACAGCGCGGTTCTCGATCTGGGCGGCGCAGAGGCGGGTGAGTTCCTGGACCTCGACCATGAGGGCTTCGAGTGTCTGGCGTGAGCGGGATTCGCGCTCGGCATCAATGAGTCGCTGGCGGGAGGCCTCGGCGTCGGCGTGGGCGTTTGCGTGGTGTGCGAGGGTGGGCTGGGTGGGTGTGGCGGGCGTGGTGGTGCTGGTGGCGTTGCGGCGCGCCCGGCGGCGGGTTCTGGCCTTGAAGATGAGGGTGGCGGTGATGATGGCGATGCCGGCGGCCATGAGGTAGCCGGCGCCGCTCCATCCGGCGGGGGGCGGCGTGGGTGGCGCGGGATCGGCGGTGGTGATGGCCGACCGTGTGGTCAGATGGGCGGCGGCGTCGGGATGTGCGTTGTTGATTCGCACTGGTGGTGGGCGGGTGGGGTGGTGGGTGTGGGGGTTGGTGTGGGGGATGGGGAGTCGGGTGTAGGATCGGGCCGTGGGCGTTCAGGACGCGAAGCGGGATGGGGATGGGGGCG
>JBQLZO010000093.1:0-23909 GCA_052168315.1 Phycisphaerales bacterium | reverse complement strand
CCCCAACCATGCCCCCCATCCTCCTCTTCCAAGACCTCCAAAACATCCCCTACGCCGATGCCCTCCAGCGCCAGCACGAGGCACACGACCAGGTCCTCCGCTGGCGCGCCGAAGCCGAGGAGCCAGACACCGACCCCTCATCCGCCCCACCACCCCTCGGCATCATCCTCCTCCTCGAACACGACCCGCCCGTCATCACCATCACCCGCCGACCCACCGCCCAACAGAACCTCATCGCATCCCCCGAACTCCTCCAACAACACAACATCCAGACCCACCACACCGACCGCGGCGGCGACATCACCTACCACGGCCCCGGCCAGCTCATCGCCTACCCCATCCTCGACCTCAGGCGACTCAAGCTCAACCTCCACGCCTACATCAGGCTCCTCGAACAGGCCGCCATCGACACCTGCCACCACTTCAATCTCACCGCCACCCGCGACCCGGCCGCCACCGGCGTTTGGATCACCAGCACATCCGGCCACACCACCGATTCGCCACCCGCCTCCCCCTCCTCCCGCCACCCCGACGGCGCCAAGATCTGCGCCATCGGCGTCCGCGTCCGACGCTGGGTCTCCCTCCACGGCCTCGCCCTCAACATCTCCACCAACCTCGACCACTTCGAACTCATCAACCCCTGCGGGCTCACCGGCAGACCCGTCACCTCAATGACCGCCGAACTCCCGCCCGGCACCGCACCGCCCATGACCGATGCGAAACACGCCCTCCAGCAGTCCCTGCAGCGCCTCATCACCCCGCTCACCTGATCACACCCACCGCTCTCCACCCGCGCACAATCACCGCTCCATCACCACGAACTCCCTCAGAAACCGCGCCAGCACCGTCTCCGCCTCCGGCGTCGGCTTCAGCGAGGCCTTCAGCCGCGCGAACTCACGATCATCCGGGATGTAGTGCCGGTACGCCGCCAGCCGCTCGATGAGCCGCTCCGGCGTCAACTCCGCGTGAAACTGCGTCCCGTACACCGGCACACCCTCGATCCGGAACGCCTGGTTCGAGCACACCTCCGACGCCGCCAACTCCACCCCGCCCGCCGGGAGCACATCCACGCGATCCTCGTGCCCCATCAGCACCGTGAACGATCCCGGCAGCGGGGCGAACACCGGGTCATCCACGCCGCCGCCCGTCCGGCGCACCACCACCGCCCCCACCTCCTTGTGCTCGTGATCCCGGATCACCGACCCCCCCAGCGCCCGCGCGATGAACTGGTGCCCCCAGCACGAGCCGAACAACGGCACGCCCTCATCCACCATCCGATGCACCAGGTCGCTCAGCCCCCGCGTGAAGTGATGATCATCCACCACCGAGTGATCGCCCGATCCGCCGATCACCACCGCGTGGTGCGCCCGGACCACATCCCACCCCAGCGCCACCATCCCCGTCCGCGCCACATTCACCGAACTCGCCTGCCCGGGCTCCGCGTGCAGCACATCCAGCAGGCAGGTCCGCTCGTGCTCGGCCAGCCGGTCATCCCCCCGGATATGAATAAACAACAACCGCATCCGCGGATCCAGCGCCGCCGACGCCGGATGCGACCACGCCGCCCCGCCATCCTCCGCCGAACCACGCTGGGATCCATCTGACATCGCGCCGAACAAGGTAGCACCACCCCACCGCCGCGCCACATCCATCACCCCCACCCCGATCCCTCACTCCCGCCCCGCGGGCGCGCCAAGCTCCACCGTCCGCTCCAGCCGCTCCGTCCCATCGCGGATCACCGTCACCACCACCCGGTCGCCCTCCCGCCGCCGCTCCAGCGCGTTGAGCAGGTCATCGCCCGTGTCGATCGGCTGCCCGTCCACACCGACGATGATGTCCGGGATCAGAGGGTTCCCGCGCCGATCCTCGCGCACCCCGCGGAGCCCCGCCGCGCTGGCCGCCCCGCCCTCCAGCACCGCGCCGATCGCCACGCCGCGCTGAATGTTGAACAACTGCCGCGCCGCCTGCGCGTTCAGCAGCGTGATCCCCAGCGTCGGCGTCCGAACGCCGCCGTACGCGATCAGCTGCGGCACCAGCCGGTTCACCGTGTCCACCGGGATCGCGAACCCCACGCCCGCAGAAGCACCCGAGGTCGATGCGATCTGCGTGTTCACACCGATCAGCCGCCCGGCCGAATCCAGCAGCGGCCCGCCCGAGTTCCCGGGATTGATCGCCGCATCCGTCTGGATCACATCATCGATCACGCGCCCGTTCAGCGACTCGATCGAACGCCCCAGCGCCGACACCACCCCCGTCGTCAGCGTCTGATCGAGCCCGAACGGGTTGCCGATCGCCAGCGCCATCTGCCCCACACGAAGTTCCGCCGAACTCCCGATCGGGATCGGACGCAGCGACAACCCCTCCACATCGATCTTCAGCACCGCCAGATCCTTGTCCAGGTACACCCCCCGCACCTCCGCATCCCGCATCACACCATCGGCCAGCTGCACCACGATCCGATCCGCGATCCGCATCTGCCCCCGCCTCGGACCGGGCGCCAGGATCACATGCGAGTTCGTCA
Organism: Phycisphaerales bacterium; assembly: GCA_052168315.1. GTDB lineage: Bacteria > Planctomycetota > Phycisphaerae > Phycisphaerales > UBA1924 > JBQLZO01. The sequence continues at coordinate 21,388 of JBQLZO010000093.1, read as the reverse complement.
CGATGTGCCCCGCCTCATCCCACACGAACCCCGATCCCGATCCCACAGGACGCTCGCCCACCACCCGCATCGAGAACCGATCACGCTGGTCCAGCAGCGTCGTGATGAACACCACCGACGGCGAAGTCCGCTCGAAAAGCGAGATCGCGTGCAGCTCGCTCTCCAGCAGCGGCCCACGCTCGGACACCACGCGCGGCTCGCTCGAATCCCGCCCCGACGACGCCCCGACGCCAACCACCCCCGCCGCCAGCCCGCCGAACCACCCGCCGCCCACGCCCACACCCACCACCGTCCCGCCGACCAGCAGCCCCACCGCCGAAGCAACCAGAACCAGCACGCCGCGCCCCATCAGGCACCTCCATCCCGCTCGAACAAAACCTCCCCCGCGCTCAACACACCCCGCCGCATCCCTCCGCCCCGCACCCACCCCCATACGCTCATCCCCATGTCCAAAGCGATCATCACCATCTCGCTCCTGCTCGCCTCCAACATCTTCATGACATGGGCATGGTACGGCCACCTCAAAAAGTCCGGCTGGACCATCCCCATCGCCATCCTCATCTCATGGCTCATCGCACTCCCCGAATACATCCTCCAGGTCCCCGCCAACCGCATCGGGCACCACGCCTTCGGAGGCCCCTTCACCGCCCCCCAGCTCAAAATCCTCCAGGAGGCCATCACCCTCACCGTCTTCACCGCCTTCGCCATCCTCATCCTCAAGGAACGCATCCGCCCCAACGACGCCATCGCCATGGTCCTCGTCCTCGCCGCCGTGGTCGTCTCCATGCTCGGCCGCCCACCCATCGTCCCCAACCCCGCCGCCACCCCCGAGTCCCACCCAAACCCCTCCCAGACAAACCCCGCCCAGCCCGCCGCCATCCAATCCACCCCCGCCGCCGACTGACCCCGCCACCCCCGCAAGACTTCTCCGCCCGCACCGTCTACCATCCCGGCCCAAGAGCGCCCGGGCCCCACAAGCCCCGGACCCGCTCAGGCTCCATCATCACCGCCCGCGATCGCCGCACGATCGCCCACCATCACACACAGAGCATCGCCATGACCACCGCCAACGCCATGAACGCCCAGAAGATCCTCGAGGACATCAACAAGGATCAGATCAAGACCGACCTCCCCCGGTTCGACATCGGCGACACCATCAATGTCCACCTCCGCATCGTCGAGGGCGACAAGGAGCGCGTCCAGGTCTTCCAGGGCGTGCTCATCGCCCGCAAGGGAAGCGGAATCAACGAGTCGATCACCGTCCGCCGCATCGTCAACGATGAGGGCGTCGAGCGCGTGGTCCCCCTCAACTCCCCCAAGATCGCCAAGATCGAGGTCGTCCGCCGTGGCGATGCCCGCCGCGCCAAGCTCTACTTCCTCCGCGACCGCATCGGCAAGAAGCGCCGCCTCCGCGACCGCCGCCGCGGGCTCAAGCATGTCGAAGGCGATTCCACGGCCGCCCGCTGAGCCGCCAAAATCACCCCGGCTCCAAGTCGCCGCCAACGCGCCGTCTCGACAATTCACACCACCATCTAGCACACCAGGCACGGCCAACGCCGTGCCTTTCTCATTCCCGGACCGCCCCACCCGGTATCCTCCACCCATGCCACGCCAGCGCTCGACCAAGCACGCCGATACATCCCCACCCGAGCAAAGCGCCCCCAAGCCCGCCAGACGCACCTACGCCGACGCCGGAGTCTCCATCGAGCAGGGCGATGAGTTCGTCCGCCGCATCCAGCAGCATGTCCGCCGCACCCACGGCCAGCGCGTCATCCACAACCCCTTCGGCTTCGCCGGACTCTTCCGACTCGACTACAACGAAGCCCTCTTCAAACGCAACTTCAAGGAGCCCGTCCTCGTCGCCTGCACCGATGGTGTGGGCACCAAGCTCCTCCTCGCCCACCAGCTCAACGACTACTCCACCGTCGGCATCGACCTCGTCGCGATGAATGTCAACGACCTCGTCGTGCAATCCGCCGAGCCCCTGCTGTTCCTCGACTACATCGCCTGCGGCAAGGTCGACCTCGAACAGATGGAATCCGTCATCAAGGGCATCGCCGACGCCTGCGCCGCCTCGGGCGCAGCGCTCATCGGCGGCGAGACCGCCGAGATGCCCGGGCTCTACAAACCGGGCGAGATCGACCTCGCCGGCTTCGCCCTCGGCGTCGTAGAACTCGCCCGCGCCACCGACCCCACCCGCGTCGAGCCCGGCGACATCGTGCTCGGGCTCGCTTCCTCCGGAGTCCACTCCAACGGCTTCACCCTCGTCCGCGCCATCGTCGAGGATGCCAGGCTCGACCTCCACAAGCCGTACAAGAAGGAACTCGCCGAGGACACCCCGCTCGCACAGATCCTCCTCCGCCCCACCCGCCTCTACGCCGACCCCATCGTCAAGCTCCTCCGCGCCTACAAGGTCAAGAAAGTCGTGACCGGCATGGCCCACATCACCGGCGGCGGACTCGCCGGAAACCTCGAACGCGCCCTGCACGAGAGAGTCGACGCCCACATCGACCCCAACACCTGGACCCCCAGCCCCATCTTCCGCTTCCTCCAGGACAAGGGCGGCATCGACACCGCCGAGATGGACCGCGTGTTCAACATGGGCATCGGCTACACCCTCATCGTCCGCCCATCGTTCGCCAACGCCATCGCCGAACGCCTCACCAAGCTCGGCCAGCAAGTCACCACCATCGGCGAAATCACCAAAGGCACCGGCCAGGTCCACCTCAAACCCCGCCGCAAGCGCAAGTAATCCGCCAACACCCCCACCGCCCCACCTCCAAAGACCCCGCCGCGTCCGCCGACCGCCCGGCTCCCCGATCTCACACTCCACCTCCCCGTCTTCCAATCTTCCATTTCCCAGCGCCCGACACACCGGGCTCCCCACCCTCATCTTCTCTCATCCCCAACTTCATAGGGAGGGCGGGCGCAGCGCCCAACCGCGACCCCACCGCCCCCTCCAACGCGCTGCGCATTCCATGAGCCCCCCACGCCCGCTCACACCACGCCACCCCGCTCGCACGCCGCCGCCAGATCATCCAGATCCTTCAACAACATCGTCCGCAGGCTCCCCTTCATCATCACAAACAAAGGCGTCATCAGCTTCGCCCCCAAGCTCACAGGCCTGGCCGAAAAGTGCAGCGACACCCGCGTGCCGCCACCCACCGGCTCGAACGAGTGGCGCGTCGTGTACTCCGAGCCGTGCGAACTCGCCAGCGGCGTGAACCCGTTCGGCGGATCGAAGTCCGCGAAGGTCATCGTCTCGCTCGCCTGCTTCCCGAAGATCGTCCGCGTCTCCGTGAACCGCGTGCCGTTCCCCACCGCCCCCTCCGTGTGCACCTCGATCCGCTCGATCGCCTCAATCCGGCTCGCCCAATTGTGCACATCGCCCGCCTGCCCGAACACCACCTCCCGCGGAGCATTGATGATCTTCTCAACGCTGAGCGCAGGCATGGTCGCCTCCTCAAATCCCCGAACGCCCAGCATACCACCCAGCCGGCACACCAGGTCAGTCCATCCCAGACCACCACCCCATCACCACCCCATCGGCGCCCGAGATCGCCACCGAACCCACCGACCACCTCCGTGCGCACAACCGCGCGACATGCGCCACATTCCGATCACATTCCAAACAAACATCCCACATTCCGCTTGCTCCGCACCCAGCGCAGCGCATCCTCCACACATGCCCCACGCAGAGCCACACCCGGCCCCGCCCCCATCGCCCCATCACGCGGACGATGCAACACCCACCCCCACCACCACCCCCGCGCCACCCACCCTCCAGCACCTCCTCGAATGCCTCCTCGATCCATCGCTCACCCTGCTCGACATCGCCCAGCGCAACACGCTCACCCTCTTCGACCTGCTCCAGGTCATCGACTCGCCCTCATTCCGCATCCTCCTCGAAACCGCCCAGCGCATCGCCGAAGCGCGTACCCGCATCACCGCGGCCAACAACGCCACCCGCGCCATCCAGGCACTCACCGGCATCATCACCGAATCCCCCACCGACACCGCCACCGACCGAGCCACCATCGCCCGAGCCGCCCGACTCATCCTCAACTCCACCGCCCCAACCACAAACAAACGATCCACCCAACCGCTCACCCAACCCCACTCCCAACCAATCACACAAACCACCCATCAACCCCCTCCCCCCACGCCCCGATCCCATCAGCCTCAACACACACACCCACACCCCACCACTCCCCCTCCCCCTCCGCGCACTCCGCGCCTCCACGGTAAACCACCGTCTCTGGCTCCCCATCTCCCTCCGCGAACTCCGCGCCTCCGCGGTCAACCCCCCTCCCCAACTCCCCATCTTCCTCTGCGCCCCTCTGCGCCCCTCTGTGGTGAACCTCTTCCTCTTTCCCCTTCAACCCCCACGCCATCACCGGATCCACCGCATCCGCCCGAAGTCCGGCACCGGGATCCCGTTGAACCGCTCCAGCGCCGGGAAGTACACGAAGAACGCCTTGCCCATCAGCAGCTTCCGGTGCACCACGCCCGTGCTCCCATCCGGGAGGATCTGGTCCTCGATCCACGGATCAAGCATGTTCCACAGCCGCGAGTCCCGCGACGCCGGCGAGTTGTCGCCCAGCACGAAGAACTGATCCCGCTTCAGATCCGCCGGATGCTGCGGATGCGTCCCCATCGCAGCCGTGCCCCGCGAACCGGAATACGCGTTCGGCTGGTACCACAGATCGCGATCAAGACCCACGCGATGCATCCGCGCCCGCCCACGCACCTCCCAGCGGACCCGGGGCTCCGCGTGCCGGTACAGCGATGGGCTCAGGAACACATGCCGCGCCGGCGTCACGCCCCCATCTTCTTCGAACTCTTCCTCGGAGATCATCAGGTCCTCCATCGGAGAACCCGTCACGAAGAACGCCCGCTGCTCCGGCGTCCAGTCGTACGCCCACTCGATCACCGTCCGCCCATCCACCACCACCCGCAGCGCCTGATCGACATGCCACAGCTCCACATCGAGCATCGCGCCCATCCGCGCACCCTCGATCGGCGCTGTCCCCACCACCGTCCACTCGCCCATCGCCACCAGCCCATCGCCCAGCCCCTCGGGCACGGCGACATCCCGGCGCGCTTCCAGCACCACGCGGTCGGTCTCGAACCGCGCGCGGAACGCGTGCTGCCGCGTCTCGATCACCGCCGAAACCGTCACGCCGCTCCCCTCCGCCTCGATCCCGCCGCGCACCCGCAGGTCGCCGACCGGGAAGAACCCCCGCTGACCGCCATACGGCGTCTCGTTGTACCACACCCGATCCGTCACCGGCCAGTTCAAACTGTCCCACCGCAGCACACCCGTCCCATCACCCGTGTGCGCGTACGAGATCCCATCCGACTCCCACCCCGAACCGCCCCCGCTCCCGCCCCCGCTCCCATCATCGACCCCGCCGCCGACCCACGGATCCGCGAACCACCGCGTCCCATCCCGCTCCGGATCAATCGGCGCGTACTCGCTCGAATAGATCGGGAACCACAGCGACTCCTGGTGCCGCACCGGCTTCCGCTGGATCGTCCACTCCCCGCTCACCTCCAGCGCCCCATCCGCGCCCTCGCGCAGCGGTCGGGTGAACACATCCCCATCCAGCAGCAGCACCCGCTCGAGCGGGAGCCCGATCATCCGCTTGATGAAGTTCTCCCGGCTGTTCTCCGGGTTCCGGAACACGATCACATCCCACCGCTCCGGCGAGGAGAACGCCGGCAGGTACTTCTGCACCAGGATCCGGTCCCCCGCCCGCAGCGACTGCCGCGCCGGCACGCTCCACCCACGCCGGCGCGGGCTCGTGATGTCCCACGCGGGATCGTTCGGCACCGAGGTCGACATCGGATCCGTCAGCACCGGCGGGCGCAGCCCGCGACCGCCCGCGGCCTCCGGTGGCGGTGGCTGCTGCACCGTCGGCACGCCGAGCCGCGTGTCGTAGTACCACGGGTTGCTCGCCCAATCGAACCCCGACTGCGGCGAGCGCGCCCGCAGATGCTGACCCAGCAGCGTCGGCGCCATCGACCCCGTCGGGATCACGAACGCCTCGATGATGTACGCCTTCGCGATAAACGCCACCGCCAGCGCGATCACCAGCGACACCAGCGTCTCCCGGATCCCGCCGTGCGTGTGCCCGCGCGCACCCGATGCCCCCGAACCAACATCGGCACCCTGCCCCCCACCACCGGTCCCGTGCTGCTGCTGCTCGCTCATCGCCGTCAGGGTAGCCCCGCCCCCACCGCCCCGCAGGGCGATCCCATCCCCGACCACCCCGATCCGGCGCTGTGCAATCCGCCCATCGCCCGGGCGTTGAGCCATCGCCGAGTCCCATCGGCACACAGGAGCCCCGCCATGCCCAACCCGAAACCCCGCACGAGCCTCCACTTCGCCATCCCATGCCTCGCCGTCGCCGCAGCGCTCGCGACCGCCAGCGCCGAACCGGACCCCAACGACGCCGACCTGCTCCGCGGCCCATCGGTCTCCCAGCCGACCGCCCCCCCGACCCTCGTGAACCGCGGGTTCGATGGCGAACTCATCCTCATCGAAGGCCGCCCGGAGTACGCGGCCCTCCGCCTGCTCACATTCGACCCATCGCACCAGGCCGCCATCGACGAGGTGGTCCTGGCCCGAACCAGCGACACCCACGCCATCGCCATCGAACACGCCGCGCTCGTGCTCCGGATCCGCACCACCCTCTCGGCCCGCGACCCGGACGCCATCGCACGCCTCATGCGCGAACTGCGCGAGGCGTTCGCGCCCCTCCTGGAACCCACGCTCGAATCCCGCCTGGCCGGCGCCATGGAAGAACCCACCCGGTCGGAGTTCCTCCGCATCGTGCGCGAGTACAAGCAGGCACTCGCCGGCGAGCCATCCCAGCGCATGATGGGCGCCGGCGTCGACAGCGCCATGGAGCAGCGCCGCGGACCGCGCGGGCGGGCCGAGCAACTGGCCTCACGCCGCATGGAGATGCAACTGACCATCGTCGAGGTGCTCAGCGCCTACCGCGCGGCCGTGGAGGACTCGACCGAGCGCCGCGATGCGCTGTACGACGCGATCGACGCGACGCCCGAGCAGCGCGAGAAGATCCGCACACTCCTGGGCGAGGGCTCCGCGCTGCTGGGAAACGGCGAGCGCCGAGACACCACCGACCGCCGCCGCGTGATCGCCGAGGTGCTGGCGCTGCTCACCCCCGAGCAGCGCCGCAAGGCCGCGGCGTACTTCCGGGACGCCGCCCCACCCGCCCGCTGAGATTCAATCATTCTCGATCGGGCGCATCATCGGGAACAGGATCACATCACGGATGGACTTCTGGTTCAGCAGCAGCATGCACAGCCGGTCGATGCCCAGCCCCAGCCCGCCCGCCGGAGGCATGCCCACCTTGAGCGCCTCGATGAAGTCGGCATCGAAGTTGCGGAAAGTCGATTCATCATCGTCGATCCCGGCCAGTTGCTCGCGGAACTTGGCGGCCTGGATGTCGGGGTCGTTGAGTTCGGTGTAGGCCGGGCCGATCTCCATGCCGCCGATGAACAGGTCCCACCGCTCGGCGATCGTCGGGTCGTCACCCTTCGGGCGGGTCAAGGGCGAGAGGGCAGCGGGGTAGTCGAACACGAAGGTCGGGCGCGATGGGTCGAGCGTGGGCTCGGCGACCTCCTCGAACAGCTCATTGACCAGCAGCACATCGGCCAGCGGTTCGCCCTTGGCGCCGGTGGTCTTGAGCTTGTGCTGCGCAGCGGCCGCGCGGACCTTGGTGGCATCCGTCATGGGGAAGCCGAGGGCGCGCTGGAACAGGTCGGCGAAGGTGATGCGGTCGAAGGCGGGGGCGTAGTCGATGGTGAGGTCGGCGTAGGGGAGCTTGAGGTCGTTCGCATCGCCCCGCGCGCCGGCGACCTCGCGGGCGGCCTCGCGGATCATCGCTTCCATGATGTCGGCCATGGTGTGGTAGTTGCCGAAGGCCTGGTACAGCTCGAGCGAGGTGAACTCGGGGTTGTGGCGTGGCGAGAGCCCCTCGTTGCGGAAGTTGCGTGAGATCTCGTAGACGCGGTGCATGCCGCCGACCATGAGCCGCTTGAGGAACAGCTCGGGCGCGATGCGGAGGAACAGGTCGATGTCGAGTGCGTTCATGTGGGTCATGAAGGGGCGCGCGGCCGCCCCGCCGGCCTGGATCTGCAGCACGGGCGTGTCCACCTCGTGAAAGCCCTGCGCATCGAGGTACCGGCGGATCCGCGCGATCAGGCGCGAGCGCATGACGGCGACATGGGTGGCGTCGGGGTTGGCGTAGAGGTCGATGTAGCGCTTGCGGTACCGGGCCTCGACATCCTGCAATCCAGACCACTTCTCAGGCGGCGGGACGAGGGACTTGGTGCCCATGGTCCAGGATGAGGCCCAGATGGTGATCTCGCCCTTGTTGGTCTTCATGATGGGCCCCTCGACGATGATGACATCGCCGAGGTCGACACTCTTGAGCGCCGCGAAGGTCTCGTCGCCGACATCGCCCTTGGAGACGGCGATCTGGAGGTCGGGCGCCATGCGTCCGAGCGCGCCGGTGGCGCGGGTGTCGGCCTCTTCTTCTTCGGTGGCACCGGTCTCCGACCGGTGGTCCTTTCTTTCTTCATTGCCTTCACCCTGCTCCCACCACCGCGCCGGCCCCGTGGTGGCATCGCGGAGCTGCATCCAGACGAGCTTGCCGCCCTCGCGCTTGAGCATGACCCGCCCGACGACCTTGGCGCGGGGGCGGGGGTCATCGCCGGAGCCGGAGGCCGGCGCGGGAGCGCTGTTGGGGGGAGCGGCCTTGGCCTTGGCGACCGCGTCGTTGAAGGCGTCGTTGGCGGCTTGATCGAACCGGGCGCGGGCCTCGGCGAGCGGGATGAGGTCGTCGGTCCGCTGGCCGTAGGGGTTGATCCCGGAGGCGGCGAGCGCATCGCGATGCTCGCGGCGGACGAGTTCGAGGTGGTGCAGATCGTCGGCGTGGGCGGTTTTGTGGGTCTGGTCGGCGGTCATGGGGGCGATGGTACCGGGCCGCCGGGTGGGGATGATGATAATCGCGCCGGTTTTCGCTGGGGCCGGGGCCGGGCCTGTTGTAAGATGAGCCAGCGGTTATTGCGAGGACGGATGCGATGTCGGAGCAGGGCGAGTACCAGATCGGAATGGGCGAGACGGGTCCGCCCGGCGCGGGTTCGGTGCCGATGCGCCCGGCGTGGGTGCTGTTTCTCGCGGCGCTGGTGGTCATCGCGCTTGTGCTGATGTTCACCGGGGCGTGGCTCTTCGGCGTGGTGCTGCTTCTGATGGCGGGGGTGGCGTACTGGTTCGGGCGTCGCCCGACGGATCCTGTGTTTCCGGCGGTCGCAGAGGCGGAGCCGTCCTTTGCGTGGGGGCTGGATGAGATCCCTGAGGGGCCGGCGCAGCGGGCGTTGGCGTTGCGCCGGATCCGTGATCGCAAGTTGATGCGGCGGACCTGGCGGGAGAGCATGCGCGCGACGAAGCCGGGCGATCAATTGCTGTTAGTGCTGGGGTATGTGATGGCGCTCGGCGGGCTGGGCTGGCTTGTGCTGCAGGTGTTCAGCCGCAATTGGACACCGAGATTGTTGGCCTTTCTGGTGATGCTTGGGTGCTTGCTGCTGGTGACGGGGATCGGGTGGTTGCTGCACCCGGCCCGCTCGTGGCGGGCGACGGGGGATGGTCGGATGCGCGAGGATCGGCTGCTGTGGTTCTGGACGCCGCGCGGCCTTGCACAGACGCAGCGATGGTGCCGCTGGCAGGCCGCGGGCTCGTTTGCAGCGTGTTCCGGGCTCGTGCTTGTGGTGTGGATCGCGCCGAGGCTCGGCATTGGTGTGCCGAGTGCGATGGGCGATCTCGCGAACGAATTGATCGGCTTTGCGGCGCTGTGGTTCCTCATTGCCATCGCCATGCTGGTGATGCCGCTGCCGGCGAGTGCTCGCCGCCAGTTCTTGGTGTTCTCCCGGGCGGTGTTGTGGGCGCCGGAAAATGGGGTGGGGCAGGATGGGGAGATGGAAGGGCGTGAGGCATGAGTGCCGGGCGGTCGGATGCGATGCATCCGGGGTGGTGGGCGTTCTTTGTGTTTCTTGGGGTCTTGGTGGCGGTGGGGTTGGTTGTGTCGATCGTGCAGGGGATGTGGTTTTATTTTGGGGTGATTGTGGTGGGGTGTGTGGCGCTTGGGATGTGGGGGTTGTGGGAGGCGCGGCTGCGGCCTGATTGGCGGCGGGTGGTGTTGTCGGATGCCGTGCCGAGTGACCAGGTGGTGCGTTCGGCGGCGGTGGAGCGGATTCGGGAGGCGCGGGGAGATGGAGAGAAGCAGGACGGTTGGTGGAATCGTCTGATCGGGATGGCGTGGCTGGTGGGGGGTGTTGGGTTGGTCGCGGTGTGGATGCTCGGGTTCACCATGCAGGCGGTGATGCTGGTGCTGCTGCTGTTGGGTTCGGGGTTATCCGCGTGGTTGGTGTGCCGCGGCGTGTGGTGGCTCGGTCGGCGGTCGCGCTGGGGGTGGGTGCTGGGAGTGGATGCGGATGATGCTGAGGGTGTGGAGGGTGGTGGGGGCGATGCGGAAGCGCGCGAGGAGGCGCGGCTGCTGGCGTGGGCGACGGCTCGGGCGGTGCATCGGCGGGCGGTGATGGCATCGCGGAACGGCATGATGCTGATGGTGCTTGCGCTGTTGTTCGTGCTGGGGTACTCGGCACTGCTGGCGGCGAGCGGGGCGGCACTGCCGACGGGGCTGGTGGCGGCGATGGGGCAGTTTGTGGGATGGATGCTGATGCTGCCTTTGGTCTTGATGGGTGTTGAACTGCTGCAGCACACCGATGGTGAGCGGCGTAACGCGGTGCGTGAATCAGAGCGTTTGATGTATGGTGAAGCAGCGCGGGTGCCGGGGTGGCGGCGCGGGCGGGATGAGATGGAATCGCTGGTTCGGGCGCATCGGGCGAGTAAGGGAGGGGAGGCGTGATGGGTGATGACGATTGGGTTGGTGTGGTGGTTGCTGATGGTGGCGCGGGCTCGGTGGAGGAGTCGGGGTTCGAACTGCTGGCCGATCTGGCCGTGCGGATCGAGCGGCATCATCGCAGGATAGCGCTGGCGCTGGTGGTGACGATGGTCGCGATCGTGGCGCCGATCGGCGTCGCGCTGGCGCTGCACTCCCCGGACGCCCTCGGACCTGCGGTGTTCGGCATGTCGGCTTCGCTGGGGATGTTCGCGGATCAATGGCGGAGCCTGTTGCTGGCGCGTGGCGCTTCGGTCGATGCGTTGCTTCGGTCGGCGGAGATCGAGTCGATGGAGCATGATCGGCGGGTTGTGGCGCGGGTTGCGGGGGTGATTGCGGTGATCGCGGGGATCATGGTTCTGGTGCTGGGCAATGTGCAGTCGTGGACTGGATACCTGCAAGGGTCGGCGGGTGGCGCGGCGGTGGTCATCGGATATGGGGTGGTAGTGGCGTGCATCATGGTGATCCTCGTGCCGCGGTTTGCTTCGTCGGTGATGTCGCTTGAGGTTCGGCAGAGTTCGATGGTTGGGGTTCGATTGAAGGGGCGAGGGGTGGATGAGGTGGCGGCAGTTCGGGAGCAGCAGCGGTATCTGGCGGCTCTTCGGGCGTGGCGGGAGCGTGATGAGGAATCGGGCAGAGAGGGAGCGGTGGCGGAAGGATGATCGGTCCGACGCGGAGGAGCGGGGCGCGGTTAGAGTGTTGGCATGAGCGATATCAAGCGGATCGGGATTCTGACGGGCGGGGGGGATTGTCCGGGGTTGAATGCTGTGATTCGGGCGGTGGCGAAGACGGCGATCTTTGATCATGGGTGGGAGGTCTTTGGGATCCGGGATGGGTACCTGGGGCTGATCGAGGATCGGGTGCGGGCGCTGAGCGCGGATGATGTGTCGGGGATTCTGACGGTGGGCGGGACGATCCTGGGGACCTCGAACAAGGCGAACCCGGCGCGGTACTGCACGGGGATGGATGCGGATGGGGAGCCGGTGTGGGCGGATGTGACTGATCGGTGCCTGGCGACGATCGAGCGGCACGGACTGGATGCGATCGTGGCGATCGGCGGGGATGGGACGATGGCGGGGGCGATGCCGTTCGTGGAGGCGGGGGTGAATGTGGTGGGGGTGCCGAAGACGATCGACAATGACATTCCGGGCACGGAGATTTCTTTTGGGTATCTGACGGCCGTGGACATCTGCACGGAGGCGCTGGACCGGCTGCACACGACGGCGGCGTCGCACTCGCGGGTGATGATCGCGGAGGTGATGGGTCGGAACGCGGGGTGGATCGCGCTGGCGGCGGGAATCGCGGGCGGCGCGGATGTGATTCTGCTGCCGGAGCTGCCGTTCGATCTGGGCGCGATCGCGGAGATGGTGGCGCACCGGGCGCGGATCGGGCGGAGTTTCACGATGGTGTGCGTGGCGGAGGGTGCTCGTGCGGCCGATGGCGAACGGGTGGTGGCGCGGCGTGATGAGTCTTCGCCGGACCCGGTGCGGCTTGGCGGGATTGGTCACTGGCTGGCGGGGGAGCTGGAGCGCGTGGCGGGGGCCGAGTGCCGTGCGGCAGTGCTGGGGCATGTGCAGCGGGGCGGTTCGCCGTGCGCTGCGGACCGGGTGCTCGCGACCGAGTTCGGTCATCGCGCGACGGGGCTGCTGAGCGAGGGGGCGCGGAACCGGATGGTGGTGCGACGGGGCGGGGTGGTGACGGATGCGGACCTGCGCGAGGTGGGCGCCGGTGGGCAGCGGACGGTGCCGCTGGACCATCCGCTGATCGCCGCGGCACGCTCGGTGGGGACGAGTTTCGGGGTGATGTAAGGATCGGGTGTTGTTGGGATGGGTTGGAATAGGGGTGATGAGGGGGCGGTTCGCGGGGGGTGCGGCGGTGGAGCGGGGCGATTGGAGGCTTTGTGATGTTCGGGTTCGGATCGACGAGGCGGGGGCGCGAGGGGTCGGGGCGATTGTTGTGGGCGATGGTGTCGCCGCTGGTGCTGGTGGGGCCGATGGTGGTGTGCGGGTGCGCTGCGTCGGGTGGCGGAGGATCGAGCGGCGGAGATGATGCGGCGATGGGTGGCGCTCGGAGTGTTGATCAACAGGAGGTGGCGATGCCCTCGGGGGATCTGCTGCAGACGCGTCTGGATGAGCGTTCGGGCGCTCGGGATCGTGATCCATCGCGCCCGCTGAGCGTGCACGAGCAGGGGATCGAGACCGTGAAGGCATCGGGCGTGGCGGATGGGGCGCTGGGCGTGGGCGATCGGGCGCCGGACTTCACGCTGCCGAGCGCGACGGGCGAGCGGGTTCGGCTGAGCGCGTTGCTGCGGGATGGGCCGGTGGTGCTGACCTGGTATCGCGGCGGGTGGTGCCCGTACTGCAACATCCAGCTGCAGACGATGCAGGAGGTCTTGCCGGCGCTGGAGGCCGCGGGCGGTCGGTTGGTGGCGATCAGTCCGGAGACGCCGGACAACTCGCTCTCGACGCGGGAGAAGAACGAATTGGAGTTCGTGGTGCTCTCGGACCGCGGGAATCGGGTGGCGAGCCTGTATGGGCTGACCTTCGCGCTGCCGGAGCCGGTGGCCAAAGCGTACGAGCGGTTCGGGTTCAACGAGCACAACGGGGATGATTCGAACACGCTGCCGCTGGCGGCGACCTATGTGGTCGGGCGGGATGGGGTGATCTCTTGGGCCCAGGTGGATGCGGATTATCGGCGGCGTGCGGAGCCGGCGGCGATCATCGCGCATCTGAACTCGCAGGGCGATGCGCGGGATCGGCGCTGATCCCTGCCGGCGGGTGGCGGGCGGGCGCTCGGGGGTGAGGGTGGGGGCGGAGCGGTTCTATGATCCGGCCGATGTGGGGTGCGTGTGGATTCGGTTGGTTCGAGGGGGGTGGTGCGGGCGCCGGGTTCGGCGGCTGAGGAGGATGCGTGATGCTTGGTTTGATGCGTCGTGGTGTGTGCGGTGTGGTGTGCGCGGTGTCGATGGTGCTGGGCGCATCGGGCGGGGTGGCGCTGGGCTCCGGCGGCGGGGATGGGGGCGCGGCACGGGATGAGGGGAAGCGGTCGGTGTTCTTCGATGGGGGTCACGACGCGGCGTTCGATGCGGCGGGGGATGGGAAGGTGCTGGTGTTGTACTTCACGGCGACCTGGTGCGGGCCGTGCAGGCAGATGGAGCGGACGGTGTGGTCGGACGCGGAGGTGATCGAGCGCCTGACGAGCGATGCGGTGGTGTGCAAGATCGATATTGATCGGCACGGCGATCTGGCGCGGCAGTACGGCATCCGGGCGGTCCCGACGATGGTGTCGTTCAAGGGCGGGAAGCCGTTCGGGCGGATCACGGGGGGTCGTTCGAAAGATGCGCTTCTGGGGTGGGTGGATGCGGTGCGTGCGGCCGAGCGTCCGGAGGATGTGGGGGATGGGCGTCGTGCGCCTCGCGATGGTGAGGCGAAGAAGGGCGCGGAGGGCGGGAGCGCGAGCGAGCGGTTCCAGCGTGCGCGGGCGCTGATGCACGAGGGGAAGCACGCGGAGGCGCTGGAGCAGTTCATCTGGCTGTGGGATGAGGGGGCGAAGGCGGGTCCAGCGTTCGTGGGTGTGCGGCTGTCGTTCATGATCAGCGAGATTGAGACGCTGTGCGCGGAGCACGAGCCGGCGCGTGCGGCGTTCGCAGCGCGGCGGGATGCGCTGGGTGCCACGCTGGAGAAGCGGGCGCTGGATCGGACGGTGGTGATGGACTTCGTGGCGCTGAACGAGGCGCTGGGGGATGGGGCGCGGACGCTGGCGTGGTGGGATTCGATCGTGGATGCCGAGTCGAAGGTGCGGGTGGGGCAGACGGTGTCGTTGACGCTGCTGCCGGTGTTGTATGAGGCGGGGCGGTGGGCGGATGCGGGTCGGGTGCTGCGGGATCCGGTGCCGGCGGCGGAGGTTCGGATCGCGGGGCGGATGGAGGGCGTGGCGGAGGCGCGCGAGGCCGGGCTGGCCGAGGAGCGGCTGGCGGCGGTGATCGATGGGCTCGCGAAGGACTGCGCGAACGAGCACGCAGCGCTGCTGGCGGCGGGGCGCGAGGGCGAGGGGATGCGGATCGCGATGCTGGCGGTGACGCACATCAAGGATCCGGCGCGGGCGCCGCTGGTTCGGACGGCGTTGAAGGCGGGGGTGGTGCGACCGGTGCACCGGGACCTGCTGGCGGGGATGGGTGGGGCGCGGCCGGATGACTACGAGGCGCTGGTGGCGCGGGTGGAGGCGGCGCTGGCGGCGCGGGAACAGCGGTGATGATGATGATGGCGGCGATGGCGGATGCCGCGGGCCCGCGGGCGTTGTCGGGCGCGGAGCGGGTGTCGCGCGCGATCCACGCGGCGCGGGAGGCGCGCGGGGTGGCGCTGGTGGCGTATGTGACGGCGGGGTATCCATCGCGGGCGGCGTTCGGGGATGTGCTGCGCGCGGTGGCGGCGGAGTGTGATGTGGTTGAGGTGGGGGTGCCGTTCTCGGATCCGATGGCCGATGGGGTGACGATCCAGGATGCTTCGCGGGTGGCGCTGGCGGATGGGGTGACGGTGGAATGGATTCTCGGGGCGCTCGAGTCAGCGCGGGCGGATGTCGGCGTGCCGGTGGTGCTGATGTCGTACCTGAATCCGCTGCTGCGGTTCGGGATGGATCGGCTCGCGGAGCGCGCGGAGCGGGCGGGCGTGTGCGGGGTGATCGTGCCGGACCTGCCGTATGACGAGGCGGAGTCGATGGGCGGGGCGCTGCGGTCGGGCGGGCTTGCGATGGTGCAGATGGCGACGCCGGTGACGAGTGAAGCGCGGCTGCGGTCGCTGGTGGGGGCGTGCTCGGGGTTCGTGTACGCGGTGACGAGCACGGGGACGACGGGCGGCGGCGGGCTGGATGCGGGGTCGATCGCGGGGCAATTGGAGTCGGTGCGTGCGGTGGCGCGGGAGCGGCGGGATGTGGCGGAGGGGAAGGGGCTGCCGGTGTGCGCGGGGTTCGGGATCCGCAGCGGTGCGCAGGTGGCGGCGCTCAAGGGGCGGTGCGATGGGGTGATCGTGGGGTCGGCGCTGGTGGAGGCGATCGGACGCGGGGAGGATGTGGGGGCGTTTTTGCGCGGGCTGCGGGGCGGGTGATCGCGCGATCAGAGCGTGATGGCGGGGATGGGGTTGGCCCAGTGGGCGATGGCGAGTTCGTAGGGCGCGGCGGCGTGGTGCTCGGCGGCGCGCTCGGGAGTGTTGCACTGGCGTGAGAGGTGCAGGAGGACGACGGCGCGGGCGGGCGCGATGGCCTGGACGGCCGTGGCGCACTGTTCGTTGGAGAGGTGGCCAGCGCCGTCCATGATGCGGCGCTTGAGGAACTCCGGTCGGTCGGAGTCGATCTGCATGCGCGGGCAGTAGTTGGATTCGATGGCCAGGACATCGACGGCGCTGAGGGCGTGGATGAGTTGGTCGGTGACGCGGCCGAGGTCGGTGGCGTAGCCGAGGGAGCGGGGGCGGGATGGCTGATCGGCGGTAGAAGATGGGGGGAGGTTGAAGCGGAAGGCGACGACGCCGAGGTCGTCGTGGGCGGCGAGGGTGGGGTGGGCCTCGATGTGGTCGGTGAGGTCGAAGGGCTGGTCGTCGAAGATGCGGGTTCTGCGGACGAGGAGCCCCATGCGTTCGGCGCGGGCGCGGTGGCGGCGGTGGATGATGAACTCGGCGTGGCGTGGGAGGGCGCGGATCCAGCCGTTGTGGGCGTGGTCGCGGTCGAGGTGGGTGAAGAGGATGCGGTCGAGGTGCTCGGGGGCGAGTGAGAGCGCGGCGAGGGCGCGGAATGTGCGGCGCGGCGAGAGCCCGGCGTCGATGAGGGTGGCACGGCGGAGCTTGCCGTGGCCGGTGATGAGCAGGGAGGCGTTGCCCGCGGAGGAGGAGGCGAGGACGATGAGCTGGGCGTGGGCGGGTGATGCGGTGGCGGCGTGGGCGCGTGTGCGTCGGGCGATGGGGAGCGGGGCCTCGACGGCGTGGGGCGCGCCGGCGGCTTCCCAGAGCGAGGCGGGGAAGCGTTGGGGGGTGTTGCGGAGTGTGGGGGCTTGGGTCTCGCGCACGATGGGCGAGGATAGCGGTTGATGGGTGGCGGATCGAGGGTGTTTGGTGCGCTCAGCCGGTGGTTTTGCCGGGGCGGACGCTCCGTTCGCCGAGGAACGGGACGGGGCGCGGGGCGCGCTTGAGGCGTGCGGCCATGGCCTTGTGCTCGTGGGCGATGATCTCGATGGCCTCGGCGGGGTCGTCGGTGGGCTGGACGAGTCGGAGGTCGTCGGGGGAGATGGTGCCGTGCTCGGCCATCTGGGTTGCGAAGTCGTGGAGCGAGCGCCAGTAGTCTCTGCCCATGACGACGACGGGGAAGTGCGTGATCTTGCCGGTCTGGATGAGGGTGAGCGCTTCGAAGAGCTCATCCATGGTTCCGAAGCCGCCGGGGAGGACGATGAAGGCCTGCGAGTACTTGACGAGCATGACCTTGCGGACGAAGAAGTATCGGAACTCGATGAACTTATCGAGGTAGGGGTTGGGCTGCTGCTCGTGGGGGAGGACGATGTTGCATCCGATGGACATGCCGCCGGCGTCTTTCGCGCCGCGGTTGGCGGCTTCCATGATGCCGGGTCCGCCGCCGGTCATCACGGCGTAGCCGGCGCGGGCGAGCTGGCGGCCGACCTCGCGGGCGAGTTCGTAGTGCGGGTGGTCCTCCTCGAAGCGTGCGGATCCGAAGACGGTGACGCAGGGTGGGAGAAAGTGGAGCTTTCGGAAGCCGTTGATGAACTCGCCGGAGATGCGGAAGACGCGGAGGAGCTCGGCGATGCGTCCCTCGCGCGCGGTGAGCATGCGGCGGGTGTCGTGGTCGGTGTTGAGCTTGCCCCATTCGGGGGAGGCGTGGGGACGGGTGTTGTGCGGGTCTGGTTGGTGCATCATGGACTTGGACGGTAGACATCGGCGCGCGCGGGGGGTGGGATTGGGCGGAACCGTGCTGGCGACGGGCTGAGAGATGCGGTCGCTGGTGTGCCGAGCGGGCTCAGCGGGCGCTGGAGGGGAGGAGCGTGTGGCTCCATGAACGGTGGGTGGGCATTACTCGAGCGCCGCCGTGATCTTCTGTCGCATCGCCTTGGCTTCTTCTGTGTCGAGTTTGCCGGCGGGCCAGGTGATGCCGAGGCCTTTGCCGGGGCCTTCGCCGCCGGTGTCTGGCCTGGGGATGATGTGGAAGTGGACATGGAAGACGGCCTGGTGGGCGGGGGCGCCGTTGTTCTGGAGGATGTTGCAGTGTTTGGTGCCGGTGGCCTTGGCGATGGCGCGGCAGAGTCGGGGGAGGACGCGGCCGAGGGCCGCGGCGGACTCGTCGGAGAGTTCGGCGAGGGTTGGGGCTTCTTCCTTGGGGATCACGAGGGTGTGCCCGGGGCTGAGGGGGTTGATGTCGAGGAAGGCGAAGACCTTGTCATCCTCGTAGATCTTGTGGCAGGGGATCTCTGCGTTGATGATTTTGGTGAAGATGGTCGGCATGGGCGATGGTATCTCGGGGTTGGGCGGGGCGGCGCGGGGTGCTGCGATCGGGGGATTGGGCGCGGCGCATGGGGTCAGGGGCGTGTTTCGGGTTCGGTTTCGGGTTCGGATTCGAGTTCGGGGTCGGGGTCGGGGGTGGGGTCCGGTGTGGTCAGGGGATCTGCGGGTGGGTCGGGGTGTTGCTGTGGTGGGGTGTCGCGTGAGAGTCGCGCGTAGAGCACGCCCGCTGCGAGCAGGACGATGCCGACGACGGCGGATGCGACGATGCGGGGCATGGGGGTGAGTGTTGCGAGGTCGATGAGCAGGACCTTTGCGGCGACGAAGGCGAGGAGCGCGAGGCCGGCGCGGCGGACGGTGGGGGCGTTGCGGGCGAAGCCGGCGATGATGGCGGCGACGGCGTAGAAGCTCCACCAGATGGACAGGGCCGCGCCCTGTGCGGATCTGTCGGCGGGGAGGGCGCGGGCGATGATGTCGATGAGTTCGGCCGAGGTGACGACGAGCGCGGTGAGGGCGGCGAACCAGGCGGCGGTTCGTTTGATGGTGGTGCGGGGGAGGGCGTTGGGGAGGGGTGTTCGCTGGGGCGCGTGGGCGATGAGCCATGCGATGGCGATGCCGGTGAGGGTGAGAAGGGTTCCGGCGGCGAAAGGGAAGTTGAGCAGGGGTTGGAGGGATCCGGGTGGTTGCGGGTGCTCGACGCGTGCGATGGCCCAGGCGCAGGCCGTGGCGATGGCGGCGGCGAGCGCGAGCGGCGCGAGGAGCCAGCGGGTGATCCATGGGGCGAGCGCGGCGGTTGCGGCGGCGAGGAGGGCAGCGCCGAGGATGATGGTGTGTGGGTCGCTGTCGTCGCCCGCGAGGGCCGCGGCGAACGCGATGAGGGCGGTGGCCGCGGCGGCGGCGCGTTGGAGGTCGGACCGCGCGACCATGCGTCCGATGGCGAGCCAAGCGATGGCGATGATGGCCATGGCGGTGGACCAGTCGGACCATGCGAGCCCGAGGGCGTTGCGCGCGGCGGTGTTGGCGTCGGTGGTGGATGCGGCGAGCGCGATCGCGGTGGCGGTGGCGGCGAGGATGGGGGCGGCGATGCGGAGTTCCGGGCGTCTGAGGGTGGATGCGAGCGCTGCGACGATGGTCGCGATGGCGATCCATGCGACGCCGACGGAGATGGGCTGGCTGCCCGGGCCGAGCATGGCCAGCGCGGCGGCGGCGATGGCGATCCAGGAGACGATGGCCTGATAGAGGGGTCGGCGCTGGAGGGCGGCGGCGGCGATGAGCGCGGCGGTGAGGAGGGCGACCTGGACGCTCCAGCGTGTGATGTTGATGCCGAGGAGGGTTGCGATGGGGATCTGGCGCTCGGGTCCGACGATGCCGGCGGCTTCGGGGAGGTCGAGGGTGATGAGTCGGGCGAGCGCGATGGCGATGAGGGTAAGGCCGAAGATGTTGGCGGCGTTGAATCGGACCGCGCGGGCGAAGACGACGGCGGCGAGGCCGATGGTGGCCCACGCGACGACCTGTGCGGCGCCGCCGAGGGCGGTGGCGATGGTCAGCGCGAGCAGGGCCGCGGCGTTGATGATGAGCGCGGTGGCGAGGATGGAGCGTGGTGTGGCGGTGTCGACCCATGGGGCGGGTCGGTGCGGGGAGATGATGATGGCGATGGCGGCGGTGAGTGCGGTGAGGATCGCGGCGGGGGTCCAGTCGAGGGCGGTGTTCCAGTGGTTGGCGACATGGGTGGCGATCAGCACGGACCAGAGGGTGACGCCGAAGGAGGAGTTGACCCAACGGGCCTGCGGGGTCATGAGGGATCGGGCGTCGAACTCGATCTCATCGGCGGTGGGCGAGCGGAGGAAGCCGATGCGGGGGTTGTCGTCTGGCCATGCGGTGGCGGGGCGGAAGCGATGGAGGAAGCGGGCGGAGGCGATGAGTTCGGCGATGGTCATGGCCCAGACGGCCGCGAGGAAGGCGAGCACGGAGGCGGGGGCTTCCTGGTGGATGGAGAGTGCCCAGAGCGTTCCGAGCGAGGCCGTGCCCCACCACGCGATGCGCCGGATGATGGAGTAGGCGTTGCCCTTCCATGCGGCGAGCGCGAGCCCGAGGGCGAGCAGGGCGACGAGGTAGGCGGGGAGGATGTGCTTCGAGGGCTCATCGCTTCCGAGGACGATGGGGATGAGGAACGCGCCGATGAGCGAGAAGGCGGCGAGGAGGACCCTGGATGCGATCGCGCCGAGGGCGATGCCGGTGAGGGTTGTGAGTGCGAGCAGCGCGAAGGCGGTGGGGGTTGCGATGAGGGAGTAGAGCTGCGCGGCGGCGAGGATGGAGGCGTAGATGATGGCGATGCCGGCGGCGGAGGCGCCGGATGAGGCGAGGGCGTTGACGCGGCGGCGGAGGATCTCGCCGATGATGAGCAGGAGGATGCCGAAGGCAGCGCCGGCGGCGCAGCGGATTGCGGGGGAGATGGTGGCGATCCAGCCGCGGTCCCATGCTTCCTTGAAGAAGAGTGCGGCGGCGATGGAGAGGATGAGCACGCCGAGGAGGGCGATGCCCTTGGCGCCGAGCATCCATTCGAGGTTGGAGAGTTTGAGGCGTTCGCGGTCGGACGGGGGCGGGGCGGTGGGGGCGTGGGAGTGGACGGGGGGTTGGGTTGGGTGCGGTGGTGTGCGGCGGGTTGTGGTGGTGGGTGTGGGAGTGGATGTGGGGGTGGTGGGCTCGGGGGAGGGCGTGGATGGAGCGCGCTGGTGTGCGGATTGGTTGGGGGGTTGGTGGGCTGGGCGGGCTTGTTCTCGGGCGCGGTCGCGGTGGTCGCGGGCCACGAGGTAGCGCTGCCAGGCCTGCTCGCGGTCGGTGGGCTGGGTCGGCGGCGGGGCGGAGGGTGGATCGGATGGAGGGGTGGTCGGGGTGGTCGGGGGGGTCGGG
>JBQLZO010000092.1:0-75457 GCA_052168315.1 Phycisphaerales bacterium | reverse complement strand
ATCTCCGCCAACGGCGGCAACTCCGACTCAGGCGGTAACGGCGCTGGATCAGGCGGCGCCATTCGTCTCGTTGCGAACGAGATCGCATCCACGAGCCAAAGCATCGACATCCTTGCGAGGGGAGGGACATCGGGCAACGACGGTGGCGATGGACGCATCCGAATCGAAGCCAACATCCAGAATTTCTCCGGCATCAGCTTCGACCCCCTCCCCAGCTTCGCCGCCCCCGGCCCGCTCTTCCAGGATCCATCCACACCCGCGCTCCGCATCGTCAATGCCGGCGGGCAGCCCGTCAGCGATGATCCACGCGCGCATGTCTACACGCCCGATGCGCCCACCATCGCCGACTCACCCGTGGTCATCACGATCGAAGCGAACAACATCGCCCCCGGATCAATCGTCGATGTCCTCATCACGCCCGCCGAGGGCGAATCGTTCATCGTGCAGTCCAGCCCGCTCGCCGGATCGTTCGCGTTCTCGACCGCCACGGCTTCTCTCGCACTCCCCAGCGCTGTGCCCGTCGAGGTCACGCTGCTCGTCGATGCCGGAGCGCGCCCATGATCACACCCACAAACCGAATGTCGAACGCCGCCATGCGCCGGTCCCGGTGGCGACACGCGCTGACGCCGATCCTGTGCTGCGCCGCGTGCGCTTCCCAGGCGGCCGGCGCAGGCTCCGGCCCGGTCGTCACATCCCGACCCGTCACACTGCTGTTCGACCCGGGCCCCCCCCTCGCGGCCCGCCCGGTCACCCTCATCCGAGAGCCTCCGCCCGTGGTCCGCGCCAATCGCACCATCACCCTCATCCGCGAACAGCCCCCGGTGCTCATCGCCATCCGAACCCCCACAATCCTCTACCGCTGCGCCGGCGCCGACCTCAACGGCGACAACGCCGTCGATTCCGACGATCTCGGGCTCCTCCTCAGCGGCTTCAGTTCCAAGGGCGACCTCTCCAGCGATGTCAACGCCGATGGGTTCACCAACTCCGACGACCTCGGCATTCTCCTCAGCTCCTTCGGGAGCATGTGCCCGTAGCGCTGAGCTGGCCAGCCGTCCCAGCCCATCCCACACCACCCGGAACGACACACGGAGCCGCGGCATCAGCCGCGGCTCCCGTCGTTTCACACAGATCACCGAACCGTCGTGATTCCCCGAGCATCTGCTGCGCCCCCCGCAAGCATCGCGACACTCCAAACCGCGTTCCGGCCGGAGTGGCAGCAATCGGCATCGAGCCACGAGCCTGATCAGCGGCCTCGGGCACCCCGCCACGCCCCAAAGGGCCACAGATCGTCCGAGAACCGGTCGCCCTGCCCACTGCTGCAGTGGACGATCATCGAGCCGAACTGGGAATTGCGGGAAATTCACCAGTTCGCCCAGATTGTGGTTGATTCGCGCCGGTGGGTGAGTAGGTTGAGAATGTTCAGGCCGTCTGTACGGGTCGTTCACGATCCGTACGGCGCGCGTGAGGGAAGACCACAGGACCGCGGGCTTTCGGGCCCGAGGCGTCCGGCGTATCTCCCGGTGGGTCCTCGAAGACCCCGTCGGGAACCACGCGCCAACCGTGACCTTCCCTCGCCAATCCGCCCAACCCCGGCCGAGTGTGTCGGCCGATTCCGTGTGTTCGTGTTCCAGTCATGCGCCCGTGCGGTGATGGCAGTCAGCACCACGGGACAGTCCGTTCAGGATAGAGAAGAAAGAAGAGAGGAAGACCAGTCATGAAAGCCACCCTCGCAACCGCCGCCCTGCTCGCCGTCGCAGGCTCAGCCTTCGGCGACACCAACGAGGTGTTCAACCTCGGCACCATCTTCTTTGGTGAGCACGCCACCGCCTTCGGCGATGACCCCGTGATCGAGACCGATGTCGATCCGGCCGCCAACAGCAAGGTCATCACCGGCATCAACATCTCCTTCGACTACGACGAGGTGACCTCCGCCGGTGCCCCCGACCTCGATGCGTCGTGGGCCTCGGACCTCGGCATGGTCCTCAACCTCGGCGGGCTCACCGTCGGCTTCGCTGGCGACTTCCGCTACCTCGGCGCCCTCGCCGGTGCCTACGGCCTCGGCCCCGCCGAAGCCGCCACCGACATCCTCGATGTCTGGGACTTCAACGGCTCCGGGTCCAGCGCCCCGGGTTCCTACAGCCACTCGTTCACCTTCGAGAA
Organism: Phycisphaerales bacterium; assembly: GCA_052168315.1. GTDB lineage: Bacteria > Planctomycetota > Phycisphaerae > Phycisphaerales > UBA1924 > JBQLZO01. Next base: position 73,297 of record JBQLZO010000092.1, on the reverse strand, counting down.
CCCCATCGCCAAGCCCCAGTTCATCGAGATCGGGCTCACCGACACCTGGGATGGCAACACCGAGTACAGCAACTTCACCATCGAGTTCGTGAAGATCCCGACCCCCGGCGCCCTCGCCCTCTTCGGCGTCGCCGGCCTCGCCACCGCCCGTCGTCGTCGCGCCTGAACCGCGCAACGCTGACAGCAACGAGCGAGTTTGACCGAGAACTCAGGCAGCCCGCGGCCCCGCGCCGCGGGCTGTTCTTTTTCATGCAACGGAACGCTCCCCAATCGCCCGCGACCCACCACTCACCACCCGCAACTCGCTCAGGTCAGCCAGACCCGCGCGATCACCCACAGCGCCCGCACACCATCGCGCCACCCGATCTTCTTCCCCTCCGCGTAGGTCCGACCGCTATAGCTCACGGCCACCTCGTAGATCCGCAGCCGCCGCCCGCCAGGCCCCTGCATCGGCTCGCCCCGCTTGCTCCAGCGGATCTGCGCAAGCCGCCCGACCATCTCCGGCTCGATCCCGAACCGATCCTCCTTCAGCATCGGCCCCAGCTGCGCCGCCACCCGCCGCGAGAACGCCTTCGTCCCGCACTCGATGTCCGACAGGTTCAGGTTCGTGCACGCGTTCGAGCACAGCGTGATCAACCGATTCGCCTTGTAGTGCCAGAAGTACAGCACCCGATGCGTCTGCCCCAGGAACCGCGACCCGATCACCGCATCGGCACGCCCGTCCATCAGCGGCTCCAGAACGCCCGCGTGGTCGCGCGGGTCGTACTCCAGGTCGGCGTCGTGGATCAGCACCACATCACCGCTTGCCGCGCCGAGCCCGGACCGGATCGCCGCGCCCTTCCCGCGGTTCGATGCGTGCTCGATCAGCCGCGCATCGGTCCGCTCGCCCAGCAGCTCATCGAGCACATCCGCCGACCCGTCCGTCGACCCGTCATCCACGAACACCAGCTCACGCGCCAGCCCGCAGGGCGAGGGGAACGCATCCAGCCGCTGCACCAGCGCTGCCAGCGAGTCCCGCTCGTTGTACACCGGAACGATCACCGACAGCGTCCGCGGAGCCACCCACGACCCATCGGCCCGCCCCCACACCGCGCCCGCCGCGCGACCACCATCCGCGCCGCGACCCGCGGTCGATCCACCACCAACGGGTGCCCCGCCGCTCCCGCGCCGCGCACCGCCCGCGCCACCCTCATCGTCCAGCACCGCATAGACATCGTCATCGTGCATGATCGCACGATTGTGCCATGATCGACCCGCCCTCGCCCGCTCCGCGCAGCACGCCGAGATCACCCGCCGCCGGCCGCATCCGCCACCACCCGCCCGCCGAGCCGCACCGGATCCGTCCAGAGCTCCTCACGCGTCTCCAGCGTCCCGCCCACCGGCGCCAGCGTGACCCCCAGCAGCCGCAGCCGCATCGTCGAGGTCGCCGGATCCACCACGATCGTCGCCCGCCGGGCGTGCACCATTCCCCGCTCGCCCAGATCCACGCTCACCGACACCAACTCGCCCGCCCGGGCATCGAACCCCTCCGCCTTGACCATCCCGAATGAGCCCAGCTGGACCCCCTCGATGAAACGCATCCCGTACGACTCCTGCACCTCGCTCACCGTGGGAGCCGCTTCCCCGCACCCGCCAGCGCCCAGCACCACGCTCAGCGCCAACGCCGCCGAGGCCATCAGCCCGCATCCACCACCTCTTGAGCCTCGTCCCTGAACGCTTCCTGCCAGCTTCGTCATCACAGCGCACCTCCGCGTGGCGGCCCCATCGAGCGCAGCCGCCGTTCGCGCGCGAAGGCGGCCGCAACTCCCTTCCGCATGCGCTGTGCCAGATCCATCGCCGCAAAAAAACAGCGAGGAGCGCCGGCTCGCCCCGCATCCCTCATCCCAGGGGGGATTCAGGGCGCAGCGTGCCAACGCTCCTCGCCAAAGGCTTGCACAGTCACCGAGCGACGCGGCAGGCGCTGCTCGGATCGATCGTCCTGGATGCGATCAGTCGCGCGGCTTCGGCATCGGGCGCTCCGGAGCCGGCTGCGCTGCACGCACCTGCCCGTTGGCCGTCACCACCACCGAGCCCTCGCTCGGACGATCCGTCAGCAGCGTGATCTCGGCACGGAACGCGCCGGTCCGGTTCGTCGCCTGCCCCTTCAGCGTCACGCGATACGCCACCGTGCCGTCCGGAAGCTCGATCGGCTGGTAGGTCACCTCGTGGCTCGCCACGAACAGCGACATCTGCCGAGAGTCCTCGATCGTCGCGCCCGTGATCTTGAACGGACGACCACTCCGCGAGGTGATCACTACGCTCGACTCAAACGACCCACCGGGATCGACCCGCGGGATCCGCATGAACCGGGGCTGGATCGCCAGATCGCCCAGCACCACGCCGAACAGACGAACCGTGTAGTTCAGCGGCTTCTGGTCCGCGGTCTGCTCCGCGCGGGCCTGGATGTCCAGCGTGAGCGTCCGGTTGAAGTTCCCGGTCGGGGCCTCCTTGTCGACCACGACCTCAACGAGGCGATATCCCGGCATCTCCGGGCGTGGCACCGCGGGAACCGCGTTCGGCACCTCGCGCCAGGTGACATGCGAGGCGTCATCGAACGCCACATTCACCACGCGGAAGGCCGGGTCGCGCGAGAACAGCTCGAGGGGAATCACATGCTCCTGGCCCTGCTCGACCTGGCCCATCCGGAGCACCGGATCCGTCACCTCGACCAGCGGCACCAGGTTCGCCGAAACCCGCACCACCTGCGCGGGATTCGTCGGGTCGTTCGTCATCAGCGTCACGGTCTTGGTCTGGCGACCGGATCCCTTCGGCGAGAAACCGACCTCAACCTCGCCCGACTCGCCGGGCAGGTATTCACGCTTGATCAGCGCCGCGGCCGTGCACCCGCAGGAGGTGCGGATGTTCTGCACCACCAGCAGGCTGTCGCCCGTGTTGGTGAAACGGATCACGCCCTCCATCTTCCCCTCGTCGTAGGTCGTGCCGAAGTCCAGTTCCTCGATCGCAACGCTCATCCGCGGCCCGCCCTCGACCGGAGCGGGACGGCGCACAGGCTGCGACTCGCGGTCCTTCCCGGTGTCCTGCGCCAGCGCCTGAGAACCAGCGCCCAGCTGCAAGCCGACCGCCATACACCCGAGCACCAGCGCCCGAGTGGCAATCGATGACGAAAGTCGCGATGACGAAAGTCGAAGTTTCCGCGCGGTCATGTCTGGCTCTCCTGCTGTTAGACCTGCTCACCAACCAAAGCGTCTCGAATCGATCCCGATCCGGTGCGATGCAACGCACCCCGCCGCTCCCGGTCCACCCCCGGAGACGACCATTCCGCCCCACACCTCGCCCGCCCGCATCGACCCCGAACTCCCCTTCTCCGCGAGCGTGGGTGAATCTCACACAACCGCCCGCCCGGACCCGGCGCACGAGCATCGGAAACGGAGGCGATATTCCTCACTACCGACCGTTTCTGACACGGTTTCGTCAGATCCCGCTCGAAATTGGGACATCGGCCAGATCGACCCCGCACTGCACGCCGCCAGCGCCCTCCAGCCAGACGACACCCGCAACCGTGCGGCCCGGAGCCAGCCACGACCGGTTCGACGAAGTCGAAACGGTCGTGGCGACACCCCCATCGCTGCCCAACCTCCGAACACCCAACCACAATGCAAACACCCCGAGGCTTCAGTGCCCCGGGGCGTCCGATTCGAGGGATGCTCGATCACCCGCGAACACGCGGGGCCAATCTCAAAATCCGCGTAGGGAATCGGGCATCAAAGGCAGTTCGTCCCGAACGCGCTGAGCAGAATGCCCAGATCGTCCGAGTCGGTGTCGCCATCGCCATCCAGATCGCCCGCGCCGGACCCGCCGAACGCGCCCAGCAGGACCCCGAGATCGTCCGAGTCCACGACATCGTCGCCGTTCAGGTCGCCCTCGCAGTCCGAAGGCTCGATGTACCCGACCGTGAAGAAAGTCCGGAACGACGGCGTCGAGGTGCCCTCGCCCGCGAAATTGATCCCGCGGGAGCGCCAGTAATACTGCGTCGCCACCTGAAGCCCGGCGAGCTGCACGAGCGGCAGGTTCTGGAAGGTCTCGAAGACGAACTCCGGCGAGGAGAAGTCCTGGTCGTCATCGATCTCGATGCGGTAGAAGTTCGCCGCCGGTGTCGTGGTCCACGCGAACTGCAGGATCTGGACCGGATCGACGTTCATCAACCCCTCCGCCGGCGCCACCAGGGTGATGTTCCCGGGCGGCGAAAGCAGCGCGATCGCATCTTCCATCGAGTCATCGGCATCCGGGATCCCCCATCCGTAGAAGGTGTCGTACCCGGCGGTCCCGCGGTCCTTCGCGTTGTCCTGAAGGATCTGCTCGACCTGCGCCGCCGTGAGCGCCGGGTTCACGGTCTTCACCAGCGCCGCCACGCCCGCGGCCATCGGTGATGAGAACGAGGTGCCGTCGATCACCGTGTACGAACCGCCCGCGTACCCCGATCCGCCGGTCCGGTCCGTCGTCCAGATGTCGTCGCCCGGCGCTGTGAACGCGAGCCCCGCCCCATAGTTCGAGAAGGCCGACCTGAACCCCGTTCGGCTCACGGAACCCACAGAGTTCACCGTCGCGAGGCTCGACGGGTACGCGATCGACGAGGCGTTCGCATTCCCGGAGGATGCGAAGTGCACCATCCCGCTGTTCCGCGTGGTCTGGTACACGCCGTCGATCGTTCCCGAAGCGCCCATCGAGTTCGAGTTGTTGCTCACCCGCGCGCCCTGGCTGAACGCGTTGTTCAGACCGCTCGCGAAGCTCGCGGGGAAGAAGCTCCCCGAGCCCGTGCACGGCGGCATCGAATTCGAGAACTTCACCGAAATGATCCTCGTCCCGGGAGCAGCCCCCGCGACACCGGCGCCGTTGTTGAAGATCGCCGACACCACGCCGCCCACGGCCGTGCCGTGATTGTCGCACGAACCCGCTGGCCCGCCGCCCGTCGCCTGGCCAGTCACATCGATCCCGGGCACCTGGTGAATATCCGGGTGATCCTGCTCCACGCCATCGTCAAGGATCGCCGTCAGCGTCGTCGCAAACCCCGGCGTGATATCCCACGCCAGATCAGCATCGATATCGATATTCGCCAGGCCGCCCGACTGCCCGATGTTCCGCAATCCCCACTGCACGCCGAACAGCGGATCGTTCGGGATCAGCGCCTTCTTCAGCGGAAGCGACATGTGCGGCTCGGCGTAAACCGTCTGATCCAGCGCCGCCAGGCGGTTCGCCGCCTCCAGCACCTCGAACCCATCACGCGAACTCGTCACGAAACGGAACACGCCGGCCATCCCCGCCATGTCCGCTTCCAGCAACTCCGCATCAATAAACCCATCAACGATCGCCTCGGCCTGCTCGGGCGTGGTCCCTTCCGCGAACCGCACAATGATCCCATCGCTGATATGAACCGGGCCAAGCTCGATCCCGAGCATCGGCGAGATGAACAAGTCCGCCGCGCCGGCATCGTTCAGCCACGCCTCGCGGGACTCACGCGCCATCGAAGACACGAGCTCCCGCGTGGTGCCCAGGTCCGCAACGCCCCAGCCGGGCGCCTCAACGATCCATGTGTTCGGCGCCTCGTGCGGCGTGATCCCATCCGCGTCGATCCCGAATCCGGCCGCGAACGCCTCCACCGCGCCGCGTCCATGCCCGGACAGATCCGTGACGACCAGGCGCGTCTCGTCAAGGGTCAGCGAAACCCGATCATCAAAGTAGGAGTAGTACAACTCGTCGCCACCGCCACCCACGCCGCCCGGGGCCGCGATGGCACCGGAGACGCCGAAGCAGCCCAGCGCCCCCGCCGCCACAAGCAAACGCCAGGGAATCAGAGCCATCGCCCGAGTCGAATCCATGTCCTGAGCCTCCATCGTCTTTCGCGCACGAGGACAGGGGGTGCTCCCATCCGCACACGCGGTCTCTGTTCGTGTCTCACGCGGGCGCGACCCAAGTCGCACCACGACCCCGCTTCGGAAACCTCACCCGCCATCGAGCGCGCCCCGGAACCGGGCGGACGGTGCCCCGGCGAGGCACGCCGCAAGCACCCGCCCGCTCCGAAAGTGTGACACGCCAGAGCCTTGCGACCAACCCTTGACCCTCGATTTCGACGCTTCCCGATGGCCAACTCTGGGACACCGCCCCGCAATCCCCGGAAATCGGGTTCCGCCACCACCCAATCACCCTGCCACCATGCCAGCACACCCACACTCAGGGCTCCCGCCCGGATCGGACCGATAGCATCTGACAATCCTGCTTTCCATCTTTCCCCACCCGAACTGCGGCAAAACACCCAATCTTCGGAGCCGATCCATGTCGCTCGCCAACACATCCAGGCCAAGACCGCGACGCCATCAATGGGGATTCTCGACGACCCGACTCGTCACGGCCCTCGCGCTCATGTTCCTCGGGATCGCCGCATGCGTCCTCGCCTTCCGCCTCGTCCGCGCCGATGTCTCCGCCGAGGCCTACAAGCGCCAACTTACCACCCTCGCCTCGTCCTATAACGATCTCCGCTCGACCTACAACAACGCCGTCCGACGCATGGCCGTCACCGAGCTGCTCGTCGAGGACGACCGCCTCTCGGTCCTCATCCGCGCCGCCGACGGCGCGGTCCAGAAGTTCGACACCCCGCTGGACCCCAACGAAGAGGTCTTCGTCGACTATGTCGTGATCGACAACCGGCTCTGGATCAGGCGGGTCTTCGACTCGAACACGCCCCCCGCCCAGGGCCTGCTCATCGACCCCGCCCTCGCCGACATCGACTGGAACTCGGACCGCGCCAACCACGGCAAGACCGTCTACCGCAGCCTCGATGAGGGACGCTGGATCATCGACATCACCCGCGATGGCTCGCTCGGGCTCCGACGCGCCGACACCGCCGAACCCTCCAGGCTCGTTCCCCCGCCGGAGCTCATCGAGCACGAGCCGATCGAGCACGCCGTCGAGGAGTCGCTCAAGAACATGACGCTCTCCGATGTCTGGAAGGCCCTGTTCGGGCGCGACTGACCCCCAAACCGCCCACACGGCAAGTGTCACGCTGCAGCGCGCCGACGAAGTCAGCCCGCCGCGCGCCCCGCGTCCAGCAGCACACGCGCTCGCTCGACCAGCGCCGACTCATCGCGCCGCACATACAGCGCGTTCTCCTCCAGCCACCCGATGTGCTCATACCCCCCGCCGGTCAGCACATCGCGGACCGACCCCGCGCCACCACCCGTCGAGTCCTCGACCAGCAGCGCCCTCGGCCCCAATCGCGACAGGTCCAGCCCGGCGAACACCGCCGCCTCGCCGCCCTCCACATCGACGATCGCAAAGTCCAGCCGCCCGCCGCCGTCGAACACCTCTTCGAGCACATCCGTCAGCGTCCGCAGCGGCGCCTCGACGACCTCCGTCCGCTTCGACCCAACCTTCTTGTCCTGCCAGTCCGACGCCTCGAGAAACGAATGCGTCTCACGCCCGACCACCCGGTGGAACCGCGCCACCCCACCACCGCTCGCCCCGAGCGCCGCGTGCACCACGCGCGAGCCCGGGCGATGCGCACGGCAGGATGCCACCGACTCCGGCAGCGCCTCGATCAGCAAGCACTCCCAACCCATCGCCTCGAACGCCCAGGTCACCGCGAGATCGACACCGTTGTGCGCCCCCACCTCAAGGCACCGCCCTCCGAGCGACCGCTCGAACAGCTCCCACATCAGCACATCCTCGCCGAACTGCGACCGGAACCGCATCTCCAGCGCCGGAGCCCGCCCCGCCCGCTCAAGGCATCGCAACGCATCGGCACGCGCCAGCCGCTTCTCGATCCGAAGCCCGCGGGTCCGCTGCGCCGCGATCGCACGATCCGCCTCCCCCAGCCGCCGCTTCAACTTCGCCGCGCGCCGCCACACCGCCCCGAGCGCCACGCCCAGCGCCACCACCGCAACCCACAACACAACCATCAAAGGATCCATCGGCGTGAAGATACCCGCCGCTCGGACACATCGCCGTGGCGCACGATCCGTTCATCCACGCGAGCGCGCGCCACCGAGAGTCCGGCCACTGCCCACGCGATTCATCATCCCGCTCAAGACCACCCCTTCGCCGTCGCAAGCCGCACCACTCCGCGGGTGCACGCGAGGCGCTCTGTCCGTCCCGCCGAACGAATCTCGATCGGGAGACCGCAGCACACGCTGCGCGGACATTCTGTCTGAGTTATAGGACTCTGTGCCCATGCTCGATACCACGGAAGTTCCTTCCAATCGCCACTCCATCCAGTTAGGGTCGGGCCTTTCACCCCTTTGGAGGACCAATCAATGCTCAGAACGCCGATCGCACTGACCATCGCCGCCGGATGCGCCGCCACACCGCTCGCCATGGCGGGCACCGAAATCGAATGGAAGGACCCCGTCAGCGGGCTCTGGAACAACTCCACGCTCTGGGACCCCGCCAATGTCCCCAACATGGCCGGCGAGAGCGCCAACATCAGCGTTCCCGGCATCTATGTCGTCACCATCGACTCGCCCATCGGCATCGACAACCTTGCGATCGTCAACCCCTCCGCCCAGCTGGACATCAGTTCCGGCGATGCGCTCACGATCCTCTCCGGCCAGATCAAGAACAGCGGGCGAATCGTCGTCAACTATCAGGCCGCCACATTCAACGCCACGCTCGCCCTCTCGCCCACCACCCAGGTCTCCGGCGAGGGCGAGATCATCCTCCAGCGCGTCTCGGGCGACGCCGGTGATGCCCGCCTCACCGCCCAGCCCGGCACCTACCACGCTCCGGACCACACCATCCGCGGCAGCGGGCTCATCGAGGGGACCCTTGAAAACGAGGGGGCCATCATCGCCGACGACTTCAAGCAGCCGCTGGACATCACGGCCCAGATCCTCAACGACAACGGCATCATCATCGGACTCGACTTCGGCGCTGTCCGCCTCGTCTCCGGTGGTTCGATCTTCGGCGGAACCCTCGACACCCTTTCGGGCGGCGTGATCATCGCGGAGGATGGGCTGATCGACAGCGTCGACATCGTCTCCACGGGCATCGTCGCCGTCGAAGGCGGCGGCCTGCTCGAAGTCAGCGCCGGAACGATCGACAACGAGGGCGTGATCGTCGTCAACCGAACAGGGAACTCGTTCAACGCCCAGCTCCTGATCCTGGATTCCGTCACCTTCGCAGGCGATGGCGAGGTCCAGCTCAACCAGATCAACACCGACCCAAACGACGCCCGCGTGGTTGTCCAGTCGGGCGCCACGCTCACCAACACCGCCGACCACGAGTTCATCGGCGCCGGCCGCATCGAGGGCGACGGCTCGCTGCAGAACGATGGCATCATCTCCGCCGAGTTCCTCGAGCGGCCGCTCCGCATCAACCTCCCCGTGGTCCAGTCGCCGGCGGGACTCGTGCGGGCCGTCGATGACCTCGTGCTGATCGAAAACCTCGGCAGCATCACGGGCGGGATACTGGGTGGAATCGAGCCCGCATTCGTTTCCGGCGCCGGCGGAGCCATCGACGCCGTGACGAACGTCGGCAACCTCGCCATCGAAGGCGGCGCCACGCTCGATCTCGGCCCCGGCGGCCTCACCAACGACGGCAAGGCGCTCATCAACCGCCAGGGGAACACCTTCAACGCCCGCCTCATCATCGAAGCCGATACCACCATCGACGGCGATGGCACCATGACCCTCAACCGGGGATCCAGCGATCCCTTCGACGCCGAGATCCTGATCAGCGATGGCGCGCAGCTCACCCACACAGGCTCGCACACCATCCGCGGCGCCGGTCGCATCTCCGGTGATGTGCTCAACGATGCCATCATCCTGGCCAACGACACCGCCCAGCCACTGACCATCCTGGGCGACATCACCCAAACCACGAGCGGATCGCTCAGAGCAACCGACGGGAGCTTCCTCTACCTCCAGCCGGGCACCACCGTCCAGGGCGGATCGGTCATCACCTCAGGCGATGGCGCTGTCTCGGCCATCGGCGGGCTCTCCACCGCATCCTCACTCACCAACGAGGGCACGCTCGCCACCGAGAGCAGCGGCGCGTTCGATCTGCTGGCGGGACCCTTCGTCAACAACGCCGACATCCTCATCAACCGCCTGGGCAACTTCACGAACTGCAGGGTCCTCGCGGCCGAGGATGTCACCATCTCCGGAACCGGCAACATCCTCCTCAACGCCCAGACCTCGGACCAGGGCGATGCGGAACTGGGGGCGCACCCAGGAGCGATGCTCACCGTCGGGGTCGCCCAATCCATTACCGGCAGCGGACGAATCTCCGGACAGGTCGAGGCCCAGGGCACGCTGACACCCGTCGGCGGTCCTGCGTCCATCATCCAGGTCACCGGAAACCTCAGCCTCGCGCCGACCACCCTCGTCGAGGCGATCCTCCAGGAAAACCCGAGCCGATCACCGGTCACAAGCCGCTTCACCGGGGCCGGCGCCATCGATCTCGATGGCACCCTCGGATTCAACGCCGTGGGTCTGGACCCCCTCCCCCTCACCGTCTTCGACCTGGTCGACGGCCCCGGCGTGACCGGCGTGTTCACCACCTTCGATGACTCGAACCTCCCCGACCCCTTCGAGATCCGCGTCGACTACCCATCCCCGACCACCCTCACCGTCATCATCACCTGCCGAGGCGACCTCAACGCCGACTCGAACATCGACTCCGACGACCTCGGCGTGCTCCTCGGCCAGTTCGGCAGCGCGGTGCCCCCACGCTCCGGCGGCGATATCGACGGCGATGGCTTCGTCAATTCGGACGACCTCGGCGCACTGCTCGGCGCGTTCGGACAGAACTGCGCCGACCTGGTGCCGTAATCCGAACATCATCTCGCAACTATCACCACCAGCGCACACCACGGGGCGTGCCCGCACGATCGGCGGGCATGCCCCTTTGCGTGTGATCGCTCGTCTCTGCCCGGTGCCCCACCCACGCCGCCCGCACCCTCACCGCGCCGCCCCGGCCGACTCCTGCTGCTGCAGCAACTCATAAATCCGCTCGGCCGACTCCGCGTTGTACACCTTCGTGCGGAAATCCTCGCTGGACATCAGCCGGCTGATCCGCGCCAGCGCCTGGATGTGGTCCGCCGTCCGGTCCATCGGGCTCGCCAGCATCACCACGAGCCGCACAGGCTGCCCATCCACCGCGTTGAAGTCGATCGGCTCGCTCGGCTTCCCGATCGCCATCGCCAGGTCCGCGACCCCCTCGGACTTCCCGTGCGGGATCGCCAAAGCGTGCCCGATGCCCGTCGATCGCGTCGATTCCCGCGTCCACACCGCCGTCTTCAGCCCGGGCGCATCCTCGACCTTCCCGGCCGCCGCCAGCACATCGACCAGTTCATCGATGGCCGCACGCTTCTCCCGGGCCTGAAGCGGCACCCTGATCGTGTCCAGCGTGACGATGTCCAGCAGATTCATCCCGTCGGGCTCCCGCATCCGCCGGCCGCTCCAATCCGCGCCGGAACACGCCGATCCTACCACTACACGGCCACCCGCGCTCCCCGATTCCCTCCACAAACCCCGACACCCCCCTTCGCCCGGGCGAACCGCGACCCCTCGACCGCGCCCGCCACACCCCCGAAACACCGCATTGGGGCCCGCCCCGCGCCAGCGCTTCGATCAACCGAGCAGCGCCGCGTACGAACCGTCCGAATACTTCTCCGCACCATCCACCGGCACGCCCGACGCCGACCGACGGTGCTCCCGCAGCACGCGAAGATTGTGCCACTTGCACGCCCACGCCACGATCTCCTCGTTCTCCGCCGGGTCCAGCGAGCAGGTCGAGTACAGGATCTTCCCGCCCGAAGCCAGCAGCGGGATCGCATCCGCGAAGATCTGGCGCTGCAGCCCCGTCAGCTCCCGCGTCCGGTCGCCGCTGACCCGGTACCGGGCCTCGGTCCGCCGCCCGAGCACGCCCGTGTTCGAGCACGGCACATCCAGCAGCACCAGGTCCGCCCGCCCGTTGTGCATCGCCAGATCCTCCGAGGGCGCCACCACCACCCGCGGGTGACCCGCGAAGGTCCGCCGCAGAGTCTCCCAACGCACCCGGTCCACATCCGTGGCCACGATGACGCTCTCGGGGAACACCGAGGCAAGCTGCCGCGTCTTCGTCCCCAGCCCCGCGCACGCGTCGATCACCAGCGACGGCTTCAGATCGATCACCGACTGAACCGCCAGCGTCGATGCCGGATCCTGGACCCACACATCCGGACGCGAGTCCAGCAGCCGGACCAACTCGCGCCGGGCGCCCGAGAACACATGATGCCCCGGCGCGGTGTGCGCCGACAGCGATTCGGGCAACGCCCCGTACGAGCTCTCGTCGGCATGGAAGGTGTTCAGGATGATCGGCGCGGGCATCAACGAGTGGTACGCCATCGCCCGAACATCGCGCATCGGCATGTGCTTCAGCCACGAACGCAGCAAAGACATCGGATGCGAAGTCGCGATCGAGAGCGATTCCACCGCATCCGTCGGCAGCCGCACACCGATCAGCTCGATCGCCCGCCCATCGCTGAGCGGCAGCTCATCCGGCTCGCCCGTCCAGCGCTCCCGGTACCCCGGCGAGGTCGGCTCCGCGCCGCGCTCGTACTCCGGGCGGATCATCCGGTCGATCCCGCGCAGCACCGCGTTGGTCAACGGCGTCGCCCCGCCGCCCACCGTCCGCTTGGCCCACTCCACCGCCTCGCCCACGATCGCGTGCGCCGGCACCCGCTCCAGGAACAGCAGCTGCGCCGCGCCCGCCAGCATCACGCCCTTCAACCGCGCATCGAGCTGCTCCCAAGGCTGCTTCAGCCGCTGCTCGATCAGCCAGCGCAGCGTGATCCAGCGCCGCATCGCGTTGTCGTAGATCGCGTGCAGCAGCGCCGCATCCCGCTCCTCCAGCCCCTCCGTGTCCGGGTGCAGCAGCTCGAAGTCCGGCTCACGCTTCGCCTGCCGGATCAGCATCGAATAGGCGCGCATCCGAGCGCTCCCCCGACCCGTCCGCTGCACCATCGCCCCGGCCACCTCGCCCAGACGGCGCGATGACTGCGTCAGCCGAACCCCGGACTTCGGAACGAACGCCGGCGCGCGCCCCCCACGCCCCCGCCCACGCTCCTCCATCGCCCCACCCTCACGCCGCCCGCCGCCACCCGGACGCCCCATCCCGCGCCCGCCGGACCCTCCACCGCCACCGCCCGGGCCCCTGCCCCCGCCGCCGGGCCCACGCCCGCGCGGGCCCCCATCACCGCGACCATCCGCGCGACCACCGCCACGCGGCCCCCCGCGCGCGCCACCACCACGACCGCCTCGCCCACCGGATTGTCCGCGCCCATCGCCGCTCATCCGCCGAGTGTAGACCGCACCCCACCCCGACCCGCCCGCCTCAACCCCTTTCCCCCGTCGGAAGCGTCGACTCGCCCGGGTCCCGCGATGCCGCGATCATCTGCTCGCTCACCAGCCGGAGCACCAGCCGCCACTCATCCAGCGTCTGAGCGTCGATCCGTGGTCCCAGAAGCTCCTCCATCGACGCGACCAGCAACTCCGTCACCAGCACATAGTGCTCCGGGCGGGCCCCGTACCCCGCGTGCCGCCGCCCAAGTTCCGCGATCATCGCCGCGTTCTCTTCCGGACGCTCCAGGTTGCTCACCACGGCCTCCAGCGCCGCGATCAGCTTCGCCGACTGGGCGCTGATGTCCGAGCGGAACATCGAGCGCACCTGGGGCGCCGCCTCGAACAGTCTCTGATAGAACAACTCACCAAGCCGGACCCCCTCGCCCTGAACGATCGCGAAGCTCCGCCGAAGACGCCCGATCAGCGCCTCATCCGCGGGAATCTTGAGCAGAGGGCCGCCGGTGCGAGGATCGATGATGGGGTGACGCCGAACGGGCATTCCTGGCTCCGTAATGGTGCGATGGTGTGTCTCACTCAGACGCGGCAACGCCGCCCACGCCCCGCCAACACGCGACGCACCGCGTGTCCAATAAGCTCACTTCCCGCCTCCCCCCGACACAACCCGCGGATCCGCCCCACCCGCACCCGACGCGCGCCCCGCGTGGCGCTGCGATATCTGGACCAGCGCCACCCGCACCCAGCGCTGGGTCTCCGCATCACGATCGCCCCCCCCAAGCAGCTCCCGCGCCGCCTCCTCCACATCCCCCCCGTGACGAGCCAGCGCCGACCCGACCAGCAACTCCGCCTCCGACCGCCGGACCAGCGCTTCGCGCCGGACCGCCTCCGCATCCTCGCGCTTCGCCGAATCAAAGAGCCGCACCGTGTCGTCATACGACGCCGAGGCGATCCATCGCCCGTCCGGGCTGAACGCGATCCCGCGGATCGCCGACTCGTGCGCGCGGAACGATGCGATCAGGTCCGACGACTCCGTGTCAAACAACACGATCTCCCCGAACCACGACCCCGCCGCCAGCCGCGTCTCATCCGGGCTCAGCGCGAGGCAGGTCACATACTGCCCATGCCCATCCAGGGTGTCCAGCAGCGCCCCAGTCGCCACATCCCACACCCGGATCGTCTGATCACGGCACCCCGAATACAGCCGCCGCCCATCGTGGCTGAACAGCACCGCGAACACATCCGACCGATGCATATCCAACAGGTGCAGCTGCTCGCCCGTCGCGGCGCTCCACACCCGCACCGTGGAGTCCCGCGAGCCCGTCGCGATCACCGAACCATCCGGGCTGAACGCGATTGAATTCACCCGAGAGGTATGCCCCGCCATCTCGAGCGCCGGGTTCTCGGAGATCGGCACGCCCCGCTCATCCAGATCCCACACCCGCGCGATGCGGTCCTGCCCCCCGCTCGCGACCCGCCGCCCCCGAGCATCCACCGCGACGCTCGCCACCCAGAGCCGGTTCCCCGGCAGCCGCGCCCGCACCCGACCCGTCACCGCATCGAACACACGCACCAGCCGATCATCGCACGCGGCCGCGATCCACGCCCCATCCGGCGAGAACGCCACCCCACGGATCTGGTTCCGCCCTTCGAGCGGCGACCCCGGCTCGATCGCCGGCTCGCTCAGCACCGCCACCGCCCTCGACTCGATCGGCTCCCACAGCCGCAGCGTCCCATCCCGCGCCCCCGACGCCAGCAACCCACCATCCGGCGAGAACGCCACGCTCAGCGGGCGATACTCATGCCCCACCAGCGGGGCGCCGCCCGCGGGCGTCCACGCCTCGCTCCGGTTCCACATCCGGATCTCACCGTTCCACGACGCAGAGATCACCAGCTCATCGCCGGGAAAGAACGCCAGACCCGAGACCGCATCCGTGTGACCGCCCAGCGACCCCAGCAGCCGACCGCTCTCGATCTCGTAGATCTCGAATCCACGGTGGATCAGCCCGGCCGCGATCATCGCGTTGTCTCGCGAGATCGCGATCGAACGCACAGTGTTCACGCCGTCCGTCGCGTCCATCTCGCTGACCAGCGCCCCGCTCCGGACATCCCACACCCGGATGATCCCCTCCTCCCCGGCGGCCGCGCACAACGCATCATCCTCGCTGAAGCACACGCGGTTCACCAGCCCCGGGAAACCCCACCGGTGCAGCACCTCAAGCGTCCCGGCATCGCGCAGCGCCAGATCACCCGCATCGTTGAAAGTCACCACCAGCGCTCCGTCGGTCGACCGCGCCACGCCCGTGATCCCCCCCGCCACCTCAACATCCTCAAGCGTCATCGCCGCACCGCACTCACGCGCGTGACCTTCCCCATCCCACTCCACCGTCCACACCCGCGCCCGCCCACCCGAGGCGCCCGCCAGCACCCGTCCATCCCCGAGCGCCACCACGCTCCGGACCCCGCCCACCGTCCCCTCCAGCGCCAGCGCCTCGCGCAATTCCGTCCGCCCATCCGACCCCCGAAGCTCCAGCAGCCAGACCATCCCCGCCTCATCCCCGCACACAAGGCGAGGGACATCGCCGGGCACGAACGCCACGCCGAACATCCGGGCCCCGCTCTCACTCCGGAACTCGCCCAGCAGCGCCCGATCCTCCGAGCGCCACAGCCGCACCGATCCGTCCGACGCCGCCGTCGCGAACAGCTCCCCGTCATCGCGCAGCGCCAGGTCGAAAATCATCGCTTCGTGCGCATCCCACGCGTGCACGCTCCGGTCCGACAGCCCCCGCAGGAAACCCCACTCCCATCCACGCTTCGGATGCTCCACGCTCGCCAGACGCGTCCGCATCTGCTGGAACTCGCCCGTCTTCATCGCCGACAGAGCCCCCGCGATCTGCGCGGTGTACGCCTGCCATCGCGCCGCATCACGCTCCTCCGTCGCGCGCGCCTCCGCCTCCGCCCGCCGATCCACCTCCTGGCTCAGCCGCCACGCGAACCCCGCGCTCACCGCCGCGATCACCGCGATGCTCGCGACGATCGCCAGCCCCGCCGCCACCACCGCGCGGTTCCGACGCGCGAACAGCCGGAACTGCTCCACCACTCCCCCCGGCCGCGCCTCGATCGGCTGGTCCCCCAGCCACCGGCGCACATCACGCGCCAGCGCCGCAGCGCTGTCGTAACGCCGGTCCGGATCCTTCTCGATCGCCTTCAGCACGATCGCCTCGAGCCCGCGCACGCTCGAACGCCCCCGCCCACCCGGATCGACAACCGGATCGACGACCGGACGAGCGGGCGCCTCGTGGATGATCGCGTGCAGCGCCGCCGGCAGCGGCCGGCCCGAAAGGTCCAGCGGCGCACGACCGCACACCAGCTCGTACAGCATCACACCCAGCGAGTACACATCCGTCCGGATATCGATGTCGCCCGAACCCCCGCACTGCTCCGGGCTCATCGACTGCAGCGACCCGATCAGCCGCACCGCATCCGTGCTCGCCGTCAGCGACTCGGCCCCGGGATCCGCGCTCCGCGCCACCCCGAAGTCGATCACCTTCGCCCGCCCCTCGCCATCCACCAGCACATTCCCCGGCTTCAGGTCGCGATGGATCACACCGTGCTGGTGCCCGTGGTGCACCGCGTCGCACACCGAAGCGAACATCGACAGCCGCGCCTCGAGCCCCATGCCCGACCGGCGCGCGAACGCCGTGATCGGCTCGGCCTCCTGGACCAGCTCCATCGCGAAGAACGGCATCGCCTCGCCATCGCCCAGCGGCGCGGTCCCCGCCTCGTAGATCTGCGCGATCCCCGGATGATGCAGCCGAGCCAGCGTCTCCGTCTCGAACCGGAAGCGCAGCGATGCGCTCGACTCCATCAGGCTCCGGTGCATCACCTTCAGCGCGACCCGCCGGCGCGGCGACTCCTGGATCGCCTCGTACACCGTCGCCATCCCGCCCGACCCGAGCACCCCGACGATCAGGTAGTTCCCCACCGAATCCGGAACCGGCGCTGAACGCCCCGCGCCCCGACGCCCCGACAACGCCGGCTCGTCGAGGAAAGAATCGGATCGATCCACCGCATCCAGCAGCCGATGCACGCGCATCCGCAGCAGCGCATCATCGGCACACAGCTCATCGACCAGCGCGCGACGCTCCCCCGCCGGCGCCTCCATCGCCCGGACCAGCGCCGCGTGCGCACGCCGTGCCAGTTCCGCATCAGCCCTCATCGCTCGGCTCGCACCCCGTTTCCGAGAGCCGGTCGAACAGCCAGCCGCGCGCCACCTGCCACTCGCGGTCCACCGTCCGAGCGCCGATCGACAGCGCCTCACCGATCTCCGCGATCGTCAGCCCGCCGAAGAACTTCAGCTCCACGATCCGCGCCTGCCGCTCGCTCAGCTCCGCCAGCTCCTCGAGCGCCTCGTCCAGCGCCTCCAGGTCCACATCCCGCTCCGGCGTGGCGATCTCGCACCGCTCGATCGAGATCGAACGCCGCGACCCGCCGCGCTTGAGCGCGTTCCGCTCCCGCGCATGGTCGATCAGCACCCGCCGGATGATCCGCGCTGCGATCGAGAAAAAATGCACGCGGTCGTTCCACTCCGCCGTCCGCTGGTTCACCAGCCGCAGGTACGCCTCGTGCACCAGCGCCGTCGGATCGAGCGTGTGGTCCGAGCGCTCCCCGCGCAGCTGGCTCGCCGCCAGCCGCTTCATGTCGTCGTAGATCGCGAGCATCAGCCGCTCGGCATCCGCCGGATCGCCCGACGCCGACGCGCGGAGCAGCATCGTCAGATCCCCCGCCGAATCGACACCGCCGCCACCAACGCCAACGCCAGCACCATCGTTCGACATCGAACCCGCCGATCCGTTCGCGCCCGCATCCGCCCGCGCCGGCACCGCGGCCGCCGAACGGTCCGAGTCTACCTCAGGAACCCCCGCATCCATCCATGCAATCGCCATCGCGCCGCACCTCCGCTACCCCACGCCCGCTCCAGGCCCCATCCAAGCCTCCCCTCGACGCGGAATCCCGCCCCACCCCGCGCCACCCTTTCCCAACGCCCAACCCGAATCCCGCCCCCGCTGCGACCCCGCCACTCCATTGGTTCGCATATTGTTTGGTATGCACGCCCCGCCCCCGAGCCACAACCCCGGCCCCCATCCCGCTCCCAACCCCGCGCCCGACTCGGACGCCAGCCCCCGCGCCCCCGCACTCAACTGGCTCTTCGTCGACATGAACAGCTTCTTCGCCTCCGTCGAGCAGCACCTCAACCCCGAACTCCGCGATCGTCCGGTCGCCGTGGTCCCCATGATCGCCGAAGGCACCTCCGTCATCGCCGCGAGCCACGATGCCAAACGCCTCGGCATCCGCGTCGGCACCTCCGTCCCCGAAGCCCGCCGCCTCTGCCCGGCCATCACCTTCGTCCCGGCCCGGCCGCCCGTCTATGTCGAGGTCCACCACGCCATCCTCGCCAGCGTCGATAAGTGCGCGCCCATCCACCGCGTCTACTCCATCGACGAGTGGGCCATCCGCCTCCTCCGCAACCAGCGCCACCCCGAGCACGCCGCAGAACTCGCCCGCACCATCAAGGCCCAGCTCCGCGCCGACCTCGGCCCAACCCTCACCTGCTCCATCGGCATCGCGCCCACCCGACTGCTCGCCAAGATCGCCTCCGACCTCCACAAACCCGATGGGCTCACCATCCTCACGCCCGACGACCTCCCACAACGCATCGAACACCTCGCGCTCAACGACCTCCCCGGCATCGGCCCGGGCATGCTTACCCGCCTCCACGCCGCCGGCATCCGCTCCATCACCGACCTCTGGAACCTCACGCCCAAGGATGCCCGCCGCATCTGGGGCGGCGTCGCCGGCGAGTCATGGCTCCTCGCCCTCCAGGGCCACGACCTCCCCGAGCCCACCACCTGCCGCCGCACCATCAACCAGTCCAATGTCCTCTCCCCCGACCACCGCAACGACCACGGCGCCCACGCCGTGCTCGTCAGGCTCATCTGCAGAGGCGCGTTCCGCCTCCGTCACACCACGGCCGCGGCGCACCGCCTCACCATCGAGGTCCGCTCCTGGAACCACCCCGAGCGATGGACCATCGAACGCCCGCTCGACGCCGACGATGACACCCTCACCCTCATCCGCGCCTTCGAGTCCGCATGGGCCACCCGCCCATGGGCCCGCGATCCGCACGCCCTCCGCCGCTGGGAACCCTTCCGCCAGGTCTCCATGACCCTCTCCGGGCTCGATGATGCCGCCGCCACCGCAACCCCCCTGCTCTTCGACCAACCCGAACGCGAACGCCTCCGCCGACTCTCGGCCGCCCTCGACACCGCCGAACAGAAATGGGGACGCCACACCATCTACCTCGGCGCGGTCCACCACCACCGCCACCGCATGGACTCCAAGATCGCCTTCGGCCGAATCCCCGACCGAGCCGACCAGGAAGCCTGGGAAAACGAGAAGCGCCGAGCCACAACCAACCCCCGCCAAGGGCTGCGCTGACGACCAGAGGGTCAGTCCGACGACCCGCCCATCCCACTCACCGCCTTCAGTCGGGCCCGCAATCGAGCGGCAACCTCACCCACCCGCACGCCGCCAGACAAACACGCGATTCCCGTTCGGAGCCGGATCGATCTCTTCCAGCCCGAGCGATGCCAGCACGCTCGCGCCCCGTTCGTTCTGGACCGGGATCGAGAAGTCAACACGATCGATCGGATACGCCGACTCGATCATCGCCAGCGTCTCGCTCACCAGTTCACGATCGAGATCGTTGCCCACCTCCGGCTCGATCACCCAGAACGCCACCCGTGCCCGATCCGGAAACTCCGGCGCGCCCTTCGCCCCAACCGGGTTGATGTACACACACCCAAGACACCGCCCCCAATCGGGCGAGAGCACCGTGTACGCGTACGCCTCCCGCCGCTCGAACTCACCGGCGTGCCGCTCCAGATCACTCAGGTTCTCCTCCGGCGTCGCATCGGCGCTCGGCCACCCGCCCCACTGCAGCGTCCGCTGCAGGTGCTCGCGGCTCCCCTGCGCCGCCGCGAAGTCCATCGCGTTGTGCTCAGGCCCCAGCGGCTCGAGCCGCAGCCGCGGCGACACCCACTCAACGGGCGGACGAAAGTCCGGCGACCAGGCCGATTCGCTCACGCCGCTCTCCGCATCCGCCGGCGCCTGCCCCTCGACCATCTCCCATGACCGGGGCGTGCTCTGAGCGCATCCGCCCATCGCCACCACCACCACGCACATCGCTCCCAGCACACGCCTCATCGCACACCTCCTCAACAACGACTGAGTGAGCCACGAGCGTAACACCACACCCAAGATCGCGCACCCCGACCGCCCGAACCATCGCCCTCGCCCCGACGCCCACCACCCAGCACGAACCCGCCAGACCCATAACCGCCCACCACCCCGATCCCCCGCGCCGCCGCGCGCCACCGGGCGACGAATGACCATTCCCACACCGATCCCACGCCCCCACGCCCGATGGCAAGCATCGGGCAACCGCCGACCCCTCCCATCCTCCCCGCTCCGCGCCGCGCGCATCGGACAACCAACCCCCTCCACCCTAACATCCCACATGACACACGCCGCCTTCGCCGACCGAACCGACATGCAGAACCGGCTCTTCGCCGAACTCTCCCGGATGTTCGGCGAAGAAGTCCCGCTGTACGACAAGTCGCTGGCCGTGAACCAGGCCTGCAACCGCGCCGTCTGCGACCTGCTCGCCCGCCTCCACCGCGGGTTCGAGATCACCGACGAACAGATCGATCGCACCTCCGGCGAACGCCACGGCGCCATCCGCATCGGGCGCGCCGATGAGTACCGCTGGATCGCCCGCTTCTTCGCCTGCTTCGGCATGGAGCCCCACAACTTCTACGACATGACCAGCGTCGGTGCCAAGAGCCAGCCCGTCATCGCCACCGCCTTCCGCTCCCGCGCCAACCCGGAGCACCGCGTCTTCACCTCCCTCCTCCGCACGGACTATTTCGATGCCCAGACCCAGCAGCGCATCGAGACCCTGCTCGCGCAGCGACAGGTCTTCTCCGATCGCGCCAAACAGCTCATCGAGAAGTGCGAACAGGACGCCGGACTCTCTGAATCCGATGCGAACGCCCTCATCGCCGAGGGCGTCCAGCGGATCTTCAAATGGACCGCCGAGGCCCGCGACCACGACCTCTACAAACACCTCTGCGATGCCGGCTTCAAGATCGCCGCCGACATCGCCTGCTTCGGCGCGCACCACCTCAACCACCTCACCCCCAACACCTTCTGCATGGACCTCTACACCGCGTCCATGAAGTTCTGCCTCGGCGAGATCGACGAGCCGACTTTCCGCCGACAGGCAACATCCGCGCTCGATCGCCTCCAGCGCGATGCCGACCAGGACTTCATGGCCCTCCACTTCAAGCACATGTCGCGAGAGCAGATCCTCGCACTGGAAACCACCACCCCGCCGGAAGGCACGGCCGAACGCCTCATCGATGCGCTCGTCGCCCGACTCTCAGCACCCGACCTCGACCTCGCCCGCCTCCCGCACAACGGCTTCAAGGACTCAACAGAGGGCCCCGCAGCGGGCACCCCGGTGCTCCTCCGGCAGGATGCGTACAAGGCGCTCACCGAGCCCGTCCGGTTCACCAACCCGGATGGCACCGAGATCGACACCGTCCACACCGCCCGATTCGGCGAGATCGAGCAGCGCTTCTACGCCACCACACAAGCCGGCCGCGCGCTCTACGACCGCTGCCTCGAGAGCGCCGAAGCCGAAAAGGCCGCCGATCCCGGCCTCGCCAAACAACCGCTCGAAGCGCGCGAGGCCGCCTATGCCCGCCACTTCGAGCCATTCCCCAAGACCCTCCGCGAACTCCTCGGACAGGAACTCGTCTACGGGCGATACGAACCAACCGCCGCGGGCATGAACGCCCGGGGCACGATCGACACCACCGACATCCACGAACTCATCCGCCGCGGCCTCGTCCGCGCTGAAGGCCTCCGGTACGAAGACTTCCTCCCCGTCAGCGCCGCCGGCATCTTCGCCTCGAACCTCAGCCAGTACGGCACCAAGTCCACGGCCGAGCGCAAGCCCGAGTACACCCGCCAGATGCTCGAAGAAATCCTCGACCGCCCCATCATCGACTCCGACGCCGCCTACCGCGCTATGCAGGCCGACTCGCTGCTCCACACCTACGCCGAACTCGGTCTGCTCGACTCCCTCCAGCCCGAATTGCGGGAAACGCTCGAGCGCGACGCCACCGCATGCCCCCCGGGCGTCCAACGCCACCGCGCCACCGCCGCCGGGCGCACCCACTGATCCGCGCCACGCGCCGATTCCACAACCCGTTTCCCCGCCCGAGGCCCCCCGGGTGCCTGTCAATCCTCCCCGAGCGCCTGCCGGCGCTCGGGGAAAGGGGTTCAGCCGGGCGGCACGGGTCGATCACACCGATCCGCACCGACCGGAACGCCTCAGCACCCGAAGTCACTGAGCAGGATGCCCAGGTCGTCCGAATCCGTCTGGCCGTCGTTGTTCAGGTCGCCGGCGCCCGTGGTCCCGAACGCGCCGAGCAGGATGCCCAGATCGTCCGAGTCCGTGTCGCCGTCGCCGTCAAGATCGCCCGGGCACACCGGAACAACCTTGTCCTCGCACTCGTCGGGGATCCCGTTCTGATTGACATCCGCGCTCTTGCCCTGCGCGATGTCGCACGAGTCGAGCAGCCCGTTCTCGTTGCAGTCGAACGCCGCGCCCGTGGCCAGTTCGGCCAAGTCGTTCGCCCCGTTCTCGTTGCAGTCCTGGAACTCGGGCGTCTGCGCGACGATCTGCACGCCGCCGAGGTCGTACGGGATGCCCTTCTGCAGCGAGTACCCGACCACCTTCACATTCGCCTGCGCGAACGAGCCGGGCGGCATCTCCTGCGGGAAGCGCGGCACCAGCTCCGCCCGCACGCCGACCGGGCACTGCCCCGGCTGCATGACGAAGTTGTTCAGGTCGAACCCGGCACCCCACAGGCCCTGGCCCTCGCACACCTCGAGATCGTGCGCCAGCACGATCAGCAGCTCCTCATCCGTGTCGTTCATGACCTGGAAGTCGAACTTCGCGGGCGAGGCCGTCTGCTCGATGTCGATGTTCCGCTGCGCTTTGTTGTTCGCGAAGTTGCTGTCGAACGCGTAGGCGATGTTCGCCTTGAGGCACCCGTGCACATACCCGGGAGGCGGCCCGGACGCGAACGGCGTCCACGGGCAGGTCACCGACGCCGTCGCGCCGGACGCGATGAACGGGATCACATCGGAGCAGATCTCCCAGTTCTCGCCCCCGTTCGAGAAGATGTAGATCCCAAGGTTCACCTGCACATCGAACGCATCGTTCGGGCCGAAGTTCGTCACGGTCACCGTGAACGAGTTCGGCTCGTTCTCCTCGATCGTCGGATCGCTCGGCACGATGTCCGGACTCGAGCAGCACGCGACCGTGAAGCCCACATCCGTCGTGAGCGCCGTCGAGATCCCGTCGATCGCCGCAAACGCATCGACATACCCGTACCCGTACTGCACATCGAAGCCCGCCGGGCCGTAGTCCTCGGAGGTGTCGATGATCAGCTTCGTCACCGAATCCGCGTTGATGCTCGGCGCAGCGCTCTTGATCAGCGCCGCCAGACCCGCCACATGCGGCGAGGCCATCGAGGTCCCGTTCAGCGGGATGTACCCGGACGCGGTGTTGTACTGCGCCGAAGTGATCCCCACACCGGGCGCTGTCACCTCCGGCTTCTGCTCATCCTCGGCGTTGCTGTCGCCATCGTCGAGGCGCGGGCCGATCGTCGAGAAACCAGCGATCGCATCGCCCACACGGCTCACCGTGCCGTTGTCGTTGATCGCGCCCACCGTGATCACCTTGTCCGCGGCCCCGGGCGCATCGATGTCTGCGATCCCGCTGTTCCCCGAGGCCACCACCACCACGATCCCGGCGTCCACCACCCGGCTGGCCAACTGCGAGGTCGCATCAAGCCCATCGGACGCCGGCCCGAGCCCAAGGCTCAGGTTCACAACGCCGATGTTCCAGTCCACCCGGCGCTCGATGCACTTCTCCAGCGCCAGCACCACCGCGGCCGTCGAGGGCGCGAAGTTGCCCACCAGCATGTCCACGAGGCCCGCCCCCGGGGCCACGCCCCGGTTGCTCACGCCGTTGCCCCGCCCGAGCGCGATCCCCGCCACATGCGTGCCGTGCCCGGTCACATCGTCCACACCGCCGCCCGGATTCTCCGTGTCGGTCAGCGCATCGTACTCGGCCACCAGCGCGCCGCTGAACGACTGATGTCCATCGTCCACGCCGCTGTCCAGGATCGCGATGTTCGTCCCCGAACCATCGATCGCCGGATACGCATCCTCGACCGTGTTCGGCGAGTAGGTCCCGCTCGCGCGGTACCGGATCGCCGCCGTCGAGGTGTCCAGCGTGTACTCGCCCTCGCGATCCAGCTCCACCCCCGCCACCGCGAGGTCCTGCCCCAGCGCCACCGCATCCGCGGGCATCACATCCGTCAGGATCACCACCGGGATGTACTTCGCCACATACCGCACCGTGCCGGCCTGGGCGAATCGCTCCAGATCCTCCTCCGTCGGGCAATCGTTGAGCAGCAGCAGCACCGACAGCGGATCGCCCGCGTTCGTCACCAGCGCCGCGTCGATCTCATCGTCCACGAAGTTCCCATCCATGTCGTACGCCCACCCCTGGATCTTGTCCTGCCACTCGATCGGCGTCCGACGATCGCGATCGCGCACCGCCGGCTCGACCAGGTCCTCGGGCGCCACCGGCAGCCCGAAGATCTCGATCCCCGGGCACGCCGTGCCATCGCCGAAGTACTGCCCGCCGAACGCGAAGCAGTCCTGCTCGAACAACAGCTCGCACTCGCCCGCACCGAAGCAGCACGCGCCGGGCTCCGGCTTGTTCGCGCCCTCCTCCGCGACCAGGAACAGGTCGTTGACCCGCACCACGCCCTGCCCGGCCAGGACGACGAACGACTCGACCACCAGCGTGTACTGATTCCCCGATGAGTGCTGGAACGCCTTCCCGATCCCCACATCGACCGTCTCCTGCACCCCATCCTCGGTCACCCCGATCAGGATCGACTGCGCGCTGATCGTGCCCCCCTCGCCCTGCACCGTGTACCGCCCCAGAAACACCGCCTCCCGATCGACATCCTCCACCGGTCGCAGCACCGACTGAACCCCGCCCTTGCCAACCTCGGCGAAGCACGCCCCGATCTGCGCGACCTGCCCCGTAAAGAAGCTCAGGCCCGCGCACCCATCGAATCCGTTCGCCAGATAGTCAGACGACGATGGCGCTGCCTGTCCGTTCGGGTCGCCATCGAGCGCGAAGTACGAGTCGTACTGAAGGTCAGGGAACGCCGCGATCAGCGCCGGGTTCGGCGGCCCATCGCTCCCCGCAGGATGCTGGTACCACGCCGCGGACGCCGAAATCCGCAGCCCGCCGATCCCGCCCGATCCCGCCGCCTCCACCGCGCCGGTCACCGCGAACGGGTCGGCCTGACCCATCGCCAGCGCCGGGAACGCGGACACCGCGAACGCGATCGCGATCGCGCTTCGTGCCTGGTGCAATGCCATGACAGATTCCTCCAATGTGTGGAACGGGAAGCACGCGCCTCCCCGCTGCATTCCGCACACCGGAGCGAAATCTCAATGCCCTTCACAACTTTCCAACCCGAACAAGAGCGATTCGTCTTCATCGCGCGCCGCACCCATCCACGCGTTGGGGAATTGCACGCAGTCCACACCACGCGATGAGGGAAGAGCACTCAGCACCAAGCCATGCCAATCAACCATCGCGCGACCCTCACCCCGCCGCAGCGCGATCACGCCACGCACGCGACAACGCCACCAGCTCCGCCACGCCCAGCCCTTCCGCCCGCGCGCCCGGATCGATCCCCTCGGGAAACGGAAACGCCCCGCCGAGAATCGCCCGCAGCGTCTTCCGCCGCTGCGCGAACACCACGCGGCAAACCCCGCTCAGCGACTCCGGATCATCAGTCAGCGCCACATCAAGCGGCTCGATCGCCACCATCTCGCTCGTCACCTTCGGCGCCGGCCAGAAACACCCGGGTGCCAGCGTCGCGATCCGCTCCACCCGGCACATCGCCCGCACCATCACCGACAACTCCGAGTACTCCCGCGTCCCCACTGCGCCACGAAGCCGCTGCGCCGCCTCCCGCTGGATCGTCACATACTGCCCCGCGCACCCCTGCCGATCGAGCGCCAGCGCCACCATCAACGGGCTCGCGATCTGGTACGGCAGATTCGCCACCAGCCGGTACCGCCCGCCCATCTCCCCCAGCATCGCCCGCGCCGCCTCGTTCAGCCCACCTTCACCCCCCAGCGCATCGCCCTCGATCAGCGTGAACCGATCCCCCACCGCCTCGTACCGCTCGCGCAGATGCGCTGCCAGCCCCCGATCCAGCTCGCACGCCACCACCCGCGCCCCGCGATCGAGCACCTCGTCCGTCAGCGTCCCCGTCCCCGGTCCGACCTCCAGCACCACATCGCCCGCGCCCACGCCCGACCGATCCACCAGCCGCCGCAGGTGCGCGTGCTCGATCAAGAAATTCTGCCCGAGCGACTTCCGCGGCGACAGCCCGCGCGACTCCAGGATCGACTTGATCTCCGCGACCGTCTGCACGCTCTGACGGTACCCGACTCCGGGATTCCCCGCGGTGGCCGCGCGCCGCCAGCGCGCCAACCGTTCCCCCGACCATGAACATCCACCTCGCCGCCACCACCATCGCCCTCCTCGCCCTCGCCTCCACCCTCGCGGGCTGCGCCTCCGACAAGCACCCGCCCCACACCGACCCCACGCCCATGACCACCAACGCGCCCACCCCTCCCAACACCGACGCCCCCCCGCAGCGCATCCAGGAGTGGATGGACCGCCTCACCGTGCAGCACGCCTACGACCCCGACACCGGCTTCATCGTCGCCCGGGAGACCATCGCCCTCCCGCCGATCCTCGCCGGTGCGCCACCGCTGGACGAGGCCATCCGCCTCGCCGCCATCGACAACCGAACCGTCATCGCCTTCGCCACCGCCGACCGCTGCGCCCCCTGCCAGCAGTTCAAAAAGGATGCCCTCAACGATCCACGCGTCCTCGCCCTGCTCGCCGATCAGCGCATCATCACCACCCACATCGAGGTCGACCGCCAGCCGAACCTCGCAGAGACGCACCTCGGAAGCCGAGGCATCCCGATGACCTACGCCCTCCGCGATGCGCAGCCCATCGCCACCCTCCGAGGCCAGCGCTCGCCCGAGGAACTCATCGCCTGGCTCGAGCAGGTGCTCCGAGCCGAGGGCTGAGCCCACGCCGCACCAGACACGCCCATGCCCCGCCAATCCACGGGTGATCCCACGCGCCGCCCGCGATCAACTATCTTCGCCGCATGGAGATCCCCGACCCGCCCAAAGGCCACGAACCACCCCACGAGCCCTCCGCCTCCCCCGCCGGCGAAAGACCCCGCTCCGGCTGGTTCAACCGATTCCTCACCGCCATCGAGTGGCTCGGCAACGCCCTGCCCCACCCCGTCACCCTCTTCGCACTCTTCGCCCTCGCCGTCGTGCTGCTCAGCGCCCTCGCATCGGCGCTCGGCCTGCAGGTCGAAGACCCGCGCGGCATCCCCATCAAGTCCAAACTGGCCGTGCAGGACACGGGCGAAGGAAGCCTCACCGTCACCACCGCGGGAGGCCAGGAGATCGTCCTCAACATCATCGAAGACCCCGATGGCTCGCTCGAGTTCCTCGCCGACACCACCCTCCAGGTCATCGCCCACGATGGCCAGGCGCTTACCGTGCGGAGCCTCGAAGGCAGAACCCTCACCGTCCAGCCCGACGCCCCGGTCACGCTCGGCGTCCAGAGCCTGCTGTCCGACGCCGGCATCCGCTGGATGAGCACCAACCTCGTCTCCAACTTCTCCGGATTCGTCCCGCTCGGCACCGTCCTCGTCGCGCTGCTGGGAGTCGGCGTCGCCGAGAAGTCCGGCCTGCTCACAGCGATCATCCGCGCCCTCGTCCTCGCCGCCCCGAAGCAGCTCGTCACCCTCGTCGTCGTCTTCGCCGGCGTCGTCTCCAACACCGCCAGCGAGATGGGCTATGTCGTGCTCATCCCCCTCGCGATGGTCATCTTCCACTCGCTCGGCCGACATCCCCTGGCCGGCATGGCCGCCGCATTCGCCGGCGTCTCCGGCGGCTACTCCGCCAACCTGCTCATCGGCACCGTCGATCCCCTGCTCGCCGGCATCACCGAAGAGGCCGCCCGCATCATCGATCCGACCTACGAGGTCCACCCCGCCGTCAACTGGTACTTCATGATCGCCAGCACCTTCCTCATCGCCGGCGTCGGCTGGTGGGTCACCGCGAAGATCGTCGAGCCCCGCCTCGGCAAGTGGAACCCCGCCGAGGGCGAGGACGACCTCCGGGAAGCGCAGGCCATGACACCGGTCACCCCCACCGAGAAACGCGGGCTCTGGGCCGCGCTCATCAGCGTCGTGCTCATCATCCTCGGCTTCCTCGTGCTCGCCGGACCGCGATTCACATGGCTCGCGTGGCTCGACTGGCTCCCCGGCTGGGGCACGCTCCGCAACCCCGACCCCGCCGCGAAGGGCCCCGAGAGCTTCCGCCCGATGCTCTCCTCCGTCGTCACCATGATCCTCATCTTCTTCGTCGTCCCCGGATTCGTCTACGGCCGCGTCGTCGGCACCATGAAGAACGACCGCGACATCATCGACGCCATGGCCATCGCCATGAAGTCCATGGGCCTCTACATCGTCCTCGTCTTCTTCGCCGCACAGTTCGTCGAGTTCTTCGACTACTCCGGCCTCGGCCAGATCCTCGCCGTCCTCGGCGCCGACCTGCTCATCGCGCTCAAGCTCGACAACCCCCTCGTCTTCATCCCCTTCATCCTCATGTGCTGCTTCGTCAACCTCATGCTGGGATCCGCCAGCGCCCAATGGGCCGTCACCGCGCCCATCTTCGTCCCCATGCTCATGATCGTGGGATACAGCCCGGAAGTCATCCAGGCCGCCTACCGCATCGGCGATTCCACGACCAACATCATCACCCCCATGATGTCCTACTTCGGGCTCATCCTCGCCGTCGCGACCCGTTACAAGAAAGACCTCGGCATCGGCACCATGGTCGCCACGATGCTCCCCTACACCATCTTCTTCCTCATCGGATGGGTCGCCCTCTTCTACATCTGGGTCTTCCTGCTCGGGCTCCCCGTCGGACCCGGCGCGCCAACCCACTACCCGCCGGAAACCATCCCGGATCCCGCGCTCGTGGCGCCGCAGTAATACCCCGGGCAGCCGCGCAGGCCCATCCCCTCCGACACGCCTCCGCTCACGAGGACCGCCGCCCCCGCGCAGCCCCACCGCCCCCCGTCAGCGCCGACACATCCATCAGCGCCGCCACGATCACCAGCACCAGGTACCACCCGTCCACCGACCCGTGGCTGTTGATCGCGAACGCATACGCCAGCACCGTCAGCGGCGCGAAGAAAAACCCCAGCAGCGGCCACAACCAACCGCTGTACGCGTTGCCGATGTAATCCGAGAAGATCACCACCAGCAGGATCGTCAGCCGCGGCACGAACAGCGCGAGCAGTGCGACAAAGCATGGCATCATCACATCATGCCGCGCCGCATCCGACCACGCAACACCCGAATCCAGCGCCACACACGATCAGTCCGGATCAGCATCCCCCCCGAAACCCAGCGCCTCCAGCAACCGCTCCGGCTCACCGCACACCACCCGCAGCGGCTTCCCATCCCGGAACCGCAGCACCACGCCGCTCCCGTTCCGCAGCGCCACCAGCCACCCCTTGCCAGGCATCCACCGCACGCCATACCCGCCATAGCGAAGCCCGTTGATCCACTCGACCCGCTCGCCCTCCACGATCTCCTCCAGCGCCCACGACCGCCCGGGCAGCGGCCACAACCGCACACCGAACCGCCCTCCCTCCACCCGGATCACCACCCGCAACATCAGCGCGCACACGGGCATCCCGATCCCGATCACCACCATCAGCGCCCACACCAGCGCATCCGAGCCCGGGTTGTTCCCCACCGGACGACCCATCAGGATCTGCACCACGAAGATCCACCACATCAAACCGGCCCCGATCAGCACGAACACCCAGATCCACCACACCTTCCCACGCTCCACCTGCACATGCGCCCGCATCCCCGCATCCCCGACGCCCGCCTCCACCGTGCGCGCCAGGATCGCCGCCGCCAGGCCCTCCGCATCGTCCATCGTGATGTACAGCGCACGACCGCTCAGACGCTCGATCCGCACCGCGGGACCCCCGCGCGCCACCAGCCCGAAACCGCCGCACCCCGACAACTTCCACTTCGGCCCCCACCCGCCGAACTGCCCCATCGCATCCACCCGCACCACCTCCACCGATGCGATCTCGGAATACTCCAGCCCCCCGCGCCAGAACGGAAAGAACGAGTATCGCACCCGATCGGCATCCACACGCACGCGAAGCCGCGCGATCCACAGCAGCCACACCGGCAGCACCCCCGCCGCCAGCACCGCCCCCGCGACCCACAGCGCCGAGCCCGTCGCCAGCACCAGCGCGATCGCCATCGTCAGCGACCCCGCCTCCAGCGCCAGGATGATCGCGATGACCTTCCGGTCCATCCCCTGCTCGAAGCGCACCGGCTCTCCCGATGCCGGTTCCTGAGCCAACCTCTCAGCAGACTCGTCCATCGCCATCCCTCGATGCCGCGCTCGATCCATCACAACACCCCACCCCATCGCCCCCGTCTCGAAGCCCGCCCCCGAAAGGCATAGGCTCCAACGAACAAGACAACCCTACCCAACCCCCACACCCGCCGCATGCCCGACACACCCGACCACAGCGCTCCCGATCCCCATCGCTCGAACCCTCCGCCGCAGCGACCCGCTCCCGAAGCGCCCTCGCAACGCCCCCCTCGCAAGTCCATCGCCCGATCGCTCGGCGAGTTCGTCGCCCACATCACCCACGCCATCAAGACCGACCCCGCCGCCCACCCGGACCGCCCGCACCCGAACGATCCCTCGCGCGTCCGCCTCGCCGAATCCACCGAACAGCGCGCCGCCACCGATGCCCAGGGGCGTCCGATCATCCTCAGAAGAACCACCATCGACGAGATCGAGTACCCAGCGCGCGGTGCCGATCACTCCGATGCGGATCCCGATCGCGGCGATGCATCCCGACGCTGAGCCGCACAATCCCCCTCGCTCACACCGGCAGCCCCGTCATCCTCAGCCGACGCCTTCGAAGCACGCGCCGCCGCACGATCCACCAGCCACAGCTTGATCATCAGCACGCCGATCCCGATCAGCACGAACTTGTCGGCCACATTGCTGATGTACGGCCAGACCTCCGTGCTCCCGCTCGGCCACGACAGCCCGAACGGAAGATTCACCCCCGGCAACGGATGGATGAAGTCCCGGACCACCCCCAGCCAGAGCCGGTCCACAAGGTTCCCAACCCCGCCCGCGATCACCAGCGCCAGCGCCGACTGCGTCACCCACTGACCGCGCCTCGTCCAGAACGCGAACACGTACGCGGCAAACAGCAGCGTCACGATCGTGAACGACACGAACGCCCAACGCTGGCCCGACCCCGCGCCGAACACCGCCCCCGGATTCAGCACCAGGAAGAAATCCAGCACACCGGGAATCACATGCACCGGATCATGCGCTGGAAGCGCCAGCCCCACGCGCGATGGATCGGCCGCCAACAGTTCCTTCACCCGCTCCGGGTCCGGGTGCGCGGGGCGTCCCGCGACATGCTCGAAGGTCAGCCACTTGCTCCCCAGATCGAGCGCGATCCCGCCGGCGATCACGCCCAGGAACATCGCCCAGCATCGCCACTCCCGCCCCGCGCGAACACCATCGCCAGCGTGCCCCGCCCCAGCATGCCCCGCCGGCGAACCACCGCGATCGGTTCGGGCGCTGCCCGCACGCGGCGCTGCACCGCCGCCATCACGACCGTCCGCCGTCCCGACCGGATCCTCGCTCACCGCCGGTAGCCCATCCGCTCTCGCTGACGCGCCGCATCGATGCTCAGCCGCACCCACGGCGCCTCATCCAACCGCTCGCGAGAAATCGCCTGCCCAGTAATCTCGCAGACCCCGTACACCCCGCTGTCGATCCGCGCGATCGCCGCGTCGATCTCCTTCAACTGCTCACGCTGGCTCGCGACCATCCCCAGCGCCATCGTCTGCTCCCACGCATCCGATCCCTGGTCGGCCATGTGCTGCGGGAGCGTCGACAGCGATCCCGAGCCGCCACCCGTCAGCGCTTCTTCTTCCAGCGCCGTCATGTCCGCCAGGACCTCGCTCCGCTTGGCCACCAGCTGCTCCCGGTACCGCGCCAGATCGCGCTTCCCGAACGGCGACTTCGTCAGCCGGGGCCGCGATTCCACCGCCTCGGCCTCCTCAGACATCGCCACGCTGGCAGGATCCAGCCCCGCCGACGCGGCAAACTTCGCGGCCGCCGCCTGGCTCGCCTGCATGTCCGTCGAATACATCGAGCGGTAACGAGACTCCGCGCCCTCTGCGCCCGAGGCGCTGCCCGAATCCGCCGCTCGCTTCGTGCCGTTCGCGCTCGCCTTCGCGCTCCGGGCCGCCCCCGAACCGCCCGACGACTTGGACCCCTTCTTCGCGCCGCCCGCATCATCGCCCTTCCGCCCGCGCGAGGACTTGGCGCTCCCACCGGTGCCCGCCGCGCCCTCCTTGCCGCCGGACTTGCCCGCGCCCTTCGCGCCACCGCCGCCGCCCGCCCTGGCCTCCTTCGCGGAACCGCCCGACTCCGTCGCAGCGCTCCGACGCTTCGAGCCACTCGCCGCCGCGCCCTTCGCGGTGGACTTCTTGCCATCGCCCTTCCCCGCCGCATCGGCGCCCTTCTTGGCGCCGACCTTCTTCTTCCCGCCCGCCGCATCCGCGCCCGGCTTCGCCGCCGAAGCCTTGCTCACCCGCGCCGATCCGACACGCTTGCCGCCTCCGCTCTTGGAAACACCCTTGCCGCTGGCAGCGCCCGCCTTCGGCGTGGACTTCGCCTCCTTCTTGGCCACCTTCTTGGCAACCTTCTTCGAAGCCGCCTTCTTGCCACCCCCGGCCTTCGATGCCTTCTTCGTCCCGCCCGCACCAGATGAACCCGCACCCGAACCGGATCGCGCAGCACCCGTCTTCTTCGACGAAGAGGACGACGACTTCTTCTTCGTCCCGTCCGAACCACCAGCAGCGCTGCCCGACGAGGCGCGCGATGAGCCGCCGCGTGCCTTGGACACGCTCACGGCCTTTTTCTTGCCCCCACCCTTGGACGACGCGGATTTCGAAGCGGCTTTCTTCGCCACGGATGCTCCCTTGTGCGCCGACATCAAGGCCCGTGATACAACACCTTGGGGCGTCGGTCAAAAGAAGCGCAATAATAGGGGATTCGCCCGGGAATGTCAACGCCGCCCGCGCATCCGAGCGCCCCACCCAACGCCCCCGGTCCGATCCGCCCGCCCGCTCACACCGGGAAAACCCGCGCCCCAACCCACGCTTCACGCCCCAGAGCCCCCGCTCCCAGCCTCCTCTTCCATCGACGCCGCTACAAACTCTTCATACTTACCAAGCGCACGGAATCGCTCATAACGACGCTTCGGCAGGTTCTCAGGCTTGTAACGCTTGAGCTTCTGCAGCGTCCCCACCACCCACCGCTCCAGACGCGCCGCCGTCTCCACCGGGCTCCGGTGCGCCCCGCCCACCGGCTCGTCGATGATCTCATCGATGATCCCGAACTCCAGATTGTCCGCAGCGCTCAGACGCAGCGCCCGCGCCGCCTGCTGGTTCGTCTGCTCGTTCGCCTGCTTCCACAGGATCGCCGCGCACCCCTCCGGCGAGATCACCGAGTACCAAGAGTTCGAGAGCATCCCAACCCGATCCGCCACCGCGATCCCGAGCGCACCCCCCGAACCACCCTCGCCGATCACCACGGAAACGATCGGCGTCTTCAAACGGCTCATCTCGCGGAGGTTCACCGCGATCGCCTCCGCCTGGCCGCGCTGCTCCGCGCCAAGCCCCGGATACGCCCCCGGCGTATCGACAAAGGTCACGATCGGAAGACCGAACTTCTCGGCCATCTGCATCTTCAGCAGCGCCTTGCGATACCCCTCGGGGTGCGCACACCCGAAGTGACAATCCAGCTTCTCCGCCGTGTCACGCCCCTTGTGATGACCGATCAGCATGCACTTGATCGAACCGATCCGCCCCAGCCCCGTCACCAGCGCCGGATCATCGCCGTACCGACGATCCCCGTGCAGCTCGCAAAAATCCTTCACCATCAGGTCGATGTAATCGCGGAACTGGGGACGCTTCGGATGCCGCGCCACACGCACCGTCTCCCACGGCGAGAGATTGCTGTAGATCTTCGCCAGCAGCGCCCCGTGCTGATCACGCAGCGCTGCGATCTCCTCGCCCATGTCGCGCCCGTTGAGCCTCGCCGAGGCCTCCAGTTCGCGAATCTGCGACTCGATCGCAAGAAGCGGCTTCTCGAATTCAAGCGTGTTCAACGCCGACATGCCTGACTGCTCCAAACCACAAACGCATCCGATGGCGCCGCCACAATCCCGCCAACCGTCCGCTCGCTCACCTCTTGCTCATCGGCACCGGACGCCCAATCGCCACAGATCGCTAGTGTAGCCCCGACACCCCAACACCCCCTCCCACGCCGCATCCCAGCCCCCAACACACCACACCGCCATGACCGCTCCCCCCGTCGACACCACC
This sequence comes from Phycisphaerales bacterium, assembly GCA_052168315.1. Classification (GTDB taxonomy): domain Bacteria; phylum Planctomycetota; class Phycisphaerae; order Phycisphaerales; family UBA1924; genus JBQLZO01. The sequence continues at coordinate 38,157 of JBQLZO010000092.1, read as the reverse complement.
CCCGCCACACCCCAGGAGCGCGACCAGCCCCCCTGCTACGCCTTCCTCGGCGGCGGCGCCATGGCATCCGCCATCATCGAAGGCGCCATCAACGCCGCCACCCACAACGCCTCCCAACCCCCGCGGTTCCTCGTCGCTGACCCCAACCCCGAGAAGCGAGCCCGGTTCGAACGCCAGCACCACACCCGCGCCGTTCCGACCGCCGCCGACCTCCACCAAGAACTCCTCACCGCCACCCCCGATGCCCTCGTGCTCGCCGTCAAGCCCCAGGTCTTCCCAGATATCGCCACTGAGTGGCAAAAACTCGCCCCCCTCCCCGCACTCCCGGTCATCTCCATCATGGCCGGAACCACCCTCAGCACAATCTCTGATTCCCTCGGGGCAAACATACGACCCATCCGCATCATGCCCAACACCCCCGCCAGCATCGGACTCGGATGCTCCGCGATCGCCCCCGCCCCCGCATCCACGCCCCGCGACATCGAACTCGCCACCGACCTCATGGCCAGCGTCGGCACCGTCACCCGCCTCCCCGAATCCCTCATCGACGCGTTCACGGCCGTCGCCGGCTCCGGCCCCGCCCTGCTCTTCGCCTACGCCGAGGCCGTCATCAGCGCCGCCATCGAACTCGGAATCCCCCGCGACCAAGCCGACCCCATCGTCCGCCAGACCCTCCTCGGCAGCATCTCCCTCATGACCCGCGACCCCGCCGGCACGCCCCACCCCACCCCACCGACCCCCCCCGACATCGCCGCACTCCGCACCGCCGTGACCTCGCCCGGCGGCACCACCGCCGCGGCCCTCAAGTCCTTGTCAGACGATGACTTCCCCACCATCATCGCCCGCGCCCTCACCGCCGCTCGCAACCGCGGGCGCGCACTGTCCGATCGCGGAACGGAATAACCCCCCACCGTCGCCAGCGCTGTCCCGAACCCCGCTCCGCAGCACCCACAAACCAGAAGCACCCGCAATTCCGCGATCCCGTGCAAGATCACTTGTACCGTGATGTTGGGCAAGGACGGAAACGCCGCCGGCGGTCCCGCGCGCCCACGCAGGCCGCCACGCGATTCCCCACACCCGCCATCCGTATCATCCGCGTGCCCGCGTCAGGCGCACCCGGATGGCGAGAGTGCACATCCTGCCAGGAAACCCGGTCGCACCCCGCCCTCGGAGTCCGCGACGACCTCCGAACACCGTGTGGAGAACACCAATGCAACACACCTTCAGCATCCGACGGACCCTCACCCTCGCCATCGCCGCGTTCATCGGGCTGCTCGCGGTCGCCGCCCCGGCCAACGCCCAGTTCCGCATGGGCATGATGAATGTCGACAACCCCGACTTCACCTCCGAGGAACTCGCCCGATACGCCCGACTCCTCAACCTCACCGAAGCCCAGCGCGACGCCGCCAGCGGAATGCTCGACGCCTACCTCGCAGAGTTCACCATCGTCCGCAACGAGTGGCAGCGCATCCGCGATGGCGCACGCGATGAGTTCCGCGAGTCCCGCGACCCCGGCGTCTGGCAGGAACTCCAGACCGTCGTCGCCGAAGTGCAGGAAAAGAAGCAGAAGCTCGAAACCACATTCCTCGAGGACTACCGCCTCCTCCTCACCCCAGAGCAGGACCTCAAGTGGGAGGACCTCGAACGCCTCCGCAGGCGCGAACGCACGCTCCCCAACGGCGGCATCATCTCAGGCGAAACCGTCGACCTCATCCGGGTCGTCGAGGACACCGAACTCTCCCCCGCAGCACGCGATGCCATCAACCCGATGCTCGACACCTACGCCCGCGAACTCGACCGCGTGCTCATCGAACGCAACCGCGTCTACGAGTCCGGAATGGCCCGCGGCATGGAACTCTGGCGCACCGGCGACTTCGAAACCATCAACAAACTCCTCGAGGATGGCTCAGAACAGGCCAAGCGCGTCCGCGATGTCCACCTCCGTTTCGTCCGCCAGATGGAGGCCGCCCTCCCCGAAGCCGACCGCGGCGCCATCGAGCAGGCGTTCAACCGCGAGGCGTACCCCCAGGTCTACCGCGAGTCCGTCGCCGCCAGCGCCATGGACGCCGCCAGCGGCTTCGACGACCTCACGGATGACCAGCGCCAGCGACTCCAGGACATCCGATTCCGCCACGACCGCGAGGTCACCGCCCTCAACGACCGCTGGCGCACCGCCATCGACCGCGCCGAAGAGAACCGATCCGTCATGGACTTCATGGGCGGCGGCGGACGCGACCCCGAGATGCGCATCGCCCGGCAGGCCCGACGCGACTTCGACAACAAGATCCTCGAAGAGGTCCGCTCAGTCCTCACCGAAGACCAGCAGGCCAGGCTCCCGGCCCCGGAGGCCCCGCGCGACTGGCGCCGCGGACCAGACTTCGAAAGATCCGACGACGATCGCCAAGGCTCCCCGAGGGGCCCGGGCCGAGATCGCCGCCGAGGCCCCGACGCCTGAGCCGACGACCGATTCGACGACCGATGCCCCGCCCCAGCGCGTCCTCGTGGGCTGAGCGGCGACCGAGCCGCCAACCCACCCCAACCACAGGGAGACGCCCATGCCCACGCGAGCACAACCCGGCATCCGATCCACCCCCCGCCAGCGCCCGATCACGAACGCGCCACCCCGCCGCATCACCGCGACCCTCGCGGCATGCCTCTGCATGGCCCTGCTGGGCACCCCCGTCGCGACCGCCCAGGTCTCGACCATGGCCACGACCTACTTCCCCGAATCCGGCGCCGCCGGCCCCCAGCTCACCCGCAGCGACATGGAGGTCTTCGTCCGCGTCCTCGAACTCGGCGACACCGAGCAACAGATGCTCGAGGCCCTCTACGACGCGTTCTACACCGAGTGGCAGCAGGGGCACCGCGCCATGCGACGCGAGGCCAGCGACCTCATCGAACGGGCCGAGATCCTCCAGGACCAGCGCCTGCTCGACAAGGTCTGGCCCATGCGCCAGGAATGGACCGAACGCGCGACGCAGCTCGAGCGACGATTCCTCGACGATGTCACCACCATGCTCACCGCAGAGCAGGAAGGCCGCTGGCCCATCGTCGAGAGAGAACTCCGCCGCATCAAGAAAATGGGCGCTGGCCGCCTCGCCGGCGAGTCCGTCGACATCGTCAGGCTCGTCGCGCGCATCGTCCCCGACGACGCGATGACCAGCGAGATCAAGGAACTGCTCGAGCAGTACGCCGAGCAGCTCGACGCGGCCCTCGTCCGGCGCGAGCGCCTCCTCGAGGACGAGTCCGATGGGTTCGCAGACCTCGTCAAAAGCGATCCCGACCGAGCCGAGGAGGTCTACTTCCGCGCGGTCCGCGCCCGCACCGCCATCTGCGATGTCAACGAACGCTTCGCGCGCCAGATCGCCGCGGCACTCCCCGAAGACATCGCCGAGAACATCATGAACGCGTTCCGCGAGGATGCGTACGCCATGTATATCAAGCCGACCAGGATCGAGAAGCAGATCCTCGCCGCAGAGACCGCAACTGGCCTCTCCCCGGACCAGGTCGAGCGCACCACCGCCCTCCTCCAGCGCTACCGCGCCGAGGTCCGCCAGATGAACCAGAAGGAGATCGACATCCGCCTCTCGCTCGAACGCGAGGAGACCCCGGAGTTCATCAGGAAGGCGCGCTCCCCCGAGCCCGAATCCCCGGAGGGCAACTGGCGCCAGCACATGGGCTGGGGCGAAGACCACCCGCTCTCGAAGCTCCGGGCCGAGCGCCTCGAACTCGACCGACGCCACAGAGACGAACTCAAGGAAATCCTGACCGAACAGCAGTACCTTGCCCTCCCCGACACCGCCGGAGGAAGCATCTTCTTCTACGGCTACGGGCTCGACTACCCAAGGCTCTGACCCGTCACCATCCATCACCCGCACGCCCCGCACCCGACATTCCAATCGCCCGAATCCCACGAAAGCGAGCGCATGACAGCACTTGGCCCGAACATCGAGCAGCAGGAGGAGGAACTGGCGGCCGACACCTCGGGCGATCACCAGCCCGCCGCCCACGCTTCCTCCGAACCGCTCGCCGAGCGCCCACCCCTCGATCGCGCCCTCGCCCTCCGCCTCGACCCCGAGGATGCCATGCGCCTCCGCGCGGTCCCCTTCGCCACCTCCGACGATGGCATCACCGTCCGGGTCGCCATGCTCGACGCCCATGATGCCGACGCCGGCGCCGAGGTCTCCATCCTCTGCCACGCGCCCGCAGAGCCCGTCGCCGTCACCCAGCAGGTCCTCCAGGCGCTCCTCAACGAGGCCTACGGCACCACCGCCGCCGACCTCGCCGCCCGCCTCGGCGGCCCCACCCCCTCCGAGGGCGACGACCTGGCCAACCTCGAGGCCGTCGACGCCGATGAGCTCCACCGGATGGCCGAGCAGCCAACGCTCATCAACCTCGTCAACCTCATCATCCTCGAAGCCATCCGCTCACGCACCTCCGACATCCACATCGAACCCTTCGACCACCGCCTCGTCGTCAAGTACCGCGTCGATGGTGTGCTCATCGAGCAGGCCTCGCCCCCCAAGCACCTCCAGCCCGCCATCACCTCCCGCGTCAAGATCATGGCCGGCATGAACATCGCCGAGCGCTATGTCCCACAGGATGGGCACATCACCCTCCGCTTCGAAGGCCGAAAGGTCGACATCCGCGTCTCCACCGTGCCCACCATCTACGGCGAATCGGTGGTCATGCGTATCCTCGACAAGGAAGCCATCACACTCGACCTCAAGACCCTCGGCATGTCGCAGTCCCACCGCGACGCGATGGACCGCCTCATCCAGCTCCCCCACGGAATGGTGCTCGTCACCGGACCCACCGGCTCCGGCAAAACAACCACCCTCTACGCCGCGCTCACCAAACTCTACTCGCCCACCAAGAAGATCATCACCATCGAGGACCCCGTCGAGTACGAACTCTCGGGCGTCAACCAGATCCCCGTGAACCCGAAGCGCGGTCTCTCCTTCGCGTCCGGCCTCCGCTCCATCCTCCGCCAGGACCCCGATGTCATCATGGTCGGCGAGATCCGCGACACCGAGACCGCCGACATCTCCATCCGCTCCGCCCTCACCGGCCACCTGCTCTTCTCAACCCTCCACACCAACGACGCCGTCTCGGCCATCGGCCGCCTCCTCGACATGGATGTCGAACCCTTCCTCCTCGCAAGCGTCCTCGAGGGCGTCATCGCCCAGCGCCTCGGCCGCCGGGTCTGCTCCAACTGCGCCACCAGGGTCGCCATCACCGAGGCCCAGGCACACCGCCTGAGCCATCAAGAACGCGACATGTTCACCGGCGGGCAGTGCACGATCGGCCGCGGGTGCGACAAGTGCTCGAACACCGGGCATCGCGGACGACAGGGCTTCTACGAGCTCCTCGTCATCAACACCGCCCTCCGCGAGGCGATCAGCGAACGACGCTCGGCCCAGGGCATGCTCGCGCTCGCGGGCGCTGACCACATCACCATGCGCGGCGATGGCATGCGCAAGGCCGCCGCAGGGCTCACCACCATCGAAGAGGTGCTCCGCACCACACAGGATGTCGACACCAACGGCCACTCCAACGCCCACTCCGGCGAAACCAGCGGCGCCCACGCCGACGCCCACTCCACCGGCGAGGGCGGGCACTGATGCCGCTCTTCCGCTACGAGGCCATGGGCGCCGCCGCCAACGCCGGCACGATCGAGGCCGACGACCGCGCCGCCGCCACACGCCTGCTCCTCGCCCGGGGCATCACCCCCAAGCGCATCGTCGAAGACGCCGCACGCCAACGCACGCCCGCCGCCAACGCCGGCGCGCGAACCAGACCAGCCTCCACCGCATCCACGCGACGCGCCGACAGCCCCGCCGGCGCCTTCCCATTCTCGCAGCGCTCCAGCATGACCCGCCGCGAGATGGCCACACTCATCCGCGAACTCTCCGTCGCCATGCGGGCCGGGCTCCCCCTCGTGCCCTCGCTCAAGACCATCGCCCGCCAGGGCCGCTCGCCCGCCCAGAAGGCCATGCTCGAATCCATCATCAAGGATGTCGAGCAGGGCCGAACGCTCGCCGATGCCATGCGCTCCGTCGGCAAACCGTTCGACGACCTCGTCATCGCGCTCGTCAACGCCGGCGAGGCATCCGGCCGCATGGGCGAGGTCATGGACCACGCCGCCACCCTCCTCGACCGCGCCGCGAGGCTCCGCGGCCAGATCCTCGGCGCGCTGCTCTACCCCGCCGTCCTCATGGTCTTCATCGTCGGCGCCATCATCACCATCGTCACCGTCGTCGTGCCGCAGGTCATCGCCTCGGCCGAGGGACAGATCACCGTCATGCCCTGGCCAACCCGCGTCGTCCAGGGCATGGCAAACCTCATGACCGACTGGTGGTGGGCCATGGCCATCGGCGCGGCCCTCGCCCTCGTCATCGCCCGCGCCGCGTGGCGCTCGCCCGCACCGCGCCTCGCGATCGACTCGTTCATGCTCCGCGCACCCGCGCTCGGAACACTCGTCCGCGACATCGCCGTCGCACGATTCACCCGCACATTCGGCACCCTCACCGGCGCCGGCCTCCCCGTCCTCCAGTCCCTCCGCATCGTCCGCGACACACTCGGCAACGCCGCCCTCACCGCCGCCATGGACGAGGTCGCCGACGAGGTCGCCCACGGCCGCACCATCGCCGAACCCATGGAACGCTCAGGGCTCTTCCCACCCCTGCTCATCCAGGTCACCGCCATGGGCGAGAAAACCGGTCGCCTCGACCAGATGCTCACCGAGGCCGCGGATGTCTTCGAGGAAAAAACCGAACGATCACTGAAAGTCGTCACCACGCTGCTCCCGCCGATGCTCATCGTCGGGGCCGCGTTCGCCGTGGTGTTCATTCTGCTCGCCATCTTCCTGCCACTGCTCGAACTCCAGGAGTCCATCGGATGACCAACCGTCCCTCGCCCCGCCGCCGCACGACCCAGCGCAACCGCCCCGCCCGCCGCGGCTTCACCCTCATCGAGATCATCGTCGTCGTGGTGATCATCGGCGTCCTCGCCGCCGTCATCGCCCCCCGCATCTTCAGCCGCATCGGCCAGTCAAAGACCGCCGTCGCCACCTCCAACGCCTCATCGCTCGTCAGCGCCATGCGACTCTTCATCGCCGACCACGGCATGCCCCCCGAGGGCTCGACCATCGATGTCCTCTGGGAGAAGCCCTCCTTCGCCAACGAGAGCGCCTGGTCGGCCAACGCCCCCTATGTCGAGTCCGCCGATGCGCTGCTCGACCCGTGGGGCAACAAGTTCCTCCTCGTCATCCCCGGAAGCAAGAATGTCGACTTCGACATCGTCTCCTACGGCCGTGATGCCCAGCCCGGCGGCGAAGGCGAAGACGCCGATGTCGTCAGACCCTGATCTTCCCTCTTCACCGGATCCCTGATCCCCGATCCCTGATGCCTCCTCCTTCATGCACCGCGCCTTCACCATCATCGAGATCCTCGTCGTGCTCGTCCTGCTGGCCGTGCTCAGCGGCATCATCGTCGCGCGCATCACCACCGCCGGCGCCCGCGCCCAGCTCGTCGAGGCCGAACGCCTCGGCGCCCTCTTCGACGCCGCGGCCCGCCGAGCCACCACCCGCGCCCAGCCCATGCTCGTCCGGTACACACCGCCCGAATCCGCCCGCCGCGCCGCCAACGCGACATCGAGCGAATCCGGCGGCTCGTTCTCCGTCATGTCCCGACCCGTCCGGGTCGGACGATTCGCGCTCCTCCAGGGCGACTGGGAGCCCGACCCCCTCATCGCGCCCGTTACCCTCAACGCCCTCCGCATCGCCAGCATCCTCCGCAACGATGCCCCGCAGCGATTCGAAGATGGTTTCGGCATCATCCTCAACGACCCCGCAGTCATCGGCCAGCGCACCACCATCGTCCTCGCACCCCCCGGCGAAGCCCGCGGCAACCGCCAGCTCTTCGAGATCCGCCTCTCCAGCGACGCCCGACGCGTCCGCACCATCACCGACCCGGCCGCGCTCGACCTCCAACAACTCACCGCGCAAGGGCTCATCCGAGTCCAGACCCTCGACCTCGACGCCCAGGGCCTCGGGGAGGTCGCATGGTGATCCCGCCCGCCTCACGCCGTGGCTTCCTCCTCGCCGAGGTCCTCGTCGCCGGCGTCATCCTCGGCGTCGGGCTCGCCATCGTCGTCGGGCTCACCGGGCGCGCCATCTCCATGCAGACCGAGGGCCGCCACCTCTACAACGCCGCCCAGCTCGCCGACGAACGCCTCAACCTCGTCCTCGCCACCGGCACGGAAGACTTCAACCGGACCTTCCGCGACAGCGGCCCCTTCGAAGCCCCGTTCGACGACTACGCCTACTCCATCGACATCAGCACCGCCGGCCCCGGAGAAGCCGACACCGTCGTCTGCACCGTCTTCTGGACCTCCGGCGGACGCGAACGCTCCCTCACCATCGAAGCCCGCATCGCCCCACGCCTCGGCGACGACCCCGACCCCGAGCGCGCCCCGGACTCCACCATCGACCGGGAGGGCGCCTGAGATGGCGAGCGATACACCACAACACTTCACGCACCAGGCACCAGCAAAGCCAACAGCGCCCACCCCGCGCCAACACCTTCCCCACACACACCCCACACTCCAAGACTCACCCAACCACCTCCCCCAATCCTCCGCATCTCCCCCTCTCCCTCCTCCCCCCACAAAAACCCCCTCTTCTCCTCCCACTCTTCCTCTGCGCCCCTCTGCGGCCCTCTGTGGTGAATACCTCTTCTCCCGCCCCACCGGCTTCACCCTCATCGAACTCATCGTCGCCGGCGTCGTCGCAGCGCTCGTCGCCGCCGCGGCCGCCGTCGGGCTCTCACAATCTCTCCGAGCACGCACCGCCGTCGATGCCCACGCCGAGGCACAGCGCCGAGCCGACCTCGCCGCCGAATTCCTCCGCCGCGACCTCCAGGGAACACTCCGCGACGGCGACCTCTTCTACGTCATGCTCCGCATCACCGACCGCGGCGATGCGCTCCGATCCCAGTCCGAATTCGACGAGATCCTCTTCTTCGCCCGTTCCGATCGCCGGGTCCGGTCCATCGACACCCAGCCCGAATCCGGCGAGTACGAGATCCAGTACCGCGCAGCGCCCGGCCCCTCCATCGGCGGCGAGCCGCTCCCCGGATTCAGCGCCCCCGCACAGCCGCGCCGACGCTCGCGCGCCGACGCCGCCGCGCTCCCCATCCCCACCGCCCACACGCTCTGGCGCCGCGCCGACCCCATGCCCGATGATGTCCCCGAGGGCGGAGGCGTCGTCGAGCCCGTCACCGAGGGCATCACCAGGCTCGCCATCACCGCATTCGATGGCCAGCGCTGGCAATCCGAGTGGGATTCGGACTCAGATGGCCTCCCCCACGCCGTCCGCATCGTCATCGAAGCCCGCGATGACACCGCCCGAGCCACCGCCACCGCCATCCGCACCGTCGCCATCGATCGCGTCCCGGTCCCATTCGTCACCATCAGCGGCTCCGACACCACCTCCGGCACAGGAGGCACGGGCGCGCGATGACCACCACATCCCCCACAACATCACGCCGCGCCGAACCGCGCATCGCCGCCCCGCACGCCGGCATCCCCCGCCGCTCGCGCCATCAAAACCGCCCCTCCTTCGCCCTCATCCTCGTCATCGGCGCCATGGCCGTCACCGGCGTCGTCCTGCTCGCGCTCCAGTCCACGGCCCTCTCCGACGCCGGTGCCTCCCGCGAAGCCGTCGCTCGCGTCCGCGCCTACTGGGCCGCACGCTCCGGCGTCGAATCGATCATCGCACGCCTCGAACAGACCCTCTCCACAGGACAGAACCCCGGCGGATTCCTCGTCCGATCCGACCTCGTCGCCGTCGCGCAGGGCAACCTCAACGGCGCCGTCTGGGAGATCACCCACGAGTTCGACAACACCTCACGCCTCGGCCCGCTCGACGCCCACGCCAAGCTCAACATCAACCGCCTCGCCGCCTTCCCCACCGCCATGGAAGACCTCATGGAACTCGAGACCATGACCGAGGATGTCGCCGCCTCCATTCTCGACTGGATCGACGGCGATGACATCATCCGGCAGTTCGGCGCCGAGCGCAGCGCCTACGCCGGATTCCCATCCCCCTATGAGCCCCGCAACGCGCCGATGCGCACCATCCGCGAACTCGAACTCGTCCGCAACATCCCCATCGAGGAAGTCCGCGGCGAAGACTGGAACCTCAACCACCGCCTCGACGCCAACGAGGACGATGCCGACACCGCCTTCCCCAACGACGACCGCGATGGCAGGCTCGACGCCGGCTGGTCCGAGCACCTCACCACCGCCAGTGTCGAGCCCGTGCTCGCCGAGGATGGCGAGCCCCGCCTCTATCTCCCGGCGGCCACCGAGGCGCAGGTGCTCTCAACCATCGACAACCTCACCCCCATCCAGGCCCGCGTCATCCTCAGCTACGCGCTGCAGGGCGAGAACTTCCTCACCGACTTCATCGGCACCACCCTCCCGCAGATGGCCCAGCAGTCCGGCGACCCCGCACTCCAGCCGCAGGCCGTCCAGCCGCTCACCCGCGCCCAACTCGAACAGATCCTCGCGCGATGCACCTTCGACGACCCCGAGGGCGCACCGGTTCCGGGACGCATCAATCTCAATACCACCTCACGCGATGTCCTCCAACTGACCCCCATCTTCAGAGGCATCGCAGGCGAGGGCGCTGCAGACCTCCTCCTCTTCGCCAGAACCCAGCGCGGCGGCAGCTTCGACACTATCTTGGACCTCCTCGAATTCATCCCCGCCGGACAGCTCCAGATCGTCGCCCGCTACATCGATGTCCAGTCCAGCGCCTACATCATCACCTCCCGAGGCATCGACACCGCGACCGGATACGAGGTCCAGATCCAGGCGACCGTCCAGCAGACCGCACTCCCCATCCCCATCACGGAGATGATCGTCCGATGAGCCAGCAAGGCGGCCGCAACAACCCGCTCGGCAACGCGACACGGACGACACGCGCCGGCGCCGCCACCCCCGCCGAGCCCTCTCGCATCGCGGCCATCGCCTGCGATGCCAAGAGGGCCACCCTCGTGCTCCTCCACGATCGGCGCATCATCCTCGCCGAATCCGCCTCCATCGACGCCATCAACGCCCTCATCCGCCGAGCCGCCGAACGCGGCATGGACCAGATCGTCTCGCTCATCCCCGCCGACCGCGCCATCTGCAAGCCCGTGGCCACCCCCGTCGGCGATCCCGCCGAGATCCAGGCCGCCCTCGCGCTGCTCGCCGAGGCCGAACTCCCCTCCCGCATCCCATCCCATCGACGCGCGTGGGGACGAATCCAGACCCCCGCGCCCAACGGCGATGGGCTCGTCAGGGGCATCCTCACCGGCTGGGTCCCCGACGCCGCATCCGCCAACCAACCCGAGGATCCCGTCGACCAGGCGCTCAACGCCCTCACATCCGCATCCGCCGGCAACGACAAGCCAAAGCAGCGCCAGCGCGCGCCCCAGCGCCACTGGCTCCCCGAACCCGTCGCGCTGTTCGCACTGCTCGATCCATCCGGCGGCAGCCTCGCGTGGTCCACCACCGGACAAAGCGCCAGAACCGCCGCGGCCGCCATCGGGCGCGATGGCATCATCGCACGGTCCATCCGCATCACCCCCAGCGCCGATCCCGCCGCCACCGCGCGCGACCAGGCCGACGCCGCCGCCGCCAGCGTCGCCATCACCGCGCCGCTCCAGACCGCCTCCGTCGACCGGCTCGCATCCGCGATCGCCATCGACTCCGGAACGCTCGAACGGCTCTGCGCCCGCATCGCCTTCGCATCGCCATCATCCAATCCGCCCATCACCCCGGACTGGCTCGCCGAGTTCGCGCCCACACTGGGCGCAGCGCTGCTCGCGACCGAGCGCCTCGCCGCCGACCCCACCGATCCGCTCTTCTCGATCCGCCCCGACCCGCCCACGAAACAGCGCACCGCGCTCGATCGCGCCACCGCCGCCCTCGCACGCCCCGCCGTCGCCGCGCTCGCGATCGCCGCCGGCATCGCCGTCGCCCTGCTCTTCCCCTGGGCGGCCGCCACGCTCGAACGCGCCACGCTCCAGGCGCGCGCCGCCACGCTCGAACAACGCCTCAGCGAGGCCACCGGCGCACGCTCATCCTCCCAGTCACTCGATGAACTCCGCGACAACCCCGTCCGATACGCCCTCGCATCCTGGCGCGAATCCGATGATGTCACCGCGCAACTCGCCCTCTACCGCGCCGTGCGGCAACTCCGATGGCCGCTGACCAAGCTCCTCGCAGACGCCAGCGCTGCGCTGCCGATCGGCGCTGACCTCGACTCCATCCAGCTCGCCGTCGGAGAGCGCATCGTCCTCCGGGGCGTCGCCGACGACCAGCAGATCGTCAACGAGTTCGTCCAGACGCTCAACACCACCGGCGTCTTCACCGGTGGCGTGCTCGACCGATCGCAGCGCAGGGATGCCGAGTCCACCTCACGCCCCGTCGAGTTCCAGGTCACCGTCCAGATCGCCAACCCCTACGCCGAAGCCCGCAGCCTCGAGTCCAACTACGCCGAGACCCCCCTCGCCGTGATCCTCTATGGCGAGCGCGCCCGGGAATTCCTTAACACCCCCGGCGCCACCGAGGGTACGAAGTTCGCCAATCCCGCCGCCGCCCGCCCGCGCCCCACGACACCCAAACCAACCGGCGCATCCTCACCATCCTCCACGCCCGCATCCACCCCGGCCGCTCCTCCCGCCGACCCGCCCGCCGTCGCGGACGCCGACCCAACCTCGGGCTCCGACCAGCCCGCCGCCGACCGCCCCGACCGCCGCGCCGCCTTCGAGCGCCCCGGCGAGACCCCCTCCGAGCCCGACCCCATCCCCGAGCCCATCACACAAGAGCAGGTCGCGGCCCTCGATGACGCGGCCCTGCGCGACCAGTTCGTCAAACGCCGCCTCGCCTCCACCCGCAGGGACATCGAAGACGCCGACCGCCAACGACTCGAAGAAGAGGTCGAGATGTTCCGCGCCGAACTCCAGAAAAGAAGAGGCGCCTGACCCCGATGCCCAACCACACCACGAACCAATCCAGACGCGACCCCGCGACCGCCGCCATGCTCGCATCCATCCGCGATCGCTTCGGACGCCTCCCGCGCTCGGCCCGCTGGCTCACATGGTTCGTGCTCGCGCTCGTCGCCTACTTCGCGATCATCGAGCCCACCCTCGTCGCCACCGCGGATTCGCGCGCCCAAGCACAATCCGCCCGCGACCGCGTCGAGCGCCTCGAACAACGCCTCGCATCCCTCGAACGCGCCCAGGGCGAACTCGCCTCGGCCATCACCGACCTCGGCGCCATCATGCCCCTCGGCGAGCAAGATGAGCGCTCCGCCCAGCTCCGCGCCCGCGTCACACAGATCCTCACCGACCGCGGATTCACCGCGTGGGACCTCACCCAGGCCCGCCCCATCCCCATCCCACGCGGCGCCCTCGACGACTCGGCCATCCCAGCCGGACGACGCATCGTCCGTGTCGGGTTCGACATCCAGCTCGAAGGCTCGCCCGACGCCGTCCTCGGTGTCCTCGCCGATCTCGAACGCGCTCCCGAAGTCACCATGGTCCGCCAGGCCTCCGTCCGCCGCGCCGAACGCGATGCCCGCGGTTTCCTCTCGGGCACCATCAGCCCGGAGGTCTGGGTGCTCGCCCCCAACACCGGAGGCGGCACATGAACCACCCACTCGCAGACCAATTCAAGGATGCCGCCGGCCGTATCGGCCCATTCGGAATCGCCGCCGCGGTCGTCGCCACCCTCGCGCTCGCCATCGCCTTCTTCGTCGCCATCGCAACGCTCGTCCGGCTCCCATGGGCTGGCCCGACCAGCGCCGAATCGCTCCGCGATCCCACGGCATGGGCCGAGCGCTACGAGCAGCGCGTCGCCACCAACCGCGACCGCCTCACCGGACGCTCCCCGTTCTTCACACCGCCGGCGCCGCCACCCCCGCCGCCGCCGCCCCCACCGCCCCGCCCCGTGGTCGAGGAGGACGATGAGGACGACGCCCCACCCCCCCCGCCGCCACCGCCCTCCCGCTACTCCGGGCCCGCCATCATCGCCATGATGGGCGATGTCGTCTGGTTCGAGAACGATCGACGACTCCGCATCGGCGAGGAAGCTTCGGGCGTCACCGTCGTCTCCACCCGACCGCCATGGTCGGCCAAGCTCCGATGGAACGGCGTCGAGTTCGATGTCCCCCTCTTCGAACGCACCACCGCCGAGTTCCTCGAAGATCCGCCGCCCCCGCCAAGGGAGATCGGCGCCCAGGAACCACCGGCCGAATCGACCGCCGAATCGAACTGACCACGATCACAGACCGCCCGGGCCACACACCCGACACCACACCCAACAAGACGCCGACGCAAGGCACACAGCGCCACACCGCAACGACCGAGGACCACCATGCCCCAACGCAGCGCTCAACCACGCACGACCGCGAACCCGGCCCGGGCGATCCTCGCCTCCGCCGCCGCGGCCGCACTCATCCTCGCCGCCGGCGCCCCCGCCTCGCTCGCGCAGCAGGACACGCCCCCCGGGCGCGACGCCCTCGGCCGCCGCCCGACGGAAGGCCAGACCACCACCCTCGCCTTCCGCGATGTCACCGTCGAGAAGGTCATCCCCTTCATCGTCGAGTCCACGGGCAAAATCGTCCTACCCCAGCGCGATGTGCTCAACCTCCGCATCACCATCATCAATGATGAGCCCATCCCCCAGTCGCTCGCCCTCGACTATGTCTTCCTCGCCCTCCAGCAGGCCGGCGTCGCCGTCGTCGAACGCGCCGACATCATCCTCCTCCGCAACATCGAAGAGATCGACCGACAGGATGTCCTCGTCATCGGCCCCGACGAATCGGTCCTCGACCGGCAGGATGTCGGCAACATCGCCGAGAAAGTCTTCTCGCTGCGGTACAACAACGCCAAGAACATGGAAACCGTCCTCGAAGATGCGCTGCCCTCCTACGCCCGCCTCGCCATCGACGAGCAGTCCAACGCCATTGTCGTCCGCGGCAACATCGCGCTGCTCCAGCGCATGGAACGCCTCGTCAACTCGCTCGACAGACCCAGCGAGACCTCCCTCGGCACCCAGACCTTCCGCCTCCGATTCGCCGACGCAGAGCAGGTCGCCGAGAACATCCGCGAGCTCTTCGAGGATGACGATGCGCAGGGCGCCCAGAGCGAACAGCAGCAACGCATGAACTTCTTCCGCGGACGCCCGCAGCAGGAAGAGGACCAGTCCTCCGCGACCCCCAGCGCCAACCTCCGCGTCACCGCCAACGCCCAGCAGAACTCGGTCACCGTCGTCGCCGAAGAATCCATCGTCCAGCAGATCGCCCAGCTCGTCGATGAGGTCTGGGACCAGCCCCTCCGCGAAGAGGCCGTCGTCCCACGCATCTACGACCTCGAACACTCAGACCCCATCAAGGTCCGCGACCTGCTCCTCGGGCTCTTCGGCCAGCCCGGCACCACACAGGGCGGCGCCTCCAGCGGTGTCGGCCGCCTCGCCGGCCAGTTCACCTTCCAGGCACTCCCCGAAGCCGGACGCCTCGTCGTCATCGCAAAGTCGCCCGACAACCTCTTCGTCATCGACGAGATCATCCGGGGACTCGACCAGCCACAGGATGTCGGGCTCCCCGAGATCGTCGAACTCAAGCACGCCAACGCCGAGGAACTCGCCGAACAACTCAACGCCCTGCTCGCCACCGAGGGCACCATCGCCGAGATCCGCCGCGCAGAATCCGGGCTCTCCGAGGGCGGCACCTCCGTCTCCCCCTTCTCCCAGGACCCCGCAGACACCGGCGACGACGCCGCAGACACCCCCGACCTCCTCCAGTTCTGGTGGCAGAGCGCCCGCGTCCCCACCGAGAACCGCGGCGCATCCAACCTCGTTGGCCGCATCCGAATCGTCCCCGTCTGGCGCCAGAACGCCGTCATGATCCTCTCGCCACCCGAGTACCGACAGTCCGTCGTCGACCTGCTCGAGAAGCTCGACCAGCCAGGCAGGCAGGTCCTCATCTCCGCCGTCATCGCCGAGATCTCCCTCGCCGATGCCACCTCCCTCGGGCTCCGCTGGTCCTCGTCCAACATCTCGCCCGAGAACCCCGACAACGCGTTCTCGATCGGGTTCGACGCCGAGGGAACACAGGACGACTTCGTCGGCTCGCTCTTCAACACCTCCGTCCTCAACGCCAATGTCGACCTCAATGTCATCCTCCAGGCGCTCGCCCAGAAGACCGCCGTCAACATCCTCTCCGAGCCGCGCATCTTCACCGCGGACAACCAGGAAGCCGAGTTCTTCGACGGCCAGGACATCCCCTTCATCACCGACTCGCAGACCACCGACCAGGGCTCGCTCATCCAGTCCACCGACTACCGCGCCGTCGGAATCCAGCTCCGCGTCCGACCGCGCATCACCGTGAACCGCGATGTCGACCTCCGAGTCAACCTCGAACTCTCATCCATCGCGCCCGGCGTGAGCATCAACAACCAGTTCATCGTCGATCGCCGCGAAACCACAACCCAGCTCATCATCCGCGACCAGCAGACCGTCGTCATCTCCGGCATCCTCCGATCCGAAGAGTCCGATGTCCGCCGCAAGGTCCCCCTCCTCGGCGACATCCCCCTCATCGGGCTCCTCTTCCAGTCCATGGACCGAGAGGTCGCCACCTCCGAACTCGTCGCCTTCATCACGCCCATCGTCGTCGACAATCCCACCGAGATGGACACCGTCAACGCCCCCTACCGCCAGCGCCTCAACACCCTCAGGGACACGCTCGACGACGACCTCGAAGAACTCCGCAAACAGAGCGGCGGCGTCCCCGAGCCCATCACACCCGAGCCCCCCCCCGGGACCGACGCGAACAATCCCGCCCCGCCCCAGGGCTGACACCCCCACCGCGCGCTCCCGCACGCGATCGCGCCGCCAACGCCCGACATGCCAACGCACACCCCACATCCCCCGGTCCCACCCCGCGCCGCGGCGCCCTTCCTCGCAGCGCTCTGCCTCAGCGCCTCGCTGACCGGCTGCGTCACCGAACGGGTCCAGCGGCCGACAGACTCGTTCGGCGTCCAGTCCCGCCCCGGGCAACCACGCCCCACCGGTGAATCGAATTCCGGTGCCATCACGCAGGGGCCCGTCGCCCGCCCCGCCACCGAAGCCAGCACCGTCCGCTCCGCCGTGCGCATCGCCGTCCAGCCCATCGGCATGATCGACTTCGACGCCCAGGTCCTCCCGCTCATCTCTCCCAACGCACGCAATATCGCCTCGCAGACCGGCGAGCCCCCCGACTGGCCCACCATCCTCGCCCAGCCCGGCGCCTCCATCCCCCGCACGCAGATCGTCGCGCACCAACTCCCCGAGCCGGATGCGCCCGACCTCAGGCCGCAGCGCATCAACTGGCCGCAGGACACCCGCGGGCTCCTGCTCTCACGCTCCGCCGACACGCGCGGCGTCCTCGTCGAATCCCCGCGCGCCGATGGCTCCCGATGGATCGGGCTCCTCGCCTGGGCCACCGGTGAGATCGACTGGCTCGTCACCACCCAGCAGGTCAACGCACACGCAGTGCTCGTCGGTAACACCCTCGCGTGGTGCCGACGCGACATCGCCGACAACCGCTGGACCATCGTCTGCCGCGACACCGAGACCGGACGCGAAACAACCGTCAACGCCTCGGCATCCCTCGTCTTCCCCATCATCACACCCGACGAGCGAACCCTCATCGCCCTCGCCCTCGAACCCGAACGCCTCACCGCCCACCTGCACACCATCGACCGCAACAATGCGCGGTTCAGAATCACCGGATCGCGCGCCCGCATCGACCTCGGCCCCATCGGCGATGGGCTCATCCGCGCCTACCAGGCAACCCAGCCCGCCCAGATCCTCCAGCCGCCATCACGCGTCACCGCGCGCGGCGCGCCCGCGACCAACACCCCCGCCGCCGCCGAATTCCCCGGCGATCTCGCGCTCATCTTCCACCCCGGGCTCGCGGCCATGGTCATCATCGACACCACCAACGCCCGGCTCACAACCCTCGCCCCGCGCTCCATCGCCGGCGCATGGAGCCTCAACCCCGACGGCGGCGCCCCCATCGGCGCGTTCGTCGCCGTCCCCGAGGGACTCGTCCACCAGCACCTCCTCACCCCAGCACGCGCCCGCGGAATCCGCGATGCCGCGCCGCCCAGCCGGATCCTCTCCGAACCGTTCGTCCCAAGGCTCATCATCGGGCAGCCCGATCGCCAGTACCTCCTCCTCGGCCCCGCCCCGCGGCAACCCAACAGGCTCACCCTCATGGGCATGAACATCGCCGCCGACACCGATCCATCCGCCAACTGACCGCTTCCCCCAACAACCGGCCAATCCGAGTCCTCCCGCCCGCTTCCAAACAACTCCACCCCAGAACCGGCACCCGCTCGCCCACCCATCGCCCCCCATCCCACCGCACCAACCACAACCGCGACCAGCCGCGGGAGCCGCGCCGCATCCACCGGCGTCGTCCAAGGCAGCCACAACTCGCCGCCCGGGAAACACCGCAATCAAAAAAACAACCGGGCCGGCAAACGCCGACCCGGTCAAGGCTTCACATCCTGAGCGATCATGCCGGCGTTCGCGGCGGGGAACCGAAAGGACCCGCCGCGTCGGCCAGGATCACACCAGACTCACTCGGGCTGAGCGCCGTCCCACCACGCCGTGATGCTGGCGTTGCCCTGCAGCGGGTTGCCGGTCGTCGTCGCGACGGGCCAGCCGGTGCCGGACGGGTTGAGGGGCGGTCCGATGCGGTACAGGCGGAGGTACGCGTTCGTCCGCTCGCCGCGGAGGAACGCCGGGTTGCTCGCCTGGCCCACCGTCACGACGAAGGTCGAGCTGTCCTCGTCCACGAACAGGTTGTCAGAGCCGGTGACCTCGGGAGCCTGCGCCGCGTTCAGCGAGCGATACTGGATCGTCAGCTCCTTCGGGTTCACCTGGGTCTCGAACTTCACCGAACCATCGTTGTACGCGATGTTGCCGGCCCAACGCGTCCGCGCGCCGTGGATCAGCAGCGTCGGCGAATCGATACCCGCCACCGCGCGGTTCGCGGCCGAAGCCGGGAACCACTCGTCGTTCTCCGGCGGCTGGCGGTTGTTGCCATCGGCCGCCGCGCCCGTGTAATCGAAGATCGGGCCGCGGTTGCCGATGATCGGGATCGTCGACAACTGGCTCCGCGTGCCCCAGTGCTTGTTCAGACGCCCGCCGAACAGCGGCACATGGGCGTACGAAACATTGCCCTCGCGCGTCGGGATCGCATCGTCACCGCGCGGCCCCGTGTAGGCCGTCGATGCAGAAACATCGCTCGGCGACGGCGTCCCCTTGAACGCGGGGTCGTACACAGCGCGCCCCGGCACCACGGAGCCACGGGGGTTCGCGAAGTCCACCTCGTTCTCTCGCGCCACGCGGATGCTCAGGTTCTCTTCCGCCGGCGTCACCAGCACCTTCTGGTTCAGGAACTGGTTGAACAGCAGGAACGAGAAGATCGCCCCGGTGCGGTTCTTCCGGGCCGAGGTGTAAGGCGTCGGAAGGCCGCCCGCCACCGTCGTGTCCGACTCGGTGAAGTTGTTCCGATCCAGCACGCTCGGGATCGGATAGTCCTCGCTGTTGTCCTGGGCGAAGGTCACGAGACCCTGCATAATGCCGCGCAGGTTGCCGGCGCAGTTGATCTCGAACGCCTTCCGCCTCGCCCGGCTCAGCGCCGGGAGCAGAACGCCGATCAGCAGCGCGATGATGGAAACCACCACCAGCAGCTCGATCAGCGTGAATCCAATTCGGTTCCGTCTGTTCATCACAGGCTCCTTCTTTCCGTAGCAGGCCATCGATCAGTCAGGATGCAGCCTCGCTCAGATTCCGCTCGCGCGGTATTCGCACGACCCCGTCCGGGACATCAACGCCCACGATCGTTCGCATCCGGACCTTGAACTCCAAGGCCTCCCGGACACACGCTCAGAGGACACGCCCGAGCGGTCTCCCGCTCGAACGAGCCCCGGAATCCCGGTGCGGGTTCATGGAACCCGCACCGGTGGTGTCTTGCTCCCTCAGGCGTGCGCTGCGCCGCATGGCGATCCACGCCCGCCGTGAGGACTTCCAGTGTCCTTCCCAACCGGGCGATCAGTCGCCGGCGGGGAAGCTGTTGGCCTGCAGGCCGTCCACATACACGCGAGCGCCACCCGCCACCGCCGGCGGCTGGAGCGACTCGATCGCGAACGCCTGGTTGAAGGTCGTCTGCAGCGGGATGCCGCGGTACCACTGACGCAGCACCACGTTCCGGCGCGTCGCGGCGTTCTCGCCCGCGGCCGTGCCGGCGCCCTCGTACACCTCGTCCATGAACACGTTGTCACGGACGGTGAAAGTGTTCCCGTTCGTAAGACGACGGGTGAAGGTCACATCATCCGGATCCGGATCCGAGTAGGTCCGAACCGACGCATCCGCGAAGCCCAGCAGGCCCTCCCAGCTGTTCGACGAGCCGTAGAAGTCCAGCGTCGGCGAGTCGATGCCGACCAGCGAAGCGTTCCCGCCGCCCTCGAGCAGCTCCCAGAAGGTCGGGTTCGCGCCGGACGGATCCGGCGGAGCCGTCAGGTTCTCGTACACCGGGCCGCGGTTGCCAAGCACCACCTGCGACGACGACACCGTGTTCTGCCACTGGGCACGACGGGCGCCAGCGATGGGGATGTGCGCGTACGAGTTGTACGAGATCAGGCCACCCTGGATCCCATCGGGCGGGCCGCCCTGCGGGAGGCTGTTGTTCTGCTGATCAACAGGCGTGCCCTTGAACTTCGGATCCCACTGCGCCTGACGCGCGAACTGGACATTCGCGACGCCGCGCGGACGGTCGAACTGGTAATCCTCGAACACGATCGTCGAGCCCGAGTCGGCCGGCGACACACAGATCTCCGGCGTGATGATCCGCTGGAAAATCAGGATCGACATCACGCCGCCGGTCGTGTTCTTCCGGCCGACATCGCCGCCGTTCAGATCGATCGTGCGGTTGTTCGCATCCACGATCGACGGCGTCGGATAACGGTTCTGGTTGTCGGGCGCGAACGCGTTGAAGCCCTGAAGGATCGAGCGAACATTCGCCGAGTCCTTCACCTTGATGGCGTTCCGGCGAGCACGGCTCAGCGCCGGGAGCAGAATCCCGATCAGCAGCGCGATGATCGCGATCACCACCAGCAGCTCGACGAGCGTGAAGCCCTTCTTGCGATCTCTGGTCACGGTCAGTCTCCGATCTGTTCTCACGGACCACGCCGAAAAATTTCGACGCGGCGACGGCCGCAAAGCGCGACCGACCAGCGAGAGCAATCCGCATGACCCAATCCGGGGATCCCGATCCGAAACGCTCGGAACGGATGCCGACGAAAATTCCGCCGGCCACGCGCACGCCGCTCGCCGCCAACACTCTCACGCAGACAGCCGGAGGGGCCGCTTGAGTCCGCAGGCCCGGGGGCGATATGCTGCCACCCGGCCATAAGTGCAGTGAGTGCATACTCCTGCAGACTCCACGCGCACCGCCGACGCCTGTCCGGAAAGCGTCGCACGAAGCGGTTCGCCTGTCAAGACCACCCGGTTCCCCGCCGTTCCCCACCTCCGCCCAAAAGTTGGGAAGTTCACCACCCCAAATCAAACGCAACCCTATTATTTACCCAACATCACCCCCGCCGCCCGCCCATTTCACCCATACAACGATCGGAAATCGCATGCCCGACGCGTCCGAGAACCAGCCCGACACCACGCCCACCGACACCCCCATCCACGCCCGCCTCGCCGCCCTGGGGCTCTCCCTCCCAACGCCCACCACGCCCCTGGCAAGCTATGTCCCGGTCGTTGTCTCCCAGAAAGCCGGCATCGCGTTCGTCTCCGGCCAGATCCCCGTCCGAGATGGCACATTCATCGCCATCGGCCGGGTCCCATCGCAGGTCTCCATCGAGACCGCCCAGGAATGCGCCCGCCAGTGCGTCCTCAACGCCCTCGCCGCGCTCGAACGCGAACTCGGTTCCCTCGACCGCATCGCCCGAATCCTCAAAGTCGAGGGCTTCGTCGCCTGCGAACCGGGATTCACCCACCACCCCGAAGTCATCAACGGCGCCTCGGACCTGCTCCTCGGGCTCTTCGGCGAGACCGGCCGCCACGCCCGCGCGGCCGTCGGAGTCCCATCGCTCCCGCGCGATGTCCCCGTCGAGATCGCCTTCACCGTCGAACTCAAGTAATCACCCCCCACTCCCCCACTCCCCCGCACTCCCGCCCCTCAGCTCACCACCGATCCGGGGGGGAGATCGCTCATCGGGCACAACAGCACCACATTCCGCTCCGCCTCGGGCCCGCTCCCAACCGCATCCTTCGGGATATCCGACCCCGCCAGCAGCATCCCGCGCGACTCCTCGCCGCGGATCACACGCGGCGCCAGATTCGCCACGATCACGATCAATCGCCCCACCAGCGACTCCGGCTCGTAGTACCCCTTGATCCCCGCGCAGATCTGCCGAGGCGTCCCCGATCCGTCATCGACTTGCAGCTTCAGCAGGCGATCCGCGTTCGGATGCGGCTCGGCCCGAACCACACGCGCCATACGAAGGTCCACTTTCGCAAAGTCCTCGAACTGAATGATCGGCTTCGGATCGCCCATGCCTGCTCCACGCGTGCTCCACGCACCTTGAATACCCGATGATGCTCAAGCGAACGCGCCCAGCGCCCGGGCGCGCCCGCATCGCCACGAACCGCCCAGTGTACCCGCCGGCACGCACCGGCGCGTCTTGAGAAGCCAACGCACATCGACCGATACTCCCTGACTCACGCCCTGCACCGCCGCCGCACCAACCACGAACGCCGGCGCACACCCACACCACACGAAAGTCCACCGCATGACCCACTCCGCCACCCACTCTCCAGCCCACACCCGGACGAACGCTTCCGCCGGCATCCGCCGCGTCCGCTCCCTCCTCGCGCCCTTCACCATCGCCGCCGCCGCCCTGCTCCTCACCGCCCACTCCGCGGCCGCGGACCTCACCGAACGACTCCGCACCCTCATCGCCGAGTCCGGGCTCACAGGGTCGAACATCGGCGTGCTCGTCATGGACGCCGACTCCGGACGCATCCTCGCCTCGCACAACCCGGACACCCCGCTCATCCCCGCATCAAACCAGAAACTCCTCACCAGCGGCGCCGCGCTGATCACGCTCGGGCCCGATTTCGTCTTCCGAACCGACCTCGTCCAGCAGCCCGAGCACAACCGCCTCCTCGTCCGCGCCTCCGGAGACCCCGCCTTCGGCGATCCCGTCCTCCTCGAACAGATGGGCATCGATGTCGAGCACCTGCTCTCCCTCTGGGTCGACGCCTGGAAGTCCGCCTCCACCAGCCGCCCCACCGAGATCGTCATCGACGACCGCGTCTTCGACCGCGAGTTCGTCCACCCCTCCTGGCCCGTCGATCAGCTCAACCGCTGGTACTGCGCCGAGGTCGCCGGGCTCAACTTCCACACCAATGTCCTGGCCATCTACGCCAGCCCCTCCACACCCGGCCAGCCCCCCGAGATCACCCTCACCCCAAGAGCGCGCTGGATGGAGATCAAGAACGAGGCGCGATCCGTCAACGCCGGCGACCAGACCGTCTGGGCCTCAAGAGCGCACAACACCAACCGAATCCGGCTCCACGGCGATGTCCGCTGGAACGCGCAGCCCGTCCGCGTCACCATCAACGATGTCCCCCTCTTCTTCGGACAACTCCTCGCCGACCGCATCGCTCGCTCACCCCAGGAAGCCCAGACCATCCCCATCCGCCGCGCCGCGCCCGACGAGCAGCTCGAAAACGGACGCATCCTCCACACCGTCCAGTCTTCGATGCAGACCGTCCTCACGCGAACCAACGAGGACTCCCAGAACCTCTACGCCGAAGCCCTCATCAAGCGCATCGGCAAGGAGATCACCGGGCTCCCCGGCTCCTGGGCCGATGGCAACGCCGCGCTCCGCATGGTCATGATCGACCAGCTCGGACCCGCCAGCGGCAACGGGTTCACCATCGCCGATGGCTCGGGCATGAGCCGCGACAACCGCATCGCACCACAGGTCCTCGCCGACTGGCTCCGCGTCCTCAAGGCCCACCCCCGGTGCGCTGCGCCGTTCGTCGAGTCGCTCCCCGAGCCCGGCGCGGGAACGCTCGAACGGTGGTTCAACGCCCGCCCCATGAGCAACCGGCTCCACGCCAAGACCGGCACGCTCCGCGATGTCTCGGCCCTCTCCGGCTATGTCATCGACCCCGCCACCGGACGCACCCTCATCGTCGTCACCCTCGTCAACGACTGGCCCTCGAAGGTCTCAAGGGCCAAGGTCCGCCAGTTCCAGGAGAGCGTCGTGCTCATGGCCGACCAGTGGCTCGTCGCCAACCAGCCCGCCGACCAGAAGCTCGGCGGATGATCAGCGGCCCCACCCACGCGTCGCGTTGATCAACGGGAACTTCGACGGACGAGCATCCGGATTCACCATCGGCGCCGAGTACGGCATCACGCGCCCACCCGCATCCGCGACCGTCGGCGGCTCGCCCACGCTCACGACCTCGATCCGGTACACCACCCCATCCCGATCGCCCGCACCGGTGCGCCGCCGCCCGCCCACGCCTCCATCATCCGCGCCACCCGTGCGGGCATAGCTCGTGTGCAGCTCCGACGGGATCACCACATTCCAGACCGACCCCGCCCGCAGACCCCGCACCGCGCGATCCAGCCCCACAAAGGTCGAACGATCGCCCACCACCCAATGGTGCGCGCGCCCACGGTCCCGTGTGTTCAGCATCACACGCCCATCGGGCGCAAACCGCGTGTAATGAACCTCCACAAACCGACCCACGCCGACCTCCTCGCCCGTGCCGGCGCGGATCTCCTCCCGAACGATCCGGTCGTCCAGCGCGCTCCCCATCACCTGCTTCTGCTCGCCGCATCCCCCCAGCGGACCGACCGCGCCACCAACAAGCAGCGGCACCGCCAGCAGAGCCCCGAGTCCACGCCGTGTGCTCATCTCCATCATCCATCAACTCCCCGGGTTCGGGCCTCGGATCACCACTCCGGGGGATCGTGCAGCGAGCCCCACCCCATGAGCGCGCACGACCACACCCCCCCAGATCGGTCCGTCTGCGACCCCTGCGCCGTCTCGAACGCCCAACCGCGCCCGCCGCCGCCCCAGCCCGACCACACCCCTACTTCTTCTTCACCAGCGGCCACCAGGTCAGGCTCCGCCCCGGCCGCGTCGCCTCGATCGGCACCGAGAAGCTCCGCACCGTCTCCACCAGGTAGAAGCAGTTCGAATCCAGCTCCCGCGCCAGCGCGCACACCTTCGGCACCTTCCGACGCTCCGTCTTCACGAACACCTGGTACACCGTGCCATCGCGCCCCTCACCGAGAAACACCGTCGCCCGGTACCCCGCCTCGCGCATCGCCGTCGCGATCGTGTTCCCCTGCCGCGAGAACACCTTCACCACCTGGTGCCCCGCCGCGATCCGCTCCTCGATCGTCACCCCGATGTAGTTCCCCAGCGCGAACCCGAACGCGTACGCCAGCGCGTACACCGGCGAATCGAGCGCCACCGTCACCACCTTCGCCACCACGAAGATCCAGATCAGCACCTCGAAAAAACCGAGCACCAGCGCCGTCATCCGCCGACCCTGCACCACCGCCACCGTCCGGATCGTCCCCAGCGTCACATCCGCGATCCGCGCCACGATGATCACCAGCACCGTCAGAATCACTTCCCAAGGCACATCGCACCCCGACTCCTGCCCGACCACGCGGACCCAGACAACCATCCCTCGCACAACCGCTCACGCCCCGCCACCGGAGCGCAACCACCGACTCGGTGGCATCGCCCGGAGTCTTGATCACGCCCGCGCCGCAGACAAGCCCCGACCACGCCCGCGCCACCATTTCACCGGATCGAACACCCCGATCCCCCACATCCAACCACGCCCCCGGAAGCCGCTACTGGCTCATCGACGCCAAAGCGAAAGAGCGTCGATCCCGAGATCGACGCCCGAAGATGCATCCCATCGAATGTTCATCCCCCCACCGCCGCACGCATCACTGGCACGCCACACCGAAGCTCGACAGGATCAGCGAAAGATCCACCATGTCCACGCTCCCGGACCCGTCGAAGTCGAGCGCGGCATCCGCCGACCCGTACGCGCTGAGCACCATGCTCAGATCGTCCGAATCAACCATGCCCGACCCGGAGACATCCAGCGTCTGGCATCCGATCACCACACCCGGCTGCACATCGATCAGCTGATTCGCCGCCACATCCTCCAGGATCGTCACCTCCCCGTCCGCCCACACGATCTCCACAAGTTCCGCCACGCCCGCATCGCCGAGCCCGAAGTGCGCCTCCGCCGGCTCCTGACCCGCCAGCGAGATCCCGGCACCGATCAGCCGCATCATCGTCGTCCCCCCCGCCGTCACACGCACCACCGTGCCGATCGCCCGGTGGTTCGCGCTCCCCGGCATCCGCGGACGCACCATCAGCCAGTTCCCCGCCTCCACCCCCGCCGGCACCCGGTTCATCAGCACCCGCAACGGCCCCGGCCCCTCGTCGTTCTGAACATTCGACTGCACCAGGTCCAGCCGACCATCCCGATCCAGATCCACCGCCAGCACCGTCGAACTCACGAAATCATCGTTGAACCCGACGGCCCCGCCCACATCCTCGAACCGCTGCGCCGCCCCATCCCCGAGATTCCGATACAGCAGCGAGATGTCGTGCTCCCACGCGCCACCCGCGCGCCCGTTCACCACCGCCAGATCCTGCAGCGTGTCGTGATCGGCATCGAAGAAGGTCGCGCCCCATCCCCACCCGCTGTCGTCCACACCCTCCTGCACCGACACCTCCTCGTACGACGGGATCCCCCCCACCTGCCCCATCGGCGTGGTGTTGTGGAATAGCACCGAGTGACGCTGCACACCGCCGATGAGGTTGTAGATGTTCGTCACGAACAGGTCGAAACGACCATCATTGTCATAGTCCCCCACCGCCACGCCCATCTCGTTCCACGAGGTCGCAACGCCCGCCGCCACCGCGTGGTTCGTGAAGGTCCCGTTCCCATTGTTGATGAACAGCCGGTTCGGGTTGAAGTCCAGCGCCGCGAACAGATCCATCAGCCCATCGTTGTTGAAGTCCACGATCACAGGCTGCCAGAACCAGCTGTTCTCACCCGAGGTGAACCCCGCCGACACCGCGATGTCCGTGAACGACCCATCCCCGTGGTTCTCGAACACCCGCAGCTTGCCGTTCCAGTACGCCACCACCAGGTCCAGCAGCCCATCGCCCGTCAGGTCCCCCGCCGCGAACCCGCCAAACGCCGTCCCAGCGTTCACATACAAGATCCCCTCAAGCCCCGAACCCTCCGTCACATCCACAAAGGTCCCATCCCCCTGCTGCTGATACAGCCGCAGCGCATCGTGCGTCGGGCACCCGCCGCCGCCCCAGCAGTCCGACGCCGTCACCAGGTCCAGCCGCCCATCCCCATCGAAATCGAACAGCAGCGTGCCGCGCGTCCGCCGCGTGGCCGTCAGCCCCAATTCCACCGACACCTCCTCGAAGTTCCCATCCCCGAAATTGCGATACACCTGCACCCGCTGCCCCGCCGCCGTCGCCACCACCAGGTCGATGTCACCATCATCATCAATATCCGCCGCGCTCACCCCCGTCGTCATCCCGAACGCCGCCGGCAACGGGAGCACGCCGCAGTCGTTCGTCACATCCTGCAGCGTGAACCCCAGCCCATCACCCCCATCGCCCGCCACCGCAGAATCCAACGCGGCAACACCCACGCCGCAGGCCGCGATCATCGCCCACCCGCGCACAACCCAACGACCACTTCCAGTCCCGGCACCCATGTCGCCATCCTCCAGCGTCCGAAATCCGCATCCAGATCCCGCTCACACGGACAGCAGGCAGACTAACCGCGGTTCCGCCGGAGTCGAAGGAAAAATCGACAGACTTGGGGCGACCAGCGCGCCGCGTCCCAAAATCACACGCCCACACCCGTGCGCCTTCTTTTCTTCAGAACTTTCCCGTATTTCGAAACAGGTGAATCGTACGGACTCTCTTACCGCCCGGAATTCCCGCCCCCGCCGCCGCCAGCGCCCTCCCCCTCCACACCGCCCGAACTCTCCGCCCCCGGCTCCACCGTCGGAACGCGCGTCGCCGTCACCGCCGTGATGCTCAGCTGCTCGATCTTCTGCGTCCGCCGCTCCGGCTCACCGGGCACCGGCGTCGTGAAGTCCATCTCCGTGTCCACGGCGACCCGCCAACTCACCCGCGTCGCCACCGCCGCATCACCCTCCAGCAGCCCCACACCCTCCCCCGTCCCCGCAAGGCTCAACAACTCCAGCTCGGTCCCCGCCGGGATGTTGGTCTCCTCAAGCTCCTGCTCCGGAGCGCTCACCGTGATCGCAAACCCAAGCTCCATCCGCCCACCCTCGAGCCGATCCACCAGCGTGTACTCCACCGAACGATTCGCCCGGATCGCCCCCAAATCGATCGGCGTCGAAACCCGCCAACGCGCCCCGATCCCCACCGCCTCCTCCGGCAACGGCACCACGATCTGCTCCAGCGTCCGCTGGAACTGATCCAGCTGCAGCCGCGCCGAACGCGACAACTCCTGCTCACCCTTCAGGATCACACCCGGATCAGACAGCACGCCCCGCGCCGAAACCCGGTAGGTCAGCTCCGCGCCCTTCAGCGCCGCCATGTCCGCCCGCGCCACCGCCGCCTCCGCGCTCCGCTCACCCCCGCCCCCTCCTTCGCCTCCACCATCGCCCCCATCCGCGCCCGCCGCACCGTCGCGCACCTGAGCATCCGCGATCACGAAGCGAACGCTCGCCGACCCATCCTCACGCACGCTCAGCACCTCCGAGCGCAGCGTCATCACCGTCCCGGGCATCCGCCGCACAGGGAAATCAACCCCGTTGAACTTCTGATGGCTCTCGCCCACCACCTCCAGGCTGAACGACCGCACCGCACCCGCCTCGAACGCCCGCCGAAGCGGCTCCCTCGGCGACACCCCAGGGTCCACCAGCACGATCCGCGCTGCACCATCCCGAGCCTCCGCCCCACCACCACCAGCAGCACCACCCTGCCGCAGCGCCCCCAGCACCGGCCCGCCAACCACCACCCCCAGCACCCCGAGCGCCACCAACACCCCGCGCACCCCGATCCCCGCTCCGCTCCGCTCACGCCGATCGTGATTCACCATGCCAACCGCTCCATTCCCCCCGTTCGGGGCTCAACGCATCGTTCCGGGCACCATCACACAACCGCTCCAGTATCCCGAAGATCCGCCTCCCATGCGTCGCCACCTCGCACTCACCGCCCGAAATCGGTCGCCCGATCCCGATTCCCCGCCCCGCAGGATCAACCCCACGCCCCGCCGCGAACGATAGTCTGCGCCGAAGGTAAATCGTTTTACCTCCGGCCAACAACAACCATGACCCCCACCACCAAACCAGCACCAACGCCCAACGCAGCGCCACCGAGCGCCACACCCCCCAGCGCGCCCAACGCACACGCCCTCCGCACCTCCGCCACCTTCAGCACCGAACGAGCAGCGCCCAACCCCGACGCCACCATCACGCTCGACCTCAACGAAGCCCGCGCACGCTTCACCATCCTCACCCCCGCGCTCATCCGCATCGAGTGGCAACCCGACGCGCACGACTTCGAATCCCGCCCCTCCTTCTTCGCCATCAACCGCAACCTCCCCGCGCCGGAGTTCCACGCCGAGCGCCACGCGCCGACAAACACGCACGCCGCGGGCATCACCATCACCACCGCATCCCTCCGCCTGACCTATCGACCCACCCTCGCCGACACCCGCTTCTCCGAATCAAACCTCCTCATTGAACGCATCGAGCCCGATGTCGCGGATCCCGCCCGCTGGCCGTTCGCCTGGAAGCCCGGGACCCCGGCGACCGGCAACCTCGGCGGCACGGTCCGCACGCTCGATGGCGTCTCCGGCGCCACCGAACTCCCCGCCGGACTCCTCTCCAAAGACGGCTGGTCCCTCGTCGACGACTCCGACACACCCGTCTTCGACAACATCACCGCGCACGACGGCCACCCCCGCGCCTGGCCCACCGCACGCTGGCACATGCACGCCGAGCACGCCTGCACCACCTGCGGCACGATCACCAACAACGCCGCCCCACGCCACGCAACCGTCCCCACCACCGCGAACCCCTCCGACCACGCGCGCCAGCACCCCATCGACTGGTACTTCTTCGCCCACGGCCGCGACTACCCCGCCGCACTCGCCGACTTCGCCAGACTCTCCGGCAACATCCCCGTCCCCCCGCGCTACGCCCTCGGCGTCTGGTGGTCACGCTACTGGGCCTACTCCGACACCGAGCTCAAGAACCTCGTCGCCGAGTTCAACCAGCACCAGGTCCCACTCGATGTCCTCGTCATCGACATGGACTGGCACCTCGACGGCTGGACCGGCTACACATGGAACCCCGAGTACTTCCCAGAGCCCGAAGCCTTCCTCGACTGGTGCCACCAGAACAACCTCCGCACCACGCTCAACCTCCATCCCGCCGACGGCGTCGGCAAGCACGAACGCGCCTTCCACGAGTTCGCCCGCGCCATGGGCCAGAACACCTTCCATGTCTACCGCGTGCCCTTCGACTGCACCGATCCGAAGTTCATCGACCTCTACTTCGAACTCCTCCACCACCCCATCGAAGCCCAAGGCATCGACTTCTGGTGGATGGACTGGCAGCAGGGCACCGCCACCACCATCCCCGGACTCGATCCGCTCCCATGGCTCAACCACCTGCACTGGGGCGACATGGAGCACGGCCCACGCTCCGATGAGCACCGCCCCCTCATCTTCTCCCGCTGGGGCGGGCTCGGAAACCACCGCTACCAGATCGGCTTCTCAGGCGACACCTACAACGACTGGGAATCCTTGGCCTTCCAGCCACGCTTCACCGCCACCGCCGGCAATGTCGGCTACGCCTGGTGGTCGCACGACATCGGCGGCCACCAGCCCGGCCCCGTCGAGCCCGAGCTCTATGTCCGATGGATCCAGTTCGCCATCACCTCCCCCATCCTCCGCACCCACGCCAGCAAGAACCCCAAGGCCGAGCGCCGCATCTGGTCCTTCCCCCAAGACCACTTCAACGCCGCCCGCCAGGCCTTCCTCCTCCGCACCCGCCTCATCCCCTACCTCTACTCCGCCGCACACCAGACCCACGACACCACCCTCCCCCTCTGCCGCCCCCTCTACCTCGAATGGCCGACACTCGACGCCGCCTACGAGCACCCCGACCAGTACCTCCTCGGTGATGCGCTCCTCTGCGCCCCCGTGCTCGAACCCGCCGAGCCCACCACCGGCATCGCCGAAACCACTGCCTGGCTCCCACCCGGCCAATGGACCCACTGGTTCACCGGACGCGCGTACGAAGGCCCGGGCCACATCGTCTGCCGCTCCACACTCGACCAGTTCCCCCTCTTCATCCGCGCCGGCAGCGCCATCACCCTCGCGACCGATGCCGCTCCGGTCCTCCGCTCATCCGACATCACCGGCGAACAACTCACCCTCCGCATCGCCCGCCCCGCGCCCGGCGAATCCCGCACCACCACGCTCATCGAGGATGACACCCTCTCCCCCGCCTACCTCCAGGGCCACCGCGCCACCACCGACATCACCGTCACCGCCTCCGCCGACGGACGCACCACCACCATCGAGATCGCGCCCACCCACGGCACGCACGACCGCCAGCCAACCCAGCGCTGCTGGACCATCGAACTGCTCGCCGCCGCCGAGACCACCGCCGTGCGCCCCAACGACCGCGACCTCCCCCAAACCGAAACCCAATCCCAAGCCCAAGCCCAATTCCGAGTCCAACCCCGATCCATCACCATTCCAGAAACCCACGAGCCGTCGAACGCGAACCACCCCACCGGTTGGAGCATCGACCCCTCCCGAGGAATCCTGCACATGCGACTGTCCACTTCCGCCCTCCGCGACCTCAGCCGGATCCAGATCTCCCACACCGCCGACGCCCAGACCGAACGCGCCGCCGAAGACCGCCCCACCACCAACCGCCAATCCCTGAGCACCTCCATCGAACCCAAAAAGCCAGCCGCCCCCAACGCCTCCCCCCGCCGCCCCCGAGGCCTCTGATCCAACCACATCGCGCGCCGCGCCCCAGGCCAAACACGCCATCCCCCTCCGTCTCCCACCGGATCCCTGATCCCGGATCCCTGATCCCTCCCCTCTCCATCCAAACAAACCCCTTCCACAACGCCCCCCACCCGCTACACTGGGCCCATGCCCAAACCCCGCCGCCAGTTCGTCTGCCGGTCCTGCGGCTCCCTCCAGGCACGCTGGATGGGCAAGTGCCCCGCCTGCGGAGCCTGGGATTCGCTCGAAGAGCATGTCGTCGAGCCCAGCGCTGACAAAGACCCCCACGCCTCCCTCGCACGCTCCTGGTCCCGCGCCCAGCAGGGCAAGGCCGCGGCCATCGGCGCCGACCCCGACGCCCGCGCCGGCGGGTACATCGAGGCCGCCGAACTCATCCTCGATCAGCCCAAGGCCATCCCCATCGCCCACGCCGCCGGCGATGCCGGCCCGCTCGAACGACTCAACACCGGCATCGCCGAATTCGACCGCGTCCTCGGCGGCGGCATCGTCCCAGCCTCCGTCATCCTCCTCGGCGGCGACCCCGGCATCGGAAAGTCCACCATCCTCCTCCAGGCCCTCGGCCAGCTCGCCCGCGCCGGCGAACGCTGCCTCTATGTCACCACCGAAGAATCCGCCGAGCAGGTCCGCCTCCGCGCCGAACGCCTGAACGCCGCCGACCTCGACGATCTCTTCGTCCTCGCCGACACCAACCTCGCCCGCATCGTCGAACAGGCCCGCCAGGTCCGCCCCGAACTCCTCGTGCTCGACTCCGTCCAGATGGTCTACAAGGCCGATCTCGACGCCGCCCCCGGCTCCATCGCCCAGCTCCGCCGATGCGCCACCGAACTCGTCTACCTCGCCAAGGTCTCCGGCATGGCCGTCGTGCTCGTCGGGCATGTCACGAAGGAAGGCACCCTCGCCGGCCCGCGCCTCCTCGAACACCTCGTCGATGTCGTGCTCTACTTCGAAGGCGACCGCGACCACGCCCACCGCATCGTCCGCTCCGTGAAGAACCGCTTCGGCACCACGCTGGAGATCGGGCTCTTCGAGATGACCGGCGATGGCCTGCAGCAGATCGCCGACGCCGCCGCCGCCCTCGCCCCCGCCGACTCCGAACCCCGCCCCGGCTCCGTCGTCTGCCCCGTCATGACCGGCGCCCGCTGCCTCCCCGTCGAGATCCAGGCCCTCACCGCCACCGGCTTCGTCGGCGCTGCCAAGCGCCGCTCCTCCGGGCTCGATGCCAACCGCCTCGCCATGCTCATCGCCGTGCTCGAACAGCACGCCGGCGTCCGCCTCGCCGACCGCGATGTTTTCGCCTCCGCCGCCGGCGGCATCCGCGTCGTCGAGCCCGCCGCCGACCTCGCCCTCGCACTGGCCATCGCCGGCGCGCACCTCCGCCGAGCCCTCCCGCCCGCCTGCGCCGCCGTCGGCGAACTCGGCCTCGGCGGCGAGATCCGACCCGTCCCCCAACTCGACCAGCGCCTCAGAGAAGCCGCCAAACTCGGCTACCGAACCATCATCGCCCCACCCACCAAGCGCGCCTCACCGCTCCCGCCGAACGACCACCACACCACCCACATCATCACCGCCCGAAACATCAACGAAGCCATCACCCACCTGCAATAGCCCCACCCAACCCGCGCCAATCCCAGCCCCTCTTCTCCTACTTCCTCTTCACTGGTGCCTGATGCCCGGTGCCTGATGCCTCTCCTCCCCCTACCTCTTCCTCCCCCCCTTCGACGCCCGCTCCAGCACCTTCTTCTCCTTCCCCGTCAGCGAACCCATCCCCTCCCGAGCGATCTTCTCCAGGATCCGGTCCACATCCTCCTGCTGCTTCTGCTCCGCCTCGAGGCGCTTCATCTCCCGCTTCGATGTCCGCAGGACATCGTCATCATCATCGCCGGACACCGCGAACGGGTTGTACCCACCCGCCTCCGCGCCGCTCCCCAGCGAGCCCATCGCGATCTCCACCTCCCCGCGAGCACGCTTCCGCTCGAACCAGCAGGTCATCCCACCGAACGCCGCGATCGCCAGCAGCAGCATGTTCCCGATCACCAGCGCCACCGCACCCACCACCATCGCGCCGAACAGCCCGATCGTCGCCGCGATCCCCGACGCACGCCGGTACCCCATCTTCCGCCACATCAGCGCGTGCACGATCCGCCCCGCATCGAACGGGTACATCACCATCAGCATGTTGAACCCGAAGATCAGCACATTCGTGTAGTGCAGCCACCACACCCCGGCCTTCCCGATCGCCGCCGCCGTGCCGCCCCAGCTCAGCGTCCCATCCAGGAACGGCCCGTACGCGTTCAGCGGGTTGAACACGATCCACCCCGGCATCCCCGCAACAAACATCAGCCCCGCCGTCAGCGGGAACAGCGCCACATTCACCCCCGGACCCCCCACCGTCGTGATCAGGTTCGATCGCCAGTCGTGCGGCGACTGGCACAGCGCCAGTCCCCCGAACGGCAGCAGCACGATCCGATCCGCCTCGCCACCCACCCAACGGCACGCGAAGCAATGACCGAACTCGTGCAGCAGCACCACCACGAACAGCGAGATCACCAGCGGAAGCAGGAAGTGGATCCCCGGCGCGTTGGGCGACAGCGCAGAGAGCGGCAGCAGCAGCAGGTACACCACCGTGAACAGATGGATCCGCACCGTGATCCCGAACACCCGGAACATGAACAGCGACCAGCCGATCGGGTTCTCCGGGTTGTCCACCAGCCGCCGCCACACCCGCGACCAACCGCCGCCCCCGCCCGCGGTCTGTCCGGCTCCCCAGTCGCGTTGGCCACCGTTCCGCATCGCGCTCATCCCCTCGCACGCACACGACGCCGCATCAGCGCCCGCCATCAACCGCCGCGAGACACCAACCCGCGCCGCTCCGCAAGCAGCAGCGTCAGCATCGACTTGCCATCCCGGATCTCGCCCGCATCGACCATCTCCATCGCACGCGAGAACCGCACCGCGTGAACCTCGATCCGCTCGTCCGGCTCCAGACGCTGCCCCACCCGGCGCAGCCCCGTCGCCACGAACGCGTGCATCACCTCATCGGTCATCCCCGGCGTCGTGAAAAACGAACCCATCGGCTCGATCGACTCCGCACGGTACCCCGATTCCTCCTCCAGCTCACGCCCCGCCGTCACGATCGGGTCCTCGCCGGCGTCGATCGTCCCCGCCGGCAGCTCCCAAAGCACATCCCCCACCGCCGGACGATCGTTCCGGATCAGCACCACCTCGCGATCGGCGCCCGAGCCCAGCAACCCCAGCACGCACACAGCGCCCGGATGCCGAACCACCAGCCGCTCAACAAGCCCTCCGTCCGAACCCGCCGTCCAAAGACGCTCGAAAGCGAACTTCTTCCCCGCATGGATCGTCTCGCGCTCGCCGGCCCGTGGCATGGCCAATACTAGACCGATGCCCGACGCCCCCCCGACCCCACAACGCACCGCCGATTCCCACGCCCCGCCCACCCTCGATGACCCCGCGCTCGCACGCGCCGGCGACACCACCCCCGCCCGCGACGAGGCCCAGCCCCCCGTCATCCTCCGCTCCATCCACAAGAGCTTCACCAGCCTCACCGTCCTCGACGCCGTCTCCATCGAGTTCCAGCGCGGCAAGACCACCGTCGTCCTCGGCCCCTCGGGCGCCGGCAAGTCCGTCCTGCTCAAGCACATCGTCGGCCTGCTCCAACCCGACAAGGGACAGGTCCTCGTCGAAGGCCAGGATGTCGCCAAACTCAACGCCGCCGGGCTCCGCGCCCTCCGCAGGCGCATCGGCTATGTCTTCCAGCTCTCGGCGCTCTTCGACTCCATGTCCGTCCGCGAGAACCTCGAGTTCCCGCTCATCGAGCACACCAACGCCTCCAAGTCCGAGCGCCGCCGCCGCGTCGCCGAATCGCTCGAACTCGTCGACATGGCCGGATTCGAAGCCCGCCGACCCGCCGAACTCTCCGGCGGCCAGCAGCGCCGCGTCGCCCTCGCACGCGCCATCATGCTCAGGCCCGCCCTCATGCTCTACGACGAGCCCACCACCGGCCTCGACCCCGTCCGCGCCGCCGGCATCAACGACCTCATCCGAAGGCTCCAGCACGAACTCGGCGTCACCAGCATCGTCGTCACGCACGACATCATGTCCGCCAAGACCATCGGCGATCGCATGATCCTGCTCCGCAACGCCACCATCGCCGCCGATGGCACCCTCGGCGAACTCCGCCGCTCCCCGGATCCCCATGTCCGGAACTTCCTCGCCGGGCGGTACGAACCCGACATCGACGAGCCGCCCCCCACCACCGCCGCCGCGCCCACGCCCCCCGATCCCGACGCCCGGAACAGCGCGCCCACCGACCCCGCCTGAACCACCGGATCCCGCGTCCGCCGTGCCGAGCCACCCCCACCCACCGCCGCGAATATGCTCCATCCCCCACGACGCGACTCCGGAGCCGCCACACAGTGAAGCACGCCGCACGCGACTTTCTCATCGGACTCACCGCCCTGCTCGGGCTCGTGGGCATCATCGCCACCCTCATCCTCTTCGGCGAGATCGCCCTCTCCCGACCCGCCGGATACCCCATCACCCTCAGGCTGAACCAGGCCGATGGACTCACCCCCGGCGGCCCGGTCACCATGAACGGCGTCACCGTCGGCCAGCTCACCGAACTCCGCACCGCGGCCGACCCACGCGATGGCGTCGAACTCACCCTCAGGATCAACCAGGGCATCCGCATCCCGCGCGACATCTCAGTCACCATCGCCCGCGACCTCGTCGGCGATGCCCGCCTCTCGCTCACCGCCCGCCGCACCGCCCCCACGACACCCCCCGGCGCCGATCCACCCGTGCCCGACCCCGCCGACGAGTTCGTCCAGCCCGGCGAGACCATCGTCGCCGACGCCACCGGGCTCATCGAGCAGATCTCCGGGCTCCTCGACGAACGGCTCACCGCCGTCGAACGCGCCGCCGACTCGTTCACCGAACTCGCCGGAACCTACAAGCGCGTCGGCGAACGCCTCGAGCACTACCTCGAACCGCGCTCCGTGTCCGAGGTCGACGCCGGCGCCTCGCCCAGCCTCGGCGCCACACTCCAGCGCCTCGACCAGACCCTCACCGACGCCCAGTCGCTGCTCGCCGAGGATGGCGTCCGCGCCGACCTCGCATCCACCATCGAGCGCACCAACATCGCCATCTCCAGCATCTCCGAAACCGCCGAAGAGTGGTCCGAGACCGCCCGATCCACCCGAGCCAGCGCCGCCAGCCTCGAACAGAGCATCGCCCAGGCCACCACCCAGATCACCAGCGTCGCCACACGCCTCGACGCCGCCACCGCCGACCTCCAGCGCATCCTCGCCAGCATCAACTCCGGCAACGGAACCGTCGCCCAGCTCCTCAACAACCCCGACCTCTACAACGCCTTCGTCGACGCCTCCCGCAGGATCGAACGCGCCGTCTTCGAAGCCCAGCTCCTGCTCGAGAAGTACCGCAAGGAAGGCATCCCCATCCAGTTCTGAGCCCCCCACGCGCACCGCACGCGCCCGCGCCCGCCGCGCGGTACCGTTTCCAGCGTGAGCGATCCGCAACCGTCCCCGCCTCCCACGCCGAACGACCAGCCCCCCCAGGCCGGCGCCTTCGTCCGCCACGCCCGCACCGTCGCGGGGCTCACCCTCCTCTCACGCATCAGCGGGCTCCTCCGCGACGCCGTCTGCTCCAGGGCGTTCGGAACCTCGCCCGTCTGGTCCGCCTTCGTCACCGCCTTCATCATCCCCAACCTCTTCCGCAGGCTCTTCGGCGAGGGCGCCCTCTCCGCGGCCTTCATCCCGCGCTACACCACGCTCCTCGATGCGCAGTCCGCCGATCCAACCAACCCCAGCCCCACCCCCAACCCCAGCCCCAGCCCCAACCCCAACCCCAACCCCCACACCAACCCAGACGCCGCCGATCGCT
>JBQLZO010000091.1:0-168390 GCA_052168315.1 Phycisphaerales bacterium | reverse complement strand
AGCTGGAGTTCGACAAGGACCTGGACCAGCGGCTCTCGATCGTGGCGATCAACGCGGGATCGGATGATGTTTCGATCGTGGTCGGCGATGGCGCGGGCACCTTCGCCCCGCCCGTCAGCCTGCCGCTGGGCGGGCAGCCGCGGTCGCTGGCCGGATGGGACATGGATGGCGATGGCGACACCGACCTGGCCATCGTGGTCAACGACGATGAACTGGGCCCGCTCGTGCGGATCCTGCGCAACGACACGGAACCCGGCAGCGGCCAGATCGTGCTCGCCCCGGCCGACGATGTGGGTGTGGGCGAAGCGCCATTGCTCGTCAGCAGCGGCGACCTGTCCGGCGATGCCAGCGAGGAACTGGTCACGCTCAACGACGACACGGCCGCGGCCGCGCAGTCACAAGCCGATGCCGACGGCGATGCGAGCCCCGACGGCCCCACCACCCCAACCACCCTCCGCTTCCGCCCGGCGATGGGCACATCATCCAAGCCCTGCCCCGGCGACCTGAACAACGACCAGCAGGTCAACTCCGACGACCTGGCCATCCTCCTCAGCGCCTTCGGATCATCACCAAACGGCGACCTCAACGACGACGGCAAGACCAACTCAGATGACCTGGGGATCCTGCTCAGCGCGTTCGGAGCAGTGTGCGGGTAAGCGAGCGATCCGCGGATCACTCGAGCGCAAACGATGCGATCGTCAGATCATCGGCGAAGTCGCACATGGCGTGGTCGCGGAGCGCGTGGATGAGATCGGCGACATCGCGCTGCGGCGTTGTGGATCTGGCCAGCAGCCGCGCGGGCGTTTCGTATCCGAATGACTTGCCGGCCGGGTTGCGCTGCTCGATCAGCCCGTCGCTGTAGGTGATGATCCGCATGCCCGGCTCGGCGGCGATGGTCGTGGACTGGTAGGGCATCTCATCGCTGATTCCGAGCGGGAGCCCGCCGTTGACCTTGATCTGCCGGGGCTCCTGCCCGGGCGAGACGACGCAGCACGAGCCATGCCCGGCATCCACCAGCTGGATCGTGCCCTCATCGGGTCGCCAGGAGGCGGCGATGAGAGTGACGAACTTGTCCGGCTCCGAGCGCTTGCACAGCGTGCGGCTGGTCTCGTTGAGCGCATCGATCAGGGTGGCGCCGCGCTGCATGAGCGTGCGGAGCTGGGTCTGCACGGCCGCCATCAGCAGCCCAGCGCCGATGCCCTTGCCAGTGACATCGCCCAGCCAGAATGCCACCCGCCCATCGTCCGTGCGAAGAATGTCGAACAGGTCGCCGGCGACATGGCGTCCGGGCAGGCATTCGAAGGCGTACGAACAGCCCGGGAAGGCGCCGGATTTCGGCGGGAACAGCAGCGCCTGCGCAGCCCGCGCGGAGCGGACATCGCGCTCCATCTGCTCGCGGAGTTCTGCGAGGCGGAACGCGTTGACGCGTTCGATGGACATGCCCGCAACATCGGCGAGCGCCGAGCAGAAGGCGATGGTGTCCGTGGGCAGGTTGGCTTCGGAACGCCTGGTGTCGAGGTAGAGGAAGCAATTGGGCTTCCCGTCGACCATGATGGGCGCGCAGAGGGCGCTGCGGATGTCCAGAGCCGCGAGGGAAACGCCCTGCAGCGGGCTGGAACTGTCGTGCAGAGCGGCGGACTTTCCATCGCGCGCGGCGTTGATCAGCGAGCGGCTGATCTCCGGCAGGTCCCCCAGATCGGCGGCATCGATCCCGAGGAACTCGACGGACTCATCGTCGAGCGTGCGGATGACATGGGTGCGGGCGCCGTCCGTGATGCGCGAGATCGCGTCGATGAGCACCGCGGCAACTTCTTCGCGGGTGGTGGCCCGCGCCATCCGGCGCATCGCCGAGAGAAGCGCATCGGTGCGCTGCTGGTTGAGCCCATCCAGCGCGGCCCGATGGACCGTCGAGATGCGCGTGTCGTTCTTCGTGCTCGATCCGTCGCCCGCGAGGATGGCGGTGTGCTGGACCTTCGAAGTGGGTTGCTGGCCTTCGACCTCCCACCGGCAGATGCACGGCCCGAATCCAATCTCATCGCCCGATCGGAGCGGGAGCGTCTCGCCCGGCTCAAGCCGCCCGCCGTTGAGGAAGGTGCCGTGCTGAGATCGGCGGTCTGAGATGAACCAGTCGTGCCCCCGCCGGATGAGTTCGGCGTGGGCGCGGGAAACGCGCCGGTCCGGGATCCTCCAATCCGCGTCCGAGCCACGCCCGATGAGGATGGCCTTGGGAGCGTCGAGGGGAACCCGGAAAGGCTGGATGGCCGCGCCGTCCGGCGTCGGGGTCAGGGGCCTGAGCATGGTGCCCCGGAGGGTGGTCGTGGGCATGGGGTGGCGCTCGTGGTGGGCTGGAGAACCGGCGCGGGTGGACGCCGCGCATCCGAGTCGATGGTCCGATTCACGGAGACTTTACACCGGATTTATTGCAACGGGGTCACGAATTGATGAGATCAGAGCGGTGTCGAAGTGTTCATTCGCCCGGCCCGTGTCGCGTGGTTCCGGGAATCTCTTGGATTGGGACGCTCCGGGCTCGGGGCACGCGGGCCGGGCTCCGGGCTTTGGATCCTCGGTGCTTCGCATATGATGAGGACGCCGCGCAGGTGATGTGATGTGAAGAAATCCCTTTGGACCGGTAGGAGCGGGGGGTATCCTGAGCCGACCGGGTCCACTTCCGGGCCCGAGCGATCAGGAGCATGGTCATGGCACGATCCGCCCGGCGATTCATCAGCGCGGCCGCGCTGTTCATTGTGATCTCGATTCAGCCCGTCGTCATGGGCACCACGATCGTGTCGACGAATGTGACATCGGACACGACCTGGGATGTGGCGGGCTCGCCGTATGTGCTGGCGGGCGGGATCGTGGTCACGAACAACTCGACGCTGACGATCGCGCCGGGCGTCCAGGTGCTCGGGCAGGCCGACTCCTCGCTGCGCGTGGACACCGGAAGCGCCCTGATGGCCAACGGGAGCGATGAGTTGATCATTTTCTCGTCGACCGCGGGCACCGGAGCCAACCAGTGGCAGGGGCTGATCGTGAACGGTGGAACCGCCGACCTGTTCGGTGTCGTGTTCCAGAACGCGGGGAGCATAAACCCGTTCGGGATCTCGGCGAACATCACGGTCGCGGGCGGCTCGCTGTCGGTTTCGAACTCCACGATCAGCTTCGGTGCCGGCGCCGCCGCGCTGGACCACGCGGTGCGTATCACGAGCGGGAACGCCGTGCTGAACCAGTGCTTCTTCGCCAACAACGGCGATGGCGCCGGGGACCGGGTGGTCGAGGCCAGCGGGGCGGCGACGCTCTCCGTGATCGGGTGCACCTTCGATTCCAACCTCGGCACGCCGATCCGGGTGACGCCCAGCTCCGTCCAGAACATCGATGCCAACGCGTTCGTGAACAACTCCAACGGCGTGATCGAGGTCGTCGCCGGGGCGCTCGCCAATGGCGCTGTGTTCCACACCCAGTCGCAGGGGCTGGAATATTTCCTGATCGAGCCGCTGACCGTGCAGGGCGGTGCGCTGGCCAGCATCGATCCGGGCGTGCAGATCCGCGGCGCGACGCCCGCGACCTCGATCCGGGTCACCGGCGCGGGATCGACCCTCGATGCGCCCGGTGATGCCGCGAATCCCATCGTGATGACCTCGGCCACCGACGACGCTGGAACCCGATGGGCGGGGCTCGTGGTGGACTCGAGCGCGGCGGCGAATCTTGTCTGGACAACCGTGCGGTGGGCTGGCGAGATCGATGTCTTCGGAATCCGCAGCGGGATCACCACGCTCGGATCGGGCTCGGTACAACTCACGGACTGCACCATCAGCGACATCGCCTCCCTCGCCGGTGAGAGCGGTGTCTATGTCGATTCCGGGAGCGTTGCCGACTGCCTCCGGACCAGCTTCGAGCGCTGCGGGAACGGCGGCGCGGGAGACTTCGGCTTCTTCTCGCAGGTCAGCGGCATCGCGATCCTCGAAGAGTGCTCGTTCATCGACAACGATGGCGGCGCGGCCCGGATCGGGCCCAACTCGCCGCAGAACATCACCGGCTGCTCCTTCGCCGGCAATCTCCTGGACCGGATCCAGGTCGGCGCGGGGTCGACCGGCGTGGCCCCGTACCTTGAGAGCATGTCCGGGCTGGAGGCGTGGGCGTTCGAGGGCGGGATCTTCCAGGTGCCGACCGGCGCGACCATGACCGTCGAGCCCGGCGTCCAGATCCGAGGAGCGCTGAGCGCGCAGATCCGGATCAACGGCGTGCTCAACGCGTTCGGATCGCCGAAGGCGCCGATCCTGATGACCTCCCTGGACGATGCGGGCGTCGACCAGTGGGGAGGGCTGGTGGTGGATTCGGGTGGCGAGGCGAACCTGTCCTGGACGACCCTCCGGCGGGCGGGCAACTTCGATGTGTTCGGCCTCCGGACCGGCATCTCGGTGCTCGGCGGCTCCTCGGTGTCGCTGACGGACTGCGTGGTCAGCGACATCGCGACCAGCGGCGCCGAGGCCGGGATCTATGTGACCTCCTCCAGCGTCGGCAACTGCCTCCGGACATCATTCGAGCGCTGCGGCAATGGAGCCGCCGGCGACCACGCGTTCCATGTGACCGATGGCGCCAGCGGGTCGCTGGATGACTGCGCGTTCATCGACAACGACTGCACGCCAATACGCATCGCGTCCGGATCGGTCCAGAACATCACCGCCTGCTCGTTTGCCGGGAATCTGTCCGACCGAATCCTGGTCGGAGACGGCACGGCCGCGGGCGCCCCGTACTTCGAGTCCATGGACGGGCTGGACTCGTTCGTGCTGGAACCCGGGAACTTCTTCGTGAGCGGACCATCGACGATGACCGTCGATCCCGGCGTGACGATCCGCGGCATGCCCGGCGCAGCGATCCGCCTGAACGGAACGCTCAATGCCATGGGCACCGAGCGCGATCCGATCGTGATGACCTCGGTGCCGGATGATGGCCTGGATCAATGGGTCGGGCTGGTGGTCGATTCCGGTGGCGATGCGAACCTGTCGTGGACGACCCTCCGCCGGGCGGGAAACATCGATGTGTTCGGGATCCGCAGCGGGATCTCGCTGCTCGGCGGCTCTTCGTTGTCTCTGACCGACTGCACGATCAGCGACATCGCGACGGGGAACGCCGAGGCGGGCGTGTATGTCACCTCCTCCAGCGTGGGCAGCGCGACACGAACCGTGTTCGAGCGATGCGGCAACGGCGGCGGGAGCGACCACGCGTTCCATGTCACCGACGGCGCTGGCGGCTTCCTCGATGAGTGCGTGTTCGATGGCAACGACTGCACGCCCGTCCGCGTGGCGTCGGGGTCGGTCCAGAACCTCACGGGCTGCTCGTTCATGGGGAACCTGCTCGATCGGATCATCGTCGGGGATGGCACATCGGCGACCGATGCGTACTTCGAGAGCATGGACGGGCTCGACGCGTTCGTGCTTGAGCCGGGAAGCGTCTTCGTGCAGGGCGGATCATCGGTCACCATCGAGCCCGGCGTGCGGATCCGCGGGATGGCCGGTGCCGGGATCCGTGTGAGCGGGACCATGCAAGCCGAGGGCACACAGCGCGACCCGATCGTGCTGACCTCCGTCTCTGATGATGGTGTGGACCAGTGGTCGGGCATCGTCGTCGACTCGGGCGGCGTGGCGAACCTGGCGTGGACAACGCTTCGCCGGGCCGGGAACCCGGATGTGTTCGGGATACGGAGCGGATACACCGTGCTGGGCGGCGCTTCGTTGACCCTGACGGACTGCGTGGTCAGCGACATCGCGACGGGCGCGAGCGAGTCGGGTGTGTATGTCACCTCGTCCAGCGCGGGCAGCGCCACACGCACGGCGTTCGAGCGATGCGGGAACGGCGGCGGGAGCGACCACGCGTTCCATGTCACCGACGGCGCGAGCGGAGCACTCGCGGAGTGCCCGTTGACCGACAACGAGTGCACGCCGGTGCGTGTGGCATCGGGGTCGATCCAGAACATCACCGGCTGCTCGTTCGCGGGGAACCTGCTCGATCGGATCATCGTGGGGGATGGCGCCGCGGCGCCGGCGGCGTACTTCGAATCCATGGACGGGCTCGACGCGTTCGCCCTCGAGCCCGGGAGCTTCTTCGTGCAGAGCGGGTCCTCGATGACGGTGGAGCCGGGCGTGCGGATCCGCGGGATGCCGGGCGCGGGGATCCGGATCGATGGATCCATGGACGCGATCGGCACCGAGTCGGCGCCGATCATCATG
Organism: Phycisphaerales bacterium; assembly: GCA_052168315.1. Classification (GTDB taxonomy): domain Bacteria; phylum Planctomycetota; class Phycisphaerae; order Phycisphaerales; family UBA1924; genus JBQLZO01. The sequence goes on along the minus strand of JBQLZO010000091.1, from coordinate 162,166 downwards.
ACCTCGACCAGCGATGATGGGGTGGGCCAGTGGGCGGGCGTGGTGATCGCCAGCGGCGGCGATGCGGCCATGGCCTGGACCACGGTCCGGTGCGCGGGCGCTCCCGGCCCGTTCGGGAACCGTGCCGGGATCGCGATCCTGTCCAACTCAACGCTGGACGCCTCGGACTGTGCGATCGAACTTATCGGCGGAGGCTCGCAGGAGACCGGGATCGAAGTCAGTTCCGGCGCGGCGTCGCTGGTGCGGTGCGCGATCGATGGCATCGGAGACTCCGCGAACGATCGCGCGGTCCAGTGCGCCGCCAGCGGCACGGCCATGCTCGAATCCTGCTCGCTCGATGATGCCGTGGGATACGGCATCGTGCACTCGGGCGCAGCGCTGAGTGTCGTGTGCTCGAGCATCGAGAACAGCGCCAACGACGGGATCCTCGTCACCGACAGCGCGACCGAGGTGGTGGTGCGCGGGTCGCGGTTCGGCGGCAACGCGACCTTCGCGATCAACGAGACGGGAGCCGCGCTGGTGCGGGCGTGCTGCAACTGGTGGGGCTCTCCCAGCGGGCCGACGACGCCCGCCAACCCCGGCGGCGCCGGCGCTGCGATCGCGGGCGATGTCCTGTTCGGCGCGTTCAGCATCACACCGGAGGCCTGCGTACCCGCGTGCCCGGCCGGCGATGTCAACGGCGATGGCGTCGTGGACTCGGACGACCTGGGCGCGCTGCTCAGCGCGTTCGGCAGCGCCACGCCGGGCGGCGTCGGGGCCGGGGACCTGAACGAGGATGGGTTCGTGAACTCGGATGACCTCGGGCTGCTGCTCGGACTGTTCGGTTCGCAGTGCCTGTGACCGGGCCATCTCCCCGCCGATGGCCCATCGCTCAGGCCGTGCGGCGAACGCGGATTTTCGCGGCATCGCTCGCTCGCGCTCGCGATGGGCGAGCATCGGCGCGGGGATCCCATGCGGTGACGATGCGAGCGCTGGGTTGGGCGTCGGCGAGCCACTGGGCCGCGTCGAGCATCGGACCCGGCGCGAGCGTCGCGGGGACGAGCGCCGCGTCCGGCGGGATGCGGTGGTGCCCATCAGCGACGGTGGTAGGGGGGTGAACGCCGAGCGATGCGAGCGCCCGACGGATCTCGTGCTCGTGCTTTCCAGGCGGTCCCGGCGGCAGCGCCAGCACCACCTCCGGCACGCCACCCGTCGGCGCCAGCGCCGCCCGGAGGTGGGAGTGGGCGGCCTCGAATCCGATCAGTCGCTCGAAGTGAGCGTGTGACATGGGCGTGCGCTGCTGCGCGCCGAGGTGCGCATCCAGCCCGCGTTCGGTGTTTCGGAAGACCCGCACCAGGCCCTCTCGCTCCGCGATGACTCTGAGACGCTCCAGTTCCCGGTCGATCATGGCGTCTCTGATCTCATCGGGCGCATAACGCTGCCACACGCTGGTGTGATTCAGGATCAGCCGACCAAGTATCCTCGCCAGGGATCGGTTCGCCGTGGCGCGGCGGTGCTCGACTCGGAAGCGGTGGTCGTGCACGATGGACCATCCGGCGGAGATGAGGCGGGCGGCGAGGTCGTATTCCTCGCCGTAGTAGACAAAAGACGGGTCATAGCCGTGGAGCGCGCGGTACGCGCCGGTTCGATACGCGACGCCGCACCCGACGGGGACTTCCGGAAGCCCCCCGGTCTCGCGTCGCCTCGCCCGGTCATCGGAATGAGCGAGCCAGATGTCGGCGCAGACCGCCGCCGCGTGCTCGGGCGCATCGATCAGCGCATCCAGGAACCCGTCGTCCATCGGGGCCGAGTCATCGTCGAGCATGACGAGCCAGCGCCCGGAGGCGAGGATGGCCGCATCGTTCCGGGCCGCAGCGCCACGGTTCTCGGTGAGCCGGACGCCGACGACCGGCAGGCCATTGGCCAGGCGGCGTGGGATCGCGGGGCGCGGCGATGAGTTGTTGTCCACCACGATGATCTCAGCGCTGCCCGCGCAGCGCACCCGCTCCGGATCCAGCGCTTCCAGGCGCGCCAGCGTGTGATCCAGCGGCTCGGCGCGGTTGTGCGTCGGGATGATGATCGAGGCGAGCACGGTGGAATCGGGTGTCTCGGGGTGTCAGGAGGCGCTGAGCAGGCGCGCCGGGATGCTCGTTGGCGCGGTGACAACGAGCCGTGCGCTGTCGATCCGATCGAGGCGCGCCAGCAGGTCGTCGCTGGTCACGGGCGTGTTCCCGATGCGCTCGGCGTGGATCGCGGCGGCGACGGCCCCGAGGAACACGCTCTGGGCGTGGGTGGCGCCGGCCGAGAGGGCGAGCGTCGCCGTTGCCAGCATCGCGTCCCCGCACCCGAGCGGATCCACGCGGTGGGTGGCGAGCGTCGGCACATGGTCGGCCGCGAGCCACGACCGCCAGCCGTCGGTCGCATCGAACGCCACGGCCCGCCGCTGGAACAGCGTCGCGCCCTCTTCGCCCATGGTGGCGCAGACGGCCGTGGCGCTCGTGGCCTCGACGAGCCGCCAGACGACCGCGTTGAGCGAGGACTCGTGGTCGCCGATCGCGGCCCGGAGTTCGGACTCGGCCGGCATGAGCAGATCGGCGTGCTTCATCGCCAGCAGGGAGGCGCGATGCCCGGAGACATCCCCGGCCAGCACGCCGTGGCGGTCGCGGAGCGTGGCGCACAGCCGCTCGACCGTCCTGCGGGTCAACAGGCCGAGCCCGAAGTCCGCGAGGATGGTCGCATCCGCGTGGCTCGTCGTGAGGCACGCGTCGGCGACGAGCTCGTGCAGGGCATCGTGCGCCTCGGCGTCGAGGGCCATGTCCCGGGCGAGGTCGAGCTTGAACACCTTCTCGGTGCCGACGGTATAGCGCTGCTTCTCCGGGAGCGGTGCGTTGGACCTGACCGCGCGCACCTCGATGCCCCTGTCCTCAAGCCGCCGGCGCATCGCCTGCGCGGCGTGGTCGTGGGCCGGGAGCGCGGTGATCAGCACCGGTGTGGCGCCGAGGGCCGCGGCGTGCCGGGCGATGACGCCCGCGCCGCCGTCGAAGCGGACCTCGTCGATCGGCTTGAGCGAGAGGCACGGCGCATCGGACGACACGCCCGGCCGGTCGCAGGACACATAGGTGTCCACGATCGGCTCGCCGACGATGACCGCCCGCTTGCCGCGGATCCTCGCGATGATGTCGCGGAGCGTGGGGGAGGAGAGATCGTGGCTCGCAGCGAGCTGCCGGAGCGTGGCCAGACGCGGGTCGGTGCCGTGCTCAGCGCGATGCGTGGTGTCGGACTCCAGCGCCCGGATCAGGGCGCTGGACGAGAACACGATATCGCCCGAAGAGAACACCACCCGCCCCGAATGCGACTCCACGGCCCGCCGCTCGGCCGCGAACCTCGGATCGTCGTTGCTCTCGTACTCCCGCCCCTTGATGTACACATCGGGGCGGGTCAGGTCGAGCAGCGCCTCCGCGGTGGGCTCAGGGTTGACGAACACCCAGTCCACGCAGTCGAGGGCCGCCAGGTTCTCCGCGCGGAGATCGGCGTTGAACAGCGGCCTGCCCGCGCCCTTGTTGACCAGCGGATCCGCCGTGATCGAGACCAGCAGGATGTCGCCCTGCTGCTTCGCGAACCGGAGATGCCGGATATGCCCCGGGTGCACGATGTCGAAGCAGCCATGGCATTGGACGACGGTGCGCCCCCGCTCACGCGCCTCGGCGCGCAGCACGCCCAGCTCATCGCGGGTCAGTATCTTGCGCGGGGGCTGGGGTGTCATAGTGCCACCATCGAGGTTGCCGGGCTCGGATCACGCCGCACGCTGCGTGCAGAAGTACGCGGAGGTCCAGTGCCCATTGAAACGGCGGAGTTCCCCTTCTGCCATCTGGTAGGTGAGCATGACGACGGACGGCGACTCGATGAGCATTGACCCGTAGTCCGGCTCGAAGCGCTCCGGAACGGGGCCGATTGCCCCGAGCCCGATCTCCGCGCACAGCTCCATGAAGCGCATGATGTTCTGTGGGTGCTTGAGCATGATGTCGAACGAGCCGACGAACACGCCACCGGGTGCCAGCAGCCGCTTGCAGTGCTCCAGCAGCGGCCGCATGTCAGCCAGCGAGATCTCCTCGAGCACCGAGACGGACGCGATCATGTCGAAGCTCTCCGGCTCCAGCTCCGGCAATTCGTGGACCCCGAGCAGCCCGCGCGCGAAACGGACCCCGGGGCACGGCGCGACCATGTACTCCCGGTGCATCCGCTCCCACTCATCCCTCGGCGGGAAGTACGGCAGGCCCTGATGGTCGTCGACCCCGAACGCCTCGCATCGCTCCTGAGCGTGGGCGAGCAAGGTCGGGTTGAAGCCGTGCCCGAACTCGAGTAGCCGCTTCGGCTGGATGGTGTCGAACGCGTCGAGCAGCCGCATATAGCCGAAGTCCTTCAGCAAGGTGTGCGACTGCGCGCGGAAGCTCGGGTAGCGCCCGCTCAGTTCCCACCAGGTGTCCATCGTTGCGATTTCGAGCATGCGATCGGGTCCTTCCGTGACCACCGATGTTGCCACAGGTGTAATCAATCAGCGTGACATTGCATGTCGAGCACGGCGTTCGTGATCTGCGGGTGCTCGGTGAGTGGATGGTGCGACGCGACGAACACAGCGCGAGACAGGCCCGTGTCCGATCGGACGGGCGCGTGCCAGTCGATCGGAAACTCCGGGTGATTCGGCTGGGTGCGCGTCATGCCGGCGTGGGCGAAGTGGCGGCGCAGCGTGCGGTACACCCATTGGCGGCTCGGCCGGCACCCTCTCCCATCGAGCGCCTGGGAGGCGTAGGCGGGATCCTCGTCGGTGGGGCCGTGGGCATCGTCGCCGCTGGCGTCAGAGACACAGGTGGAGAGGATGAGCAGCCCCGTGGTCCGCGGGGCGCACCAGGCGATGAACCGCGCCGGGTCGGCGAGGTGATAGAGGATGCCATCGGCGAAAGTAACCTCGTGGGCGGGGATGTGCTGGGGCGGATCGTTCAGGTCCGCCAGCTCGACGCGGACACCATCGCGTCCGGCGTACCGCGCTGCCAGGTGCTCGGCGTTCTCGGCACGGCCTTCCACGCAGGTCACGGAGCAATCCCGATCAAGAAAGAACTCCGTGAGATCGCCGATGCCAGCGCCGAGTTCGAGGATGGTCCTTCCCCGGAGCGGCAGGGCGAGCGACGCGAGATGCTCGAGCCGCCGCGCGTTGAGGCGCAGGTACGCCTCGTTGCGAAAGTCGCTGATCGGATCGACGGGCGAGATGGGGATTCTGGAGGTCATCGGGTGGATGCCGGGAGTGGTCGGGGGATGTCGCATCATCGAGCCGCGTTGGCGCGGCGGTTCTGATCTGATAATCCGGGTTGGCGGCTTCCCCAGATCGGGTCGTTCTGGTCCAACGCGAATCGCCCCGGAACAGGGCTCCGCCCCTCCGCAACGCCCATGCGATCCAGCCTGCGGGCACCGGCATCCGAGATTGGAGCGATGCCGTCCCTCGCCACAGCCGCGCCCCGAGTGCAGCGATCGCCAAGCCATGAAGTCGTGGTGCCGCTGTCGATCCGGGGCGCGCCGCTCGGCGTGGCCGAAGCCGCCGATGCCCATGGATTCGCCGACAGCACGCAGGCGAGGCAGTACGCCGCCCACTTCGACTGGCTGCGATCGAGCCCGTATGTGGAGCGCCCGTATCAGGTCGGGATCGAGATCCTGGCCTCCTGCAATGCGGCCTGCAACTTCTGCCCCTACCCGACGATGAATCGCAAGGGCCAGCGGATGTCTGATGCACTGCTCGCGAAGATCCTCGATGAACTGGGCGGCTGGGATCCGGATGTCGCGTTCGAGGTGAATCTGGCTCGGGTGAACGAGCCATTCCTGGATAAGCGGTCATTCGATGTGCTGGAGTTTCTGGGGGCTCGGGTGCCTCAGGCGCGCGCGTGGATCTTCACGAACGCATCCCCATTGGTGCCGAAGCTGATCGATCGGGTGGTATCGTTCGCGAACATCGCCGTCTTCCTGATCAGCTTCAACGATCACCGCGCTGATGAGTACGAGCGGGTGATGCGGCTGCCGTTCGATCGGGTGGTGAAGAACATCGATGCGCTGCATGCGGTAGCGCGGTCATCCGGGTTGCCGTTCGAGCCGGTGGTGTCCCGCGTGGGTGATGGGTCGGCGGCGGATGCCGACTTCCTGAACTGGACGCGTCGCCGGTGGCCGCTGTTCGAGAGCCGTGTGACCCATCGGTTTGACTGGATGGGCTCGGTGTCGGTGGAGCGATTCGGGTTGGTGCCCAACACGGGGTGCTGGCAGTGGTTCCATGTGCCGGTGCTGTCTTCGGGTCGGGTGACGCATTGCAGCATCGATGCCGAGGGTGCGCACGCGTGGGGTGACGTCAATGAGAGGAGCCTGGTGGAGGCGTACAACCAGCCGATGCGGCGGGCCCTGCGTGAGCGTGTGCTGAGCCGCACCGAGTATGCGACTTGTGCGAACTGCAATCACTTTGGTTGAGCGATCGGAAGGGGCCGACGATGTCGATCTGCGCAGCAAAGGCACGGACACCCGGTGGCGCGGCGACGCTTGCGTCGACGCTTCCCCCGCTGGGGGAATACAAGGAGGATGTGCACTCCCAGTTCGGCGAGGATGGCATCATCGCCGAGATCCTCCGCAGGCTGGGCATGGATGAGTCGCAGCTCGCCCGCCGCCTGTGGTGCGTGGAGTTCGGGGCGTGGGATGGCAAGCACCTGAGCAACACGCGGCGGCTCATCGAGGAGCGAGCGGCACGGGCGGTGCTGATCGAGGGATGCCCGAAGCGGTTCGCTGACCTCGTGGAGAACACGCGGGAGTTCGACGGCATCACGCCGATCCAGCGGATGATCGAGTGGAAGGGGGCCAACTCGCTGTTCCGGATCCTGCAGGGCACCGAACTCCCCGAACGGTTCGACATCCTCAGCATCGATGTGGATGGGCACGACTGGTTCATCTGGTCCAGCCTGCGGAGCTACCGCGCGACGGTGGTGGTGGTGGAATACAACCCAACGATGCCCTATGACCTCCCGGTGGTGCCGCCGTACGACCCGAAGCAGCGCTGGGGCTGCTCGCTCGCAGCGCTGGTCGAGCTCGGGCGTGAGAAGGGCTACAGCCTCGCCGCCGTCACCGATGTCAACGCGATCTTCGTCGAGGATGAACGGTTCCCGGAACTCGCCCTGGCCGACAACTCGATCCGGACCCTGACCCACGGCCTGCAGGACTTCCATACCTACTTGTTCCAGACCCAGGATGGCCGGGTCGGCGTGTGTGGGAACCACATGATGATGTGGCACCAGGTGATGATCGATCCGGCGAAGATCCAGCCGCTGCCGCGCCCGCTGCGCAGGCACCCCGAGGAACTGGGCTGGATGGGGAGGCGCTGGCTGGCATGGCTGAAGCACCACCGACAGCGCCGCTGGGAGCGCGCCAACGCCGGCTGAACGAACCGGCTCTCCAGAGCCACGCGGTTCAGGGCTCAGGCCGCGGCCGTGGCGCCCGCCCGTTCGAGCCACGCCGGCTCACCCGCCGCATACAGCGCGATCACCGCGATGCCGCGCTCCATCAGCACCGCGGACTGTTCGATCAGCAGCGGCTCGGCACGATCGGATGAGAGCACCACGCCCTCGATCCCCATGCCCACCGCCTGCTCGCGCGACACGATCGGATAGCCCCACAGCCGCCCGCCCGCCCGCGCATCGTCGATGATCACCGCCACCTCAACCGGCGCATTGGCCAGTGCCATCCCGCACGCGGCCGTGTGCGCGCCGGCTCCATAGATCGCCACCCGGCGCAGGCCGGCCCGCTCGCAGCGCTCCAGGGCCGTGGTCATCCGCGCGGAGCGGAGATCCACGCTCCGCATGATGGCCTGCGGGCAAGGGAGCGCGCGGACCCGCGCCAGCACATCGTTGCGGAGCCAGAGCCCATCGCAGCACGATGGCTCGGCGTGCGGGCCCTTCAGGCACAGGTCGGTGATCTGGTACAGCCCGAACCCCTGCGAGCGCATGAACAGGTCGATCTCACTCAGCGTCGAAGCCCCGGCGTACTCCGGCGTGATCTGGGCCTCGGCGTAGACCGCGCGGGTCCGTGGCAGCAAGGAGCCCATCCCCCGCAGCGCCGCCAGCTCGAAGCCCTGCAGGTCGAGCTTGACGATGCCCAGCTCGTCGATCCCATGCGCTGCGCTCCAGTCATCGAGCCGGACCACCTCGATCGACTCTGTTCGCACGGTCTCGCACCAGTCGCCATGGAAGCCCATGCCGCGCTCATTGGCCGGTAGCAGCGAGCAGGTCCAGAGATTCCGATTGATGTGGATCTCGGCGCGCTCACCGCGCTCGCCGAGGGCGAGTTGGTGGGTGTAGGCGAGAGGATCGTCAGCGAAGCGCGTTGCAAGTTCTGTGTAGGCGGCGCACACGGGCTCGAACATGTGCACCGGCGCCTCCGGGAACAGCCGGCGGATGGCCGCGCCGGTGTCGCCGCGGTTGGCGCCCCCATCGATGATCGGCAGCGACCGCTCATCGGCGAGCACCTCCGCCAGCAGCGCGAACACATCGACCATGCACAACTGGACCTGCCTGGGGTTCATGCCGCCTCCTGGGCCGCGGTGGGCGTGCGCTCGTACAAGCGGATGACCTCGATGCCCCGAGCGCGGGCCCCGTCGGTGTTGGTCCACAGGGCGTCCTCGAATGAATCGGAAGACAGCACGATCGCGTCGATCCCCGTCGCGACCGCATCCGCCAGCGACATCACCGGATAGCCCCAGAGCGTGCCACCCTGATTCGCCGGGTTGTCGTCGATGATCGCGCGGATGGTCACCGCCGGGCTGGCCAGCGCCGCGGCGGCCCGGCGGGTGTGCGTGCCACCCCCGTAGATCGCCACGCCACCCAGGCCCCGATCGGCGCAGTCCTTGAGGGCGTCGGCGACCTTCTGCTGAGGTGATGTGGCCGTGGCGTGCGGCGCGTACGAAGCGTTCCACCGCCATTCGGCGATCCCGCTCTCGTGCGCGAGCAGCTCGCCCATGTCGAAGGCCGTGTCCCGTCCGGTCGGCTCGTGCCCGGGGAAGCCTCGGTACTTGCGGGCCAGGAACAGCTCGCAGTCCTTCTGATCATGCTCGGCCACATTCTTCACCCACCACTCGGGCGGGCGCTCGTTGTCGCGGGAGAAGTGCGCGTGCCGCTGCTCGGCATCATCGCGCATCCACAGCACCCCGAGGCACCGAGCGACCCAGTACAGTTCGTAGTCGGCCCAGTTGTGCCGGTACCCGCCCCACATCGGCCCGCGCCCGCCGTACATGCTCGTGAAGAACGGGCGTGCGAACCACGGCGATCCGCAGTAATTCGCGGCCCACATGAAGGTGTCGCCGGCGGGCTGCATGACGCCGAATCCATCGGGGAATCGCTCGAAGTATTCACCCGCGAGCTGCGCTGCGGTCTTGTTCGGATCGGGGAGCATGTCATCGCCGCCGGAGACGACGATGTCCGCGCTGGCGGGCACGATCTCACGGCAGAGGATGTTCACCGACTCGCCCCAGCCGGGATAGGTGTCCGACCAGACCACCAGGTCCGCCGGGATCGCGCCGCGCTCACGGTTCTGGAGGATGGCGATCTTGTACCCCATGTCGCGCCAGGCGGGAAGGCGATCGCGGCAGCGGTCCACGCTCGCGGAGGGGATCGCGAACCAGACTTCCGGGGTGCGGGATCGGCGTTCGTGTCGTGCCATGCGTGTGTTCTCGCTTCAGGCGGCGCTGCGCACCGCGTCTGTCTCGTGGTCGTTCAGTCCGAGGATCGCCACGCCGGCCGCCGCGTGGGCGCAGCATCGATCGGCCATCGCCGCGTGGTGCTGCCGGGAGGTGATCACGATCGCCTGCGGCGCGCCGGGGGCCTGGACCGGAAGAGACTCGATCGGGGTGATGGGCAGATTCCAGAGCCGTTGGCCGGTCAGCCCGGGGTGGTCATCGAGGATCCAGCCGATCTCGACGGGGGAGTCCATCAGCGCAGCGCCGGCGGCCCGCAGCTCCGTGCCCGCGCCGTACAGGGCGATGCGCGTGTACCCGCGCTCCGCGCACAGCCGGAGGATGCCCGCGAGCCGCTCCGCGCCGTCGGCGACCAGTGCCCCGGTGCCATACCGCGTGAACCAGTATCGCTCGGCCACGCCCGCCGGCTGCGATGCGAACCACGCCGCCCCCGGCGATGGCACATCGTTGGCGGGCTCGTGTCCGGGGAAGCCCAGCCAGCGTCGGGCGATGAAACGCTTGACATCGGCCTCGTCATGGGCCGCGACCTGCCGCGACCAGTAGGCCGGGGGCCGCTCGCCGTGGCGTGAGAAGTGGGCGTGGTGCTGCGACAGGTCCGGGCGCTGCCAGAGCGCCCCGAGCCCGCGCGCGACCCAGTGCAACTCGTGGTCGGCCCAGTTGTGCCGGTACCCATCGTGCATCGGGCCGGCGCCCCCGTACGCGTGGTCGAGCCAGCCCCGACCCATCCATGGGCTGCCGCAGTACTCGCTGGCGTTCATGAACCCATCACCGGTGGGCTGCATGACGCCGAAGGTGTCCGGGAAGCGCTCGAGGAACTGCCGCGCGATGGCCTCGGCGTCCATCGTGGGATCCGGGAGCATGTCATCACCCCCGGTGACGACGATGTCGGCGCTGCGCGGCACGATGGTTCTGGCAAGCCGGTTCACCGAGGCGGCCCAGCCCGGGTACACATCGGCCCAGACGGTGATGTCGGCGGGGATGTCACCGCGCTCGTGGTTCTGCAGGATGGCGATCCGATATCCCATGTCGCGCCAGGCCGGCAGGTGCGCACGGCATCGCTCCGGGCTCGCGGAGGGGATGGCGAACCAGACCTCAGGCGGCATGGTGGGCTCCTTCCCGCTCGGCCATCCGACGCCGGTAGAGTTCCATGTCCGGCGGCCAGCCGTACCCCGCATCGATGCAGGACGAACGCCACCCGATGATCTTCCACGCGTTCTCGAGCAGGTCCGCGCCGAAGCGCCGCATGCCCACCGTCTCCCGCACGCGGTCCCGCATCGCGGCCGACCGCTCCTCGCGCCACCCTCGATCCTCGATCGCTCGCTCCAGCAGCGACTCGAGACCAGCCGGATCAACGAACCCGAGCGTCCCGATCCCCGCATAGAGCCAATCGGCATCGAAACGTGGCGTGACCGTGGCCCGATAGTGTTCACCGAGGCAGCGATGGGCGGGCGTCGAGTGACCCATGCCGGGCGATTCCAGCGGGATACCCAGCGACTCGCAGGCCTGGGCATATCGCCGCCAGAGCGGCGCAGCCTCGCGCGTCGCCGATGCCCCGCGCTCGCGCCGCTCATCCTCCGCGGCCACGCGCAGCGGCTCCAGAGCATCGACCGCGACCCGGGCGATCGGAAGCCCCCCGGACAGCGCGCACTCGAACACACGCTGGTGCGTCAGGGTGTTCGGATCCGCGTGCAGATGCACCCGTGCGCTCTGGTAGGCCGTCCGCAGGGGCTCACCGTGCTCGATCGGCGGGCCCGCGTAGCCGGCCAGCCCGGTGCATCGATCCCACCCGCGCCCGAAGATCCGCATCCGCCATCCGCGACGCCCGCAGATGTCCGCGCACCAGTGCAGGGCCTGGTGCCGGAAGATGCGTCCGATCAACGGAAGCAGGATCTGGTGCTTGAGCGTGTTCCGCTGGCGGGCGGTGGCGGGCTCATCCGTGACGCGATGCAGCGCCTCGTCGATGGTCCGGTCGAGGCGCGGGAAGATGCGTTCGCGCGACGATCGGTCGACCAGTTCCTGCGCGGCAACCCAGAGCAGTTCCACGATGCCCCGGGCCTGAGGGTGCCGGGGCATCTCGAGGATCAGGCGGTCGCGCATCGCCTCGGGCGGCTCGCTGTGGTGCGAGACGAACGCGAGATCGCAGTCGTACCGTGCGGCGAGGGCGGGTTCGACCGGCGCTGGCGTGAAGCGGGACTCGCACGCCGGGATGGGCCAGGGGACCATGGTGTGCGAGGGATAGCCGTGATCTCCCGAGAGTTCCGCGAGCGCGTTCCCGATGAACATCTCGGTCTCGCCGCATTCCCCGGGGATCCGCGGATCGAACAGATGCGTCAGGGAATCCTGGATCCAGCACACATGCGGGATCGACGATGGGAGCGCGCCATCGAGGAGGGCGCGCGGGTAGTTGGGCGTCACGATCAGGTCGGGGCGGGCGCGTTCGATGCACCTCCGGTACGCGAGCTTCGTGAGGATGGACGATCCGTCGGGCTCCATGAGGATCGTCGGACGATGCCCAAGCGATTCGAACGCCTCTGCCAGCCGTTCCAGGGCGTGCCGGACAAAGGTGGTGTACCGGGAACCACAGAGCAGGATCGACAGGCAGCGCGAGCCCGCAGCCCCCTCCTGGAGAACGCCGCGCGCCGCCAGCGCGGTCCGGCACCATGCCAGCGCCTCCGCATCGGTCGCAACGGGCGCCGGGCTCGTGCGTGCGACGAGCCGATCGAGTTCGATTCGTTGTGCGGTGCGGAGTCGATCGAGCATCACCCGGATGGCCGGCTCGACCCCCTCGGAGCCGCCCCCGCCCGCCCGCGGCGCGGCCTCTGACCCGAGCACGACATCGGGCAGCGCCATGTCGATGCGGTCCGCCAGCCACCGCTCCAGGGCCTCGACACCGCCGGGCCCGAAGAAGCACAGCAGCCGGTCCGCGTGATGCGCGATCGCGCCCGCCCCATCCGGATCGGATGTGGCAAGAACCCCCGCGGCTGACTCGATGCATGTTTCCACCACGATCACCCGGCGGCGATGCACCGCGCGCCACTCCGCGCTGCTGAGCAGCGCGCACACCCGCTCGAGCCGCCCCAGCGGGTTGATCCCCACCACGATGATCGGGGGACGCGGCGATGAGCAGTCACCCAGCGCATCCCGCAACGCCGCATCGCCGGGAAATGGGCCGCGCACCGGCGCTTCCGGCTCCGCGCCCGGCGAGAACGCGTCCAGCACCCCCTGCACGCCCCGGTCGTCGATCGCCTCCGCGCCCCTCAGGGCGCGGAGATTGGCCCGCAGCCACACCCGGGACTGGCGCACCGCCGGCTCGCTCGTTCCTGGGGATGTCTGAGGCGGGCCCATGGGAGCCAGTGGATCGACGATGGGGCATCGCCCGGACCATCCAGCGCATCCTCTCCAGCCCCGATCGCCGGAACGGGGTGCGGGGCGGCCCGTTCACCGGCGCGCGTTCCCACCTTGATCGGGCATCCCCATCGGCGTTCTGCGGCGGCCTGCCGCGCCGAACGCGATCGAACCGAGACAGGGCGTGCCCGGCGGGAGTGCGCCCGACCGGAGCGGATCGGAAAGGACTGCGGACCATGCATGTGCTCGTGACCGGATCATCGGGATTGATCGGATCGGCGGCGGTGGAGTTCTTCGACGACCTCGGTTTCGATGTGACCGGGATCGACAACAACATGCGCGCGGACTTCTTCGGCCCCGGCGGGGACACGACATGGAACCGCGACCGCCTCCTCTCGACCCGGAAGCGGTTCCGGCACCTCGAGCTCGACATCCGCGACCGGATGGGCGTGGACCGCGCGTTTGCGGATGGGCGGTTCGACATCGTGATCCACGCCGCCGCCCAACCATCCCATGATCTGGCCGCGTCCCGACCCTTCGACGACTTCGAGGTCAACGCCGGTGGCACGCTCAACCTGCTCGAAGCCTGCCGGAACCACACGCCCGAGGCGGTGTTCGTGCATGTCTCCACGAACAAGGTCTACGGCGACGGGCCGAATTACCTCCCGCTCATCGAGACCAAGACCCGCTACGACTTCGCACAGCCGGAGGACCAGAAGGGCATCGCCGAGGACTTCCCGGTCGACGCGACGATGCACTCGCTCTTCGGCGCCTCGAAGCTCGCAGCCGACATCATGGCCCAGGAGTACGGGCGCTACTTCGGCATGAATGTGGGCGTGTTCCGCGGCGGATGCCTGACCGGCCCGGCCCATTCCGGCGTCGTGCTCCACGGGTTCCTGAGCCACCTCGTGACGACCAGCGTGCGAGGGGGCGACTACACGGTCTTCGGGTACAAGGGCAAGCAGGTCCGCGACCAGATCCACGCGATGGATGTCATCTCCGCGTTCTGGTCGTTCGCGCAGAAGCCCCGCCCGGGCGAGGCCTACAACCTCGGCGGCGGCAAGGACAACGCCGCCAGCGTGCTCGAGTGCGTGGCATTGATCGAGGAACTCGGCGGCGGGCGGGCGAACCTGTCGTTCTCCGACCAGGCCCGGCGCGGCGACCACATCTGCTACTACACCGACATGTCCAAGTTCCGCTCGCACTATCCCGCGTGGCGGATGAAGTACCCGCTGGCCCGGATCATGGACGAGATGATCGAGGCCGCCCGCACCTCCAGCGCCCGCCCACGGGCCCGCGCCGGGGCCGTCGCGGCCGCGTGAGTGGGGGGGCAATGGGTGATCGGGAATCCCACGGACGTTCGCTACGATGGGCGGCATGCCAGGCCCCGTAGCTCAGCGGTCAGAGCAAGGAACTCATAATTCCCAGGTCCCCGGTTCGAATCCGGGCGGGGCTATTGCCGGGCGCGATGCACGCGCACCGTCTCCGGTGCCCGGCGCGCACGCTCGCAGCGCCGCAATGGCCATCCTGCTCGCCCTCGTGTTCCTTGGCTTGTGCGCCCCGCTCGCGGGCTTCGGCACGCCCCCTCGCGGCGAGGCGGGCGAGCAGCCCGAACATCCGCGCGCCGAGTGGACGATCCCCGCCGGACTGCGCACGGCCATCGATCGCGCGGTCCAGGAAGAACTCGAGCAGCAGGGGGCCATCGGCATCGCGGTGGGGGTCATCCGCGATCGCAAGGTCGTGTACACCGCCGGGTACGGGCTCGCAGATCGCGAGCGCGGCGTGCCCGTCACGCGGGAGACCATGTTCCGCTGGGCCTCGATCTCCAAGCCCCTCACGGCCGTCGCCGCCGCCCAGCTCGCCGACCGCGGAGACCTCGATCTCGATCAAGACATCCGGATCCTCGTCCCGGAGTATCCCGACCACGCCCATCCCATCACCACGCGGCAGCTGCTGGGGCATCTCGCCGGCATCGTGCACTACTCCAATGGAGTCGTGATCCCGCGACCGAAGGTCTACGACGATCCGCACCCGTACCGGTCGGTCATCAACGCCATCGACCGCTTCGCGATCTCGCCGCTCGTGTGCACTCCCGGCGAGCGGTACTCGTACAGCACGCACGGGTACATCCTCGCCAGCGCGGCCATCGAGCGGGCGGGTGGAGCGCTGTACGCCGATCAGGTCCGCGATCGCATCTGCCGGCCGCTCGGGCTCACTTCTCTGACGCCCGACTACCAGTGGGAGCCCATCGAGCACCGGGCGGTGGGGTACCGCAAGCTCAACGACCGGGTCGTCCCGAGCGGGAACACCGATGTGTCATGGAAACTGGGCGGCGGCGGGTGGATCTCCAACATCGACGATCTGGCGGCGTTCGCCAGCGGTCTGATGGGCGATCGGATCGTCGATGACGAGATCCGCGAACTGCTCTGGACCGTTCAGGCCGATGGGAACGGCGAGCCGACGGGGTACGCCCTCGGCTTCAGCGTCGATCGGCAGGGCGGCACCCTGCGGGTCGCGCACAACGGGCGGCAGGAGAAGGCCAGCGCCCGGATGGTGCTGTACCCCGAGCGCGGGCACGGCGTCGTCGTGATGTCGAATTCCGAGTTCCTCAACCCCGGACGCGTGACGACGGCCATCTACAAGGCGATCGACGAATGGCAGCGCTCCGAGCGCACACCGTAACCCACCCACGCGGCGCGCCTGAGCGCAGGCCGGCCGGGGGGCAAACCAATAGGGGGGTCAAGTTGGTGGGGGACCAAGTTGGTAGGGACCAGCAGGGGGCCCGGCGCAGGCCCGATCACCGCCCGCGGTAGGTGATGCGTCCCTTGGTCAGGTCGTACGGCGTCATCTCGACGGTGACCGTGTCGCCGGGCAGGATCCGGATGTAGTGCTTGCGCATCTTCCCGGAGACATACGCGATGATCTGATGATCGTTGGGGAGCTTGATCCGGAACATGGCGTTCGGGAGCGCTTCGAGCACCACCGCGTCCATCGTGAACTTGTCATCCTGCTTCGACATTCGGTCCTTTCGCGCACCGCGCCCGGCGGTTCCGGCCGATCCGGGCGACCACCGTGCGGACCACGAACATAGGGCGGCCGCGGCGGTCGATCAACGCCGGCGCGGCACGCGCTGCGATCCAGACGGGCCACGGGGGTGGGCCGAACAGGTCCCGTTCGAGGCGTCAGCGTTGGGCGAACCGGGAGTCAGAGGGTGCTCAGGCCCGCGCGATCCCGCCGGGTTCGGGTACCTTCGGATCGGCCGGGGCGCGGGCGCCGGCGACCGATGGGCGATGGTCGGCCCGTCCAAGACTGGAGAGGTGAGATGATGCGCAATCGCCATGGCGGCGTGATGGGTCTGGCGGGGGCTCTGGGCGTGGTGATGGGGGCTTCCCCATCCATGGCCACCGACGAGGCGGCGACCGGAATCGTGTACCTCGACCGGAACGCCAACGGCGTGCGGGATGCCGACGACCCCGGGCTCGAGGGCGTGCTGGTCTCGAACGGCGTCGATGTGGTCCCGACCGACGCGTCCGGGCGGTACCGCGTGCCCGTCGTGGACGACTCGGTCGTGTTCGTCATCAAGCCCCGCGGCCACCGGACGGCGATGAACGAACTCAACATGCCCCGGAACTTCTACATCCACCGTCCGGGCGGCTCACCCGATGCGGACTTCCTGTTCAAGGGCACCCCGCCGACCGGGCCGCTCCCCGCATCCATCGACTTCCCGCTGCACGAGTCGCCCGAGCCCGACCGCTTCTCGTTCCTCGCGCTGGGCGACCCGCAGGCGTACACGCAGGAGGAGATGGACTGGCTGGCCCGCGACACCTTCGCCGAGATCATCGACAACGACGCGTGGGGGGCTTCGTTCGGCGTCTCGCTCGGAGACCTCGTGGGCGATGACCTGGACCTGTTCGACCACCTGAACCGCATCCAGGCGATGCCCGGCATCCCGTGGTTCAATGTGTACGGCAACCACGACATGAACTTCATGTCCCCGAACGATGTCGACGCCGACGAGACCTACACCCGCGTCTACGGCCCGCCCACCCAGGCCTTCCAGTTCGGGCCCGCGCACTTCATCATCCTCGACAATGTGATCTGGCAGGGATTCGACGGGCGGGAACGCGATGGATCCCCGCGCAAGGGCAACTACCGCGGCGGGCTCCGCGACGATCAATTGGCATTCGTGGCCAACTACCTCGAGCATGTCCCGAAGGATGAACTCGTGGTGCTGATGATGCACATCCCGCTCGACGGCGAGGGGGTCCACAGGGTCCCCGAGCGCGGCCGGTTGTTCGAGATCCTCTCCAACCATCCGCACACGATGTCCCTCTCCGGGCACACGCACTTCAACGAACACTGGTTCTTCGGGTCCGAGGATGGGTACACGCCCGGAACGGAGCACCATCACTGGAACACCGGCGCCACATCGGGCTCCTGGTACCGCGGCGCGCCGGATGAACGCGGCATCCCCCACACGATGATGCGATGCGGCGCCCCGAACGGCTACTCGATCGTCAGCATCGATGGGAACCGGTATCGCTTCCGGTACAAGGCATCATCGCGCCCGCCGGAGTACCAGATGGACATCACCGCGCCGACCAATGTCTCGCTGAGCGATGCGGGCGATGGTGAACTCATCGCGAATGTGTTCGCCGGCTCCGAGAGATCCCGCGTCGAGTACCGGATCGGCGAGGGGGCGTGGACCGAGATGCGGCGCGACCTCCGCCCGCCCCCCGCGTACATGGCGATCAAGACGGCCGAGCGATCCCAGACCCCACCCAGCGGGCGGCGCCTCCCGGATCCAAAGCCCTCGACGCACATCTGGGTCGCCCCCATGCCCGATGGGCTCACCCCGGGCGTCCATCGAATCCAGGTGCGCCACACCGACCTGTTCGGTCAGGTCGATACCGCTTCCGTGCTGATCAACCTGCTGCAGTGACCGGGGTGCAGTGACCGGAAACGCTGGAACGCAACAGGGTGTCATCGACGACGATCGTCGAAGAATGGCGCGAAGCACGCCCGAATTCCGCGTTACGCTCGCGGATAGCTCCCGCGGAGGTCGCCATGCGCACGCAATCGTCTCGATGTCAGGGGATCCAAGGGCTTCTCGTCCGGAGCATCGCAGGCGCACTCGCTTTGCTGCTGCCGATCGCGCCGGTTCAGGCTCAGCCGGTCGAACTCCCGATCGCGAACCCCGGCTTTGAAGCCAACCCCGTCGCGCCGGGGTGCTTCGCCGTGTTCATGCCCGATGGCTGGGAGCCGTTCGATCCCGGCGGGATCCTCGATCCGAGCGCCGATGTGCTGGGCGGGCTGCACCCGGAGACAGGCCCGTACTACCCGGAAGCCCCGGAGGGCCAGCATGTCGCGATCGTGTTCCTCTCAGGCGATGCCGGCACCACCCCGGCCGGGCTCCGTCAGACGCTCGATGCCGTGCTGGAGCCCGAAAGTCGATACTACCTCTCGGCTTGGGTAGGAAATATCGACTCCGGGACCGGCCCGCCCCCGTGCGATGTCTTCGGCTTCTTCAATCTCGCCGGCTTCCCCGGGTACCAGGTCCAGCTCCTCGCCGGCGGCCAGGTCATCGCGCAGGATGACAACTCGCTGGCAGGAACACTCGGCGAGGGAGAATTCGCGCCGACGATCATCGGCATCGACATACCGAGCGACCATCCGCAGCTCGGCCAGCCGCTCGAGATCCGCCTGATCAACCTCAACCTCCCCGGCACGCCGAAGGAACCCGGCATCGAAGTGAACTTCGACGCCATCTCCCTGACCGTCGAACCGATCCCAACCAAGCAGTGCCCGGGCGATCTCAACGACGACCTGATCGTCGATTCAGACGACCTGTCGCTGCTCCTCGGCGCGTTCGGCACCACCGGTGATGGCGACCTCGATGACGATGGCGACACGGACTCGGACGATCTGGCGATCCTCCTGAGCGCTTTCGGAATCCCATGCTCGGCCCCGTGAGCCGGCGCCGCATCCAGCCCCCAGACCCCACGCCAGCCCGTTCCGGATCCGCTGGGCCCGCCGGACACGCCCCGAATCGCCCGCTCGCACCACACTGTTATACAGAAGATATGTTCTCGGACCGTGAAGGTGCTTCCGCCACCCTCCCACCCCCAAGCCCCGCGGGCACGCTCAGCCCACCCGGGACCCCGCCCAGACCGCAACAAGGGTCCCCGCCCACGCGGCCAGGAGCGCGATCCCAACCGCGTATCCGGGCCAGCGTGACTCGAGAATCCGGAGCGTGATGACTTTGCCCGCGACAATGCAGGCGGTCACGCTCACCAGCAGCGCCACGCCTTCCCAGCTCCGCAGGCGCTGCTCCGCGATCAGGCGCACGATGCCGGATCCGAATCGCCCGGGTAGCCAGCCGAACAGCGCGTCGACCAGCGCCACAGCGCCGATGGTGGCGCCGAGCGCTGCGGCGTTGATCACGATCGCGATCCCCAGGCTCCCGAGCGGGAAGCGCCGGGCGATGGCACGCACTCCACGCCGGCCGGTGGTTCGGCGCGAAGCGAGGACCGCCCAGTCGAGCACGATCGCGACCGCCAGCGGCCACGCGGCCGCAATCGAACGAAGCAGCACGAGCGGGTCCATGGCGGCCGCGATGTCTCGCAGGTCGTTCACGATCGACGGAATGTACCCCGGGCGAGCGATGCGGCGCGCATGGCAATCAGACGCCCCCACTCGCTCAGGTTGACGGGGCGGATCGATCCATCTCGCCGAGTTCCGCATCGATGCCTCGGATGGTCGGGACCAGCGCGGACATGAGCGAGACCCACGAGATGGCGAGCACGATCCAGCCGAGGTGCTCGAGCGCGCTGGGGTGCATCGGGATCGGCGAGCGGATTCCGAGCCGCGACATCCCCGCGGCGATCAGCAGGATTCCCGCGATCACGGGGGCGACCACCGGGATCCTCGGCCCACGCACCCGGGCGCTCCGCCCGGTCGGCGCACACCGCGCCGCGAGGCGCCTGGCCGCTCGGGCGACCAGCACGAGGTGAGCCCAGATGACCAGCAGGAGCGCACCGAGCGCCATCGGCACCGCGCTGGCGGGAATGAGCGCGATCGAGCCGCGGGCCAGCAGCGCCCACGCCGCGATCGCCGGCACCGCCAGCATGCCCGTGGTTCGCAGCGCATTCCCGAACCGCTCACCCCGCGCCCCGGCGCGCGGCTCGTGGGCGCCGGACAGCCAGCACCCGTATGCGTAGAGACCGGTGGCCAGCGCAGCGCTGAGCGGCTGCGCGATCCGGCGTGCGAGTTCAACGCCCTCGAGCGTGGGCGAGCGCGGCGCTGGCTGGTCGATGATCCACCATCGCAGGATCTCGAGCAGCCCGGCGACCAGCATCAGCGCGACGCCGGCGTACAGCAGCCTCAGCCCGCGCCCGACGCGGTGGGCCCAGCGCGGATTCGCGTGCCTGAGCAGCGAACTCGCGTGCCATGAATCGGCGGCGGCCCGCCCGCACTCCGGACAGCGCTCCGAGCGGTCGAGCCCGGTCAGGTCATAGCCGCACCCGACGCACCCGATCGGGGCGTTCTCCGGCGACGGACTGGCGGGCAATGGCGTGGTCACTTCGAAGGAGCGGCGTGCTGCGTCGGGCGCGGGGATGGGCACCCGAACGAATGAAAGCGAGCGGGGCGCGACGATGCGCCTCCGCTCACGATTATTGCGCGACCGCGCGGGCGCAGGATCGGATTCGTGCGATCCCCGTGCTGCGCATCGCCCGGTCGCGGGCGGGTCACAGGAGCGGGCCGAATGGGATGCAGATCCCGGAGCACGCGACGAACGCGAGCTGACCGACCCAGCCCGTGCCGCTGCACCCGATGTCTCCGCCGTAGAAGGTGTCGATGTACGAGAAGCAGCCGCCCTCATCGATGCAGCACTGGCAGATGCAGTTGCGCGACTGGTCGAATGGCCCCTGGCCCGGATACAGGTTGTTGCACTCTCCCGCGGTGCACGCGACCGGCGTCACCGGTCCGAATATGGCCTGCGTGAGGTTGGCGGTCGCGGTCTGTGCGAACAGCGACTGCAGCGCCGGATCGCTCAGGGCCGGGCCAACGAGCGCGAGCGCATCGACATTCGTCGTCTCGACCAGGTCGAAGTAGAACGCCATGTCGTCGAAGACGAGGGTGCCATCCTTCATGCTCTTCACGGCCTGCGCCTCGCCGATGACCGTGCCGTCGATCGAGAAGGTCAGATCGAGCTTGTCTCTCGACAGCGTCAGCGTCGTGTTTCCGGCGGCGGTGGCGGCGATGATCGAGATGGTGTCGGTGTCCTGTCCGGTCTGGGCGACGATGTCGAAGTTCGCCACGAGCTGGTTGTCCGAGAACAGCTTCACGAACGCGCCGCCGTTTCCGGCGTACGGCTCGAACTCGTAGCTCGAATACAGGTGCTTGAGCTTGTCGGCCGGCTCCAGCACGATCGCGTTTCCTTCGGCCGGCTGCGGCTGCGGCTGCTGCGACATGGCCGGGGCGGCACCGAGCGTGCCCGTCCAGGCGATGGCGATGCTCGCGAGTATCCAGGAACGGTTGCCAGTCGATCGCATGACCTTCCCTTTCGAAGCGGTGTGACTTTGGAACTACTCGGCGTCGGCGGCTGTGCCCGGGCGAGTGCCGGCCCGGGGAGCGATGGCTCCGGACAGGGGCGCGCCATGATCGCTGGAGTCCTCACTCGGGTACCCGTGGCGTGCGCGATCCGGTGTGTGAGCCAGCGAGACCCTTTCACCGCTGCGAGGGTCTCCCGACGACCGGGCGATGCGACCGCATCGCCATTCGAACAGGTACCATAGGAATGAGGCGATGCAAGTCCGATCGCAAGATTTTGGACCGGCGCGTTCCCGGTGAGTTGCATTCCCCAGTGGAGATCCCGCAAAGACCCGGCGGGGCGAACCGGGGGATGCCCAGAGGGCGGCGGGAACCCCCTATCATCCAGACCGACCGTCCACCGGTCTTCCACACGCCTCTCGAATGTCCCGGGATTCCGACCACCATGTTTGAACGACTCTCAGATGGCTTCTCCAAGGCGCTCCGCAACCTGAGCGGGCAGGGCACGATCTCCGAGTCCAATGTGCGCGATGCGATGGCGGAGGTGCGGACGGCGCTGCTCGAGGCGGATGTCGACTACCAGACGGTCAACGAGTTCTGCGAGCGCGTGATGGAGGATGCGCTGGGCACGGAGGTGACGAAGTCGCTCAAGCCCGCGCAGGAGATGATCGGGATCGTCCACAAGCGGCTCGTTGAACTGATCTCGCAGGGCGACCATCCGCAGCGGCCGATCCCGCAGGCAGACCCCGGGCCGACGGTCATCATGATGTGCGGGCTGCAGGGATCGGGGAAGACGACGACCTGCGGCAAGATCGCGGCGTACCTGCGCCGGAAGAAGCGGTCGGTGATGCTCGCGGCCGCGGACCTGCAGCGTCCGGCGGCGGTGGATCAGTTGCGGACGATCGCGGACCAGCTCGGGGAGCAGGATCCTGATGGGCCGCTGGTGCTGTTCTATTCCGAACCGGACAAGGTGGCGGCGTACGGCAAGGCGGTGGGCGTGGCGGTGGATGTGTGCCGCAGCGCGTACGCGGCGGCGAAGAAGGCGGGGGTGGACACGCTGATCCTCGACACGGCCGGGCGGCTGCACATCAACGACGATCTGATGCGCGAGCTCGAGGGCGTGAAAAAGGCGGTGCCCCCCCACCAGGTGATGCTGGTGGTCGATGCGATGACGGGGCAGGATGCGGTGAACTCGGCCCGTTCGTTCCACGAGCGGCTGGGGATCGATGGGATCGTGCTGTCGAAGTTCGATTCGGACACGCGCGGCGGGGCCGCCCTCACTGTTCGGAAGATCACGGGCGCGCCGATCCGGTTCATCGGGACCGGTGAGAAGCTGGACTCGATCGAGGAGTTCCACGCCGAGCGGATCGCGGGGCGGATCCTGGGGATGGGCGATGTGGTGTCGCTGGTGGAGAAGGCGCAGTCGGAGGTTTCGGAGGCGGAGGCCGAGAAGCTGGCCGACAAGATGGCCCGCGGGGAGCTGACCTTCGACGACTTCCTGAAGCAGATGAAATCGATCCGGAAGATGGGGCCGATGAAGCAGCTGCTGGGGATGCTGCCGGGGATTGGGTCTGCGATCAAGGATCTGAACATCGAGGACAAGCAGCTCGATCAGCTCGAGGGGATCATCAACTCGATGACGGAGGGGGAGCGGACGAACAAGGAGCGGCTGACGCCGTCGCGGAAGAAGCGGGTGGCGCGCGGTTCTGGTCGGCAGCAGGGGCAGATCGATCAGCTGGTGAAGCAGTTCGAGGCCGCGTCGAAGCTGACGAAGCAGCTCTCGACGATGGGGATGCGCGATCGGATGACTGCGATGAAGGCGATGCAGGGGGCGGGCGGCGCGGGGGGGGCGGGCGACATGGGGATGATGCCCGGCGGGATCCCGGGGCTGACCTCGCGGCGCTCAACCCACACGGTCTCTCCGAAGGCCAGGGCGAAGCAGCGGAAAAAGCGAAAGAAGTGACCTGGAGGCGGGATCTTCGCGGCTTCGGTCGGGATGATGGTGCATCAGCCGCTGGGTGCCGGCTCAACCACTGTAACGACCACCCGATTGTGCAATCACAAGATCCCGGTTCAACGGTGCGATCGGAGCCCTCTTCTCGAGAGACGATCGATCGGATCGGCGGCGGTGGCGAGGATCATGGCCGCGAAGCCGGTCACAGCGGTCGTGACGAAGATCACGAGCTTCATGCCCGCAGCGGCTTCCATGTGCTCATCGATACGTATATACAGTCGCGCATACGCGATGGCGATGCACGACATGGCGGTAAACAGGAACGGGCGCCATTGCAGGCGAACGCTCAGGATCAGGAACCCGAACGCGGCAACGAACTGGCACACGAGCCAGAGCTTCCAGAGCGAGCGGAAGTCATTCGATTCGTAGATCGCCAGCGCTCCGAACACGCACGGCGGGATGAGCCAGCGTAGCAGCGTGCCGACTCGCGCTCCCAGCGGGGTCTGGCGATACGCCAGTGCGAGCATGCTCGCTGTGAGGATCCCCGCGATCACGAGCAGCGCATGGGCCTGGTCGATCGCTGTGAACTCCTCCGGCGGCGTGGTCAGCAGCAGCTTGTGCGGAGCGGACCACGCGACCGTGAGCAGAGCGATGACAAGGCCAATGCTCGCGAACCACACGGCACCCGGCGCATCCCGTGCGACGGCCATCTCGCCGCGATCGATCGAGGTGCGATGCTCCGCGCGATCAATGAACGATGCCGTGCCTCCGATGACGACAAACCCGAGAGCGGTCCAGAAGGCCAGATCCGCTCGCGCATCCGCGACCGTGGCTGAGTCCATCAGTCCGCCGTTGATGAGCCAGAGCACGCTCCATGAGACGGTCAGCGCAGCGCACACGACTCCGGTGATGCCGCCCGTCCTGGTGAGGATCCTCGCGATGAGCGCGAGCACCGCCGTGCTCAGAGCCACGAGCAGGATCTGGAGGTTCGAGAGCCCGGCGACATGATCGCTGAACTCGATGTCGTCGTAGCCATAGAAGTAATACTCGAGCGCCATGAGCTGGCCATGCGGATCGGTTGCGGCGAACCAACCCGTGTGCCTGAGGATCAGCCAGGCCGCCACCGGCCAGCAGAGCAGCGAGCTCGTGGCCCAGAGCACGGTGAACCGACGGCTCGAAAGGGTGCTGGCGAGCACCGTTCCGAACGCGGTCGCAAGGAAGGTGAGCAGGCCGGCGTGCATCGAGGCGCGCGTGCTCAGGTCGGGCCCGATCGAGCTGATCCCGATGGTCAGGGCGAGCACCACCAGCCAAGCTCCAAAGAGCACAGAGACCGTGGTCGGCAGGAGCCTTCGGATGTCGAACAGCCAGTGGGACTCGCCACGCTGGACTTTCAGCACGGTGGATTCGAGCGAGCGCCGTTCATTCGGTGTGATCAGCCCGAGCCGCTGCCACTCGATCGCGTGGCCGCGAATGGCCGTGAGCCGCTCGATGAAACTGTTGCGCAGCGGCGAAGGACTGGCGAGCACGCTCTCGCCTCTCTGGTATCGCTGCAGATCGGCCCGGAGGTCCGCGATCGTCGGGTAGCGATCCGCGGGATCCGGCTCCATGGCCTTCAGACAGATCCTGAGCAGCGGCGGCGGGATCTCAAGGCTCTTGGCATCAAGCCCCGCAGGATCGAACCGTACCACGCCGCCCCGCACAAATGGCGGTGGCGAGCCGGCGCACAGTTCATAGAGAATCACTCCAAGGGCAAAGACATCGGTCGCGGGCGTGAGCGACTGGCTCAGATCGTACTGCTCTGGAGCGGAGTATCCTGGTGTTCCGCCGCGTGGTGTCGCCGAGGTGACCTCCTGGCGATCGGCGAGACCGAAATCGACGACGACCGGACGGCCGGAGTGATCGATGAGGACATTGGCGGGCTTCAGGTCCGTATGTGTGATCCCGTTGCGGTGAAGCTCTGCAACGCCTGCCAGAAGTTGGTGGAATGTCGAAAGATTTCTCGAAAGCGCATCCTTGCCCACGCAGGGCCTCAGCGTGGTGCCTTCAACCCATTCCATGACAATGAAGGCACGCCCACGATCATCGATGCCCGCGTCATGTACGCGGCAGAGATTGGGGTGGCTCAGGCGTGAGACGATGCGGGCCTCGGCCAGGAGTTGCTCCACCGGCTCGGTGAACTGCGAGATCTTGATCGCCACACGCCGGTCGAGCACCGTGTCGTGCGCCTTCAGGACGACGCCCATGCCGCCCCGACCCGCGACCTCAAGAGTGCGATACCGCCCCGGCGGGCCAAAGGTCAGCGATTCGACCACTTGCGGGCCGGGCGATGATCGAGCTTGAGGGGGTTCTTCGTCGATCGGAGCAGTCGGCACCGTGGGCTGCTCTGCAGGCCGCTGCCGATGACCCGGTGGGTCAGGAGTGTTAGGAGGGGTGCCCATGGCCACACAATACCGTGAGGCGGTCGACGCCCGGTCCGGAGCGCTGGCCCGTCGGCTTCCTGTGCCACTCACAGAATCGGGGGCCTGAGCGGAGTCTGCAAGTCCGAGCCGCGCCCAGCCACGCCGCGATGCGGCCAGGTGAAGTCCGACTTGCGCGCGGTGCACGGGGGCTGATTCGCCCGCTAGTGCTCAGGCCAGCTCGGGGAACATGTCGCGGACGACCTTCACCAGGTCCTTGACATGCGAGATGGACTCGCCCATGAGCTTGCTCTCGTCCTTGTCGAGTTCGATCTCGACGACCTTCTCCACGCCTTCCTTGCCGAGGATGCAGGGGACGCCGACGAAGTAGCCGCCGACGCCGAATTGCTTGTCGCAGTACGCAGCGCAGGGGAGGATGCGCTTCTTGTCCTTGACGATGGCCTCGACCATCTGGATGGTGCCGGAGGCGGGGGCGTAGTAGGCGGAGGTGCCCATGAGCTTGACGATCTCGCCGCCGCCGACCTTTGCGCGGTCGACGCAGGCGTTGATCTTGTCTTCGGAGAGGAGCTGCTGGATGGGGATGCCGTGGACGGAGGTGTAGCGTGGGAGGGGGACCATGTCGTCGCCGTGCCCGCCGAGGAGGAGGGCGGAGATGTCCTCGATGGAGCAGCCGAGTTCCATGGCGAGGAAGGCGCGGTAGCGGGCGACATCGAGGCACCCGGCCTGGCCGACGATGCGGTTGGTCGGGAAGCCGGTGGCCTTCCACGCGGTGTAGACCATGGCATCGAGCGGGTTGGAGACGAGGATGACGATGGAGTCCGGCGCGTGCTGCTTGATGCTCTCGGAGACGGACTTGACGATCTTGACATTGGTTGAGATAAGGTCATCGCGGGACATGCCGGGCTTGCGGGGCAGGCCTGCGGTGACGACGACGACATCGGAGCCGGCGATGTCGGCGTAGTCGGAGGTGCCGACGACGCGGGAGTCGAAGCGTTCCATGGGCCCGCAGCAGGCGAGGTCGAGTGCCTTGCCCTTGGCGACGCCTTCCTTGTCGGGGATGTCGAGGAGGACGATGTCGCCGAGTTCCTTGGCGGCGGCCCAGTGGGCGCAGGTGGCTCCGACATTTCCGGCGCCGATGATGGCGATCTTGGGGCGGCCGCTGAGCATGGTGGTGTCCTCCGTGAGGGTGTCGTCTCGCTGCGCCCCGGCGTGGAGCACGCGTGAATCGTGGGGCGAAGCGATTGGGTTGTGTTTGGGTCAGCACGCCGCGTTCTCGGCGTGGGAGGCGAGGATATCCGGTTTGTCGGGCGTTGTGGTCGTTTGGGGGGTGTTGGCGATGGGAATCGTGGTCTGGGATGGCGGACGGGGGCGGGTGGCGGGGATGGTGGATGTCCGGGCGGGGGCCGGGCACGGGTGGGGTGCTGGGGCTTGCGGTCGGCCCGGCGAGGGCGTATGACGCCGGGATGCGCATCGCTTCACGACTGGCGGGGTTCGGCACGACGGTGTTCGCGGAGATCACCGCGCTGGCGAACCAGCACGGGGCGATCAACCTCGGGCAGGGCTTTCCCGACTTCGATGGGCCGGAGGGGATCCTTGACGCGGCCGAGCGGGCGATGCGGGGCGGGCACAACCAGTACGCCCCCCTGGCGGGGATCCCGGCGCTGCGGGAGGCCATCGCGGCCAGGTGGGCGGGCGAAACCGGGCTCGCGATCGACCCGGATCGGGAGGTCACGGTGACGGCGGGCGCGACCGAGGCGATCCCGGCCGCGCTGCTGGGGCTGGTCGAGCCCGGGGATGAGGTGGTGGTGTTCGAGCCGTACTACGACTCGTACCCGGCGGCGATCGCGATGGCCGGCGGGGTGCCCAGGTTCGTGACGCTGCACGCGCCGGAGTTTCGATTTGATGAGGCGGAGCTGCGCGCGGCGTTCAGCGACCGCACGCGGGCGGTGCTGGTGAACACGCCGCACAACCCGACGGGGCGCGTGCTGAGTCGGGATGAGCTTGAGGTGATCGCGGAGCTGGCGGCTGAGCGCGGGGCGGTGGTGATCTCCGATGAGGTGTATGACCGGCTGGTGTTTCGGGACGATGCGGGGCGCGGCGGTGGCACGGGGCGCGGGCATGTGAGCATCGCGAGCCTCCCCGGCATGAGTGAGCGGACGATCACGATCAATTCGCTGGGCAAGACCTATTCACTGACCGGGTGGAAGATCGGCTGGGCGATCGCCCCCCCACCGCTCACGGCGGCGGTTCGGGCGGCGCACCAGTTCCTGACTTTCGCGGTGGCCACGCCGCTGCAGCACGCGGCGGTGGCCGCACTGGCGCTGGGCGATGAGTACGACCGGGCGTTCGTGCGGGACTACACGGAGCGTCGTGCGCTGCTGTGCGATGCCTTGGAGGCGGCGGGGTTTGGTGTGCGTCGCCCGGAGGGGACCTTCTTCGCGATGGCTCGGTTCGATGGAGTCGCAGCAGCGCCGCGCGAGGCGAAGCGCGATGATGTGTCGATGGCGCGGTGGCTGATCGAGACGGTCGGCATCGCGTGCATCCCGCCGTCTGCGTTCTATGCGAAGAAGGGCGAGAGCGAGGGGCGGCACTGGCTGCGGTTCTCGTTCGCGAAGCGGGTGGAGACGCTCGAGCGTGCGATCGAGCGGCTCTCGCGGCTGCGCGGGTGATCCGGAGCGTTCTGCATTGCAGCGTGTTGAGTGCAGAAGAAAGGCCGCCGCGATCGGGTGAGCGCGGCGGCCGGGGTTGTGCTGTGCGATGGGCGCTGATCAGGCGAGTGGAGGGATCGGATCAGAAGTCGACATCGTCGTCGTCGTCCCAGTCCATGTCGGACTCGTCGAAGTCCCACTGATCGTCGAAGTTATCCATGTTCTCCATGATGGCGGCGGTGATGCCCGAGCCGATGAGCCCGCCGATGATGAGCGGGGCGGTGTCGCCGACGCCGAGGAAGCCCGCGGCCGAGACGAGGTAGGAGCGGTCGCTGGTGTACTCGGTGACGAAGTCATCGCCATCCCAGAAGGACACCTGGATGAACGGACGGGCGTTTTGCATGAGGGCCGGGAGGGTGGGGAGGATCTCCGGCGCGACGCGTCCGCCGAGCGGGGAGGAGACGAATGTCTCGAGCCCGGTGGTGCCGAACTGCACGAGCCCGTAGCCATCGCGGATGGTGCGGGCGTTGTCGATGAAGCCCACGGCCACGGGGGAGCGCCAGCGGCCCATGTTCTCAGCAAACGCGGCGTTGGCGAGGATCGAGTCGTTGGCGCGGCGTGTGACCTGCGCGGCGGCGGCGCGGGTGCCCTGTGGGGTCAGGCCGCCGACGAGGTGGTTCTCGGTGAGGGTGAAGCTCGGCATGACCGGGATGGGGAGGCCGTCGAAGCGCAGGCGCACCATCGAGCCGGCGTTGGTGTTGTCCTTGACGAAGCGGATGGAGAGGAACTCGGGCAGGTTGGCTTCTTCGGTGATCACGCCGTTGGCGAGGGAGACGAGCTTGTCGATGGAGTTGTTCAGCCTGGCGCGGTCCTTCAGGCTCATCACGCCGACGGCCGACATGATCGAGCCGCCGCCGGTGCTGTCGGAGAGATACATCGCGCCGGTGGTGCCGAGCGTGGCGAGGATGTCATCGATGGGATGGACGCCGATTTGCTGCTGGACCTGATCGATGACGCCGCGGATCTCCGCCTCGGCGCCCGGGCCCATCTGGGCGATGAAGCGATTCCATGCCTGCATGGGGTCGGAGTTCCAGATCGACACGGCGGTGGCGTCCCGCGGGATCATCGCCAGCGCTTCCTGCGTGAGCGGCTCGGTCGAGATGCCCAGCGCATCGGCGTTCTTCTTGGCGTCGAAGACGGTGATGCGCTGGAGCGTGTGGGTGGGCGTGTGTCCGACAGCGCCCTCAATGCGGAGGGCGTTCGGGCCGATGAGCCCCATGGCGCCGAACTGCTCGATCATCTGCTGTCCCTGGGGCGCGCCCATGGCCATCATGCCGACGAACGGCTGGATGAGCGGGCTGATGGCGCCGAGGTCGAGCACGAAGCTGGCGGTGGTGGTGGCGCCGGCGTCGAGGGTGGGCATGGCGTCGAAGGCGCGGTCGGGCCCGGCGGTGGCTCCGAAGAGGATCTCGTAGCGCCAGCCGTCGGCGGCGTCGCGCGGGCCGAAGCTCAGGGGGCCCGTGGGAGTCGCGATGTCGGTCATGCCGGCGATGCGGCGTGAGTCCTTGAGTTCGAGGTCGGCCCCGCGGGCCTGCTCGCGGATCAGTCCGACGAGCCGCTGGTGGTGGCTCTGGGCGGTCGCGGCGTCGGGCATGCGCACGGAGATGATCGCGCCGATGAGCGGCTGGCCGGTGTTCGGGTCGGCGCCGCGGTTGGTGACGATCATCCGCATCGGGCGGGTGAACATGTCCCAGCCGAGGTCGACGAACTCCGGGGTGAACCAGGGGACTTCGCGCTGGATGTTGGCCGTGGCGTGCAGTTCCTTGAGGCGGGATGGGAGCATCTGGAGAGCGGCCCGGAGGCCCGCATCCTTGTCATCGATGATGAGCCCATCGAGCCCCTCGTGCTGGAACGCGAGCAGGGTCTGGGGCTCGTTGGCCTGCGCGAGGGCGTTGGCGCCCGTGAGGGCGATCGCGAGGCAGGCCGCGCCGGCGGCGGTTCGTGTCCGCATGGTCTGAAACATGGTCCATCGTTGCATCGTGGGGCTCCTCATGGGCTCTGCGTGTCTCTGGTTGCACTTGCCTCGCCGGATCGCGGGCGGTGGGACGCACCGCCGGTGGGCTTATGGCGATCGGCAACAGTATGGCCCTTCCCGCCCCATGTCTGATTGGGACATTCGAATCTCGTCTTGCAGGGTGGGTTTGGGTACCGTGTGCCCGCGCCCGAGCCGGCGGCGGAGGACGCCGAGGACGCTCGGTGTGAGCGGATGCGGCCTGCCAGCATGTCGAGTGTCCCGACCCCAGAACGGATTCTGATCATCCGCCCGAGCGCGCTGGGAGATGTCTGTCGCACCGTTCCGGTGCTGGCATCGCTTCGAGCGGCGTACCCGTCCGCGCACATTGCCTGGCTCGTGCAGCGGGGGTTCGAGGGCGCGGTCCGGCACCATCCGGGGCTCGACGAGGTGATTCCCTTCGAGCGGTCTCGCATGGCGGTGCGCCGGTGGTGGACGCGCGACGGGCGCGGCGCGCTCCTGGATCTCGTGGGCAGGCTCCGACGGGAGCGGTTCGATCTCGTGCTGGACTGCCAGGGCCTGGGGCGATCGGGCGCGCTGGGCATTCTGAGCGGCGCGCCGATACGCGTGGGTCATCGCGATGCGCGGGAGCTGGCTTGGCTGGGATACACCCGGCGAGTGAAGAGCGACCCGTCACGGCACACGGTCGATCGCATGCTCGATCTCGTGCGTGCGATCGGGGTCGCGGTCGTCGAGGACATGCGGTTGTACCCGGGCGAGGAAGCGACCCGGTGGGCCGATGCGTGCCTTGGTGCATCGGGCGATGAGCACGGCGTGGTCGTGCTCGCGCCGACGAGCCGGTGGGAGGGCAAGCGGTGGCCCATCGAGCGATTCGACGAACTGGCGTCGAGGCTGCTGGATCCATCGGACGGTGCCCCTGGTGCCGGTCGGGTGGTGGTGGTCGGCGGGCCCGGTGAAGAGGGTCAGTGCGCCCCGCTGCGAGCCCGCGCCGCTCGAGACCCGAGGGTCATTGATCTGGTCGGGCGGATCAGCGTGGAGCAGCTCATGGGTGTGATCGGGCGATCTGATCTTCTGGTCGCGTGCGACTCGGCCGCCGCGCACATGGGCGTCGGAATGGGTCGCCCGATGGTGGCGTTGTTCGGGCCGACCCGCATCGACCTCGTTGGTCCGTACCGGCGCGCGGGCGATGTCATTCAAGACGGGACACCCACCCCCGGCATGTCTCATAAAGACGCGAGTTCCGGGCGATTGATGATGGACCGCATCGCGGTGAGCACGGTCCTCGATGCGTGCATCGCCCGGCTCCGGAGCGTCGGGCAGGTCGGAAGCGGGACGATGCGCCCTTGAACGGGTGCGGACCGGGTTCAGACTCCGGATCCAAGCCCTGAGTTGCGCTCACCCGCCGGTTTCAGGTGCCATGGCAGGGAATTGGTCGTACTCTTTGGGGTGATGGCTCGGGAATTGTCCCAACCGAAGTCCCTTGTGCTCGCGTCGCGTTCACCACGCCGCCGGCTGTTGCTGGAGCAACACGGTTTCGCGCACTGTGTGGTCACGAGCGGGGTCGATGACGGGCTCCTGGCGTTTCCGGAGCGGGGCGTCTCGCCCGCCGGGTGGACGGCGGCGTTGGCCTGGCTGAAGGCTCGGGCGGGGGTCGCTGAGGCGATCGCTGGTGGGCTGGGCGGCTCGTTGGTGGTGCTCGCGGCCGACACGGTGGTGGTGCATCGGGGCGAAGTGATCGGGCAGCCGATCGATCATGCCGATGCCCATCGGATTGTCTCCGCGCTCGCCGGCGATGAGCACACCGTCATCACCGGGATCGCTCTGATTGAAGCGACGAACCCGGGCGGCACCGCCGACGGTGGCGATGAGCCATGGCCGGTAAAGATGCTGATCGATCGGGCGTTCGTGGAGATGGGGCCGCTGGGTGGAAAGGCGATCGACGAGTATGTCGCTTCCGGACAGTGGCGCGGAAAGGCCGGCGGATACAACCTTGCCGATCGTCTCGAAGCGGGCTGGCCGATCGACTTCCACGGCGACCCGTCGTCGATCATGGGCCTTCCGATGCGTCGGCTTGCACCGATCTTGAGATCGATGGTCGGCGCTGATGGCGATGCGGAGATGGATCGTTCGACCGACGGACGCCGGGTCCCGGACATCGTGATCCGGAACTCCGACGAGCATCTGCACGATTCGGCGGGTGGTGTATTCGCGTGATGGGTGCGGCGATGAACATCATCGCGCTCTGTGAGGGCGTGGGCGGGATCGCCTCTCTGGCGATCGGTGGGGCGATGCTTCCGGCGGTCGTGGTGGTCCCCACGGGCGTGTGCGTGATGCTGTTCCTTGCCGGGCATGTGATGGCGGTGGTCAGATCGTCGGAGCCCGAATCACGCAAGCGGATCCGCGCGAGCAACGGGATTGTCATGATGCTCGGCACCGCCCTGATCGTGACCGGCGTGTCGCTCCTGGATCCGGAGCGGCAGACGGGGCTCTGGGTGCTGTGCTGGGTGGCGGCGTGCGCGCTGATCTGGTTCGCGATGGTGATGGCCGCGCTCGACGCGGCGAACACCTACCGGCTCTCGATGGTGCGGCGCCGGGTGCTGCGCGCCCATCTCAGGGAAGCGCTCCGGGAGTCCCACGAGCGGCTGCGGGCGCAGCGGCGCTGACCGAGTTGATCCGTCCCCGGCCGCGACCGGTTAGTGTGATCGCATGGACGCGGCCAGTCGAGACAACCGACCGGACGGGCACGGCAGGCCCGGGGGGGAGCGGGCATCGGGAATGGCGCGCGCCGGGCGTTCGGAGTATGCCAAGGGGGCGACGCTCCCGCCCCATGAGACCCCCCCACCACTCCCCGGCCCGATCGGGAGGGCCATCGAACGGTTGTACCTGCTCGAGGTGCGCCGGCGGAACCGGCATTATGACCGCGGCGCCGGCGTGGTGTCGGTCGGCGTGCCGGTCATCAGCGTCGGGAATCTGAGCGTCGGCGGGACGGGAAAGACGCCGATGGTGCGCACGGTGGTGGGGTGGCTCCGCGATGCGGGGCACCGCCCGGCGATCGCGATGCGCGGGTATCGGGCGCATCGGGGTGTCTCGGATGAGGCCGCGGAGTACGAGCGGGAGCTGCCGGGTGTGCCGATCGCGATCGGCGCCGACCGGGTGGCTTCGATCGAGCGGGTGCGGGGGCGGAACGGGCGGGATGCGTTCGACTGCGTGGTGCTCGATGATGGGTTCCAGCACCGGCGGGTCGGGCGGGCGCGGGACATCGTGCTGCTGGACGCCACCCGGTTCTCCCTCGATGAGCGGTGCCTTCCGGCGGGGTGGCTGCGCGAGCCCGTCGCGTCGCTCGGTCGCGCCTCGCTGGTCGTAATCACGCGGGCGGATCGGGCGCGGGGCGAGCGCGGGTGGTCCGCGCTGCGTGATGCTCTACGCCAGCGCTTTCCCGGGCTCCCGGTCGCCGCGTGCGAGCATCGGTGGGATGGGCTCACGCTCGCACCGGAAGATGCCTCGCAGCGGGATGTGGAGGTGGGGTGGCTGCGCGGGCGGGGCGTGGTCATCGCGTGCGGGATCGGCAATCCGGGCGCGCTGGTCGGGCAGGTGATCGCGTGCGGCGGGCTGGTGGTGGAGGTGGTCGCTCGCGGGGATCACCACGGATGGAGCGCGAGCGATGCCCGTTCGCTCTCGGGCCTTCTGGAGCGCGCGGGCGATGATGCGGCGCTGCTGACGACCGGGAAGGACTGGGTCAAGCTGAGGGATGTGGTCGATGGGCGGACCCGCCAGCGGGTGGTGGTCCCCAAGCTTTCGCTGCGCTTCATTGAAGGCGAGCAAGAGGCACGGGCGATGATCATCGCTTCGGCGGCTTCGGCTTCGGGATGAGCGTCTGGGGCTCGATCTCTCCGTTGATGATGGCCACCGCCGTGTCGTGCAGGGTCTGGCGGGTGCTCCTGGCGTGGCGCTGCATCGTGGAGTGGGAGGTGGACTCGTCGAGCCCGAGATCCCTGACGAGGATCCACTTGGCCTCTTCGATGGTCCGGCGCTGGGCCAGCGTGCGCTGCAGCTGCTTGGCGCGCGAGTTGATCGCATCCTGCTGGCGGACGGTCGACCAGGCGATGGGGATTGTCACGCGGAGGTCCTCGGCGCTCACGGGTTTGAGCAGGTATCCGAAGACGCCGGTGTCGGAGGCGCGCTGGATGTACTCGTCGTTCGAGTAGGCGGAGATGAGCACGCTGGGGATGCCCAGCTCGTGCCAGATGGTCCGGGCGGCGACCAGCCCGTCGACCTCCGGCATGCGGATGTCGAGCAGGCAGAGGTCGGGAATCTCGGTCTCGGACGAGTGGATGGCGCTGCGCCCGTCGGAGGCCACGGCCACGACGGTGTACCCGAGCGTCTGGAGGTGGCTCGCGACGCCGGACGCCATGAGGTGCTCATCGTCGGCGATGAGGATGCGGCGCGGGCGGTCGGGTAGCTTCGACTCATCGCGTTCGGCGATGAGGCGTGGCTCGGACTGCTTTGCCGGTCCACCCCCGGTCGAAGCGTCCTGCGAGGGCGGCGGGACTCTGTTCGGATCTGGTGATGACAACATGGGGCTGACTCGACAGGGAATCGTTGCCAATCGCACTTGCGATGGGATTGCGGCGGATCGGCTGTGCCCGAACGCCCGCAACCCCCACATTAGTCGAGCCAATCTCGGGCGGCCAGTCGTTCCGGCACATAGACCTCGGTCACATACGAGATGTCCTTGGTGATCAGCGATTCGACTTCCATTTTGAAGCCATTTCGCAGCATCTTCTGGATTTCGAGCTGCCATGGCTTTTTCGCAGCGAACCAAGGATATTCGGCGATTTGCTTCGCCCGCTGGATGTCGCGGTCGTTCAGGGCGATCTGGACATCGTCGCTGAGGTCGCAGCGCTCGTAGTCGATGGCTCGGATCCCGAGGAACTTGGCGTCCGGGATGGCCATGCGTTCGGACTCGTAGGCCAGGGCGATCGAACCCTGCTTGATGACCGAGTAGATGTAGTGCCCCCAGGGATCGCAGTCGAGCAGGCAGTAGATGGGGAGCTCGTACTCCTCGTGGAGCCTGCGGAGCAGGCGGCGGACGCCGCGCGGGGGCTGGCCCGAGCCCTCGGTCAGGATGCAGTTGTGCTGCTCCCAGAAGCGGTCCTCGTTGAACCGCTGCCAGACGGTGTCTTTCTCCACATGGAGGACGAAGTCGGCCTGAACATTCTTGAATTGGAGCACGGAGGGCTCGCAGATCGACGGGATGGCGTACCCGCCCGTGCCCATCCGCCGGCAGTTGATCTCATCGCCGTTGTCGATAACGGTGATGTTCCCGACCATGGTGCCGCGTTTCTTGGCGTAGATGTGCAATTCCTCGCGGAGCGATCCGAGCATCACCTCGAGGTCTTCCAGCACGGCATCGGACTCGCTCTGGTCGGAGAAGGTCTTCTCATTCGTGCCGGGAATGGTGTGCAGCGTCTGGTAGAACATGCTGCGGAGCGAAGTCGTCTTGCCCGCCTCAACCAGCCCCTTCACGCCCGAACTGGCAAGCAGCGTCTGCATGAACTTGCGCGCGGTCTTGAGGTCAAAGAGCGGGCGGTCGGCCGTGCCCTTGCCCATCTCCAGCATGCGGCGCTTGGCGTTGTAGCTGGTGTTGGAGAGCGTGCGGGAGGGAACCGAGAGGTTCGGGTCCTTGCCCGCCAGGCCCGTGGTGGACACCCGTTTGCCGAGCGATGCCAGTCGCTCGATCGTCTGCGTGTCGGTCGCGCGCACGGCGGGGCCGGTCCGGCTGGCGCTGTCGGCGGTCCGCGCGGGCGCCTTCTTGGTGACCTTCTTGCCTGCGACTTTGGTCGTGCGTTTCTTTGCCATCGCGTGGTGTGGGCTTTCGCTGGGGCTCGTTGCGGTGCGCTGGGCGGTGGCGTGGGATGCCGGCTGCGGTCAGACTTCGATCTTCTCGGTGGGCGCGAGCGGAACGCCGGGCTCGCGGGCGGGCTTCGGGCGGTGCAGGAGGATCGCGCCGAACGCGAACAGGCTCAGAGCCGCGGTGGCGCCGAGCCCGACCGTCTGGTAGGCGACCGGTTCCGGGGCTGTCGCGTCGGCATCGCCTGTCGCCCCGACGACCACGCCGCCCGCTTCGACGGCGTTGTTGAATTCCTGGGCGCCCGCGTAGCTCCCGGAGATACGGGCCAGCGGCCCGATCGCCCCGAGCAGCGGGATCACCAGCCCAAGGTGGATCCCGGCCATGCCGAGGACCCGGTTCTTCTTGATCGCCATCGTGGCGATCGCGCAGAACACCATCAGGCCGGCGATCGCCCCGGAGATGAACAGCGCGGTCTTGGCGTTGGCGCCCGGGGGCGCGACGGCGTAGGTGAGCCAGCCAACAGCCAGGAGAGCGGCTGCGTAGAGCAGCATCGTGATCGCGGCTTTCATGGAGTGGGGTCCTTCCTGTCGCGGGTTCGGCGGTGTGGGGTGTGTCGCGCCGGGCTCGCCGGCGCCGCCGCACTCTATGGCTGCACGGCCATGCGGACCGCCGCTTCGGCCAGGAGCGGGAGCGGATCGAAGACCGGCATGGGCTGATCCGCCCCGGCGTTGGCATCCCCGAGCATGAGGGCGGCTTCGGAGGAACCGAGGATCAGCGCATCGCATCCGCGCTGGCGGAGGTGCCGGATCTGCTCGGCGACGAATCCCTGGCTCGCAGCGCTGACCTGTCCGTACACCGCTTCGCCGAAGATGATCTCGTTGATCTGGGCCGCGGCCTCGTCCTCTGGGACCAGCAGCGGGATCCCGCGGAGCCCGAGCGCTGTCTGGTAGGTGGATCCGTACATGACATACCGCGTGCCGATGAGCCCGACGCGTTCGCACTGCTGGGCGCGGACCGCTTCGGCGACGAGCTCGATCATGTTGATCCATGGGATCGGCGACTCGCTCTCGGCGATCTGGATGGCGTGGTGGGCGACATTGTCGGGAAGGATGCAGAAGTCCGCGCCCGCGCCCGCCAGCGCTTCGGCGGACTCGGCGAGCATGTGCCCGATCGCCGCCCAGTCGCCGAGCTGCAGGGCCTCGACATACGACTGGAACGGCTTGTTGTGCAGCGTGACCGTGGGGCGGTCCCCGGCCCGCTGGAGCTGGGCGATGTGCCGTCCGATCAGGCGATAGCAAATCGAGGATCCCTCGGGGCTGACGGCGACGATCCCGATGTGCTTGGGCATCCGAGGGGTCCTTCCGGTGCTCGTCCGGCGGCGGCCACTGGCAGGCTTGGAACGACGAACCTATCGATAGTCCCGAGGTGCGGGCGTTCCGTCAACGCGCCGCGTTGGAGATGGGCATGGGCGAGCACGAGCGGGCATCCGATGCGGCGGCGGGCGATGGCCCGGACCCGTTCGACCTGATCGGGGTCGAGGCGCGATTCGAACTCGACGCCGGGGAGGTCCGGCGGCGGTGGCTCGCGCACGCGGCGCGGCTGCATCCGGATGTCGCGCCGGACCCAGACGAGTGCGGGCGGGCCCTGGCCCGATTGTCGCGGGCCCGTGAGATCCTGGAGAACCCGGAGCTCAGGGCCGATACGCTGCTCGTGCGCCTGGGTGGCCCGACCCGCGAGCGGTGCCGCGATCTCCCGGATGGGTTCCTCATCGAGATGATGGCGGTGCGGGAGGAACTGGAGGAATCGGAGCAGGACAGCGATGCCGAGGCGGTGGCGCGATGGGGCGAGTGGGCGGAGGAGCGGCGGGCGGCGATGACCGAGGAGATGCGCGAGCGGTTCGCCTCGCTGTCGGATCCGCCGGGCGCGGAGGAGTTGCGAGCGATCCGCGAGCGGCTGAACGCGTGGCGGTACATCGAGCGGATGCTCGAGCAGATGGGGTGATGCGATCGGGGCTCAATCGCCGGGCGTGCCGGGGCGTGGCTCAGTCGCGACTTCGATGTCGAGCCCGATGTCGAGCCAGGTCGATGCGTGGGTGAGCGCCCCCGTTGAGACGCGATCGACTCGTGTTCGGGCGATGGCGCCGATCGTGTCCAGCGCCACGCCGCCCGAGGCCTCGAGCAGGACCCGACGACCTGCGGCATCGCGCCGCTGCACGCCCATCGCGAGGCGATCCGGTGGCATGTTGTCGAGCAGGATGATGTCGACCACTCCATCGGGGAGTGTGAGCAGGGCATCGAGTTGTTCGAGGCGGTCGACCTCGACCTCGAAGAAGCGGAGCGGTCCGGCGGCTCTCGCTCGCTCGCTCGCGGCACGCACGAATTCCGGGAGCGCCTTGTCGGGAATCTGGGCGATGTGGTTGTCCTTGAGCATCACCGCATCGTGCAGGCCGAGCCGGTGGGATTGGCCTCCGCCGCATCTGACGGCGTACTTCTCGAGCAGCCGGAGCCCGGGCGTGGTCTTTCGGGTGTCGTACAGGCGGGTCGGTGAACCGGGCGCTTCGCGCGCGATGGTCTGGACGAACCGCCCGGTGGCCGTCGCGATTCCGCAGAGTCGCCCGAGCAGGTTCAGGATGGTCCGCTCCACGACGACGACCTCGGAGAGCGGGGCGTGGAGCGTGGCGAACGGCACCCTCGCCTCGATCGGTTGGCCATCAGTAAGCGCTGGGTGGAGGGTGATCTGAGCGCCGAATGCGCGAAGGACATCGGGCACGAACTCGAGCCCCGCGAGGATCCCCGGGGCCCGGGCGGTGAGCGCGGCGGTGACCTGCTGCGACCCATCGGCGCCGAGCGCTTGGCTGGTGCGATCCCCGGCGACGCCCAGTCCCCCGGTGTCTTCTTCGACGGCGATGCGCAGGAGCCGGTCGATCAGGGCGGTCCGACGGAACGCTTCTGCAGTCTGGGCGAGCGAAGCGTCGTCGAGATCGAGTTCGATCAGCCCGTCGACCCCGCTCATGCGTCGATCCCGGCCCGGGTGATGCGATCGGATGCTGGAGCGCGGTCCAGTTCGCTGCGAAGCCGCTCGATGGCGCGGGTGGTGCTCCTGCCCGAGAGAATGGAGACGATCTCCACGCGCCCGCCGTGCGCCTCGACGATCTCGTGCCCGACGACGGACTCCTTGGTGTAGTCGCCGCCCTTCACGAGCACATCCGGGCGCAGCGCTTCGAGCAGCGGGATCGGCGTGTCATCTTCGAACTCGACGACGATGTCCACGCTGCGCAGTTCACCGAGCACGGCCGCGCGATCCTGGGCGTGGTGCACCGGGCGATCGGCGCCCTTGAGGCGTCTGACCGAATCGTCCGAGTTGAGCCCGACGATCAGGAAGTCTCCGAGTGCGCGGGCCTCGCGGAGCATCGTGACATGCCCCGCGTGCAGGATGTCGAAACAGCCGTTCGTGAAGACGACCGTCTTGCCCTCGCGCCGTGCGGCCGAGACCTCCACGAGCGCTTCGTCGAGCGTGCGTGACTTGTCGCCCGCGGCCCGCTGCATCGCGAGGATCGATTGGTGGATCCGTTCCAGCGGGATCGGCTGGACACCGAAGACCTCGACCTCGAGCCCGGCGGCCGCGTTGGCGAGGCGCACCGCATCGACCCAGTCCAGGCCATTGGCGACCCCCGCCGCCAGCGCCGCGAGCACCATGTCGCCCGCGCCGGTGACATCGTACACTTGCCTCGCGACGGTCGGCACATGCACGGACGCCTCGTTCCGCCTGCGGAGCAGCGCGCCATCCTTGTCGAGGGTGAGCACCACGGCGTCCGGATCGACGATCCGGGAGAGCGCGGTGGCGAGGGCCTCGTGGTGCTCGAGGCGGTCGCCGCCGGGCGGTT
Organism: Phycisphaerales bacterium; assembly: GCA_052168315.1. GTDB lineage: Bacteria > Planctomycetota > Phycisphaerae > Phycisphaerales > UBA1924 > JBQLZO01. The sequence goes on along the minus strand of JBQLZO010000091.1, from coordinate 121,741 downwards.
CGCGGAGCCCGGATGCGTGCTCGGCCTCCGTCCGATTCGGGGTGATGGCGGTGCATCCCCGGTAGCGGGAGTAGTCGTCGAGCTTGGCAGGATCGACGAGCACCGGGATGCCGGCTCGCCTCGACGCGTCGATGATCTCGCCGCAGAATTCCTCGCTGCACACGCCTTTGCCGTAGTCCTCGATGGCGACCACCCCGGCGGTGGGGATGGCGTCGAGGATCGCGCGGAGCAGGACATCGCGGGCATCGGGGGCGATGGGTCGGCGCGATTCGATGTCCATCCGGAACATCTTCTGGGGGTGGCGGTGCTGGGCCAGCCCGATGAGGCTGCGCTTGACGGTGGTGGGACGCTGCGGATCCCGGATCAGGCCCGCGGCGTCGATGCCCCCGGAATCGAGTGCGGCCCGCAGCGCCTCGCCCGGCTCGTCATCGCCGGTGATCCCGAACGCGCGGACCCGCCCGCCGAGGGCGACGAGGTCGAGGCAGACATTCGCAGCGCCGCCGGGGCGTCGTTCGGTGTGCCGGACATCGAGGATGGGGACCGGGGCATCGCCGGTGAGGCGCTCGGCATCGCCGTAGACCAGTTCGTCGAGCATGTAGTCGCCGACGACGAGCACATCGAACGAGCGCCAGTGGGCCAGTGCTGTCAGGAGTGGATCCACGGGAACAGCCTATGCGAGATTCGGGTCACCGGCATGGGCGCGGTGGTGCCCGGCGATTCCCCGGAGGCGGGCGTGCGATCCCGGAAAGGCTGTGATGCGCCCGCCCGATGCGGCGGTCCCGACGGTCCGATTTGGCGTGCATCCATCGCCGTGTCGGGGCAAGGAACCGGCGGGAATGTCCGAAGAACAACCGGCGGACTCAATCCCCCGTGGCACGCGATTCGCGTTCGCCCGGTGCTGAAAGGCGTTCCGCCCGGGCAGACCCTGACCACGCTTGAAGATGAGGATGCACGAACCATGCGACGCAGCACCACTTACCTGTTGATCCTGTCGGCCGGGTCGCTTTGCCAGCTCGCCGGCTGCAATTCCGGGCCGTTCGGCTCCGGATCGCAGCTCGTCGCTCGCCCGCCGCAGCCCGCCGGGGAGACCACGGACACCAGGTTCACCAACAACGCGTGGACCCGCGGCGCCGAGGGTGGCCCCGGCGCGGGGTACCAGCCCGTGGGCGCCCAGACCGGCACGCTGACGGCAGGCGACATCTTCTCCAACACGCCGGGCTCGAGCGCAACCGCCTCGAACGGGAACAACCCCGTGCAGACCGCGGCGTTCAACACGCCGGAGAGCACCGCCCCGGGCGCGCCGACGCCCATGGGCATCCTCTCGGATCTGCCGGGACTCGGGCTGACCAACCGCTCGCAGTCGATGGACGGCCCGATGCCCGAGAACGCCTCGCGCGTGTCGTTCGCCAGCGAAGGGGCCGACTTTGACCCGACCGTCGCGGGCGATGGGCGGAGGATCTTCTTCTCGTCCACGCGGCACAGCCAGAACTCGGACATCTATGTCCAGTCCATCGGCGGCACCGCGGTGACCCAGCTGACCACCGATCCGGCCCATGATGTGATGCCCGGGCTCTCGCCTGACGGCCAGCGGATCGCGTTCGCGTCCAACCGCGGCGGCTCGTGGGACATCTTCATGATGAACTCCTCGGGCGGGCAGGCCGTGCAGATCACCTTCGACAATGGGCACGAGCTGCACCCGACCTGGTCGCCCGACGGGACCAAGATCGCGTACTGCCGGCTCGGCGAGAACTCGGACCGTTGGGAGATCTGGCTGCGTGATCTGAACTCGCCGGCCAAGGCGACCTTCCTGACATACGGGCTGTTCCCCGAGTGGCACCCGACTCAGAACCGGATCCTGTTCCAGCGTCCGCGCGAGCGTGGCAGCCGGTTCTTCAGCGTGTGGACGATCGACTATCTCAACTCCGAAGCGGTGAATCCGACCGAGATCGCATCTTCGTCGGTCGCCGCGATCATCAACCCGACCTGGTCTCTCGATGGCGAGCATGTCGCGTTCGCGACGATCATGGATCCCCCGGCCGATCAGGGCGCGACCCGTCCCCAGAACGCGGACATCTGGTTCGCGCGGTCGGACGGCTCGGGCAAGACCAACCTGACCCGCGGGCACGCGATCAACCTGATGCCCGCGTGGGGTCCGGACGGCACCGTGTTCTTCATCTCCGACCGATCGGGGCAGGACAACATCTGGTCCATCCGCCCGGAGCAGGCGATCCAGACGGCATCGATCATGGGCGGCGGTTCGTCGGACCTGGCCGATGTGCCGACGGATGACGGGAACTGAGCCAATGGGAAACGGTGCTGCCCGGAAGGTGCAGCGCCGGGCGCGAAGGGCGTGATCGGATCGCAACGGACACACCAGGGCGCGGCGAACGCTTGCACGAGCGTTCCCCGCCCGATCGGCAAGGAAACGAGTCATGCAGGGACGGATGGCGCGATGGGGTTGTGTGGCGGCGGTGGCGGTGATGGGCGCTGCGCTCGCGTCCGGCGTGATCGGATGCCAGTCGATCAGCACCAGGCCGAGCGCCGGCACGCCGCGGGTGCTGGTGTCGCCGTACCCGGGCACTCCGGTGACGGTCGCGGTGGCCCCGCCGATCAATGAGTCGGGCTTCAGCCGGGTGGATGTGCTGCGGGTGGCCGATGCGCTGGTCAACCAGGTGCAGGAGGTCCCGGGGCTGATGGCCCTGCCGACGAACCGCACGCTCTCGGCGATGGAGAGCCTGGAGATGCCCGAGGTCCGAACGCCCAGCGATGCGCGGAACCTGGCGCGGGCGCTCGGGGCCGACATCATCATTGTGGCTTCGATCACCTCCTGGGAGCCCTATGAGCCATTCGAGATGGGGTTCAACGCCGCGGTGTTCGCGGTCACCGAGCGGGCGCTGGCTTCGGCGCCGAATGTGCTCGACCCGCGGACGATTCGCTCGGCCTCGAGCGATGTCACGATGACCTATCGACCGGAGACAAGCGGGCCGGACGCGATCGCCAGCGTGCATCTCAACGCCGCGGATGCGGATGTGCAGGCTCTGGCGGCTCGGTACGCGCAGGGACGCCATGACCCGAACTCGGCGCTGGGATCCGTGCGATACCTGAAGGCGATGAGGCATTACACTCAGTTTGCGTCGTACCACCTCGTGGATCTTCTCCTCGAGGCAGAGCGACGGAGGATCGCCGGCCGCACGAGCTTTGCGGGCGTTTCAGTCCGATAAAACATTTCCACGAGGTTCGTGATTCGGCGGGATTCGCATAAGTGTCGGGTCATCCGCAACTTGAGGCATAAAGACGCCGAAAGCCATCTTATCGGGCAGGAGCCCGGTGACATACAGTGTGCCCGGAGAGTGACCCCGGGAGGCGCGCGGAGCGCGGCGTTCGGGTGAGCATGGCAGGCGGGAAACCGTCGGCCAGAGGGAGCGGCGACAGGCAACTGGCGCCGAACGGAACGAGACATGAACACGCTACCGATCGTGCATGGCTTTCTGGAGTATCTCACCGACGAACGGCATTTCAGCCCGTACACCGCGAGGTGCTATGGGGCTGACATGCGCCAGTTCATCGAATTCCTCCAGCAGTCGCGGGGGATTGCCGACGATGAGCCCACCGAGCAGCGCGCGTACGAAGCCCGCCTGAACGGACGGGCCGCCCCGGAGGGGAGTTTCACCCACGCCATCTGCGCGGCCGACGCGGAGGGGATCCGCGAGTACCTCGCCCATCTGTCCGAGCAGTCGTACTCACCGGCCACGATGGCCCGGAAGATCGCCACACTCCGCTCGTTCTACAAGTGGGCGCTGAAGCGTGGCGTGGTCGCGGCGAACCCGATGACGCAGATCCGCACGCCGAGGCAGGCCAAGCGGCTGCCCAAGGCGATCGGCGTGGAACAGATCGAGCAGCTGCTCGCGACGCCGGATCTCTCAGATGTGCTCGGCTGCCGCGACCGGGCGATGCTCGAGACGCTGTATTCGACGGGGCTCCGTGTGTCGGAGTTGGTCGATCTGGACCTCGGCGATCTCTCCGATGAGGAGCAGTGCCTGAAGGTGCGCGGCAAGGGCAAGAAGGAGCGGATCGTGCCCCTCGGCTCCCACGCGATCGCCGCCATCCATCGGTACACCGACATGGTCGCCCGCGACGAGCGGTTCGCCCAGGAGTGGCTCGCCGGGGGTGAGCAGAGCCCGCTGTTCATCAACAAGCACGGCGGGCGTCTGTCGTCGCGTTCTGTGCGCCGGAAGCTGGACAAGTACCTGCGGGCGGCCGGGCTCGACCCGTCGATCTCGCCGCACACGCTGCGGCACTCGTTCGCGACGCACATGCTCGACAACGGCGCGAACCTGCGCGAGGTGCAGGAGATGCTCGGGCACCGCTCGCTCTCGACGACGCAGACCTATACCCACCTGACGAGCCAGCGGCTGCGCCGGGCGTACGACGGGGCTCATCCGCGGGCCGAGGCGGGCTGACCCGGGTTCCGCGCATTCCATCGAACACGCCGCCCCCCATTCCCGTGGGGGGCTTTTCACGCGCGCCTTTCATGCGGATCCGATTCGCATTGCTGTCCGGGTGTGCGAACGATCCGAGGCTCCCCCCCCAACCCCCCCAACCCCCCGAACTCCGCCCCGGTCGCCAATCCATTGCCGAGCCTCCGGGCCTGTGATGCCGCAGCATGGAAGACACCAACAGACCAATCAGAGTCCGCGAAGCGTTCGTGCTCGAGTTGGGACGGGCGCTGCACGGGGCTGGCACGCCGGCGCACCGGCTCGAAGAGACGCTTTCCCAGGTTTCGGACCAGCTCGGGCTGATCAGCCAGTTCTTCTCCACGCCCACCAGCCTGTGGGGCGGGTTCGGCCCGCCGGAAGCCCAGCGCGTGACTCTGGCTCGGGTGGAACCGGGCGATGTGAACCTTGAGCGGACCGTCCTGCTTGACGAGCTTGCCCGCGAGGTCGCCACCGGTGCGCTGGACATCGAAACGGGGCGCGAACGCCTGCGTGCGATCGGCGAGGGCGTCGATCGCTACCCCGCCTGGACCGTGCCCCCGGCGTTTGCGGTCGCATCGGGGTGCGCCGGGATCTTCTTTGGGCGTTCGTGGATCGAGGCGGGCATCGCCGCCGGGATCGCCTTTGTCATCGGGCTGTTCGCGCTGGTCACGGCCAGGCACCGGAACATGGCGCGGCTGATGGACTTTCTCGCGGGGCTGGTCGCGGCCAGCGTCGCGCTGCTCGCGCAGACATGGATTCCGGGCGTCGACTCGTACACCGTCACCCTCGCGGGCGTGATCGTGCTCGTTCCGGGACTGACCCTCACGCTGGCGGTGAGCGAGCTGGCCTCCCGGCATCTGATCTCAGGCACCGCCCGGCTCATGCACGCGCTGATGATCTTCCTGGCCATCGGCTTCGGCGTGGCGATGGGACGATCGATCGAACGCATGCTGCCCCCCTCCGAAGGCACCCTTGCCGCGGCGCCCGCCTGGGCGCTGTGGCCCATGCTGCTCGTGGCGCCGTTCGCATTCGCGCTGTTGTTTCGTGCGCGTCCGAAGGACATGCCCTTGATCGCGATCTCCGGGATCATCGCGTTCGTTGGCGCGCGCACCGGCGCCCTCATCCTGGGGCCGGAGCTGGGCGCGAGCCTCGGGGCGTTCCTGATGGGCGTGTTCGCGAACGGGCACGCGCGCGTGACGCGCCGCCCGTCGGCCATCCTGAAGATCCCCGGCCTGATCCTGCTGGTCCCGGGGTCCATCGGATTCAAGAGCTTCAGCTCGCTGCTGGAGCAGGACCCGACCCAGGGCATCGGGACGGCGTTCTCGATGATCCTGGTGGCGGTGTCGATCGTGGCCGGGCTGCTGGTGGCCCAGGCCGCCCTCCCGCCTCGCCAGACGCTGTAGCAATCGCCCTGCCCTTCGGCCCGACTCAGGGGAGCTCGACACCGAGCCGGCGGAGGATGTCACGGGCGTGCGCATCGAGCGCCTCCTCGGGCCCATCGTTCCGAACGATGAAGCCGCTGGCGGCCTTCTTGCGCTCGGGCGACCACTGCATGGCTTCCCTGCGGTCGAGTTCGGCTTCATCCCACCCCCGGGTCTCGCGCACGCGCTGCAGCCGCACCGCGCGGGGGGCATCGACGAACACGACGCCATCGCAGATCGCATCGATCCCGGCCTCGAACAGAAGCGGGGCGTCGTAGATCACGCCGATCTTGCCCGCGGCGCCCGCCTCGCGCCGGGCCCCGTCCCGGGTGCGCCGGATGAGGGGATGGACCAGCCCCTCGAGCCGTTTCCGTTCCCGCTCATCGCCGAAAATGCGGTCGGCGATCCTCCGGCGATCGACCCGCCCTTCCGGCGTCAGGATTTGCCCCCCCCACCACTCGACCAGCCGCTCGCGGACCTCCGGGCGGTCGAGCGCCTCCCGCGCTTCGCGGTCCGAATCGATCACGAGGCACCCGAGCCGGGCGAACGCCCGGGCCAGGGCGGACTTGCCTGCGCCGATCGCTCCCGCCAGACCGATGATTGGGATCGCAGCGCCGATTCCGTCGGGATTGTCCGGGCGTTGCTGGTCGGGGGTGCTCGCCACGCGAACCATCTCCGTTTCGTCCTGATCCGCTGAGCCATGACCTGCTGAGCCAGCCTGATGCCCCCCACCGTCGACACACCGCCGCCACGCCAGAGCGACCAGCCGAGCGCTGCAGCGCGCCGGGGTGGGATGCGCGGCAGGGACTGGCGCCGGGTCGCCGGGCTCGAGAGCATGCCGGCGGCGGGGTCCGGGAAGGATAACGAGCCGCTGGTGTTCCTCGGCGGGTGCGTGCTCGCGGCGATCGCGGGATTCCTGAATGTGGTGCTCATCGCCGGGGCGGGCGTGCCCGTGACGCACATGACCGGGACGGTGTCGAGGCTGTCGAGCGACCTTGGGGCGGGGAACAGCGCCGACATCCTGTTCGTGCTCCCGGTGTTCGGGTGCTTCATCATCGGGGCGGGGATTTCGGGGGTGGTGATCGGGAAGGCGTCGCTGCGCCTCGGCGAGCCCTACGGGATCGCGATGATGCTGGAGGCCGGGCTGCTGGTGCTGGCGGCGGTGGTGGTGCGGTGGTCGATCACGCCCGGCGTGCTGCTGGTCGCGATGGCCGCGGGGCTCCAGAACGCGATGGCCTCGTCGTACGGCGGGCTGATCGTCCGGACGACCCACCTCACCGGGATCGCCACGGACCTCGGGTTCCTGCTCGGGCAATGGCTCCGGCACCGGGATGTGGCGGGTTGGAAGCTGCTGCTGCTGTTGCTGCTGCTGGGTGCGTTCTTCGTGGGCGGGGTCGTGGGGCACTTCGCGTGGCTCGGGCTGGGGCTCGATGCGTTGTGGCTCCCGGCGATTGTCCTGGGGGTGGCCGGGGGCGGGTACTTCGCTCGTCGGGTGCAGATCCGGGCGCGGCACGGTCAGGATGATGAGGCGTGCGATGCCGGGCCACCATCGCACGGGCGGAGCCGGTGATCGGGGGCGTTGGGTTGCCGTGCGGACGCGTTCCCGGGACACTCCGCGCCGATGCCGGATTCCCAGCAACAAGACACTGGAGCACGCCGAGGCGATCGGGCGACGCCCTCGCTGCTGTCGATCGGCGGGCTCGGGGCCCGGGGCGTGGTGCGGATCCTCGCCCGCAGCGCAGCGCTCCCGGTCCATGGCGATGGCCAGATGCCCCTGCGCGGGGCCACGCTCGTCAACGCGTTCTTTGAGGACTCGACCCGGACGCGCGTGTCGTTCGAGATCGCCGCGCACCGGCTCGGGGCGACCGTTGTCAACCTGTCGGCGACCGGTTCCTCGCTGGCCAAGGGTGAATCGCTGCTGGACACCGTGCAAACCATCGACGCGATGGCGCCGGACTATCTGGTCGTCCGGCACGCCCGATCCGGGATCATGCCGACGGTGCAGAAGGCGACGCGGGCGAGCGTGCTGAACGCGGGCGATGGGCGGCATCAGCACCCCACGCAGGCTCTGCTCGACATGCTGACGATCATCGAGCGGCTCGGGAGGCCCATCGCATCGTCGGATGAGCCATCGGGCGTGCTCGCGGGCATCAGCATCGCGATCGTGGGCGATGTGCTGCACTCGCGGGTCGCGCGCTCGACCGCCCAGGCAGCGCTGATGCTGGGCGCGCGGGTGGTGCTCGCCGGTCCGGTGGCGCTGTGCCCCAACGACATGACCTCGATCGGCCAGGGGCTCGGCCAGCCGATCGAGATCGTTCGCGCCGATGGGCTGGATGAACTTGTCAGGCGAGTGGATGTGATCTACGCGCTGCGGATCCAGCTCGAGCGGCAGGGCGGCGGCGTGCTGTTCCCATCGACTGGCGAGTACGCCCGCTCGTACCAGATCACCCGGCGGCACCTTGATGCGATGAAGCCGGGCGCGATCCTGATGCATCCGGGCCCCGTGAACCGCGGGGTGGAGCTGGCGCACGATGTCGTCGACGATCCGCAGCGCTCCGCGATCACGGAACAGGTCGCCAACGGCGTGCGGGTCCGCATGGGAGCGCTGCTCGATCTGCATGAAACCCGGCAGGCGGTCGCGCGCGATGCGGAAATCGCCACGCGCCGCTGACTCATCTCAACTGAAACCTCGCCACACCGACATGAAGAATTCAGACACGCACACGCCGGGCCCTCTGCTGATCAGGAACGCGCACATCGTCTGCCCGATGACCGGGCGCGATGGGCCCGGCGATGTGCTGGTCCGGGATGGGGCGATCGCGGATGTCGGGACCGGGCTCGATCACGCCGGCGGCGCGACCGAGATCGATGCCTCGGGCAAATTTCTGGCGCCCGCGTTCGTGGAGCCGCACGCGCACCTCCGCGAGCCCGGCGGCGAGTCGTCGGAGACCATCGCCAGCGCCTCGCACGCGGCCGCGCGCGGCGGGTACTGCGTCGTTTTCGGCATGCCCAACACCCGCCCGATCTGCGATTCTCCCGGCGTGGTCCGGTTCGTGCTGGATCGCGCAGCGCAGCCCGAGGCGTCCGGTGTGCGGGTGATCCCCGTCGCCGCCGTGAGCCGTGGGATGGGCGGCGAGTCGCTGACGGACTTCGCGGTCCTGCGCGCTGCGGGCGCGGGTGCGCTCTCCGACGATGGGCTTCCGGTCGCGAACGCGGAGGTGATGCGCCGCGCGATGCAGTGGGCCGCGGAGCTGGGCATGGTCGTGCTGGACCACTGCGAGGACCTGGCGCTGACCGGTCCCGGCGTGATGCACGAGGGAAGGGTCTCGGCCCGCCTCGGGCTGCCGGGGCTGACCCGACTTTCCGAATCGACCTGCGTCGCCCGCGACTGCGCGCTCGCCCACGAGACCGGGTGCCGGCTGCATGTGTGCCACCTGTCCGTGAAGGAATCGGTCGAGGCGGTCCGGCACTGGAAGTCACGGGGCGCCCCGGTGACGGCGGAGGTCTCGCCCCATCACCTGTGCCTCACGGATGAGGATGTCGAGCGCCTCGGGACGCACGGGAAGATGAAGCCGCCGCTGGGCGATGAGGATGACCGCGCTGCGCTGATCGAGGGCCTCGAGGACGGGACCATCGACTGCATCGCGACCGACCACGCGCCGCACGCGCCGCATACCAAGGCGCTGCCCATGGAAGAGGCGCCGTTCGGGGTGATCGGGATGGAATCGGCATTCGCATCGCTCCACGCGGAATTCGTGCAGACCGGGCGGTGGACGCTGGGCTTTCTCATCGAACGGATGTCCACGGCCCCGGCGCGGTGCGTGAATCTCGAGCCGCCCCGGATCGAAGCCGGGGCCCCTGCGGACCTCGTGCTGATCGATCCGGGCTTGGGGGCGTGCGAAGATCCGGACGGATCTCGCTGGCTGGGATCGCGATCGCGGAACGGGTGGTGGGACTGGTCGAAGCGCGGGGCCGGGGTGGTGTTGACCGTCGTGGAGGGGCGCATCGCGTTCGATGCCCGGTCGATCCTGAGTGCGGCAACGCGCTGAGGCGTCGGTGGCGGGCGCTGTAGGGCATGGCCGCCGCCGGAAGCCGGCTTGCAATCCGGGATTTGTTCGGTATGCTGGGGGGCGGGACTTCGCCATGACCGAAGAGACCGCGCTCAGTTCGGATGGATCAGCCTCGCCGTGCGTTGGGACGGACGAGGAGCGTGCGCTGCTCGGTGAGTTGACGCTCCTGCACACGCCCGGGCTGGGCCCGGTGCTGGCGACCCGGCTGGTCGAGCGTGTCGGCGGTCCGGGCGAGGCGGGGTCGGTGTCGCAGGCGTGCCTCCGGGAGATCGCCGGGATCGGGGCTTCGAAGGCGGCGGCGATCCGGTCGGCGCTTCCAGCGGCGAGGGAGGCCGCGCAGCGCGAACTGGAGCGGGCGCGTTCGCTGGGGGTCGATCTTGTCTCGATCGAGGCCCCCCACTACCCGGCGCTGCTCCGCGCGATTCCGAATCCTCCGCGGGTGTTGTTCGTGCGCGGGCGTCTGCCCGGCCCATCGCAGGCGGGTGGCGGCGCGGGCGAATGGCATGGGCTGGGGATCGTCGGCACCCGGCGCTGCACCGCATACGGGATCGAGCAGGGCGAGCGGTTTTCATCGGCGATCGCGGGAGCGGGGATCGTCATCGTCTCGGGCGGGGCCCGGGGGATTGACACGGCCGCCCATCGTGCGGCCCTGCGGGTTCGGGGTATCACGGTCGCCGTGCTGGGGTGCGGGCTGGCGCACGACTACCCGCCGGAGAATCGCCCGCTCTTCGAGCGGATCGCGGGCGAGGGCGGCGCGGTCATCAGCGAGCTTCCGCTCGACACGCCGCCGGTGGCCGACAACTTCCCGGCCCGCAACCGGATCATCAGCGGGCTCTCGCTCGGGGTGCTCGTGATCGAGGCTCCGAAGCGGTCTGGATCGCTGATCACGGCCCGGGAGGCCGTGGAACAGCACGGGCGCGAGGTGCTGGTGGTCCCGGGACGGGTGGATTCGCCGGCATCGGCGGGCTCGCTGGAACTGATCCGGGACGGTGCGGCGCTGGTCGCGTGCCCGGGCGATGTGATCGGCGCGCTGGAAGCGGCCGCGAGGCACCAGTTCGAGGGCACCCACGCGATCTTCACTGGGCGGCTGTTCGACGAGGCGTCCGAATCAGCCGCCGACGACTTCTCGCCGGACGCGTGCCCGGAAGGGGAGCCGGATGAGGGGTCCGGCGATGACTGTGACCGGGCGGGTGAAGCGGCCGATGAACCGACGGTGATCCTCCGGGCGTTGTCGCAGAGCGGCGATCCGGATGCGATCGCACGCACGACCGGGCTCGCCGCCCACCGGATCCGTGCGCACCTGACCATGCTGGAACTGACAGGCAGGGTGGTCCGGCGAGGCACCCGGTTTGAGTTGCGCACGCCGTAGGCGCGGTCGGTGCAGTACCCTCCCGGGCGCCACCGGCGATGAACATCGGACCGGGAGCGCGATCACGCACACCGCTGACAGGGAGCATCGATGGCCTCGCAATCCGCCGTGAACGACATCGGACTCATCGGACTGGCCGTGATGGGCCAGAACCTGGCGCTGAACATGGCCGACCATGGGTGGGCGGTCGCGGTGTACAACCGGACGACGGCGACGATGGAGGCGTTCGTGGGCGAGCATCCTCGGGAGTCGCTCGGCGCGGCGGGCGGGCAGCTCAATGGGCATGCGGAGCTGGCGGACTTTGTCGCTTCGCTGAAGCGGCCTCGCAAGATCATCATCATGGTGAAGGCGGGCGGGGCGACGGACGCGGTGATCGACGGGCTGGTGCCGCTGCTGGACAAGGGCGACATCATCATCGACGGCGGGAACGCGCACTGGCACGACACGATCCGGCGTGAGAAGGCGCTGAACGAGAAGGGGCTGCGGTTCATCGGCTCGGGGGTGTCGGGCGGTGAGATCGGGGCGCGGTTCGGGCCGTCGCTGATGCCGGGCGGCGATCCGGCGGCGTGGGAGGAACTCAAGCCGATCTGGGAATCGATCGCGTCGAAGGTCGATCCGAAGACGGGCAAGGAACTGACGGGCGCCTCGGCGGGCAAGCCGATCACCGGCGGCGAACCGTGCACCGCGTACATCGGCGCGGACGGCGCGGGGCACTTCGTCAAGATGGTGCACAACGGCATCGAATACGGCGACATGCAGATGATCTGCGAGGCGTATCACCTGCTGCGGCACGGCGCGGGGCTGCCGATCGAGCGGGTGGCGGCGGTGTTCGCGGAGTGGAACGCGGGGGAGCTGGATTCGTACCTGATCGAGATCACCGCCGACATTCTGCAGCAAAGAGACCCGGTGACGGGCAAGCCGTTCGTGGATGTGGTGCTGGACGCGGCGGGGCAGAAGGGGACGGGCGCGTGGACGGCGATCGCGGGGCTGCAATTCGGCACGCCGATCGCGACGATCGCGGAGGCGGTGTTCGCGCGGTCGATGTCGGCGCGCAAAGACGAGCGGGTGGCGGCGTCGGCGGTGCTGCCAGCGCCGGAGAGCGCGGCGAAGGCGATCCCCTCGTTGTTTCCGAATACCGATGCGTTCGTCAACGCCGTCGGCAGCGCGCTGTATTGCGCGAAGGTGTGCTCATACGCGCAGGGGTTCCAACTCATGGCCGACGCCGCGGTCGAGCATGGCTGGACGCTGGACATGGGCTCGATCGCGATGATCTGGCGCGGCGGGTGCATCATCCGGGCGCGGTTCCTGCAGCGGATCACGGAGGCGTTCAAGCGTGATGCGGGGCTGAAGAACCTGCTGGTGGACAAGTACTTCGCTGAGACGATCCGCGGGGCGTCCGAAGATTGGCGGCGGACGATCGCGGCGGCGGCGCTGGCGGGGATCCCGACGCCGGCGATGTCGAGCGCGCTGAATTACTTCGATGCGTACCGCACGCACACGCTGCCGGCGAACCTGCTGCAGGCGCAGCGGGACTACTTCGGGGCGCACACTTACGAGCGGACAGATCAGCCGAGGGGCAAGGCATTCCACCTGGATTGGCCGGTGGCAGGGCGGCCGCAGGTGGAAGCGTGAGAGCAGCCGCGCTCGCGGGTGGGTCGGCGAGGCGGTGGACCTTGGGTTCAGCGGGAAATCCCCGGAGGCTGGTGGCCCGGCTCCTGCCTGACAGGAATCGTTCCCGCTGGGCTAGAATGTGATCCGCCATGACCCGCATCGCCTCCAACCCGCTCGGGACTTCGCCCGCCGATGGTGCGCCTGAGGTGGTGGCCGCGCGCGGCGTGCTCGGCTCGATCGTCGAACTCTCCAAGCCGGGCATCGTGAAGATGGTGGCGATCACCGCCGGGCTGGGGTTCGCGCTGGCGGCGATCGCGGTGGATCCTGCGAGCGTGGGTGGCTGGTGGGGCGTGGCGGTTCGTGGGGTGGTGTGCCTGCTTGGCGTGTCGCTGGCGGCGGGCGGGGCGAACGCGCTGAACCAGGCGTGGGAAGCACATCGCGATGCGCTGATGGAACGGACGAAGGATCGGCCGATTCCGAGTGGGCGGTTGTCGCGGCGGGCGGCGTGGATCGCGGGCGTGGTGCTGAGCGTGGCGGGGTGCGGGTTGTTGTGGGCGTTCACGACGCCGGGGGCCGCGGCGCTGACGGCGTTCACGGTGCTCTCGTATGTGCTGATCTACACGCCGCTGAAGACGGTGACGGTGTATTCGACCTGGGTCGGGACGCTGCCGGGGGCGATGCCGCCGGTGATCGGGTGGTCGGCGGCGATGCCGGGCGCGTGGGCGGCGTTTGAGCCGAGCAACGCGATGTGGGCGGCGTGGGGGATCGTGGCGCTGATGGCGATCTGGCAGCTGCCGCACTTCGCGGCGATCGCGTGGAAGTACCGCGATGACTACGCGCGGGGCGGGTACCAAGTGTTGTCGGTCGTGGATCCATCCGGGCGGCGGACGGCGCGGTGCGCGGTGATCTGGTCGGGGATTCTGCTGCCGGTGTCGCTGCTGCCCGCGGCGTTCCTGCATGAGCGGCTGACGGGGATTTTCGTGGTGGCCGTGATCGCGGCGGGGATCTGGATGTTCCGCTGGTCGGTGGAGTTTGCCGAGAAGCGGACCGATGCGCTGGCTCGCAAGGTGTTCTTCGCGTCGCTGGTGTACCTGCCGGCGGTGATGCTGGCACTGGTCGTGGATGCGGGGGTTGCGGCGGTGATGGGGTGATCGTTCCTCGGGACGCTTCGTCCGCACGGGGTGGGCACGGGACATGCGTGAATCGGGGGTGGGCCGAACCATGGACGATCTGATCCCGCTCGAACCCGGTGAAGGAGTTGAACAGGGCCCGAGCTCGCCGGACACCGCGCCCGATGCCGGCGAATCCGGCACCGGGGCCATTGTCGTCGTGGATGATCTCGAGCGGGTGTACCGCGCAGGGCGCGGCAAGCGGGCGAAGGAGGTCCACGCCCTGTCGGGCGTGAGCCTGCGGGTCCACCCCGGCGAGATCCTGGCGCTGCTGGGGGCGAACGGGTCGGGCAAGTCGACGCTGCTCCGGATCCTGGCGGGGCTCGAGCCCATCGATGCCGGCGGCGCATGGATCGATGGGCGGCTCGCGGGAACACTGGGCGCCCGCGCCCGCACGCGCCTCGGGGTGGTGTTCCAGAGCCCCGCGCTGGATCCGCTGCTGACCATCCGTGAGAACCTGACGATGCAGGGCGCGCTGCTCGGGATCCCGCCCCGGGATCTGCGGGGCCGCGTTGACGCCGCGATCGCGGAGGTGGGGCTGAGCGATCGGGGCGATGACCGGGTCGGCCGCCTCTCGGGCGGGCTGACGAGGCGGGCGGACCTGGCCCGCGCGATGCTCGGCGATCTCCGCGTGCTCCTGATCGACGAGCCGACGACGGGGCTCGATCTGGCATCCCGCCGGGTGTTCTTTGACTCACTGTCGGACCGGTGCCGGCGCGATGGCATCGCGGTGCTGATGTCCACGCATGATTTCGAGGAGGCCGAGCGGGCCGACCGGGTGGTGATGCTCGACCGAGGACGAATCGTCGCGCAGGGAACGCCAGAGGAACTGATCGCCACGATGGGCGATGCGCGGATCCTCACGGATGAGCACGGCAGCGCGGCGCTGCGGGCCGCCGGGGTGGACGACCTGAAGCGCATCCCGCTGGGCGATCGGGTGGCGATCTCGGGCGATGCGCGGGCGCTGGCCCGGGGCGCGGAGGCGCTGGCGAGCGCACGGGCCCCCTACTCCTTCGGACCGGGCACGCTCGCGGATGTGTACCTGAGCAGGACCGGCAAGCCGCTGGAGAAGGAACAAGGGGCCGAAGCGGATGGTGCGCCTTCCACTGGGGGTGATGATGACTGATGGCATCGCATCGACCCGGGTGCTCACCAAGCGCGAGCTGCTGAGGCTGGTGCGCCAGCCCTCGCGGCTCCTCACGGCCCTGCTCACGCCCGTGCTGTTCTGGCTGCTCGCGGGCGCGGGTCTGGACAACTCGTTTGTGATGCCCGGCGCGAGCGATCTCGGGGGTGAGAGCGGCACTCCGGGCGGCGATGCGGCGATCGGGTACGCGTCGTACCTGCTCCCGGGCATGGCGACGATGGTGGTGATGTTCGCCAGCGTGATCGGCGCGATCTCGCTGATCCAGGATCGGCATGCGGGCTTCCTGCAGTCGGTGCTGGTGAGCCCGGCGCCGCGCTGGAGCGTGGTGGTCTCGAAGATCGCCGGGGGCGGGCTCGTGGCGGTCTTGCAGGCGGCGCTGCTGATCGTGTTCGCGATGCTCGTGGGGCTCTCCCCCGCGGGTGTGATCGGCCTGCTGCTGGCGGTGGTGGTGCTGGCGCTGACGGCGATGGGCGTGATCGGGGTCGGGCTGGCGCTGGCGTGGAAGGTCGATTCGATCGGCGGCTTCCACGGCGTGATGAACATGGTCCTGCTCCCGATGTGGGTGCTGTCGGGGGCGCTGTTCCCGGCCAGCGGCGCGAGCGGTTGGCTTGCGATCGTGATGTGGCTGAACCCGCTGCACTGGGCAACACTCGCGCTCGGCGGAGCGCTCGGCGTCGGAGAGGCGCCGGCCGGGCTTGCGCTGCTCGGCGGGCTCGGCGCGGTCCTGTTCGCGGGCGGCGGGGCGGGGATCGCGTGGCTGGCGATCGAGCGGTCCGCGCGAAGGACCGGCGCGGCCGGCGAACGCTGAAACCGGTTCGACCGCCGATCGAACGCACCCAATGATCCGGCGTGCGGGGCGCTGGGCGGCCCCGGGCGGCGATTCTTGAGAGATGGAGCGAACATGCCGGATCGGATCGGACAATCGAGGGGGATCGCCGCGGTGCACATCATCGGGCTGCTCGCGGCGCTGAGCTTCCTGGTGATGGTCGGCGCCGGCGCGATGCTGCTCTTCGCGAGGGACCCGGACGCGGCCGACCCGTCGCTGGGCGCGCTGAGCGAGGAGATCGAACGAGCGAACGCGCGCCGGGCTGCGCTGCGAGAGATGGAGCCCGCGGCCTTCGCGCTGATCGACCAAACGGGCCAGCCGGTGACCGAGGCGGCGCTGCGGGACCGCTATACGGTCATGAGCTTCATGTTCACCTACTGCACGCTCGCGTGCCCGCTCATGATGGGGAACATGTACCGCGTGTACACGGAAGCTCCCCCGCATGTCCGGTTGCTCTCGATGTCTGTGGATCCGGTGAACGACACCCCCGAGCGGCTCGCCGAGTACGCCCGCGACCTCGGCGTGGCAGCGCCGAAGTGGCGGATGCTGAGCGGCCCGGAGAAGGTGGTGCGCTCCGTGGCCCGGTCGCTCGGGTTCGACTTCGAGACCGACGCCTCGCAAATGATCGACATGGGCGATGGTCGCCGGATGGCGAATATCGTGCACCCGACGCGATTCCTGCTCTTCGGGCCGGACGGGCGGATCATCGACAGTTACAACGGCATGGACCGCGACGATGTCGATCGCCTGCTGCTCGAACTCCGGGCTCTGCCGGCGATCGCCGATGAGGATGATGCTCCGGGGGAATGAACGGGGGCGGGCTCACTCGCTGCGGGTCGGGCGGGGCAGGAACGCGCAGGCGAGCGCGATCTTGACGATCGCACCGGGGATGAAGGGCACCACCCCGAGCATCAGCAGTGTTCCGCTGGGCGCTTCGGGCGCCAGCCAGGCGAAGTACGCGGCGAGCCACATCGTCCCGCCCAGCAGGATGATGGCGGTGCCGATCGTGAACACGCCGGCAGCGCTCCAGACCGAGCGGGTCCAGCCGCGCTCGTGCATGAGGCCGACGAACACGCCGGCGGGCAGGAAGGCCCAGAGGTATCCCGCGGAAGCGGCACCGAAAAGGTAGTGGGCCCCGCCGGCCCCGCCCGCGAAGAACGGCAGGCCCGCCGCACCCTGGACGAGATACGCGAGGATCGCAGCGCCACCCAGACGCGGCCCGAGCAGCACGCCGAGCATCAGCACCGCCAGCGACTGGGCCGTGATGGGCACCGGCGAGATGGGCATGATCGAGAAGGAGACCTGAGCGCTGAGCGCGAGCAGCCACGACCCGGCCAACGCGAGTCCGGCGGCGCGGAGGTCACCCGAAAGAGACGGGTACGGGGAGGCGGCGGGGTTCAGGGCCGGGGTCTGGCTGGCGGTGGTCATGGTGCGAGGATATCCGGGGATCGTGGGCGGTGTCGGGTGCGTGCGGGTGTCAGACGGTTCGAATCGGATCAGGACTCGGCGCTCTCGCGGAGTTTCGCGAGGATCGAGTAGTCCTCGAGCGTCGTGGTGTCCTGCTGGGTGTTCTCCTGCCCGGCGGCGATGTCGCGGAGCAGGCGGCGCATGATCTTGCCGGACCGCGTCTTCGGGAGCGCATCGGTGAACCGGATCTGGTCCGGCTTGGCGATGGCGCCGATGACCTCGGCGACATGGGCGCGGAGCTGCTTGGCCAGCTCCGGCGAGGGTGCGTGCTTGGGCGAGAGCGTGCAGAACGCGGCGATCCCGGTGCCCTTGATCTCGTGCGGCACGCCGACGACCGCGGCCTCGACAACGGACTCGTGCGAGACGAGCGCGGACTCGACTTCCATGGTGCCGAGCCGGTGCCCGGAGACATTGATCACATCGTCGATGCGCCCCATGATCCAGAAGTACCCATCCTCGTCGCGCCGGGCTCCGTCGCCGGCCGTGTACACAGGCTTCCCGTCGATCTTGACGGTGGACCAATAGGTCTCGATGAATCTCTCGCGATCGCCGTGGACTCCGCGGAGCATGCCGGGCCACGCCCGGCGGATCACGAACAGGCCGCCCGAGTTGGGCGGCTGCTCCGTGCCTTGGGAGTCCACGATCGCGGCGTCCACGCCGAGGAATGGCAGGGTGCACGACCCCGGCTTCGTGGGCGTGATCGAGGCGATCGGCGTGCAGATGTGCCCGCCGGTCTCGGTCTGCCAGTATGTGTCGACGATCGGGCAGCGTTCCTTGCCGATGTGCGTGTGGTACCACATCCACGCCTCGGGATTGATCGGTTCGCCGACCGTTCCGAGCACCACGAGGGATGACAGGTCGTGCTTGGCCGGGTGCTCATCGCCCCACTTCATGAACGCGCGGATGGCCGTGGGGGCGGTATAGAAGTGCGTGACCTTGTGCCGATCGACCACGCTCCAGAACCTGTCCTGGGCGGGGAAGTCCGGCGCCCCCTCGTACATGATCGTCGGCACGCGATTGGCCATGATCCCGTAGATGATGTACGAGTGCCCTGTGATCCAGCCGATGTCGGCCGTGCACCAGAATACATGCCCGTCTGGCCCAGGATCTCGCGAGGGCGATGGCAGCCCCGGCGTGAGGTTGAAGGTGTGCCGCGCGGTGATCGCGGTGTAGACCATGTACCCGCCGACTGTGTGCCGGATCCCCTTGGGCTTGCCGGTCGATCCCGATGTGTAGAGCAGGAACGCGGGATGCTCGGAGTCCAGAGGCTCGCACGGGCAATTGTCGTCGACCATCGCGAGCAGGTCGTCCCACGCATGGTCGCGCCCCTCGCGCCAGCTCACGGCTGATTTCGTCCGCGTGAGCACCACCACCGATTCCACGAGATCCCCGCGTCCCGCGCTGGCGAGTTGCACGATTGCCTCGTCGACATGCTGCTTCAGCGGCAGGGCCTTGCCACGCCGGAACAGCCCATCGCAGGTCACGATGACCTTCGACGACGCGTCGCCGACACGATCGGCGATCGACTGGGCTGAGAACCCACCGAAGATCACGGAGTGAACCGCGCCGATCCGGGCGCAGGCGAGCACCGCGATCGCGAGCTCCGGGACCATGCCCATGTAGATCGTCACGACATCGCCGGGCTCGACGCCGAGTCCTTTCAATGCGTTCCCGAGCCGGGCCGTTTCTCGCTGGAGTTCGCGGTAGGTGATGCGTCGGATCTCGGGTGTGCCTCCCTGGTCGACCGGCTCGCCCTCCCAGACGATCCCGATCTCGTCGCCGTGCCCATCCCGGACATGGCGGTCGACGCAGTTGAAACAGAGGTTCGTTTGCCCGTTCACGAACCACTTGGCGTCCGGCGGCTCCCAATCGAGAACGCGATCCCACTTCTTGAACCAGTGGAATTCCTCGGCGATCTCGCTCCAGAAGCCCTCCGGATCCTCAATCGACCGCTGGTGCAGCGTTCGGTATTCATCCAGAGAGGCGAAATGGGCCCCACCCACCCGCTCCGCGAAGTCAGCGGGAGGAGCGAAGAGCCTGGATTCGACCAGCGACGACTCGATGGAAGGGGTGGGACGATCTGCGGGGTTCGTGCTCATGGTGGTCGCTCGGATGCTCAGGCAGAGGAGAATTGCGATCCCGGGAGGGGCATCGGCGGAATTCGGGCATTGTGCCCGATCCGGCGGGCGGATGCGAACGCCCATCCCGCCCGGGGTCCGGGCCCGGGTCCGCCAGCGCAGGTGCGTCCCGCGCGATCTCCGCATCATCCACGCACCGCCGGTCGCAGCGCCCCCGGTCGTTCTCCCGGATTTCCCGCATTCCGGGCGCGCGTTGATCGGATCTCGGGCGCTCGGGCGCAGCCACCGCGGGACGGGGATGCCTCAATCCGGGAGTCTCCGGGTGATTCAGCCGCGCTTCCTCGCACCTGATTGGCATTCATCCGGGCGGACGGTATAAGCCATGCAGTGCTTCCCACGGGCTCGGAGCCCTGTGCCATCGCCCCGGGCGAGGCCGAGGGAGGCGTGACACGCCGGGCACGGATCTGACGGAGGGCCGCATGGCCAACGAAGCGACCCGCCGCGCGGGGATCGAGGGTGGACGCCCTGGCGCGATCGCGCTGTTTCTGGGCGTTGCGATCGTGCTGGCGTGCACCGGGCAGGCCATCGCCCAATTGTTCGGCGGCGGGATGGGCGGAGGCGGTCCCGCTCTCGTCATCGAGAACGCCCGCATCATCACGATGGGCGGCCCGGTGATCGAGCGGGGCAGCATCGTGCTCCAGGGCGGGCGGATCACCGCCCTCGGGACGGATGTCGAGGTCCCGCGCCGGGCGATGCGGATCAACGCGGAAGGAAAGACGATCACGCCGGGCCTGATTGATGTGTCCAGCGGCCTCGGGATGGAACCCACCGGTGCCCAAGGTTCGGGCGTCCTCCGACGGGCCGTGGACGGCTTCGATCCATTCATCGGACTGGCCTTCGACGCGGCCCTGAGGAACGGCGTGACCACCGTGTACATCGGCCCGCCGTCATCCAATGGCTTTGCGGGAGCGGGCGCGGTCGTGCGCCTCGCCAAACGCGACGATGGCGGGCTCGGGCAGGTGCTGGAGGACGAGTTCGACTTCGTGATCGACATGACCCGCGGCGACGCCCTCGATCGTGCGCGGGCGTTCGAAGAGGTGCGGGGGATGTTCCGGGCGGCCCTGAACTATCGCGACGCCATCGATGAGTACGACGAGAAGCTCGAGACCTACAAGGAAGAACTGAAGAAGTACATCGAAGAGTGGGAGAAGAAGGAGAGCGAGAAGGAAAAGGAGGGGGCCGGTGACCAGAGCAAGACGCCTCCGGCCCAGGATCGCGGCGGGCGGCGTGGAGGGGGTCAGCAGGGCGGCAGACCGAACCAGGACGAACCGAAGGCCCCGGAGAAGCCCGAGCGCCCCGAGCCGAATCGCGACATGGAGTTCCTGCTTCGTGTGCTCGATGGCGAGCTTCGCGTCCGCGTTCGTGCCGAGAAGGATGCGGACATACTCAACGCCCTCGAACTGGCGAGCAACTTCGCCATCGACATCACCCTCGAGGGAGCCGGCGAGGCATGGCTGCTCCCGGACGCGATCGCCGAAGCCGAGTCTCCGGTGATCCTCGGGACCCCCGCCGGGAGCGCTCTCCGGTTCTCGACGAACGAGGTCCGCCGCCACCCGGGGGCCTACGCGGCGCTCGTCGATGCCGGCATCCAGACGCTCGCCGGAAGCGGCGGCGCGCCGTCCGGTTCCGGACTCGGCACGCGATTCGTGCTTGAGAACGCCCAGCTCGTGATGCGGGATCACTCCCGCGACCAGCCGGGTATGCGCGCCCTCCGTCTGGTCACGGTCGACGCCGCCCGGTTCCTCGATCTCGGTCCCGGCGCCGGGACGCTCCGGCGGGGCGGGCAGGCCGATCTCGTGCTTTGGAGCGCCGATCCGACGATCGGCCCGGCGGCGGTCGAACAGGTCTACATCGATGGGCGACCCGCGTTCGCGGCGCGCCGCGGAGGGCAGCGCTGATGAACGCATCCATGGGAGCCAGATCCATTCCGAAGGCGCTCATCGCCGCCGCTCTGGGCGCGTGCTTGGTGGCGACCGGCGTCGGGTCCGCACAGGCCCAGCGGTCCGCTTCGCGCCCCGCCGATCGGACCGTGATCATCGCGGGTCACACGCTGATGCCGGATGGATCTCTTGCCAGCGGCCGGGCGGTCGTCATTGAACGCGGCGTCATCGTCGGCCTGCAGGACGCCTCCGATTTCGAGGGCGACGAGAGCGTCATGCGATACCCCGGACACGTGCTCTCGCCGGGCCTGATCGAACTCGGGTCGTCGCTCGGCGTGCGGGGCAATCAGTCCGGTGGCTCGGGCGTCATCGAGCCGTCGATGGCCGCCGCGGACGCCATCGATCCCGGCGATCCGGCGCTCAGGCACGCGCTGGAGGCGGGCATCACCGCGGCCATGGTGCTCCCCGACACCAGCCGCATCGTCGCCGGGCGGGCGGCAACATTCCGCACGCATCCCATCGCCGGCGGCGTCGGCCCGAAGATCGACATGCTCAACGGTGACGGCCCCGCGGTCCTCTCCATGGGCCCGCAGGTCCTCGACTTCAACTTCGGCCCGACCTCGCGCGCCGGAGCCGCGTTCGAACTCCGAGCCGCCCTCGAATCGGCTCGGACTGGCGAGGGCCCGCTCGCCGAGTTGCTCCCTAACCCGCATGGGATCATCGCGCTGTGCGCCCAGACCGAGGATGTCGATCTGATCCTCATGGCCACCGCCGAACCGATCGGCAACGCCGGCGAAGGCGATGGGTCGGGTCGTCTGACGATCATCCACACGCCGAGCGAGCCGCCCGTCGCGACCGACCTGGCCGGAGAGGAGGTCCCGTTCGCCGTCGGGCCTCTGACTTTCGACACGCCTTCGGTCGCGCTGATCTCCGTCGCCAGCCTCTCCAACGCCGGCGCGACCGTCGCGTTCGTGAACCGGTCGCCGTTCAACGATCCGGACTGGCTGCGGATCTCGGCGGCGCTGGCCGTACGCCATGGGATGGATCCGGCCGCCGCGCGTCGGGCACTGACCAGCGCGCCCGCGCAGATCGCCGGGGTCGAAGTCGGGCGGATCCGAGCCGGAGCGCCCGCCGACCTCGTGCTGTTCTCCGGCGACCCGCTGCTGCTCAGTTCGACGCCCGACATCGTCATGATCAACGGCCAGCGGGTGCACGGCCAGCGCCCCTCCGTCGACGAGATCGGCGCGAGCGAGGGCCCGGGCACCGGTGGAACCCGCTCGCCTATGCAAGGACGCAATCGACAGGGAGGTGTCCGTTGAATCGTGCGCCATTCGTTCGAATGAACAGGTCAATGTCCCGCGCCGCCATCGTTGGGGCCATCGCGGCGATGGCCATCACCGGGGGCACGCACGCCGAGACCGTCGTCGTGCGAGCCAAGACCCTTCACACCGGGACTGGTTCCGCCATCGACAACGGGGTCGTCGTGATCGTTGACGGACGCATCACCGCGGTCGGCCCCGGCCTGCCGGTTCCGGCCGACGCCGAACTCATCGAGATCGCCGAGGGCTCGATCACGCCCGGGCTGATCGATGCCCATGCGTTGGTTGAATCCGACGATGTGCGCGAGTCGCCGAGCTCCCGCCGGACCGGCGGTGATCTGGCTCCTTTCTGGGACCGGATCGATCGCGCCGCGCTGGCGCAGCACCGGCACTTCGCGCCCGGTGGCGGCCCCAGCGATCTGATGGTTCCTCACGACATCGCGGCCGACCCGGAATCGACGATG
The DNA here is from genome assembly GCA_052168315.1 of Phycisphaerales bacterium. Taxonomy (GTDB): domain Bacteria; phylum Planctomycetota; class Phycisphaerae; order Phycisphaerales; family UBA1924; genus JBQLZO01. The sequence continues at coordinate 98,388 of JBQLZO010000091.1, read as the reverse complement.
TTCTCCGTTCCTTGCCCCGTGTGCTCCGGGCTCGCCACGGGGATGTGCCCGATCGCCGACCGGCACGCCAACTTCCTGAGCGAGGGGCTCGGTTGCCCGGTCTGCTCGTTCCCGACGATGCACGGGATCATGAGCCACCTGCTCCCCGGCGTGCGGTACAACGCTACTTTCACAGAGGCGTCGTCCGAGGTCGTGCCCCACACGCGGGTGCTCGACGCCGTGAATCTGCGCTCGAAGGACTTCGAATGGCTCGTGTCGGGCGGCGTGACGACGGTGTTCCTGTCGCCCGACTCGGCGGCGGTGATCGGGCCGGTCGGCGCGATCGTCCGCACCGCGGGGCCGATCCGCTCACGGATCGTCGATCCCGAGGCCGCGGTCCAGGCCCATATCTCCACGGACACCTACGCCTTCGGGCTCGGCAACCAGCAGCCGTTCGGGCGGTTCATCACCACCCGGACCCGCCGCCCGACGACGCGGATGGGCATGACCTGGGTGTTCCGCAAGGCGATGTACGACGCGATGCGTCACGCCGAGGGGCTCGAGATCGTCGGGTCCGACCAGGCACCGGCCGCAGCGCTCGATGCGCTCAAGCCCGTCATCGACGGACAGAGACCGCTTCGCCTGCTGGCCAGAGATAACAACGACATCGAGACCGCGCTGCGGCTCAGCGAAGAGTTCGGCGTCCGCTTCACGCTGGTCGAGGGCACCGAAGCGTTCGACATGCTCGAGCAGCTCAAGGCGCACGAGGTGCAGGTCATCCTCGGCCCCATCTCCGATGGGCCGACCGGACTCCGCCAGCGGTCCAATGACAAGCAGCGGCACAAGCTCACGACCATCAAGGCGCTGTTCGATGCGGGCTTCGAGCCCGCGCTCTCGGCCATCGACCTCCGCGATGAGGATGGGCTGGCCCGCCAGGCCATGTACGCGATCCGCCAGGGACTCACCACCGAGCAGGCGCTGCGGGCCGTGACCATCAACCCCGCCCGGGCGCTCGGGATCGACGATGAGGTCGGCACGCTCGAAGTCGGCAAGCGCGGCGATGTCGTGGTCTGGAACGGCCCGGCGTTCGACGCGATGTCCTCGCCGGCCATCGTCATCTCGGGCGGACGCATCGTCCACCGCGCGGACGAGTGACGGCACTCCAACAACCACCCCACTGTCACGGCGCCACGCACCGAGACCCTGAACACACTCCCGAGACAAGACCATGATGATTCCGACCCCGCACGAGGGCCCCGACATGCCAAGCACGAAGCGCCGACCCCGGTCCATCGCCGCCACGACGGCCCTCGCGCTCGCCGCCTCGTGCGGCGTCGCGATGGCGCAGCAGCCCTCGCATGTGCACGGGACACCACCCGAGGCGATCGCCATCACCGGCGCGCGGATCATCACGGTCTCCGGGCAGGACATCGCCCAGGGCTCGATCGTGGTCCGCAATGGCAAGATCATCGCGGTCGGGCCGGCCGATGAGGTCGAGCTCCCATACGACGCGATCGAGTACGAGCTCGAGCCCGGCACGGTCGTCATGCCCGGCATGTTCCACCCGGGCGCGAACAACGGCCTGGCCGGGCCCAACGAGTCGTTCCCCATCACGCCGTTCCTGGACATCCGGGATGCGATCGATCCGTCCTCGCTGTTCTTTGAGTCGATGCTCCGGGCCGGGATCACCTCCGTGCATGTGATGCCGACGGACAACGCCGTGATCGGCGGGCTCTCGGCGGTGGTCCGCCCCATCGGACGCACGATGGGCGACATGGAAGTGCTCGGGGAGGTCGCGCTGAAGTTTTCTGTCTCGCCCGTCCGCGGGAGCGACCGGATGACCCAGCTCGCGCAGCACCGTGAGGTCTTCGCGGCCCATGCCGACTATGTCCGCAAGATCTCCGAAGAGAAGTACGAGAATTCGCGCGCCGAGGAGGAGAAGCCCGTCGATGTGCCACCCGAAGAGGCGCAGAAGCGCGGGCTCGAGATGCTCGACGACCACGATTACGACGAGCGGAACCGCAACATCATGCGGCTGCTTCGCGCCGACTTCGGCGCCTGGTGGGTGTGCGACCGTGCGATGGACATCGCCCCGGCGCTGACGCTCGCTCAGGACAACAACCTCACGGACCGCAGCGTGCTCATCGTCGGCACCGAGGCCTTCAAGGCCGCCGAGCGCATCGCCGAGTCCGGCAGGCCCGTCGTGCTTAGCGAGCAGCTCTTTCACCGCGAGCGTGACCCCATCACGGGCGAGCTCAACGAGACCTTCGTTCCCAAGGCCTTCAGCGATGCGGGCGTGACCTTCGCCCTCCAGCCCAGCCCGTCTGGATCGTTCGCCGAGCAGTACCCCATTTACCAGGTCGCCCAGTGCATCCGCAACGGCGTCCCGCGGGATGTGGCGTTCAAGGCGATCACGCTGCACCCGGCCCAGATGCTCGGGCTCGACGACCAACTCGGCTCGATCGAGGTGGGCAAGATCGCGAACCTGGTCGTTCTCACCGGCGATCCGCTCGACTTCAACTCTGAGGTCGACCATGTGTTTATCGAGGGGATCCACGCCTACGACCGCTCGAAGGACCGCCGCCTTCAGGAACTCCGCGATCTCCGCGAGTCGTTCTCCAACCGCGCCGCCGAGGACGCGGACAACGCGGAAAGCGCCGACGAGAACCCTGACACGCCCGACGAGAACGGCGGCGAAGCCGAAGCACCCGCCGAGGGCGAGAAGCCAGTGGCTCCGGACGCCCGCCCGCAGTCCCGTCCCGATCGCGGCGCAGGCGACCCGCGTCGCCAGCGGAGGGGGAACTGATGCGCACAAGCGGCACGAATTCTGGTCGGAACACGCTCCGCTCGCTGATGCGCTCGGCGCCCGTCATCATCGCGTGCCTTCTCGCGATCACGACGCCGGCGCTGGGCGCGGGCCCGTCGTACGCGGTGCGTGCGGGTCGGATCATCACCGGCACCGACGCCAACGCGGCCGGGATCGAGGACGGCGTGCTGATCATCCGCGATGGCACGATCGTCACGGTCGGCGGCCCGGACACCGAGATCCCGCTCGACCTGGCCATCCTCGAACTTCCATCGCAGACCATCATGCCCGGGCTCATCGCCGCCACGACGAGGCTCTCCGGCAACCACGACGGCGCTGAGGCCGTCAGCGGGCTCTTCCGCGCCGTGGATGGCTTCGATACCTACGCCGACCTGAGCCGCTGGCTGGCGTCGGGCGTGACGGCGGTCCATCTGAACCCGGGCGACCACCGCCTCGTCTCAGGGCGCGGCGCGGTCGTCCGCCTCGGCGGCGACCCGGAGGGCCGCATCCTCGCGCCCGAGTCGGACATCCAGGTCAACTTCACGCCCGGCGCGATGAACGCGCCGGACATCCTGAGGCTGCTCATCCCTCCCGCCGCCGACGGCATGATTCTCCCGCCGCTCCGCCAGCCCGGGCGGTCTCGGCTCGACATGCGCGCGGCCCTCGATGCGGCCGTCGAGGCCGGGCGCGAGGGTGTCCGTTCCGATGGCGACTTCTCCCCGCACCTCGATTCGTTCGGCGAGGCATGGGATGCGCAGACCCCCGTGCGCATCCGCGCCGACCGCGCCGCCGACATCGCCCATGCGATCGAGCTCGCACGCTCTGAGTCGCGCCGGCGCACGGCCCTGATCGGCGCCGCCGAGGCCGGCGAGTTCGTGTCCGCCATCGGCGCCATGCGCCTCGGCGTCGTGTACGAACTCGACGAGCCGCGCACCGAGGCGGCCGGCGACCGTGGGCTCGACCCCGAACCGCTGCGCCGCACCTTCAGCGCCTTCGCCGCGCTGGCCGACGATGATCGCATCCCCCTGGCCCTGGCGCCATCCGGCGGCGACCCGATGCACCTGCGGCTCACCGGCGCCATGGCCCGCGCTTCCGGAGCCGACGATGCACGCCTGATCCGCGCCATGACCAGCGATGCGGCCCGAATCCTCGGCGTGGACGATCAGATCGGGGCGCTCGAGCCCGGGCGGCGGGCGGATTACCTGGTGCTTTCGGGCGATCCCCTGAACCTCCAGTCCAGCGTCCGGCGCGTTTACATCGACGGCCGGCTCGTGTTCCAGCATCCCGCTTCCGAATCGATGGTCATCCGCGGCGGCACCGTCTGGCTCGGCCCGGGCGAGTGGCTCGATAATGCGAGCGTGCTCATCGAAGATGGGCTGATCACCGCGGTGGGACGAACCGTGCCATCACCGCCGGGCGCCCGGATGGTCGACGCAGGTCGCGGCGCGTTCATCACGCCCGGATTCATCGACGGGCGCGGGCACCTGGCCTTCGGATCTTCCGTCGAGGCCCCGGTCCCTTCGTTCGAGATCGAGCGGACGCTCGGCGCTGCCGATCTCGACGCCCTTCGCGTTGCCGAAGCGGGCGTCACCACCATCATCAACGCCCCGCGCCGCCTGAACAACAACGGTTCGCGCTTCGCGGCCATCAAGACCGCCGGGCAGGACCGCGCGTCGCGCATCGTCGATCCCATCGCCGCCATCGCGTTCGACCTCCGCGGCGGACCACCGGACTCCATCGATCGGCAGATCCGCCGGAGGATCGAGTCGGGCAAGCGGTACCACGAGAAGTGGGTCAAGTACCGCGAGGAGATCGCCGCGTGGGAGAAGGCCAAGCTCGAAGGCACCGACTTTGAGGCCTCCGAGGATGAAGAGGAAGAGGCCCCGGCGGAGGCCGCCGACGACGACCCCGTCACCGGCACATGGATGATGACCGTCACTGCAGAGGTGATCCCCGAACCCGTCTCGGGGCGCGTGGCGCTGACGCTCTCGGGCAATCAGGTCGAGGGCCGCGTGATCGAACCCGAGGCCGCCGAGGTCGAGCACCGAATCGTCGGGGTGCTCGATGGCGACACCATCACCGGGAGCATCGAGATCGACACCGGCGGCGCTGGAACCCCGACCTTTACCCTCAAGGTTCCCGGCAACGACACCGCGACGGGCACCATCGAACTGGCTGACTTCGGCATTTCTCTCAGCGTCGAAGGGTCGCGGGTCGACAAGAAGGTCGCCACCTTCAAGGTGGTCCGCAAGCGCTCGACCACCGGGCGCGACGGCCGTCCGCTCCCCCCGCCGATCGACGAGAGCGAGGAGCCGTGGAGGCGGGCGTTCGACAAGGAGATCCCCATCGCCCTCTTCGTCGACACCGCCGCGGAGATCAACGCGGCGCTGGATGTTCTCAAGGAATTCGAATTGGGTGCCGTGCTGATCGCGCCCGACCGCGCGGGCGAGGTCGCCGCCCGGCTGAAAGAGCAGAAGGTGGGCGTGATCGCGCCGCCATCGCTCGCATCCCAGGATTACCAGCGGGGCGGCGCGTTCGGGACCTTCGTCCCAGCGCTGGAGTATGCGAGAGCGGGCATCGAGTTCGGGCTCCAGTCCGGCGCTGCCGATGGCGCCGCGTCGCTCCCGGACATGGGCGTTGCAGGCGTCGCCCTCGGGCTCTCGCCCGACCATGTGCTCGCGGCGCTGACCATCCACACCGCAAGGGCCTACATGCTCGACGACACGATCGGCGTGATCGCACCGGGTCGCCACGCCGACCTGCTCATCTTCGATGGGCATCCATTTGAGGCCGGCTCAACGCTCCGCCGCGTGTTCGTCGGTGGAAAGGAGATCGCTCGATGATCACGCCGCGCAACAACACTTCATCCCTCGGTTTCGCACTGGCCGCCGGCGTCTTCGCCGCGCTGGCCGCACCGGGCATCGCAGCGCAGGAAGCCCCTACCGGCGAGAGCGCCGGGAGCGGGCCGATCCCGGTGCCGCACGCCATCGCCGCCGCGTTCAACCCGGAGTCGGACCGTGCGCCGCACAGCGCCGGAAAGGGCTCGACGGTATTCCGCGTCGCGAAGATCCTGACCTTCGACGACCAGGACCGATTCATCAACAACGCCGCGGTCGTCGTCAAGGATGGCGACATCGCGTGGGCCGGGCGCCAGAAAGACCTGACGATCGATGAGGGCGCGACGGTCATCGACGCCGATGGGCTCTGGCTCATCCCCGGCTATGTCGAGCTGCACAACCACACCGCGGGCGATCTCGGCGACCTCAACGACGGCGTGTACCTCACGAATCCGGGGCTCCGCACGCTCGAGACGGTCGTCACGAACTCGGATGAGGTCCGGCGCGCCCAGGCCGGCGGCGTGACCTCGGCGCTGCTCATCCCCGGCTCGGGCAACAACATGGCCGGGTTCGGCACGGCGGTGAAGTTCGCCGGCGACAGCGTGGAGCAGATGGTCCAGGCATCGCCGGGCTCGCTGAAGATCGCGCAGGCGGGCAACCCGGAGTGGTACTGGCTCGGCGTCGGTCGCTCGTTCATGAACTGGAACACGCGGGGCACCCTCGTCCGCGCCAAGGACTACCACGAGCGGTGGAACGCCTACGAGTCCGGCAAGACCACGACCAAGCCGGAGTTCAACCCGAGTTACGACGAGTTCAGGGGGCTGTTCCGGCGCGAGTTCCCCGCCTCCGTCCACACGCAGGGCTACCAGCTCGTGATGTCCACGGTGCAGATGCTCGCCAACGAGCTCGGCATCCGGACCGTGCTCGACCACTCGACCTTCGACGGGTACGGCATCGCTCCGTATGTGCTCGAAACGGGCGAGGACAATGTCATGACCATGGTCGGCCCGCGCGGTCTGTACTTCGACTTCCGCGAGCGCAGAGTCTTCGGCATCGTGAAGCGCTGGTACCAGGGCGGCGTGCGTCGCCTCGGCATCAACACCGATGCGCCCGTCATCCCGCAGGAGGAACTCGTCTACCAGGGGGCGATGGCCTGCTGGCTCGGGTTCGAGCCGTACCTCGCGCTCAAGGGCCTGACCCGGGTCGGCGCCGAGGCGCTGCTCATCGACGAGCACACCGGAACGATCGAGCCGGGCAAGGATGCCGATTTCGTCATCTGGTCCGGGCATCCGCTCGATCCGCGCTCCCATGTCCGCATGACCATCGTCAACGGCGAGATCGTCTACAACACGGCCGAGGATCCCCAGCGATTCTGAGCGTCGCACCCGACACCCCTTCGGAGCACACAGCCTTGCAACCGAACACACCCACCCCGCGACCCAACCCCCTGCGCATGCTCGGCGTGCTCGTGGCGCTCCTGATCGGATCACTCGCCGTCCCCGCACTGGGCGGGCGTCCCGGCGAGCCCGAGACCGTGGTCGTGCGCGCCGGGAAGGTCATCACCGTCTCCGGCGAGGAGATCGAACGCGGCGAGATCGTCATGGTCGACGGGCGCATCACGCTCGTCGGCGTGGGGCTTGACTACCCGGCCAACGCCACCGTCATCGACGCACGCGACCAGGTCGTCATGCCCGGGCTCATCCACCCGAAGTCGAGTTTCGGCGTGCCGAACATCCAGCGGCGCGGGATCAACGCCAGCGCCAGCGCCCACAAGGATGTGATCTACGAACACATCGACTTCGAACCGCTGATCCGCGCCGGATTCACGACGGTCGTCCTCCAGCCGCGCGGCGCCGGGATCATCGGGATGGCCAGCGCCTTCGCCACCGCGGCCGACGAGGCGTGGAAACGCACGCTCGATCGCGACCTCTACCTCGTCGTCGATTTCGGCTCGCTCCCCAACGACAAGAACACGCTGCGTGAGGCCATCACAAAGGCCCGCGAGGAGATCAAGAAGGTCGAAGACGCCCGCAAGAAGTGGGAAGAGGAGCAGGCCAAGAAGAAGGCCGAGGCCGACCGCAAGGCCGAGGAAGAGAAAAAGAAGGAAGGCGAGCAACCGAAGCGCGAGGGGGCGGCCCCCGCAAGGCCCGACGAAGAGGGAAAGCAGGGCGAGCAGCCCAAGCCAGAGGAGTTCACTCCCCCGGAAATGAACCCGGACCTGAAGCCAATCGTCGCCCTGCTGCAGAAGCAGGAGGACGCCGCCCCGGCCATGTTCGAGATCGGATCCGCGGCCGCGCTGGTGCACTTGCAAGATGCACTGACCATGCTCACGGATGAGGAGGGCTTCGAGCACTTCCTCTGCATCCCCAGGACGAACTTCGGCGACTTCCCTCTGGCTGTTGATGCCATCGCTTCCCACGGCAAGGGCGTGCTCATGCCGCCGGAGATGGCCACGCTCCCGCAGACCGCCAACAGCTACCACCTCGCCGGCGAGCTCATCCTCCGGGATGTCACGGTCGGGTTCTTCCCGAATCCCGACAACTCATTCGGGTACGAGCGATTCATGAACGGCGTGGCCGAACTCGTCCGCCTCGGCCTCCCCCGCGAAGAGGCCCTGAAGGCCGCGACGCTAAATGTCGCCACCATCGTCGGGCTCGGCCGCCGTCTCGGTTCCATCGAAGCCGGCAAGACCGGGAATCTGATGTTCCTCACCCGTGATCCGCTGGATCCCACCGCCCGCATCGCGCGCGTCATGGTCCGCGGCCGGATCGTCTACGAGGCGGAGAATTGATCATATGAGCTCTCCCTCCCACATCGTCCGCTCCGCGTTGGCCCTCTTCCCGCGCTCGTTTGTCGCGGCCGCGCTGGCGCTTGGCGCTCTGCTCACGCCGCCGACGAACGCCATCGCAGGGCCGGCCCCGCTCGCCGCGACCGCGTTCGAAGACGAGCCGAATCCCGAGCCCACGCCGGATCCCTCCCCCGAGCCGCAGCCGGAACCCAAGCCGGAGCCCCAGCCCGATCCGCCCCCGCCCGTGCCGCCGCCCGTCCCCGATGAGGTCCTCAACGATGAGGAACCCGAACAGGATGCGACGCCCGAGCCTCCCGCCGAGCCCGATCAGCCGGAGCTCGAGCCCGGCGAGCACGACTATGTCGCCGTCATCAATGGCACGGTGCACACCGTCTCGGGGCCATCGCTCCGCGGCGCCACGATCCTGATCAAGGACGGGAAGATCGAACGCGTCGCCCAGGGACTCGCGCTTCCTCCGAAGACGCTCGTGATCGACGCCGAGGGCCAGCAGGTCTACCCGGGGCTCGTCGCCGCCGAGTCGCAGGGCATCCTGGGAGGTGGTAACCCCGCCGACAGCACGAATGTGTACAACCTGAACATGCAGCTCGCGCTCTCGGCGGGCATCACCAGCATGTACACCGGCAGCGCGGTCGCGAAGAACACCTACGGGACCCTTGATGGCATCCAGCTCGCGCCGGATCCCTTCGAGCGGATCAGCTTCTCCTCCCGCAACGCGACGCGCAAGCGTGAGTTCATCGATGCGCTCGAAGAGGCCCGCCAGTACATCCGCGACCAGCAGGCCTACCAGGAGGCCAAGTCCAAGGATCCCGAGACGGATGAGAAGGAGCCGTCCGAGCGCGACCTCTCGCGCGAGGCCCGTTCGGCCCTGCGTCTTCTCCGCGGGCAGGCCACCGCGCTGGCCTCGGCCGAGCAGGCGTCCGAACTCATCGAACTGGCGGACCTCGCGGATCGATTCGGCTTCGCGCTGGTCGTCCGGGGCGCCCGCGAGGGGTGGATCGTCCCGGGCGCACTCGGGCGCGCCGATGTTGATGTCATCCTCCAGACCCGCACCCGCACCCCCGCCGACGAGCGCACAAACCAGCCGACCGGATCGAACCCGCAGACGGCGCGGATCCTGCACGACGCGGGCGTGACCGTCGCCGTGATCCCCTACGGCACGCCGCTGTTCGGCGGCGGCGGCTCCGGCATCGCGATCTGGGGTCTGATCGGGCGCGACCTGCTCAACCTCAACATGGCCGCGGCCTTCGCCGTCCGCGGCGGCATGACCAACGAGGATGCCATCCGCACCATCACGCTCAACGCCGCGAAGATCCTCGGCGTCGACCATCGCGTCGGCTCGATCGAACCCGGCAAGGATGCCGACCTCGTCATCACCTCCGGCGACCTGCTCAGCTACACCACGATCGTGCGGAAGACCATCGTCAATGGTCAGGTCCTCTACGACCAGGAACGCGATGGGCTCTTCGCCCATGTCCGCACCGGCGAGCAGGGCCAGAACCAGGACTACACCGAGCAGTGGCCCCGCCGCCTCGGCGAGCCGTGGTGATGCTCGCTGGCGTCGTCATGATGTGCCCGCCGGCTCGCACCCGCCCCGCCGGCGAGGCATAATCACGGGATGAGCCACCTGACTCCCGACGCCGACGAGCCGGCCGCCAGTCCCGCATCCGGCGTGCCGCCGCTGTCCATCGTCGCGCTCGACGACGATGCGGACTTCCGCGCCTACATCGCCGATGTGCTCGAACAGGACGGGCACGACATACGCGTCGCGGCCACGCCCGACGAGATGTACGCGATGAACTCCGAGCGTCTCCCGGACATCCTCCTGCTGGACATCAAGATGGGGCGGCACTCCGGCGAGGTCGTGCTGGGCGAACTCCGGCAGCGGTGGCCAAGGCTGTGCGTCGTCGTCGTCACCGGGTACCCATCGCTGGAGAACATGCGCCAGACATTCAAGCAGGATGTGTTCGACTACTTGGCCAAGCCCTTCTCGATCGCTGATCTCCGGAGCACGCTCGCCCAGGCGGCACAGGCATTCGGGCTCGGCGAACGACCCCAGGACCGCCTTCGCCAGGATCTCGGGCGCCAGGTCCGTCTCGCCAGAACCGAACGAGGCTGGACGCTCCGCCAACTCTCCGAGAATTCGGGGGTCTCCGTCTCTCAGCTCTCCTCCATCGAGCGGGGAGCCCACCTCCCCTCGCTGGAGAGCCTGCTCGCGATCGCCGGAGCGTTGGAGATCCGCCCGAGCACCTGGCTCGATCACGCGGGCTTCTGAACGCCGTCCCGACGCGGCCTCGCGCCCTTCTCGGGCCCAATACGCCGGGTTTTCTTGGATCCATGCGGAATTCATGTATTCTGAACACATGGCATCCATCCGCGTGTTGTCCAAGGTGATCGGGACAATGGGGAGCGTGAGCGCGGGGGCCGTGGAGTTGTACGCCCGCTCCCATGCCTCCCACACCGGCGCGATGGCGCCGGCGGCCCGTGGCGCGAGCCCAAGCAGCGCGGGCGATTCGGCGACGCCCGCCGGGTCGACCGCCACCACCGTCGATCCCGACTCCTCGGACGACGCCGGGATCGACGACCTCCTGGGTTTCATGCCGGATCTGAACGCGCCGGTCAGGATCGTGCCCGCCCTGCTGCGCCTGCTCGCCGATACCACGCGCGTGAATTCCGCCACCGACAGCGAGTCGGTCGAGCGACTCGCCGCCGAGTATTGCGTGCTCCTGGAGCGCTACGGCACGCTCAAGGAGACCATCGACGCCCTGGCGACGGGTCGCCGCCGCTCGCCCCATGTCGCGCCCGAGAAGGCCCAGTCGTGGCAGCAGGTGCTCTCGGTCTCCTCGGCCGCGCTCGAGCCCGCGCTGCGTCGGAATCGCGCGCTGCTGGCCCACCTGACCGATTGGGTCGCGGCGCAGCCGCCCGATCTCGAGCACCGACTCGACCGTTACCGCGCCTGGCTCGACGATGAGGATGCCGAGTTCGAGGCCAAGGCCCAGCAGCGTCGCTGCTGCTTCGCGATCGCCGGCGCGAGCAGCGGCATCGCCGATTCCGGATCCGGGGAACCCCGATCCGATGTCGCCACCGCCGAACCGGCGCAGACCGAACCGAGCCTCCCGCTCATCCCTCCGATGCTGCTGGACACGCCCAACGAGCGGATCGAGGGCGTGCTCGCGGGCGTGATCGATGCCAAGCACCCCGCCGAGCAGCTCTCGGCTCGCTCGATCGATCTGTCCCACCGCCAACTCGCCGAGGCGCTGCGGAGCTCGGAAGACCCGATCGAGCGGCTCGTCGGAGCGCTGGCGCTCAACGACTTCGACTTCGCCGATGCCGCCCTCCAGGCGCAGGGCGACAGGCTTGGCCCGGTCAATGCCCCCCGGCTCCGCGGCGACCGGATGTACTGGGAAGGCCGCTTCGCCGAGGCCATCCCCCACTACCGCGCTGCGCTGGAAGCGCATGATGACCTGGTCGCGCGTTGCAACCTCGCCTGCGCGCTGATCCGGTCGGAGCGAGGCTCGCGCGAGAACAATGCCGAAGAAGCCATCGCACTGCTCCGCCAGACGATCGCGCAGCTTCCTGCCGGCACTCCCGAACGCGCCCGCACGCTCACCATCCTGGGCGCCATCAAGGAGATGGCGCCGATCAACGAACCGGAAGAACGACGCCGCGAAGCGCTGCGATGTTACGAGCAGGCGCTCCAGACGCTCGAACGCGACCGCGATGGCATCTGGTGGGCCGGGGCCCACCTGCATGCCGGGCTGACGCTGCTCGCCCTGCACTCCGGCGATCGTTCGGAGCACATCCAGCACGCGCTGGACCACTTCCAGAGCGCCGCGGAATTCTGGACCCGCGATTCGGACCCCTCGCATTGGTCGACCGTCCAGAACAACCTCGGGCGCGCGTGGGAGCGGCTCCCCACCGGCGACCGGCGCCGGAACCTCGAGAACGCCAAGGCCTGTTTCGAATCGGCGCTCGAGGTCCGCACCCAGGAAGAGCACCCGGCGGCCTGGGCCCGGCTCCAGAACAACCTCGGCAACCTGCACCTGATGCTTCCCGACCGCGATGGGGTCTCGCACATCCACCGCGCCATCGAGCACCACACCAACGCTGCCCGCGTCTGGTCCTCGCTGGATCGGCGGCGAGAGTGGGCCGCGACGCACTCGAACCTCGGCAACGCCCACGCCCTGCTCCCCCACGAGCCCAACGACCATGAATCGCGCGACCGCAATCTGGGCAGGGCAATCGCGTGCTATCGCTCGGCCCTTGAGGTCCGCACCAAGTCCGCCTCGCCCTACGACTGGGCCGCCACGATGAACAACCTCGGATCGGTGCTCATGAGCCTCCCGGATCCGCCCGGTCGCTCCGAGCACATCGAAGAGGCCATCCGCTGCTTCCAGCACGCGCTGGAGGTCCGCGACCGCGATCGCTTCGCCCTCGACTGGGCCCGGACCGTCGCGAACCTCGCGCTGGCCATGGCCCGCCGCCCCACCGGCGACCGCGGGCACAACATCACCGAGGCCCTCGACTTGATCGACGAAGCCCTCGAGATCGCCACCCCCTCCCGCCATCAGGAACTGCACAAGCATGTCCAGCACCGGCGCGAACTCATCCTCCGCGAGCGGGCCCGCAGCGCCTGAGGCCGCCCCTGCCTCGGCTTCGCCCTCGACCCCGATCCACCCGACCCGAGCCGGCTCCTGCCGATAGACTGGCTCGCCATGGGTCGACTGCTGCGCGCATTGGGTTCCATCCGCTGGCCGATTCTCCTCCTGCTGTGGCCGCTGCTGTGGTCGCTCGCGCGGTTGGAAGGGTCCGGCGGCTGGGTCATGCTTGTCGCGGGATCGCTGCTCATCCTCTTCTGGGGCCTGCTGGCCGATGTCTCGCTGCTCGAACGATGCAAGGCCCCCAGACTCGCGCTGCGCTCCGATCGCCACGCGTGGTCGCTGGACACGCTGATCCCTCTGCGGACCCTCATCGCGGGTCTCGCCCTCGTCGCGGCGCTGGCCCTGCTGGGCGTCTCGCCCCTGCCCGGGCGGTGGGCGCTGCTCGCCTGGTTCATCCTCCTGCTGATCACATGGGTCGAGATGCGGCTCGATGGGCGGAATCGCTACTGGCTCGCTGAATTCGTCGTCCCGCTCGCCGCGGCGATCGTGCCCACCCTGATCGTCGCCCACGCCGTGACCCTCGCCGCTCGTGCGGCCCGCGCCGAGGGGATCGAATCCGGAGTGCCGGAGAGCGAGGTCCGCCCGACCCTCCTCGCCCATCCAGAGATCACCCAGCTCGCCCTGCTCACCCTCCTCGGTTTCGGTGTCATGATCCTGTCGTGCCTGATCCGCGATGAAGGCCGCGACCTCGCCGCCGGGTATCGCACCACGCCGACAGCGCTCGGCCGCCTCGGGGGGCTGACGATGCTGGCGCTGTGGCAGATCGCGGCAATCGCCATGGCGGGGATCGGTGTCCAGTCCAGCGCCTGGGGATTCGCCGTCCCGACCATCCTTGGCGCCGGCGCGATCGCTTCCAATTGGCTCCTCTCGGCCCGCGCCGACGCGATCGCTGTGACCCTCTGGTGGGCCGCGGCCACCATCGCCCTGTGGGTCGCCATGGTCTGAGCCCCCATGTGCCCGCGCACCCCTCACCATCGCTCCATCACGATCGTCGCGTCGTGACCATCGAAGTAGTCCTGCCGGTATCGCACGCGCGAGGTCCGCTCCATCGCCCAATCAAGGAGCGCGAGCGGATCGAACCGCCACGCCGGCTGGCCGGACCCGGGATCGTTCACGCCCGGGCGATGCCGCGAGTTCAGGAAGTTGAACGCCACGCCCACCACGCATCCATCCCACGCTCGCTCCAGCACGGGCAGCGGATCGGGCCAGCGGAAGGTGTTCAGCGATCCCGAGAACACGATCACATCCGGGCGGGCCGGCCCCACCGGCACGGCAGCGCCCGGCCACACCCGTTCACCGAACGCGCCATCGTCGTGCGCGAAGTCCTCGACGCACATCGCCGCCCGCTTGAGCCCCCGAGCGCCCGCCCGCTCGGCCAGCTCGGCGATCCCTTCGATCCCGACATACGCCCGGTACCGCACGCGATGGCGGCGCATCCAATCGGCGAAGTCACCGAGCCCAGCGCCCGCATCGAGCACGCGCTTCCCGTTCAGGTCGACCATCTCCGAGATCACCCTGAACCGATCGCTCTGCTTCTGCTGGTTCTGCCACAGCGTGGCCTCGAATCGGGCGCCGTGCCGGCGCGTCGCGTCGGCATACGGACGGAGGTACGAGCGAGACTCACGCTCCTCATCCGATGATGCGCTGTTCCCCCGGGCTTCCTTCGAATTGTCCATCCACGATGATACTCGTTCGCGCCAACGGCGAGGATCACCGCGTCCGGACGCCGACGACCGTACCATCACCGCATGGAACGACTGTGCGTGATCATCCCCGCCGCGGGCGCCTCAACTCGCTACGCCGGAGCCGGCGGCCACCGGCACAAGCTCGATGAGGACCTGGGCGGGAAGCCCGTGCTCCGCAGGACCGTCGAATTGTTCGCCAAGCATCCCGCGGTGGACCACATCATCGTCGCCGGCCCGCACGATGCTGACGCGTTCAACGCGTTCAAGGACCGGCACGGCGATGCGCTGGCGCTCCTGTCGGCAACGCTGGTCCGCGGCGGGCGCACCACGCGATCCGAGTCCGTTCGTGCCGCGCTGGCGGGCGTGCCCGATGGTATCGATACCGTCGCGATCCACGATGCCGCCCGCCCGTGCATGGCCCCTGAGCTCTTCGATCGCCTGCTCGAAGCGGCCCGCAGGTTCCCCGGCGTGGTCCCCGGCATCCCGCTCGCCGAGACCATCAAGCGCGTCGAGCCCGAGCCGATCGAACCAGATGAGGCGGATGTCGACCCGCTCGACGCCATCCTCGGCGATGCGGGCAAGCGCACCACGCAGCACCGGGCGGTGATCGAGACCATCGATCGGTCCAACCTCATGCTGATCCAGACGCCCCAGATCTTCCGGCTCGATCTGCTCCGGCGCGCCCACGCCGACCCGGCCTCCTCCGCGACCGACGATGCGGCCCTGGTCGAAGCGCTCGGGGAGCGCATCGTCGTCGTGCCGGGCGACCCCGCGAACATCAAGATCACCACCCCCGCCGACCTCGAACTCGCCCGGAACATCCTCGGAGTCGCCGCGCCCGGGCAGCGCCCCGCGCACAAGAGATTCTGACTACCGAACGCAAGACCGAAAGGACAGCACAGATGCGCATCCCGATCGGACCGATGACGCTCGCGATCGCCCTGCTCGCCGCATCTCTCACGCACACCCCAGCGCTCGCGGCCCGGCAGCAGCCCGAGCCGAGCGAACCCGAAATCCTGCGAGTGGTTCCCAACATCGCGCCGCCGTTCAACAGCATCGGCGAGGATGACCAGTGGCGGGGACTGACGATCCACCTGCTCGAACAGGTCTCGGAGGACCTCGGGTTCGAGTACACCATCACCGAGCGCACCATCCCGGACATGCTCGCGGACCTCGAATCCGGGAGCGCCGACCTCGCCGTCGCGGCACTGACCGTGACGCCGGAACGCGAGCGCCGGGTCGACTTCTGCCATCCCTACCTGGTCTCCGGTCTCGCGATCGCAGCGCCGGCTGGCGATCGTTCGAGCCTCATCGTCGCCGTGCTCGGGGCCCTGCTCTCGCCCGAGTTCCTCCAGGCCATCGGCGCGCTGGGCATCCTGCTGCTCGCGGTCGGGATCATCGTCTGGTGCTTCGAACGGAAGAAGAACGCCGCGCACTTCGGCGGCTCGCCCGTCGATGGGGTCGCCAAGGGCTTCTGGTTCTCGGCCGTCACCATGACCACCGTCGGGTACGGCGACAAGGCGCCCACCACGCTCCCGGGACGCATCGTGACCTTCATCTGGATGTTCGCCAGCGTCATCATCATCTCGTCGTTTACCGCCGCGATCGCTTCGGCGCTCACGGTCGACAGCCTCGGCGCATCGATCCGGGGCCCGGAGGACCTGATCGGCAAGCGGATCGCCGTGGTCGAGGGATCGACCTCCGAGCAGTACGCCGTGTCGATCGGCGCATCGCCGGTCCTGTTCGACAACGCCATCGAGGCCACGGAAGCCGTCGCAGACGGGCGGGCCGACGCGGCCGTCAACGATCGCCCCATCCTCGGGCACATCGCGGCCACGCGGTTCCCCGATCAGGTCGTCCTGCTCCCCGGCACGCTCGATCGCCAGGACTACGCGTTCGCCGTCCCGTCGGAGTCCGATCTCCGCGATCCGATCAACCAGGCCATCCTCGAACAGATCAACGCGCCCGAATGGGATGCGATCCGCGTCCGCTTCCTCGGACGCTGAGTCCCGCAATGCCGTATCCGCCGCACCGCCGCCGGAGATCGCTTTCCACCCGCACCCTTCACACCGAGCGCACATGACCACGATCGCACGAACCACCCTGGGCCGCACCGGCATCTCGATCCCCACGCTCGGGCTCGGATGCATGGGCATGTCCGACTTCTACGGCACTCCGAACGATGCCGAGTCGATCGCCACGATCCATCGGGCGATCGAACTCGGGATCGACTTCTTCGACACCGCCGATGTGTACGGCATCGGCGCCAACGAGTCGCTGCTGGGTAGGGCGCTGGCAGGACGCCGCGAGCGGGCTGTCATCGCCACGAAGTTCGGGCTGGTGCGCGATTCGTCCGGCGCGTGGAAGGGCGTCGACGCCTCCCCGGGGATCGTCCCCGCCCGCTGTGATGACTCCCTCGGGCGTCTGGGCGTCGAGACCATCGACCTCTACTACCTGCACCGTGTCGATGACAAGGTCCCGATCGAGGACACGGTCGGCGCGATGGCCCGCCTGGTCGAGGCCGGCAAGGTCCGCGCCATCGGGCTCTCCGAAGCCGCCCCGCAGACCATCCGGCGCGCCCACGCGGTGCACCCCATCGCCGCGGTGCAATCAGAGTACTCCCTGTGGACGCGCGATCTCGAGACGACCGTGATCCCGACCTGTGCTGAGCTTGGCATCACCTTCGTCCCCTACGCCCCGCTCGGGCGCGGCATGCTCACCGCAACCGTGGACGATCTCCAGGCCCTTCCCGAGAACGACTATCGCCACAAGACCCCGAGGTTCCAGGGCGAGAACTTCTCGCTCAACCAGCGGCTCGCCGCCAGCGTCAGGCGGTTGGCGGACGCGAAGGGGTGCACCCCCGCCCAGCTCGCACTGGCGTGGGTAATCACGCACGCCAACGGCGTGTACGACGCGCACCGAACCGCCGGCGCGCCGGACCGGGGCGTCATTCCCATCCCGGGCACCAAGCGCCGCGCGTACCTCGAACAGAACGCCGGTGCGGCCGACATCAGGCTCGATGCCGAGGACATGGCGCTGATCTCACAAGAGTTCCCCCCGGAGGGCATCGCCGCGGGCACGCGTTATCCGGAGTTCCGCATGGGCGAGCTCAACCGCTGACCATCGCCCCGCCGCGCGCGATCGAGCACCGCATCCTGGGCGAGCGGGAACCCGATCCGATCGAGGAACCCACCGATCGCCCGCGCCAGCGCATCGGGGCGTTCCAGCTGCGGCGCGTGCCCGCACGAATCGATCCAGTGGATCCGCGCCTCCGGCAGCAGGCGGGCGAACTCCTCGGCCACGCTCGGCGGCGTGACCACATCCTGCCGCCCCCAGATCAGCTCCACCGGCGCCCGCACCTCGGGCAGCAGCGATCCGAGATGGTCCCGCTTCGCCGATCGCCCGAGCTTCACGAACGCCCGCGCCGAATGGCGGTTGCGCAGCTCCTCGTACACGCGATCGACCAGCCCCGGTTCCAGCCGCGAGTCATCGGCGAACAACTCTCGGATCTTCGCGTCCAGCCACTGGCGGGATGGGTCGCGCTGCACGCCCTGCTCGAACGACTTCTCGAACAAACCACTGGAACCGATCAGCGCGATCCCACGCACGAGATCGGGGCGCGCCGCGGCGATCCGCAGGGCCATGTGCCCGCCCAGCGAGTTCCCGACCAGCACCGCTGGACGATCGACCAGCGCATCCAGCACCGACTCGACCACCCGCGTCACGCCGAGCACCGTGCCGCCTGCGCCCCGCATTTTCAGCAGCGGCGGCTGGATCAACACGCACTCGCCGCGCGCGGCGATCGGGCCAAGCACGCCGAACCACTGCTCGTTCTGCCCGAGCAGGCCGTTGAGGAACACGATGGGGTCGCCCGAACCGAGCCGGTCGATCCGGATGTCAACGCCGGTGACGCGATCATGCGCCGACGCCGTCACCGGACGCGGGCACGACGCCAGCGGGCCCGCCGGATCCGCGGGATCATCTTGCACGGGCTGTGGCTCGTCTTCGTTCACGCGCATGATCGTCACGGGGGATCCCCCGACCCACCCGTCGGAACCCCGAACGGCGAGTCTATCGCCGCCCGCCCTCCCCCGCACCCACGAGCCAGCGGGCGGCCGGGACATCGCGCCCCAGCACCTCGCGCAGGTACGACGCCAGCAGCCGGTTGGCCCCCAGCAGAGTCCGCTCATCGAGCCCATCCAGCGCCTCCGGCATGCGTGATGCGTCGGCGCCACCATCCTCCCCCAGCCGCGACAACGCCTCCACCGTCGCTCCTCTCACCGCCCAGTACGCGTTCAGGCGCGGCGCATCGCCGCGCCCGCCGACGATCGACCCCGTCTCGGGATCGAACCACAGCCGCCCGCGGACAGCGCCGTTCGCACCGCTCCGAAGCCGAGGGCGATACCCCGTCTCAACGAGCAGCGCCCACTGGCCCGCCAGCAGCCAGCCGAGCACGCCCTCCGGTGTCCCGACCGACTCCATCCCGCCCAAGGCCGCATCGAGCGCATCGAACAGCGCCGGATGGGGATCCGCATCCGTCACCGCATGACGCACCGAGTCCAGCAGGCACAGGACCGCCCGGTGGCCCATCCAGCTCCGGCGCGATGCCCAGTAGACCCGGCGCAGATCCCACTCCGTCAGGGTCGCCAGCTCGGTCGATGGCTTGACGATCGCCACAATCTGCCCGCGCGTCCCCGGCTCGAACCCCCCTGAGAACGGCGCGCGCTCGCGCCGCGATCCCTTGCCCAGCCCGCGGAGCATCCCGTGGGAGCGGCACAGCATCGCCACCGTCTGGGAGGTCTCGGAGAACTCCCAGCAGCGGAGCACGATCGCATCATCGACAAGGCTGGCCACGCCAGACGGTAGCCGCCCCGCCCGATCTCGCTCAGGCCGCCAGCGACCTGATCTGGTCCAGGAGGGCCGCGAACTCGTGCTCGCCCGCCTCTTCGAGCAGCAGCGCCGAGCGCAGCTCCCCCACCGACTGCTGCATCGGCATCACCTCGTCCACGAACAGCGGCTTGCCCTCCGTGTCCGTGACCACCGCGCGGAGGCGCCCCGGCCCGACCAGCGAGAACATCAACCGCCGCCCGCACGCCTCCAGCGTCCGGACCCCGGAGTCGTCGGCGTGGGTGCCGATCCGCGCCACGAGCTCATCGACCTGGCGGATCAGAGACTCGTTCGCCTCTCGGAGCAGCGAGTCCACTTCGAAGTTCTGGTCGATCGCCGTGCCGAACATCTCGCGCGTCGCCGCGTAGTCATCGCACGCGCGGTGGATGATCGCCTGGAGCCGCTCCCGTGGGATCCCGAACACCCGCTGGGCCACCGATGGGAGGAACCGATCCGCATCCGGCTCATCCCCGTCCCGCGCGTGCGAGAGATCGACCGAGCCCGTGTAGTACGCCGCGCTGCGGAGCAGCTGCTCCGAGTCGGTCAGGTCCGGAGTCGAGAGCGTGTCGTGATGCCGTGCGATCGGCACCGCAAGCGATGACGGGAAGTTCCAGACCTTGGCCATTGCCGCGCCGACATCCGCGTGCGTGAACGGCAGCCGCGTGTTCTCGATCGCGAACGCTTTCCCGGGCGCCAGGTCCGACGACACGAGATCCGTGTACTTCTCGCCCAGCAGCTGGGCCATCAGCGGCACGCCGCTGTCGAGCATCAGCCCGATGATGAACGCCTCGCCCGCCAGCCCGGCGCTGAACTCAGAAGTGATGGCGTGCGCCAGCCAACCACGCATCACCGCCTCGCTCCAGCGGCGCTTCGAGAGCGCATCCGAGCCGCCGGCGTTGACCAGCTGGAACCCGAGCACCACCGCCTTCAAACGCGAGAGCCCGAGCACGATCATCGCCCGCTCGATCGTCGTCGCCGGGTTCCGCTGCGCGTACAGCGCCGAGTTCGACATCCGGATGAGCTTGGCGGTCAGCGCCTGATCCGCCTTGATCACCGCGCCATAGTCGCGCAGCGAGCTCTCTGGATCGCCGACGAGACGGAGCACCTTCTGCGCCACATGCGGAAGAGTGGACACCATCTTCCCGTCCAGCCGGCGCGCAAGGCGATCATGCAGTTCCTGCACTTCCGACGACGACAATTCGTTGCGCATCTTGACCGTCAAGGCCCGCCTCCTCGATTGGCTCAATCGGTCCGATCCGCGACCGGCTGAACGCACACCTCCCGACGGGAAATCCCATCACCCCCACAACCCTCAGGGCGACCATTGATGCCCGGTACCACGCTCGGACCACCCTTTCCCGGGCCGATGCCCCTCGTGATCTCCCAACCGGCGATCGCCCTTCGGAGCCCCACCCTCCGATACACTCACCGGATGGGATTCCACGCCCCCGACAACCCGTCACCAGCCCCGAACGCCTCCCGGCCCGTCCCCGGGAACGGGCCCGGGTCCCTCCCACCCGCCATCCACCAGTTGTCCCGGATCGTTGCTTTTATGAACCAGAAAGGCGGCGTCGGCAAAACCACCACCGTGGTCAATCTCGCCGCCGCCATCGCCCAGAGCGGGCGATCCACCCTCGTGATCGACCTCGACCCCCAGGCCCACGCCACGCTCCACCTCGGCGTCGACCCCACCGAGACCGATCGCTCCGTCTACGACCTGCTCCTCACGCCCCCGGATGCCAGCCTCGACGATCCGGCGCACGATCCCGAGGCCTGCATCCGGCAGGTCCGGGAACACCTCTGGCTCCTCCCGGCCACCACCGACCTCGCCGCCGCCGAGACCGAACTCGCCGCCGATGCGCACCGGCACCAGCGGCTCGCGCGGGCGATCGACCACCTGCGGCCGCGATTCGAGTTCATCCTCATCGACTGCCCGCCCTCCCTGGGCCTGCTCACCCTCAACGGGCTCGCTACCGCCCGCGAGGTCATCGTCCCGATGCAGGCGCACTTCCTCGCCCTCCAGGGCGTGGGCAAGCTCTTCGAGACCGTCTCCATCGTCGCCCGCTCCGTGAACCCGCGGATTCGCGTCTCCGGCGTCATCCTCTGCATGCACGACGAGCAGACCCGCCACGCCCGCGAGGTCGTCGCGGACCTCGAACAGTTCTTCGCAGACTCAAAGGACAAGAATGTCCCCTGGGGCGGCGCGCTGGTCTACCGCCCGGCGATCAGACGAAACATCAAGCTCGCCGAGGCACCCTCGTTCGGGCAGACCGCCTTCGAGTACGCCCCCACCGCGCCCGGCGCGCTCGACTACAAGAAGATCGCCGACCGCCTGATCCAGGACTGGAACCGCTTCGTCGCCAAGCAGAATCTGAAAGCGGCGGAGAAGCAGGATGCCGGCGCGGCCACGGTCAGCACCCGCCCCGCAGCGCCCGCTGAGCCACGCCCGGCAAGCAAAGCGGCGCGCGGCGTTTCATGATGCGGCGCCTCCGCACATTCGCGTTCCTTGCCTACGCGATCGTCCTCTTCATCGCCACCCACTGGCCGCAGCTCCGCGTCGAGGGCCCGGTCCATCGCACCGACCTGTGGGTCCACTTCTTCGCGTTCGCGCTTTGGGCGATGCTGCTCACCGCTTCGGGGCTCACCGGATCGCCCGCAAACCCGCGCCGCCTGCCCCTCCGCCTCGCCATCGCCATCGGATACGCGATCCTCGACGAGTCCCTCCAGGCGATCCCCGCACTCGGACGCGTGTTCGCGCTCGACGACATGGCCGCCAACATCACCGGCGCCACGCTCGGCGTGCTCGCAGCATTCGCGGGCGCGAGGATCCTGGCCAAACGCTCCTCCTCAGATGCCACGGACCCCCACAACACGCAACAATGACCCGATGACCAGCAACACCCCGCGGGAAATCCTCATCGCCACCAGCAACCCGCACAAGGTCGAGGAGTTCCGGGGCGAACTCGAGCCGCTCGGCTTCCGCGTGCTCTGCCTCGCCGACATCCCGGGCGCGGCCGGCCTCGCCGAGCCCGACGAGGATGCTCCGACCTTCGAGGGCAACGCCGAGATCAAGGCCACCTACTACGCCCAGCGCCTCAACCGCATCGCCCTCGCCGATGACTCGGGGCTCGAGGTCGATGCGCTCAACGGCGAACCGGGCATTCGCTCGGCCCGGTACGCGGGCATCGGCGGCGACCGGGCCACCCGCGACGCCGCCAACAACGCCAAGCTGCTCTCGGCGATCGCGCGGACGCCCGAGCACCAGCGCACCGCCCGATTCGTCTGCGCGGTATGCCTCGCCGACCCCGACGCCCGCGTGCTCGCCACCGCCCGGGGAACCTTCGAGGGGCGGATCACGACCAGCCCCCGCGGCGGCAACGGGTTCGGGTACGACCCGCTGCTCGAACTCGAGGACGGTCGCACCGCTGCCGAGCTCTCTCCGCAGGAGAAGAACGCCCGCTCCCACCGCGGCCAGGCCGCCCGGGCCCTCGCGGCCGCCCTCCGACGCGCCTGATCTGAACCCCGCCCCCCTTCCGACCCTCACCCCCGAATCTGGAGGAGCGCGCGCGCCCGCGCCGATACCCAAGGGCCCGGGGCCCTCCGCCCCGCCCACACCGAAGCCACACCGAAAGGCACCCGACCATGTCAGGGACCGGCCCGCTGAAGAACGGACGCTCACGCCGAGGCGTCCAGGGACAGCGGCGGCTCAGCGCCGCCGCCCGCGCCATGAACGAACGCATCGCGCTCCCAAGCGCCGACGCTCCCGCACCGCGCCGGGCCAGCAAGCCGCTCGAGCCCACCCACCGGCTCGCCGATCCCGACACCCGCGTCTATGTCGGCGACTGCCGCGATGTCCTCCCCCGCATCCCCGAGGCGGCAGCCGGACAGATCGACCTGATCTTCGCCGATCCCCCCTTCAACTGGTCCCGCGCCTACGACGAGTGGGATGACAAGATGCCCCTCGACGCGTACCTGCGCTTCACCGAGCAGTGGCTGGACGGGTGCGTCGATGCCCTGGCCCCGCACGGCTCCATGTGGGTCAACATCCCCGACGACTGGGCCGCGGAGATCGTCGTGCACCTGAAGAAGCGCGGCCTGCACATGGTCAACTGGTGCGTCTGGCACTACCGCTTCGGCCAGAACACCATGGGGCGGTTCATCAACTCCAAGGTCCACGCGCTCTATTTCTGCAAGGACGAGCGCAAGCGGACCTGGAACCCCGAGCCCATCCTCGAGATGTCCGATCGTGCCACGCTCTACGGCGACGCCCGCACCCTGACGAAGAAGACCGGCGAGGCCGGCATGCGCGTGCCCATGGATGTGTGGTACGGCAAGAACTTCGGACGCATCCAGGGCAACAACAAGGAACGCCGCGCCAACCACGACAACCAGATCCCCGAGGTCTACCTCGAACGCGTCATCCGCGCCTGCTCCAACCCGGGCGATCTCGTGCTCGATCCGTTCCTCGGCTCCGGCACCACCTGCACCGTCGCCCGCGAGCTCGGACGCCCGTCCATCGGCATCGAGTACTCGGCGGCCAACGCCAAGTCCGCCTTCCAGAGGATCAGCGCGGGCCCGGTGCGCGTCGTCAGGGACGAGCCCACCCGGCACACCTCGGCCATCTTCGAGCCGCGCCGGCCGCTGCTCACCGCCGGCGCCGAGCCCGAGGAATCGGACCGCCGCTCGGCCTGAGGCGCGCCCGCCCAATCACTTGCGAGCCGCCGGGTGCGGCGGCGCTTCCTCGGTCGGCGTCACGCCAATGATCTGAGCGTCCGGGGCCTGCGCCGCCGGCGCCTCGCCCGCGCGCAGTCCGATCGCCATCGCCTGCGCCCGACGCGAGTAGTCCATCGACTCGCCCAGCAGCCGGGCCGCCTCCTGCGGCGCGTGGAACCCCATCGAATTCTCGCTGAGCACATAGTCCAGCCGCCACATCCCCTTCCGCTGTAGCTCGAGGATCGGTGCCAGCTCCTCCTCGGTCGCTCCGGCCGCGATCGCGGCGTTGATCGCGTCGAGCATGTCCGTCATGGCAACCGCCGCCCGGTCCATCATCGCCTTCGTCGTGTCCTGAATCCGGTGCACGCGCGCCAGCAGCTCATCCTCGTCCACCTTGTGGCAGGTCTGGCACGAGTTGTTGATGCTCAGCAGCGGGCTCTTGACCCAGTGGCTCGACACCTTCATCGCGCCCTGACGCTCGTAGGGCATGTGGCAGTCCGCGCAGCTCACCCCGGCCCGCGCGTGGATGCCCTGGCTCCACAGCTCGAACTCCGGGTGCTGCGCCTTGAACATCCGCGCGCCCGTCTCGCCGTGCTTGAAATCGGAGAACGGCTTCCCGCTCGGGAAGGTCGTCTCCTCCCAGAAACGCTCGATGTCCTCGGCCCGCAGGCCGTTGCCCCACGGGAAGGTCAGCGTCATCTCCGTCGCGCAGTAGTACTCGACATGGCACTGGGCGCACGCGAATGAACGCATCTCCTGGCGGGACGCATCGAGGTTCGGGTCGTAGTCGCGCGATCGCGATCCCTTGCGCCATCGCTCCACGCTCGGCAGGTGCGGCACGGGCGCATCGCTGGCCGCAAGCAGCGCGATCCCCCGCACGAAGCCGGGACGCGTCACCCGGATCGCCATCGACTCCGGATCGTGGCAGTCCACGCAGCTCACCGGATGCCCCTCGCCCATCCCCGCGTGCGTCCCATCCACCGGCGCAGCGCCCATCCCCTCCGGACGCGTCTCCATCGCTCGCTCACCGCCGGGGAAGAGCGGGTTCCGCCCGGGCGTCCCGTCCGGCGTCTTCAGCAGTTCCGCGTGGACCTCAGGGTACGGACGCCTGCTCACCAGCTCGAACCCACGCATCACGGCCGGCCAGTTGAACGAATCGCCCAGCGCCGCCTCATCCGCGGGCTCGCCCATGTCTTCCAGCCCCAGACGCCGGTAGGTCGGCACGATCGACGCGTGGCAGTGAAGGCACGCGCCGCTCTGGTTCCGCTCCGTCACGCGGCGCGTGACCTCCTGGTCGTAGAGCATGTACGCGTGCCCGCGCCGCTCCCGGTAGTCGATGCTGAACGCGTACCCCGCGAAGAGCCGGCGCACCCACGGCATCGCCTCAAGCTTGCTCTCGGGCATCGCCTCGGAGCCGCCGTAGCGCGTGTGCGTCGCATCCACCGTTCGGCGGTACGAATCGAACTGCGAGGGCCAGTTCTGCCCCCAGGGCACCGGATCCGTCGTCACCTCGTTCACCTCGACGACCCGGACGAACGGCACGCGCTCGGCCTGCTTGTGCTCGAACATCTGCACGAGCACCACCAGCACCACCACCGTCGCGATCGCCACCACCGCGAACAGCCCCGCGATCGCCGCGGCCTGCCCGGTCGTCCACCGCGCCTTCCGTTCGCTCGTCCCGGTTCCGCCTGCCATGTCCATGCCTCCTGCGATTCGCGTCGAAACTACGGTCTCTCAGTGCTCGATCTCGGCGCCCAAGAATGCCCCCACGAACCATCACCGCAGCGCGTGCCCCACATCCGCGTGGCAGTGAACGCACGACAACGACTCGTTCGCCGACACACCAGTCCCGCCCGATGGCAGCAGCGCGTGCGCCACATCGCTGTGGCAATAGAGGCACGCATCCTGCGTCACCGCGGAATTCCGCGCCTTGATCTGGATCGGCTCGTGAAAGTTGCCCGTCGTGAACGCCAGGGAGTGAAAGAAGCCGTTGTCGGCCTTCGTGACCCACTTCCCGATCGGATGATGCGAAAGATGGCAGTCGTTGCACACCGCGACATGGTGGTGCGATGAGTTCTGCCAAGTGTCGTGATACTCCTGCATCACATGGCAGTTGGTGCACGCGTTTGGATCGCTGCTCATGTAAGACGCCCCCTCGCCATACACGAAAGTGAACACGCCCAGCCCGGAGAACACGCCGAGCACGACGCAGAGCACCGCCGCCAGCGGTCCCAGTCGGCGGAGGATGCCCCACACCCCTCGCTTCCCTGGCCTCTCCCCTTGGCTCGCCATCGCAAATCCCTTCGCGGAACCGCCTCTGATCACTGTGCCCGCGCGACATGCCGACACGCGACCAATATAGGGAATCCCCGCAGCGTCGCGAGCCCCCCACGGCACCAGATCCGCATCGGTGATCCACCCATCGCCCGACACCACAAGCCGCGTCCACGCCCTCGCTTGCCGCCCCGATCGGTGTTCGCTAGCGTTCCCGCTACCCTCGTGCATCCGCACCCGAACCGCGGGCGTACAGAGGAGCCCGATGCCCACGCTCCATGCCCCGGGTGCCCCCGTTCACACGCCTCGCCGGAGAGTCTGACCCATGGCCAAGATGTTCTACTCGCTCGATGAAGCTGCCGAGAAGCTCGGCAAGTCCGCCAGCGAGGTCCGCGCGATGGCCGAACGCGGCGAGGTCCAGGAGTTCCGCGACGGCGAGAAGCTCATCTTCAAGAAGGAGCAGATCGACCTGCTCGCCGGCGATGATGGCGACCAGTCCTTCGGCGGGATCCCGCTGTCCGACTCCGGCGCTGGCTCCGGCATCGACCTGGCCGGCTCTGATTTCGATCTCGAGGGCCCCGGCGGCGGCGAGACCGTCGGCGCGACCATGGGCGAGACCCGCCCCGCCGGCATCTCCATCTTCGACGATGAACTCGACGCCGGGGATGCGGCCGCCCAGACCCAGATGACCGATCAGCCCCTCGATGTCGCCTCCCTTGAGTCATTCGCCGAGGGCGGCTCGGCCCTCCTCGACTTTGGCGACACCGGCGCCTCCGACGCGCTGCTGGGCGACATCTACGGCGACCAGGGCGCTCCCGTGGGCGGCGATTCCGGAGGCATGTTCGAGGGCGCTGCCACAGGCGGCTCTGCTCCCTCTGGCAGCGTCGGCTCCATGGGCGGAGCGGTTCTCGTCGAGCCGTACGACGGCAAGGGTTCGTGGATGGTCGCCGGCATCGCCGTCGGGATGCTCGTCGCCGTTCTCGGGGCCGCGACTGTGCTCCTCATGGCCGGCCTGGCGGTTCCCCCCGCCGCGGTGGCGGGCCTGTTCGGTGGCAACATGCTCATCGTCGCGGCGATTCCCGCGGCGGTCATGGTGATCTTCGGCCTGCTCGGGTTCTTCCTCGGCAAGTAAGCGGCCTGGCCATACATCCGATTCCGACCGGACGCAGGACGCTCAGGGCGTTGATCACCTAATGGATCGGCGGCCGTGCCACGACGCGCCCGCGCAGCCGCACGGTATCGGAGCGTCGCGCGGCGGTTCAACGTGACTCACATCATTGCTCGAATTGAGCTCACATACGACTCCGAGAACCCGCGCCGGAGTGCCTCGCCGAGGATGATCTCGGCGTAGGCCCGATCCGGGCGGATGTGATCCGCCTGCGGGATCGCGATGTACGCGAAGCACCGCCACAAGGGCCGCTCGCCGTGCGCGCCCAAGGCGCAAACCTGGATCACCTCACGGGTATACGCGCCCGGATCTTCCACGCGGTCCAGCGCTGCGATCGCCTTGGCATCGAGCCGCCACACCACGCCGGGCACCCCACCCGGCCCTTCGCCGGTCGGCACCACGCTGGCCACCCCGCCCGGGCGGTAGCTCCCCCGCCGGTTGAACACGAGGCGATGCCCCTCCAGCACCCCGATCCCGACCTCCCGTGCGCCGGGACATCGATGGGCCATCTGCGCGCTGGACATGTTCGAGCCATACGCGAAGTACAGATCGGTCTCAATTCGTTCCACGCCCGATGTTGTAGGCTTGGGGCAACCAACGATCCGCAAACGCGCTTCGGTCCCGCGACACGCTCCCCAAAACGAGGACGAGCCGCCAGGAATTCTGGCGGCTCGTCGAGTCGGGGCGACTGGATTCGAACCAGCGACCTCCACACCCCCAGTATGGCGCGCTACCAAGCTGCGCTACGCCCCGAGATTCGTCACGCGTTCTGACCAACCCGCCGCGGCAAGCCGGCCCCGGCGCGACCTCGGCCTGCCGACCCGGATCCAACGGAAACCGGGGCAACTCGCCGAGTCTGGACACTAGCCACCCCGCACGCACTCGGCAACGCAAGACTCGCCCCCTCCCGATCACCATCATCTCCCCAATGACCCGGGGTCCCGCCCCATCGCCTTCGCCCCGCTCCTGCCCGTCCGCTCGGCCGCCACTCCTTGCCCCCCATCCGAAGCGGGGCTATCCTCACGCTTCGGTGGCCGATCGCCGGGCCGCTCGTGCTGTTGGCACGCCCAGCTTCCGGCGATTCCCTGATCCCAACCCGGTCCCGATGACCTCGAACCGAACGCCGCACCAAGCGCGGCGAGCGGCACGCGGCTTCGACACCCAAGCGACCTTGCGCGGGCGCGTGCGTCGACCCTGGCCACCGCCTCCCAGCCGTCTCCCGATCACCCCTCCCGGGGCGCGGGAACGACGACGGACACGCCCGCCGGATCCGCTGCCAGAAAGTGAGCCCGATCGTGTCCCAGGCAACCCTCTCGACCCCGTCCTCAGGCCCGTCCCAGCCGCAATCGCTCGTCAAAGAGCTCATCGAAGCCGGCATCCACTTCGGCCAGCGTTCCAGCAACTGGAACCCGAAGATGTCGCCGTTCATCTACGCCAAGCGCAACTCCATCCACATCATCGACATCAAGGAGACCCTGAAGGGCCTCCTGCTCGCCAAGAAGCTCATCGCCAGGACCGTCGCCGAGGGGCGCGATGTCTGCTTCGTCGGCACCAAGCGCCAGGCCAAGGAGGTCTTCCTCCAGCGCATCCCGGACTCGGGCATGCACATGGTCACCGAGCGCTGGCTCGGCGGCACGCTCACCAATTTCCGCACCATCCGCGCCCGCCTCAAGCGCCTCGAGGAACTCGAGGCCATCGAGCAGACCGACAACTTCCAGTCCTACTCCAAGAAGATGGAATCCCAGCTCCGCCGTGAGATGCGCAAGATCAAGCGCAACCTCGACGGCATCCGCCGCATGGACAAGCTCCCCGGCGTCATGGTCGTCGTCGATGTCCGCAGGGAGAAGAACGCCCTGCTCGAGGCCCGCAAGCTCGGCATCACCACCGTCTGCCTGATCGACACCGACGGCGATCCGGAACTCGCCGACATCCCCATCCCCGGCAACGACGACTCCATGCGGTCCATCGATGTCGTGGTCCGCGAGCTCCTCGCCGCCGTCGCCGAAGGCAAGCAGCAGCGGATCACCCGCGGCGAGGGACGCGATGCCGACGCCCAGTCCGGAGGGTCCGGCGAGCAGCGCCCGCGTCGTTCCAGCCGGTCGCAGTTCCGCGCCGAGGATGGCTCCTCCCAATCGCAGAACTCGCCCGACGCATCCCCGGATGCCTGATCCAACGCCTGACCCAACACCCGACCCCCCGCACGAACACCGCCCGCGCACCGGGCAGACGAACTCCCATTCCCACACCACACACTCCCGGCGGCACGCCCACTCGGGCATCGCACGCCGATCAGCACACCAGGAGCGAGCGCGATGGCTGACATCTCCGCCAAAGAAGTGATGGCCCTTCGTCAACGAACCGGCCTGTCCATGATGGAATGCAAGAAGGCCCTGCAGGAAACCGGCGGCGATGCGGCCGCGGCCGAGGAATTCCTCCGCGTCAAGCTCAAGGGCAAGATGGAAACCCGCACCGACCGCGCCGCCGGCGAGGGCCGGATCGCCATCGCGACCAAGGGCAGCGCCGCCGCCATCGTCGAACTCCGGGCCGAGACCGACTTCACCGCCAAGAACGACGCGTTCCAGGACGCGGCCCGCAAGGTCGCCGAGTTCGCGCTGGCCCAGCCCGAGGGCGAGGTCGCCCCGTCCGAGGACATGAACAAGCTCATCGACAATCTCCGCATCTCCACGGGCGAGAACATCTCGATCGGGCGCATCGCACGCATGGATGCCGACTCCTTCGGCACATACATCCACCACGACGGCAAGACCGGCGTCCTGCTCGGCGCCAAGGGCTCCATCGACGAAGCCGTCGCCCGCGATGTCTGCATGCACATCACCGCCGCGATGCCGCGCCCGCAGGGCGTCTCCCGCGACGACATCCCCGCCGAAGTGATCGAGAAGGAGCGCAAGTTCGCCGAAGCCGAGGCCGAGGGCAAGCCCCCGGAGATCGCCAAGCGCATCGTTGATGGCAAGATCGAGAAGGTCTACGCCGACCTCGCCCTGCTCGATCAGCCGTTCGTCAAGGACGACTCGAAGAAGATCAAGGACATCGTCGGCGGCGCGACGCTGACCAAGTTCTACCGCTGGGAAGTCGGCGGCAACTGAGTAGCGCCGCCGCGACCCGCGGCCTCACCTTCGAACCCGATGACCCCCTCACGCCTCCCCCACGCGGGAGGCGTGTCGCGTTTTCCACCCACCATGGTGCGGCGCCGGGCGGTCCCGTCGACCACCACCTCTACACTCCCCGAGTGCAGCCCCCGCCGGTCTATCTCGACAACAACGCAACGACGCGCCCGCTCCCCGAGGTCGTCGAGGCCGTCTCGCGCGCCCTCGAAGAACACTGGCACAACCCCTCATCCACCCACCGCCCGGGTCAGGCCGCACGCGCGGTCGTCGAGCGTGCCCGGCGTTCGGTCGCGAGCCTGATCGGCGCGACCCCGCCGGAGATCACCTTCACCTCCGGCGCCACCGAAGCGCTCGACACCGCCATCCGCGGGACCCTCGCCGCCACACCTCCCCACCAACGCCTCGTGATCACCACACCCGTCGAGCACGAGGCCGTGCACGACTGCCTCCACGCGCTCCGGCGCGCTGGACGGATCGACCTCCAACTCTTCCCGGTCGACCGCGATGGCCGCATCGTTGAGCATGAGATCGAGCCCCTGCTCGATCGACTCGCCACGCCCCCGCCGATGCTGATCGCCCAGTGGGCCAACAACGAGACCGGCGTCATCCAGCCCATCGCCGCGCTGGGACAGGCCGCAAGGCAGCGCGGCATCCCGTTCATCGTCGATGGCACCCAGTGGGTCGGCAAAGCACCCACCGATGTCGACCCGCTCAAGGCCACTCCCGACGCCGGGGCGGTCATCGACATGCTCGCGTTCTCCGCCCACAAGTTCCACGGCCCGAAGGGCATCGGAGCCCTCTACACACGCCGAGGTGTCAGCATCCACCCAACCATCCACGGCATCCAGGAACGCCAGCGACGCGGCGGCACCGAGAATGTCCCGGGGATCGCCGGGTTCGGCGTCGCGGCCGAACACGCCCATGAGTGGCTCGCCGACCACGCCGAACGCGAGCAGAGAGCCCGCAACCGCGATCGCTTCGAAGCCGCCCTGCTCGCCGCGATCCATCCGCTGGTGCCCGATGCGCACATCAACGCCGCCGGTGCCCCGCGAATCTGGAACACGACCAATCTCGCCCTCCCCGGCATCGAGGCCGAGCCGCTCGTGCTCGCACTTTCTGAGCAAGGCGTGGCCATCTCCGCCGGCGCGGCCTGCGCATCGGGGTCCATGGAGCCCTCGCGCGTGCTCACAGCCATGGGGCTCACCGAGTCCAGCATCGCCGGCTCCATCCGCCTGAGCACCTCACGCCTCACGACCCACGCCGAGCTGGACCGAGCCGTGGACACGATCACTCAGGTGCTCCCACGATTCGTCCAAGCGGGACGCCATTCCGCCCGCCCCGACACCTCGCCAAGACCGACCGCGCTTTGATCAAAGCGCATCGGTTATAGGACGATATTGGGATACAAGATCGCTCGTTCGACACATCCCACCGCCCCCCAGTAGGTGCAAACCCCCGCGTTGCGCGGTATCCTCATTCCGTCCGGGTGAAGGGGAATTCAACCGGACACGGGAACACGCGCCGGTGGTTCTGCGCCACCGGGAATACCAGGAAGGAACACCGTCATCATGCTGTCGATCGCGCGCACCGCGCCAGCCATCGCCACCGCCATCGTCTGCCTGAGCGCAGGCTCCGCTTCCGCGGGGCTCTTCACAGGACACATCGATACCGATGCCCAGTTCAACGCGCTCGGCCTGATCGAGAACGCCGTCGCCGAGGGACGCATCGGGAACAACGCCCTCAACGGCACCCACGAGCTCGACCTTGGGCCCGACACCGGCGCCCCCGCCCAGACCGCCCAGCATGTCTGGGGCAACGGCGTCGACACGCCCTTCTCCCTCACCTTCGCACCGGGTTCCGGCATCATCACCTTCGCACTCGGCGGCAAGACCCTCAACTACGGCACCGTCTCCGAGATCACCGGCATCTACATCCGCACCCGCGCCACGCAGCCCGGCACGAGTGTCTCGATTTCCAACCTCATTCTCAACGCCGATCCGATCGCCGGCGCCTCCTCGGCCGATGGATCCGCCGATGGCACCGACTACTTCTTCATCACCGGCAACCAGCTGCTCTCCGGGTTCACCCTCACCGGCGATGCCAACCTCGCGTGGGGCACGCTCCCGACCAACTCGAACCTCGCATTCCAGATCAAGCTGACCGTGCCCACACCCGCGACGACGGGCCTGCTCGCCATCGCCGGCATCGCGGCCACCCGCCGCCGCCGGTGAACCCCATCGACATCCCGATCCCCTCGCGCGCCCCCGCATCACCCGCGGGGGCGGTTTCGTTTGTTGCCCCCCACTCTCACCCACACGCACGCATCACCCGCGCCGATCCAGATCCGACGCCGCGGGGCGTGGGAACCGTCCATCCAGCACCTCCCAACGCTCCGTCACCCCCGAGGCGCCTCCGGCCGGGATCGTCATCACAGGCCCGTAGAGCTCTGCCTCGATCAGTCCCGCCGTGGGATCCACGTACACCGCGACTGGTCCCTCGCCCACCGCGCGCAGCGTTCCCTCCGGATCGCCGGGCTCGAGCGTCCGCACGAGCCAGCGGCCGTGCCGCCACACGCCGATTCGCGCTGCGCCCTCCGGCGCTTCGACCCACACCTTCGTGCCGCCTTCCCAACCGGCCCGGGGCAGGTCCAGCATGCGCCAACCGCCGGGAGAGCGCGGGCCGAGGATCGACTCGATCTTCCCCACCGCCTCATCGTCCCACCCGCGGAGCGTTGTGCCTTCCGGCATCCACAGCGCGATCCGGTCGTGCCGCGCCACACCGGTGTTCACCCACGCCCCCGCCTCCATCGCCCGCACACCCGCGTTCTCGATCACGAACTCGAGCGTGCCGCCATACTCGCGCAGCGTGAAGGTCTTCCGCTCCCGCAAACCGAGCCGCGATACCGGCGTCAGCGTCGTGATCGAATCCGCCGTCCGCCCCACCACCCACGCCGGGCCCCGGTCCATCGCCGGATCGGGCGGCCAGTTCCGCGCGCTCCCATCGCCCCCCACCCAGCCGCTCTGCGGCGACACCCAGGTGTAGCACCCGCCCCGGAAGGTGTACTCATCCGACCCGCCGGCCGGCACCGGCACTCCGAGATTCTCCGTGTGCAGCAGGTTCGGACCGGACTCAGGCCCGAACCACACGAAACGGTCGATCTCGCCCATGTGCTCGACGGCGAACCCGAGGGCTGCGACCCGCTCAACCCGTGTGAGCCCGGTGTCCTCCCCCGTCCGCCCACCCGCGCCAGAACACCCGCTGAGCACCAACGCGCCGAAGCACAGCGCCGCTCCGCCCACCACGCTCCACCGGCGACCGCTCTGAGTGACTTCAATCATCAGCACATGGTAATGCCTGGCACCGCGACGATGCGCCCACGCCGGCCACCTTCAACCAACGCCTCACCGGCCCAGGCCATACCGCCACTCCTCGCCCGGCGTGTACCCCAACAGCGCGTACAGCTCATCCCGTGTGAGCATTCTCCCGAGCGATGACTCGACATGCCCATCCCGCCGCAGCCCCTCCAGCATCCGCTTCACCTCGCCCATCGCGCTCCGCAGCGTGCTCACCGGCCAGATCACCGCGTGATACCCGAGTTCCTCGAACCGGGACAGCGGGATCAGCGGCGTCTTCCCGAACTCCGTCATGTTCGCCAGCAGATACGCATCCGATCGGTACGAACGCAGCGCCTCCCCGATCCGCCCGAACTCCTCCTCGCTCCGCAGCCCCTCGGGAAAGATCATGTCCGCGCCCGCATCGAGGTACGCCTTGCTCCGCGCGATCGCCTCGTCGATCCCGGCCACGCCCGCCGCATCCGTCCGAGCGCACACGATGAACGACCCCCGTCCCGCCGCCCCGCCGCCGCGCGCCCCATCGATCTCATCCCGCGCCGCCGCCGCCGCCGCGACCTTCTCGACGAAGTGGTCACGCTCGACCAGCGTCTTCCCATCCAGATGCCCGCACCGCTTCGGGAACACCTGGTCCTCCAGGTGCAGCCCGCACGCCCCGGCCCGTTCGTACTCACGCACCGTCCGCGTGAGCATCTCCGACTCGCCGAACCCCGTGTCCGCATCCGCGATGATCGGCAGCCCGCTCCCCAGCCAGACCTGGCGGATCACAGCGCAGAACTCGTTCAGAGTCAGAAGTCCAATATCCGGGACTCCGTATGAGGCCGTGACCGCCGCACCGGACACATACGCCCCGGAAAATCCCGCCTGGGCCACGGCCCGTGCTACAAGCCCGTTGAACGCCCCCGGAAGCCCGACCGTCCCGCGATCCATCGCGGCACGAAGGCGGTCACCCGGGGCGATGTACGAGCGTGACGCGGTCTGGGTGTGTTGTTCCATGCCCCCAGAATACCCCACCGAGCGAACACCGTCCTGCTCACTGCGACCGATTCGCAACACCCAACTGAAACCCACTATCAGTGGCAATGACGACCGCTCCATGCGATAGATCTGGGAGTGGAGAAAGACCGAAGGCCGGACACGGATGATCCGGCCGACCGACCCATCCACCCCAACACACGGAGACCACACACCATGCTCAAGATCCACGACGGCCAGTGCGGGCTCTGCTCCCACTTTGGTGAGAACTCGGGCGATCAGAACAAAATCGTCCAGCTCCGCGTCAAGGGCCAGCTCGACCCGAGCCACATCGATGAGGCCATCCAGCCCTGCGGGCTCCCCGAGAACGCCGCCCGGAACCTCAAGGTCACCCCCATCGGCAGCTGCGCCGGGTACGCGCCCGCCAAGCGCGCCGGCTGATCGCCGGCCACAAAAATTGACTCACGCTCGCCCGCCCGCGGTCCTCGCGGGCGGCGTTGCGCGCCGACCCATCGCTCAGTCCCCGCGGGTCGGGCCGATCGCTCACACCTGGAACACGCCCGTGCGGTACTCGCCGCGCTCGCCCCAGTTCCCCGCCATCTCCAGCGCTGCGCTGAGTTCCTCCCGCGTCTCGTGCGGCTGGATGATCCGGTCGACCCATCCCCGCGCCGCACCGTGCCGGATGTCCTGCTGCTCGCTGTACGACGCCCGCACGGCGTCCAGGATCTCCTTGTGCGTCGCCGCGTCGATCGTCTCCCCCTTCCGCTCCCGCGAGCGTTCCTCGATCATCGCGAGCACCCCCGTCGCCTGCGCGGCCCCCATCACCGCGCACTTGCCGCCCGGCCACGCCAGCGTCACGAACGGATCGAACGCCCGGCCGCACATCGCGTAATTGCCCGCGCCGTACGAGCTCCCGGTGATCAGCACGATCTTCGGCACCACGCAGTTCGACATCGCGTTGACCATCTTCGCGCCGCACCGGATGATCCCCTCCTGCTCCGAATCCCGCCCGACCATGAACCCCGTCGTGTCATGCACGAACACCAGCGGAACCCGCCGCTGGTTGCAGTCCATGATGAACCGCGCCGCCTTGTCGGCCGCGTCCGTGTACAGCACGCGCGGCATGTTCACCGACTTGCCCGGGCCGCTCTTGCCGCCCGGCATCGTCCGCTCGGTCAGCCGCCCCTGGTTCGCCACGATCCCGCACGGCATCCCCCGGATCCGCGCGTACCCACACACCATCGACTGCCCGAACTCCGCCTTGTACTCATCGAAGTCCGGTTCCGAACCCCCGCCCGTCGACGCGCGTCCATCGATCACGCACGCGATCAGGTCCTTGATGTCGTACTGCGCACCCGGCTTGTCGGTGAACACCCGGTACACATCCTCGCCCGGACGCGCCGGATCGATCCCGCCGTATCCACCCCCGCCCCCGCCGGGCTCGCCGCCCTCCCCATCACCGCCGCCGCCCGCCCGCCCCGTCACCCCCGGCACGCCGGATGACCGTGCCACCGGCGCCCGCGCCGCCGACTTGCCCACCAGCGACCGGAGCCGCTCGATCGCGTGCTCGTCGTCGGGCTCCTTGAAGTCGATCGTTCCCGAGATCGCCGCGTGCATCGAGGCCCCCCCCAGTTCCTCATCGCTGACCTCCTGCCCGATCGCCGCCTTCACCAGCGCCGGCCCGGCCAGGTACAGCCCGCTCCCCTCGGTCATGATCAGCGTGTCGCACAGCACCGGCAGATACCCCCCGCCGGCCACGCAGAACCCCATGATCGCCGCATACTGAGGAATCCCCGACGCCGAGATCACCGCGTTGTTCCGGAAGATCCGACCGAAGTCATCCGTATCCGGGAACACATCCTCCTGGAGCGGCAGGTACACCCCCGCCGAGTCCACCAGGTAAATCAGCGGCATGGATGCCATCTGCGCCACCATCTGCGCCCGGATGATCTTCTTGCAGGTCATCGGGAAGAACGCGCCAGCCTTCACCGTCGCGTCGTTGGCGATGACCATGTGCAACTTCCCGTGCACGGGCCCCACCCCGGTCACCACACCGCTCGCCGGCGCCCCGCCGTGCTCCTTGTACATCCCGTACCCCGCCCACAGCCCCAATTCCGTGAACCGGGCGCCTGAATCCACCAAGGCCTCAATCCGCTCCCGGGCCGTCATCCGCCCACGCTCATGCTGCCGCTCAATCGCCTTTGGGCCACCACCCAACCGTATCTGGGTTTCCACCTGCTGGAACTCTTCGTTCAGTGCCCGGAGCGGGTTGATCGTCTCGGTGCTGCTCATCCAGAAAACCTCGCGGAATGGTGCTGCCTTCAGGCCGCGATCCTAGAGAGCCCCCGCAGGCCCTGCGCTCGCCGCCACGGCACGCACCCGCGCCGCCCAGCACCACGCGCCAAGACAGCCGCCCGCCCTTGCAGACCGCTCCGGCACCAATCCGCATGGTTCTCACTTGACCCCCCGAATGAGAAAGGAATAATCTTCGGGCCGGCGCAGAGGAGAGTGCTGGCTATGCACGCGTGAGTTTGCGTGTCCCGAAGCTCGTGATCACCCGATCGATCGAATCGCCAGGACTGGAACTCATGAACAAAGGTCCCCTCGGCCCCTCTGACAATCAAAGCTTCGATGATGACGCTGATAAGACAAAGCCGGCGCCGCGGAACCAACCATTGTTCGCGTGCCGCTCCCTTCGCCCCGACAGCATCCGCACCGACCTCGAACAGTTCGAAGCCCTCGTGCAGTCCGTCGGCGTCCACGGGTACGCGGCCCGCGTCGGACTCCATCGCCGCCAGATCAACCGAATGAGATCCGGCGCCCAGCCCAACCCCATCAACCGACTTCTCCTGGCCCTCGAAGCGGCCACACCCGACGCACGCAAGTCCGCCGCCGAATACCTCTGCGCCCAGCTCAACGCAAGATTCGTTCCCAACCCCGCCACCCCGCACACCCCACAGACCGGCCACGCCAGCTAAGCCGCGAGACTCCCACGCCAGCCCCGACATTAGGATCGCCCGGCGAGCCGGTCCCGCGCACTCACCGACCGCTCCAGCGACCCGCCGCCAAACAACCAACGAATCACTCTTTCCGCACCCCGCCGATGCCCATCGGCCACCTTATGCGGCCCGGCGCGAGTCTCCGGACTTCGTCCCCGCCAACGCCCTCGGCGCGATGAACAACGCCGTCAGGTCGTCGACCTGGTGCAGCGACCCCGAGTGGGCATCGATCGCCTCCCCAAGCGTGCCGATCCCCGCCTCCAGCGTGTCGCTCCGCAGCGCCTCCGCAACGGCGCCGAACTGATCGATATAGCTCATCGTCGGCAGCCGACGCTCATAGTTCGAGGCCTTCCCATCCGGGAACGCCGTCTCGAACCCATCCGAGTGCAGCACCAGCAGATCGCGCTCGCCCAGCACGACCTCCGCCTCATCGAACTCGGCCTGCTCGAACACGCCCAGCAGGCTCCCGCCCGCCGGAACATCCAACCGCTCATCCGGCGTGTACAGCAATGGCATCGGGTGCCCCGCGCACGCGGCCCGCACCACCCGCGTCCGCCGGTTCACCACCACATACACCGCCGTCGCGAACCGCGGCGCATCGCCATGCCGCCGGACCATCTCCCTGTTCAGCGTCGCCAGCACCTCGCTCGGACGCAGCACCTCCACCCGCCCGCCGACCACGCGCTTCGTCACCAGCGAGCGAGCCATCACCATCGTCATCAGCGCCGCCGGCACCCCGTGCCCTGCCGCGTCGGCCAGGAACACCCCGAGGTGATCCTCATCGATCTCCTGGAGGTCGTAGATGTCCCCGGACACATACCCGCACGGGCGATACAGCACCCCGAACTCCAACCCGTCCACCAACGGGATCTGCCGGGGCAGGAACTCACGCTGCACCGACGCCGCGAGCTGCAACTCCTCATGCATCCGCTCGATCTCGTTCCGCAGCCCGCCCTGGAAACGGCGCGCCGTCGCCAGCTCCTGCTTGATCGACTCGATCTTCCGCTGGCGCGAGAGCAGCGCCCCCAGCGCCGCCCCCACCACCGGGGCCGGTTCGTCGAGCCCCATCGCCACGCCTCCCGTCGGCGTCATCCGCCGGAGCCCCTCGCTCGCCGAGTCCCCGAAGAGCATCACCGGGATCGCCTCGTCATCCAGCCGATCGAACAACCGGAACAGCCCGCCCCGGGATTCATCCGGATCCGCTCCCGCCATCACCACCACCACCAGCCGCCCCAGCTCCTCCGAGTCCGTCAGCAGCGCGGTCCCCAGCGAATGCCGTTCGATCGCGCACGAACGATCCGACTCATCGCCGCAACACCCCAGTGCCGCCGAGACAAGGGCCACGCCCCGATCGCCCGCCTCCGGATCCGCGCTCGTCTCGATCAGTGTCAGCCGGAGCTTTCGCCTGGACATGCCCGGATCTCCGCTCGGTCATCAGCACGCCGCCTCCCGCCCCGACGCGGGGGGATGCCACGCCCTCGACCGGGGGATCG
The DNA here is from genome assembly GCA_052168315.1 of Phycisphaerales bacterium. GTDB lineage: Bacteria > Planctomycetota > Phycisphaerae > Phycisphaerales > UBA1924 > JBQLZO01. The sequence continues at coordinate 58,630 of JBQLZO010000091.1, read as the reverse complement.
GCTCACCGCGCCCGCTCCTTGAGCCCCTCGTGATCGAACTCGATCACATCGCCCACCTCCAGACCCAACTCCCGGAGCAGACCGCCGCGCACCTCCACCGCGAAGCGCGCGGGGTACCGGCTCGAATATCGGGCCAGACGCGACTCGTACGCCGCATCGGTCTCCCCCGGCTCGCGCGGCTGCACCGGCATCGTGTGCATCGCCAGTACCCGCCCGGTGTTGTTCAGGAACGCGATGTCGATGTCGATCAGGCAGTCCCGCATCACGAACTCGAGCCGCTGCGAGAACGGGAACGCGAACACCATCCCGCCCCGCTCCGGAAGCGAGCCCCGCCCGCCCAGCCCGCGGAACCGCGTCGCATCGTCCAGCGCCGGCTCCAGCCGGAACACCTCCCCCTCGATGCGCACCTCCACGAGGTCCGCATCCGGCTCAGGTTCGCTCTCGGAACCGGCACCTTGCCCTGCCGCTCCACCATCCCCCTGGGGCACCGCGCCGCCGTCGGCAACACCCACAGGCTGCCCCGCGTCGGGTCTCGCGGTCTCTCCCCCACCACCGCCATCACCACCACACCCGGCGAGCAACAGAGCCGCGACCACACCGATCAGCGCGGGTCCCGATCCAATAATTCTCAACCTCATCGCTCGCCCTCGCTCAGCCACGCCTCATCGCTGGGTGTCAGTGTGATCGCGCTGCGGGGCATCGTATCCACGCACAGCCGGTCCGCGAACTCCGCCGCGTCCATCGCCTCGGGACACCCTGCATCCCCGATCCCGCACCAGTTCGCCACCAGCCCCACGATCCGCTCGGGCGGCACGCCCCGCTCGCGGTAATGCGAGATCCGGGTGTCGCCGTGGCGCTTCGCCAGCCGCCGCCCGTCCGTTCCCACGACCAGCGGCAGATGCCAGTACGCCACACGCTCTTCCATCCCCAGCGCCCGGCGCAGCAGCATCTGCCGGGCCGCCGAGTCCAGCAGATCATCCCCGCGCACCACCTTGTTCACGCGCTGACGGTCATCATCGACCGTGACCGCGAGCTGGTACGAGGGCTCGCCGCGTTTCGTCCACAGCACGAAATCGCCCACCGTCTCCCACGGGCAGAACTCTTCGCTGCCCGCGAACCGATCGCGCACCTCCACGCGATCCGGCGGACATACGAATCGCCAGTTCGTCGGCTCTCCGTGCTCATCCACACCCCCATCGAACGAGCGACGAACCACCTCCGGACGAAGCTCGGGCGGGAAACGCGACTCGTGCCCCGCCGCCCCGCCATCGTCCCCGCTCCCAGACCCATGCGGCGCCGACGCCGCCGCCTCGATCTCACGCCGCGTCAGCGCGCACGGATACGCCAAACCGCCGCCGCACAGCCGCTCCATCGCCGACGCGTAGGCCGACATCTCCGCCGACTGCCAGATCGGCCCCACATCCCAGTCGATCCCCAGCCACGCCAGGATCTCCATCGCCCCGCGATCGGCTCCCGGCTTGACACGCGGCCCGTCCAGATCCTCGATCCGCAGCACGATCGTCCATCCCAGCCGCCGAGCCAGCGCCCAATTCACCAGAAAGGTCCGCGCGTTCCCCAGGTGCAACGCCCCCGTCGGCGATGGCGCCAGCCGCGTGACACCGCCTCGATCGTCATCGCCCATCGACGCGCCCATCCTTCACCCCACCGAACATACCGCGGAGCCGGCGTCTTCGAGCCCCAACGCCGATTCCACGCCGCCGGTTGACGCCCCCTCCGCGTGGAACGATCATTGGTTGCCGGCTGGCACCATGCCGCGCCCCCGTGTCAACGATGACAGAGCAAGAGTCCAACGAGAGAGGGACCACACCATGAACAAGCTCGACTCCGCGACCGTGGAAGCACGCCTCGAAGACATGGCCGATTGGTCCACGCTCAACGAGGCCATCCAGCGAACCTACCAGTTCGACGACTTCGTCCACTCCATGGCCTTCGTCAACCGCGTGGCCGAACACGCCGAGTCCGTCCAGCACCATCCGGACATCCTCGTCAGGTACAACAAGGTCACCCTCACGCTCTCCACCCACGATGCCGGCGGGCTCACGGACAAGGACTTCGACTTCGCCCTCGCCGCCGACGCCCTCTCCTGACCCCAGCCCGGCCCGCCCGACCCGCGCACGCGGCAAAGCCGGAGTCCCCGCAGAACGCAAACGGCGACCCCGGAACATTCCGAGGCCGCCGAACATGGGTGCCAGAATCAGGACCGGAATCAGCATTCGCTCAAACGCCCGCGGCGCCATGCCGCCCGACGCCGAGCGAGTCCGCCCGGATCAGCCGCACACATCGCCGAACGCGCTGAGCAGGATGCCCAGGTCGTCCGAGTCCGTGTCGCCATCGCCATCGAGGTCGCCCGCAGCGCCGCCGCCGAACGCGCTGAGCAGGATGCCCAGGTCGTCCGAGTTGACCTCGTTGTCGCCGTTCAGATCGCCAGGGCATTCGATCGCCGCCTCGCAATCATCCGGACGCGCCGAAAGGTTCTGGAAGTTCGACGACGCCGGCAGGCGGTCCAGCTCGAGGAACTGAACGCCATCAAAGTCATTGAAGTTCACGAGGCGTGGCTCGCCGAGGTCGAAGCTGCACACGAACTGGAGGTGCTGGTTCGACACGAAGTCGTGGTTGATCCCGTTGATGAACGCCTGGATCTTGATGTCCGACTGGCCATCCCAGTTCAGATCCTCCAGCGGGATCGCGACCTCGATGCCCGTGGTCACGCTCGCCGCGGGGCCGTTGATGTCCGCGAACGCGATCGCCGGGTCCTCGCCGCCGGGCACGCCCGCGATGTTCGAGTTGTCCACGAACGCGCGGATCGATTCGAATCCGCCCAGCGTGCCGTTCAGGAACGAGCCGTCGGCCCCCGTGAAGATTTCCGCGCTCCCGACGAACCGACCATCGCCCGCATCGCCGGGGCTCTGGGCCCCGCGCAGCCGCGCGAACAGCGCCTGCACCGTCACCGACGGCACCGACGGGTTGTACCCGAACAGCTCGACCGAGAGCCAGTGGTCGGCATTGAACCCGCTGTCGAAGGTCAGGCCCGGCAGCGTTTCGACGATGATCGGCTCGCCGAACTCATCGAGCACCGGATCGCCGTTCTCATCGAGCAGGAAGATCGGGAAATCGCCGCCCATCCGGTTCAGCGCAGCGCTCTGTCCGCCCTCCGGGAACTCGATGATCGGGTTGCCCTGGTACCCGTTCGGGTTCTCGGGATCGTCGTAGATCAGCGTGTTCTGCCCGTTGCCCGGGATCGTGTCGAAGAAGATCTCCAGCTTGTTGCCATTCGGCTCGAGGTTGCCCGTGAGCATCAGGAACAGCGAGGGCACCGGGCCGACGAACGGGTTGTTCACCGTGCCGATCCGCGCGTACACCGCGGCCAGCTCGGAACCATTGGCATCAAATTTCTGCGCTCCGCCGCCCAGCGAGTTGTCGCCGAAGCCCTGCGTGAGCGCGATCTCGCCCGAGAGCGGGGCCGCGGTCTTCGCGCCGCCGTCCAGACGCCCGCCGACCGGAGTCTGGCTCTCCGAGCCATCTGTCAGCAGCTCGGCCGCGTCTAGGTAGTGCTCCACCTGCAGCGTGGTCTCGTTGAAGCCAAGGTGATACCCGACGCAGAAGTCGGGCACGAACGCGCCATCGAACGCGAAGCCCTCCATGTTGTTCAGCCCATTGAAGTCGATGTCCGGGTTGTCCCCGCGCAGCGGGTTCTGCCCACCCGCCTTCAGGTCGTAGAAGGTCACCAGGCGATGGAACTGCCCAACATTGCCCGCGATGAACACATACAACTGCCGATCGCCCTCGGCATCCTCGACGACCTGCGCGTACACCGCGCAGATCTCGGATCCCGTCGCGTCATCCGGACCCGCATCGGTGTTGTTCCCGAACGAGGTCGAGTTGGAGTTCACCCACAGCGCGGGCCCGTACGAGGCCTCACGCTGGCCGTTCAGCGCGGGCAGGACCGTCGAGGGGTTCGCGGGGACGCTCAGCGTCACGAACTGGTTCCCGGGGATGCCCTCGGGGTCCGAATCGTTGAACGACTTATCCGAGGCCGGCGAGCCGAGCGAGTTGGTGTCCGCCGGCAGCCCGCCGATCACCTGGTTGGAGAAAAAATCCCAACCGGAGAACATCAGGAAGCCCGCGATCCCGATCTGGCCGTTGTCGTCGTAACCAGCCTCCTCGAGGTTGATCACGAACTCCACGCCCGTCTGCACCGCTTCGGGGCCCGGCACCTGATTCGGCACATCGCCGCCCGTGCCGCCGCCGGGGCTCGAAACGCCGAGCACATTCGAGTTATCGATCAGGAAGGTGATGTCGCCGCCGTTCGGACCCGCGCCCGTGTACGGCCCGGAAGCCGTGACGCCGCCAGCGACGAAATTCCCCGCCTGCTCCGGCGTCCCCGTGTTCGGATCGCCGTCGGTGAAGATGACCGCCGCGCTCCCGAAGATCTCCGCCTGCCCACCGCCGCCGATCCCGTTCGTCAGCGTCAGGTAGTAGTCGGCCTCGAAGTCCACATCGAACAGCAGGCCGTTCGTCGGGGCCGTCGAACCCATCCGGTTCAGCCCGTTGAAATCCACATCCGCGTTGTCGTTGCGGAGCCGGTTCTGGCCCCCCGCCTTCACATCGAAGAAGATGTCGATCTTGTTGAAGTTCGTCTGCAGGTTGCCGGAGATGTGCACATACACCAGGTCATCGCCCGGAACGCCGGGCGTGCCGTTGTCATCGCGGTACGCACGCAGCGCGTTGAACTCCGAGCCACCGGCGGCGAACTGGTCCGGGTTCGTGTTGTTCCCGAACCCCGTCGGAACATCCTGGACCCACGACGGGCCCGGGTAGTTCGCGCTCGCGATGCCATCGATCGCTTCGGGGCCGCCCGGGGTGCCCGCGGCGATCGAACGGAACTGATCGCCCGGGAACTGCAGCGTGTCCTGGAAATCGACATTCCGCGGCTCGCCGGGATTCCCCGGCGCGGGGAACTCCGCATTGGCCAGCCCGCCGATGATCTGGTTCGACATGAAGTCGTGCGACTGGCCGTTGATGAATCCCACGATGTCGATGGGGCTCGAACCATCCCAGTCCAGCTCCGCAACCGGGATCACGAACTCGATGCCCGTGAGCACATCCTCGGGCGGTCCGTCGAAATCGCCGCCGAGGTACGCCCCCAACCCCGCGATGTTCGAGTTGTTCGTCTGGGCCGCCCCGCTCACGGGGCCCGCGACCAGGATGTCGATCACCCGGGCGCCCTGCGTGGTCAGGGCGGCCCCGTAGTTCCCATCGCGGGAACCGTCGATGACCTGGCCGAGGCTGGATCCCGCCGCGAGCAGCAACGCAGCGCAGGCCGCCGGGACGATGGCACGCTCCATGTTCATATTCGGTCTCTCTTCCAAGGAGGAAAGCGGTGTTCTCAACGAGCCCCGGCACTGGCCGGGCGTCTCACGCTGAAGGACTGGTTCGCCGGGCCCGCCCACCCCTTTGAGTTGAGCAGGCCCGCATCGAATCCCCCGTCCGCGCCATGACGCGGACGGGAGGAGGATCGTCCCCACCTCCCCGATGGCACGCGCCGACCCGAAAGGATCGGCGCGATCCGAGCGTCGCACGAGGCGATCCGCTCAGAGTCCGATCACGCGCGACGCCGACGAGCAGCCCCGACCCCGGCAAGGCAGAACAGCGCCATCGCACCGGGCGTCGGAACCACGACGAAGAACTGATCGCCATCGATGTTCCCGAAGTTCACATTCCGCGGCTCGCCGAGGTTGCCTGCGCCGTTCACACCGCCGAGCACCTGGTTCGCCAGGAAGTCATGCCCGCCGCCGTTGATGAAGGCCGAGATCCTGACCTCGCCGGTGAAGCCACCGAGCAGGGAGAGCGGAATCGCCAGTTCGACGCCGGTCGAGACCGAGGCCGGATCGATCACCATGTCACCCGTCACGCCGGCCGTGTTCGAGTTGTTGATCGCGAGTTCGAGCCCGCCGAATCCGCCCGAGATCACGCCACTCCCCACGGGCGAACCGCCGACGAACGCGCCGGTTCCGCCGCCGCCGCTGAGAAGCTCGGCGTAGCTCGCGAACAACTGGTACCCCGAACCCGTGTTTCCACCGGTCACGGTGATGTAGTGGTCCGCCTCGAATCCAGCATCGAAGGTCAGCCCGTTCCCCGAGCCATCATCACCCATCCGGTTCAGTCCATTGAAATCCACATCGGCGTTATCCCCGCGGAGCTTGTTCTGTCCGCCGGCCTTGTTGTCGATGAAGATCTCGAGCTTGTTGAAGTTCGACTCGAGGTTCCCCGTCAGGGTCAGGTACAGCACACCACCCGAGATCGTCCCATACGCCGCGTTCAGCTCGGAACCGTTCGCGAACAGCGGCTCACCAAGATTCGAGTCACCGAATCCCGTCGGCGTGTTCTGAACGGTGAGCGCGGTTCCGTACCCGCCATCCACTATCCCATCGAGCGAGAACGCGCCCGCGTTCGCGATGCCCGCAGCGGCGAGCAGCGCTCCCGCGCCAATCAGCATGTGCTTCTTCATCGTGTCTTTCCCTTTCCTCTGTCTGTCTCTTCTCTTGAGCGACAACACAACAAAACGCCGGGCGGACATCGCTCATCCACCGGGCACAAAGCCACGCCGACGCCCACGCGGACGCCCCGTGGTCACTTCTGAAAACCTTGCGCCCACGCCACCCTCAATCAAGCGCGATCCTCCTGAGTCGACGCCGCGCCCCCTCGCGCCGCGGGCCCCCCAACACCCGCGCGCGAGATTCGCACGCAGGTAAAGCGCTTCAGCAGCCCCCCGCGAAACGACTCCACTCGCTCCAGATGCCATCAACCGGCCGTCCTTGCTGCCCCCACCACGATGGACAACCCCACCAAATCGCGCCCAAAGTCATCTCGGTAAAATGCTTTACCTGATCCAGACAGCATAGACGGAACACACCGCAGAGCAACAAAAATCCGACCCCGCGCTCGCCCGGCACGCCGATCCGCCCGCCACGCATTCACGAAACCAAGGCGCAGAGTCCGAGAACCGCACCCGCCCCGCTCATCCCGGAACCAGCCGCCCCACCGTCCGCGGCGCAAACGGGTACGCCGACCACACCGCGAGCAGATCGTCCAGCGTCACCGCGTGGATCTTCGCCAGCTCGTCCTCCAGCGTCTCGTACCGGTCCAGGTAAGTCCAGAGCCGCCCCAGCCGCTGCATCCGACCGCCCGGCCGCTCGCCCGCCAGGGTCACCGAGGTCGCCACCTTGTTCCGCAGCCGGACCAGGTCATCCTCCTCCAGCGACTCGATCAGCCCATCCACGGCGCGCAGGATCGTCTCCTCGATCCGCCGGGCGTTCTCCGGATCCCCGGATGCGAACACATAGAAATCACCGCACCCGTCCCGCGGATCGAACGCCGCCTGCGCCTCCTCCGCCAGCCCCGTCTCGATCAGCGCCCAGTGCAGCCGGGAATTGTCCGAGCCCCCGAGGATCTGTGCCAGCAGCATCGCCGCGTAGCGCCGATCGTCCTGCGCTGAAGGCCCCGGTGCCACCATCAGCAGGTACGACCGCTGGACCTTCGGATCCGTCAGCGTGAACTCCTCGCCCCGCACCCGCGGCGCGAACCCATCCCGCGCTGCCCCCGTCCGCTCCCATCCGCCGCACGCCCGCTCGATCAGCCCCACCGCCGCATCAAAGTCCACGCGCCCCGCCAGCGCCACCGTCGTGTTGTCCGCCGAGTACCGCTTCGCAAAGTACTCCGACATCTGCTCACGCTGCAGCGCCCGGATCGTCTCGTTCGTCCCCAGCACCCGGTGCGAGAGCGGATGATCCCCGTAGTACCGCTCCATCGCCGTCTCGTACAGCCGCCAGAATGGCTGGTCGGCGTACATGGCGATCTCCTCCAGGATGACATTCTTCTCCGAGTCGAAGTCCGCATCCCGGAGCGAGGGGCGCATGATGTCGCAGAGGATGTCGCTGGCCGTCGGCAGGTATTCCGGGAGCGTGCTCGCGTAGAAGCAGGTCAGCTCGCCGCTTGTGTACGCGTTGTAGCTCGCCCCGATGCGATCGAAATCGCGATTCACATCGTCGGCCGTCCGCCGCTCCGTGCCCTTGAACATCATGTGCTCGAGGAAGTGCGACACCCCCATCACGCCAGCGGACTCATCCCGGGCGCCGGTCTTCACGAAGAAGCCCATCGCACCGGTGTGCGCTTCCGCATCGCACTCGCCGATCACCGTCAGCCCGTTCCCGAGCGTCGCCTGCCGAAACTCCACCGCCATCGGGCCTCCTCGCTGCTGTGACCCACCAACCGCCCACCGCCCCCGGTGGGGACGGTCGTCCCGATCCTAGAGCACCCCGACGCCCCATGCCCCAACATCGACCGGCCACACACGCTCCCAAACCCGCTCCCGCAATCGCGGGCCCCGGTTCCCGTACCATCAGGGCATGACCACCCTCCTGGCCGTGATCCTCATCCTCGTCGTCCTGCTCGCCGCGCTCACCGCCGCGGTCGTGCTCCTGCTCGTCCGGCGCAAGGCCCCCGAGGCCCCGGTCCACGCCCATTCCGTCACCGTCGCCGAGCGCGTCCGCTCCGTCGGCAAGCTCGTCGGACTCGAGGTCCACGCGAAGGAGATCGCCACCTCCACCAAGGGCTGGTCATGGCTCCCGCCCATCATCCTCTCGCAGGCCAAGATCGCCATGATCTTCCACTTCGAGAAGCAGTACTTCGTCGACCTCAACCGGCTCCGCGCGGCCGATGTCGAGGAACTCTCCCCCGCCGACCCCGTCACCGGCGCCCGCGCCCGGTTCCGCATCCACATGCCGCCCATCGAGGGCCAGCTCCGGCTCACCGATGTCACCCCCTACGACATCCAGGCCGGGCGCATCCTCGGGCTCGTCGAACTCATCCAGATGAACGCGCAGATGCAGGGCTCGCTCATGCGATCCGCCCAGGACCAGGCCGGCCAGCTCTTCGAGACCAACGCGCCGCGCTACGAACGCGAGGCCGTCCAGTCCATCGAACGCCGGCTCGAGTCCTTCCTCAGGCTCTTCGATGCCGAACTCGAGATCACCTGGCCGACCGAGGATGCAGACGCCACCCACATCCCCGAGACCGTCGAGGTCGATGCGGGCCTGCAGCACCGCCTCGCCACCCGGCGCTGAGACCCGGCGAACTCCAATCAAGCATCGCCGCCGCTGAGCCCCGGCGCCGGCCCTTCCTTCATCGAGCGCGCCGTCTTCACGCGCCCGCCGAGCTTCCTCGGCGGGAGCTTCGTCGGCACCGGACCCGTCGGGAACGGGTTCGCCCGGCCGGCACCCTCGGCCGCCTTCGCGATGCGTTCGACGGCCGGAACATTCGACGCGTACCGGTTCTTCTGCGTCCGAGCCCGCTCGAGCCGGCGCGCCGCCGCCTCGCGGTCGGCGGCCACATGCTCGGGCTCCGGGCCCGGCTCGAAGTCCGGCATCTTCTTCTCGGGGATGTGGATGTTCGCCAGCACCTCGATCTGGGTCAGCAGCCCGCCATCCGCGGGCGTCACCAGCGCCCACGCGACACCATCGCGCCCGGCGCGGGCCGTCCGACCGACCCGGTGGATGTACACCTCCGGGTCCTCAGGCAGGTCGTAGTTCACCACATGGCTCACGCCCTCCACATCGAGCCCGCGCGCCGCCAGGTCCGAGCACACCAGAATGTGCAGCTTCCCATCGTGCAGCTTGCGCATGATCGAGTTCCGCGCGCCCTGCGGAAGATCACCGTGGATCGCCTCCGCGTCCAGCCCCTTCCCGCGCAGGTACCGCGTGATCTTGTCCACCGTCCGCTTCATGTTGCAGAACACCAGCGTCAGGCTCGGCTCCTCGTGCGTCAGCAGGTGCTCGAGCATCCGCATCTTGTCCCACGGCATCACCGACACATAGTGCTGCTGGACCAGCGACACCGTCAGCGATGTCCCCACCGTCTCCAGACGCTTGACATCCTTCCGCATGAACTTCCGCGCCAGCCGCTCGATCTCCTCCGAGATCGTCGCCGACACCAGCACCGTCTGGTGCTCGCCGCGCATCCGCGACAGGATCTCGCGGATGTCATCGCGGAACCCGATGTCCAGCATCCGGTCCACCTCGTCGAGGATCACCGTCCGCACATCGTGGAAGTGCAGCCACCCACGCTGGTGCACATCCATCAGCCGCCCCGGCGTCGCGACGATGATCTCCGGACCCGCCTCCAGCGCCCGCTGCTGCTGCGACATCTTCTGGCCGCCGTACACCACCCCCACCTTGATCGGCGTGAACCGACCGAGGTCGCGCAGCTCATCCGCGATCTGGATCGCCAGCTCACGCGTCGGCCCGAGGATCACCGTCTGGTAGGGAACCCCCTTCTCCGCGTTGTGGAACACCGGAAGCCCGAACGCCGCCGTCTTGCCAGTTCCCGTCCGCGACTGCCCCAGCACATCCTCGCCATCGATCATCAACGGGATCAGCTGCGACTGGATTTTCGTCGGGTACTTGAACCCGCACGCCTCGATCCCCTTGAGCACCGAGTCGCGCAGCCCCAGGTCAGCGAAGGTCCGCTTCTCGAAGATCTCATCCCAACGATCCAGCTCGCTCGGCTCCGGGGCCGCCACCGTCCGGCGACGATGCGAACGGTGCGTCGGCGCATCGGCATCCGCCGCGGGTGCGGGCCGGGGCGCATCCGATCCCCCACCATCGGAACTCCCACCCCCGCCGCCGCGTCCACCCTTGCCCCCACGCCGCCGCCGGCGACGACGACCCTTCCCGCCGCCACCCTCACCCGAACCGCTGTCCGCGGGCGCGCTCCGGTCCCGCTCCGCCTCCGCGCCACGCCCATCATCCGCTCGCCCGGCGGGCGCAGCACCCGCGCCACCCGACCCCGCCGCATCGCGTCCGGAATCCTGAGCGGGCACCCGCTTGACAACGCGCTTCACGACACGGCGCACCACCGGTCCGCTCGATCCCGTGCCCTCGGCAGGAGACTCCGCCTCCGGCCTCGCCCCGCTGACCCTCGCCGAGGGTCGCACACCCGCCTTGCCGGCACCCTTCACCGGTGCGCCAGATGCCTTCGCTGAACCCGCCTTCTTCTTCGTGACCTTCTTGCCGGGGCCAGCTTCGCTCGCGACCACATCCGCCCCGCCCGCGCCACCCGTCTTCCTGGCCGACTTCTTCGTCACCTTCTTCTTGGCGACCTTCTTGCTCACGGTCTTCTTCGCAGGCGCCTTGGCAGCCTTTGAAGCGCTCGACGACTTCGGACTGGCGGCCTTCTTCGCCACCTTTTTGGCAGTCTTCTTGGCAGTCTTCTTGGCAGTCTTCTTGGCGGCCTTCTTCACCGACTTCTTCGCGACCTTCTTCTTCCCCGCCGCCGCCACGCCATCACCCCCGCCCGTCCCTGCCGAAGCGCTCTTCTTCTTCGTGGACTTCTTTGTGATCTTCTTCGAGGTTGCGGTCTTCTTCTTCGCCACGGCGTCGTCGTCCTTGCTGCGGGCCATTCCCGCGCATCCCACCCCATCCCGTCGCACCACGCCGGCGCCCCGCCGCCGCGATCACCAATTCAATCCAGAAGACCCGCTCTTCCGAACGCCCGGATCTCCCACAAAGCCACCGCGAACCGGATCGGTGGGCGCCCTCCGAGCACCAGTTCCCGCTCCCCACCCGTCAGTTCACCCCCATCCCGGCCCGCCGGCAAACGGCTCCCTCACGACCGCACGGAAGCCACCCACACGCTCCTCCCAACCCCCGACCGCCCCGCCCACGCCCCGTCCCGGCGTCAATCCCGGTCCCGGCACGATTTCCGCATGGTAGATGCCTCCGCCGGACGATACAACTCATGGCACAATCGGGTCCCGGCACCCCAACCAATCGGCCCGGATCCCCCGATCGACGCCACGACCACGGAAGGTCACGCCGACATGCCGCTCACGCCCGACCGCAACCTCGTCCGCTTCGCGTTCCACCCCGACGCCGTGGAACACAACCTCCGCGCCATCCGCTCCCTCGCCTCGGCCGACGGAGCCGCTCCATCGCCCCAATCGCCGGCTCTCTGCGCGATCATCAAGGCCGACGGATACGGACTCGGCGCTGCGCGACTCATCCCGCCCATCGAACGCGCCGGAGCCGAGTTCGTCGGCGTCTTCTCCATCGAGGAAGCCAGGGCCGTCGCCCCGCTCGTCGCAGCGCCGGTCCTCGTGCTCGGCCCAGCGTGGGACCTGGACCCCGCCGATCACGCCCTCGGCGCAGCGCTGCACGACGCCCGCCTCCACATTGTCGTCCACGGCCACGCCCATCTCCAGCACCTCGCCCGGTGGAGCGAACACAACCTCCCCGAGCACGCACGCGCCCTCCCACTCCACATCGAGGTCGACACCGGGCTCGGAAGGGGCGGCGCCTCCCCGCAGGAAGCCCGCGAACTCGTCGCCACCATCCTCGCCACGCCGACACTCCGGCTCGCCGGCGTCATGACCCACTTCGCCGACGCATCGCTCCCGGGCGGGCGCGCCGGCGACCAGCAGCGACTGTTCGCCAACTGGATCGCCTCCGTCATCGATCAACTCCCCGAGCACTGCCTCATCCATCAGGCCAGCACCACCACGCTCTTCGCGCAGGCCGGACGACCGATCGACCTCGTCCGCGTCGGGCTCGGACTCTTCGGGTGCCCGGGCGTCTCCGATCCCGACCCCAGGACGCTCGCCACCCTCCGCGGCGCCGTCTCGCTGCACGGACGCATCGTCCTCGTGCGCGACCTCCCCCCCGGCTCGCCCGTCGGATACGCCGGCACCTTCGTCACCGCGCGCCCCACCCGCCTCGCGCTCGTGCCCGTCGGATACTCGCATGGATTCCCGCGCCTCAACGATGGCGCGACCGCAGTCGTGCTCGCGCCCGACGGCACGCCCCGCACCGCGCCGATCATCGGGCGCATCGGCATGGACCAACTCGCCCTCGACGCCACCGACATCCCCGAGCCCGCGCTGGGCACGCCGGGCAACGCCCCGTGGGTCCGACTCATCGGACAGGACACCAGCGCCCCGACCTCCCTCCAGCGCGTCGCGGCCGCGGGCGGCATGATCCCCCACGAACTGCTCTGCCGCCTCGGGTCGGCGCTCCGCCCCGAGGTCGTCCGCGGCGGATCCGCCGCGCCCGCCTGATCCAGCCCGCCCCCCTGCCACCATCGCCGCGTTGTCCAGGGCATCGCACCGCCCATGACATCGCGCGGTCGGGTCCGTACCATCGACCACACGACCCACGATCGGAGCATTCCCAATGGCGATGGACCCCATCTCAGTGCACATCCACGACCTCATCGCAGCCGGCGACCCCGAAGCCGCCGCGATCATGCAGCGCGAGTCCGAACGCCAGGACTCCACCATCGAGCTGATCGCATCAGAGAACCACGCCTCGCTCCCCGTCATGCACGCCGCGGGCACCTGCTTCACGAACAAGTACGCCGAGGGCTACCCCGGCAAGCGGTACTACGGCGGATGCGAGCACCACGATGAGATCGAATCGCTCGCCCAGCAACGCGCCCGATCGCTGTTCAACTGCAAGTTCGCCAATGTCCAGCCCCACTCAGGCGCCCAGGCCAACGCCGCGCTCTTCCTCGCGCTGCTCAGCCCCGGCGACACCTTCGCCTCCCTCGTCCTCGCCGACGGCGGGCACCTCTCCCACGGCCTGTCGGTCAACCTCTCCGGCAAGTGGTTCAAGCCCGTCCACTACCCCCTCCACTACGACCAGAACCACCCCGACTTCGAAACGATCGACTACGACGCCGCGGAACGGCTCTGCATGGAGCACAAGCCAAAGCTCATCATGTGCGGGTACTCGGCCTACCCCCGCATCATCGACTTCAAGCGCTTCCGCGCCATCGCCGACAAGTGCGGCGCCATCCTCCACGCCGACATCGCCCACATCGCAGGACTCGTCGCCGCCGGCGTCCACCCCTCGCCCTTCCCACACTGCCATGTCGTGACCACGACCACGCACAAGACCCTCCGCGGCCCACGCGGCGGGCTCATCCTCACCAACGACGAGGAGATCGCCAAGAAGATCGACCGCGCCGTCTTCCCCGGAACCCAGGGCGGCCCACTCATGCACATCATCTTCGCCAAGGCCGTCGCCTTCGGCGAGGCCCTCAAGCCAGAGTTCAAGGCCTACCAGCAGCGCGTCGTCGAGAACGCCCGCGCCCTCGCCGATGCGCTGGCCATGCACAACTACCGCATCACCTCCGGCGGCACCGACAACCACCTCATGCTCGTCGACCTCCGCACCCGCGATGCCGACCTCACCGGCGCGGACGCCGAGAAGTGGCTCGAGGCCGCCGGGATCATCTGCAACAAGAACGGCGTCCCGCAGGATCCCCGTCCACCCCGCACCACCTCGGGCATCCGCCTCGGCTCCCCCGCCGTGACCACCCGCGGGATGTCCACCATGGAGATGAAGCGGATCGCCGACCTCATCGACCGCGTCCTCGGCTCCAAGGGCCACGAGAACGAGATCACCACCGTGCGCGAGGAAGTCCGCGCCTTCTGCTCGGAATTCCCCCTCAACTCACACGAGCCCGCGCGAGCCTGATCGCCCCGCCACGAACACTCCGATGCCCCGTCGCCGCGCCGACACGCTCAGGGTGCATCCCGCGCCCGCCCGCCGGCGATTACGATGCTCGCCATGAGCTTCAAGTTCCCCGACACCCACGACACCGGCGCCCGCCGATTCACCATCTTCGGCGCGGGGCTCGCGGGGTGCCTGCTCGCCGTCTACCTCGCCAGGCTCGGGTACCAGGTCGAACTCTACGAGCGCCGCCCGGACCCCCGTGCCGCCGGCGCCGAGCGCGGGCGATCGATCAACCTCGCCCTCTCCACCCGCGGCATCGATGCGCTCCAGGCCGCCGGCATCGCCGAACGCGTCCTCAAGGATGCCATCCCCATGCGCGGCCGCATGATCCACGACCGCGCCGGGAACCTCGCCTACCAGCCCTACGGCCGCGACAACATCAAGGCCATCAACTCCGTCTCGCGCAGCGGGCTCAACATCGCTCTCCTCGACGAGGCCGAGCGGCACAAGAACATCCGTATCCACTTCGACCGCCGCGCCACCCGCTGCGACCTCGCCACCA
Source organism: Phycisphaerales bacterium (assembly GCA_052168315.1). GTDB lineage: Bacteria > Planctomycetota > Phycisphaerae > Phycisphaerales > UBA1924 > JBQLZO01. The sequence goes on along the minus strand of JBQLZO010000091.1, from coordinate 43,537 downwards.
GCACCGTCGAACTCGTGAACTCAAAGGGCGAGCCCGCCGGCGATGTCCGATGCGATGTCATCATCGGAGCCGATGGCGCCTTCAGCGCCATCCGCGGAGCCATGCAGCGCACCGACCGCTTCGACTACTCCCAGACCTACCTCCAGCACGGCTACAAGGAACTGACCATCCCCCCCTCGGACGCCCCCGGCGCCGGCGGCCACAACCCCTTCAGGATCGAGAAGCACGCCCTGCACATCTGGCCGCGCGGCGACTTCATGATGATCGCCCTCCCCAACACGGATGGCTCGTTCACCTGCACGCTCTTCTGGCCCTTCGAAGGCGAGAATTCCTTCGACCGCCTCCGCACCCCGGATCACATCCGCGCCTTCTTCGAAGACCAGTTCCCCGACGCCGTGCCCCTCATCCCCGACCTCGTCGAGGACTTCACCCACAACCCCACCTCATCGCTGGTCACCGTCCGCTGCCTCCCGTGGCACTTCGGCGACCGCGTCGTGCTGATCGGCGACGCCTGCCACGCCATCGTCCCCTTCTTCGGCCAGGGCATGAACGCGGCCTTCGAAGACTGCAAGGCGCTGGCCGAGTGCCTCATCCAGCATCCCGGCAGTGACCTCGCCCCCGCGTTCGCGGAGTACGAGCGGCGCCGCAAGCCCTCCTCCGACGCCATCGCCGACCTCGCCTACGACAACTTCATCGAGATGCGCGACAAGGCCGGCCAGCCCGCCTTCCGGCGCAGGAAGGCCATCGAACGCTTCCTGGCCCGCATCCTCCCCAACTGGTACACGCCCCTGTACGAGCGCGTGACATTCACCACGGAGCCCTACCACGAGGCCCGCGCCAGCGCCGCCCGCCAGGACCGCATCGTCGCCAATGTCGCCATCATCGCCGCCGGGCTCCTGCTCGCCGCCATCGCCGGCGTCGTCGCGGGCATCGTCATCGGCTGACGCCACCGCCCCGCGGCCCTACCACACCGCCCGCACCCGGATCGTCTCCGGCACATCGCGCAGCCGCTCGACGAGCTGCCGGTCCGAGCCCCGATCCACATCCAGGATCGTGTACCCGTGCCGCGCGTTCGTCTGCAGGTACTGCGCCGCCACATTCGCCCCCACCTCTGAGATGTGCCCGTGCAGCTTGCTCAGCACGCCCGGCACATTCCGGTGGTAGTGCAGGATCCGATGGTGCCGCTCGTGCAGCCGCGGCAGCTGCACCTCCGGCACATTCACGCTCGTCGTCGTCGACCCATTGTTCATGAACATCACCAGCTTGCTGGCGACTTCTTCCCCGATGTTCCGCTGCGCCTCGGCCGTGGAGCCGCCGATGTGCGGCGTCAGGATCACATTCCCGAGCCCGCGCAGCTCCGAATCGAACGGCTCCGCGTTCGATGAAGGCTCGGACGGGAACACATCGACCGCCGCCCCGCCCAGCTTCCCGGATCGCAGCGCCGCCGCCAGCGCCCCGATCCGCACCACATTCCCCCGCGAGTTGTTGATCAGGAACGCGCCATCCCGCATCCGCTCGATCGCCCGCTCGTCGATCAGGTCCCGCGTCGCCTCGCAGTCGGGCACATGCAACGTGACCACATCCGAGCACTCGAGCAGCTCCTCCAGCGTGCGGCAACGCGTGGCGTTGCCCAGCGGCAGGCAATCCACCACATCGTGATACAGCACGCGCATCCCCAGCGCCTCGCCCAGCACCGACACCTGCGAGCCGATCCGCCCATACCCCACGATCCCCAGCGTCCGCGCACGCACCTCGTGCGATCCCGCCGCCGACTTGTCCCACTTGCCCGCGTGCATCGCCGCCGATCGATCGAACAACCGGCGATGCAGCGCGATGATCTCGCAGATCACCTTCTCGGCGACCGACCGCGTGTTCGAGAACGGCGCGTTGAACACCGCGATCCCGAGGTCCGCCGCCGCCGGCAGATCCACCTGGTCCGTCCCGATGCAGAAGCACCCCACCGCCCATAGCCGCCGCGCCTCCGAGAGCACCTCACGCGTCAGCCGCGTCCGCGACCGGATCCCCACCATGTGCGCCTCACCGATCGCCTCGATCAGCGCCCCATCGCTCAGCGACTTCGGATGCGACTCCACCGTGTACCCCGCATCGCTCAGCAGCCGCTCGGCGTCGGGGTGAACGCCCTCCAGCAGCACCACACGGATCTTGTGCAGCGGCACGGAGGTCTCATGGTCGGGCTGTGAGATCAGCGGGTCGGTCTGCGTCATGGTCCATCACACGGTCAGAGTCATCAAGCACCCCGCGCTCCACCAACTCCGGAAGCGCTCCCGAACCCCCGCGCCACCCCACGAACTATCGGCTTTCCTTGACCGCCGGTCGCGGGGGATCGCCCAACCCCGCCCCCGATGCCAGCAGCCTGTTCGCCGCGCCAACCACATCCCCGAGCCCGATCCGATCGATCCTCACGCGTTCGGGGTGGTCGTTGGCCACCTCGTGCGCCGGAAGCTCCGGATCCGCCAGGATCCGAACCTCATCCAGATGAGGGATCGTCGTCCAGCGGTGGTCCGTCGGCCCGAACAGCGTCACCACCGGTGTCCCGAACGCCGCCGCGATGTGACGCGGCCCCGTGTCGTTCGTCACCAGCACCCGCGCCCGCTGCAGGATCCCCTTCAGCGCGGGGATGTCCAGCCCACCCTCCGGCAGATTCAGCGTCCGCGTCTCGGGCCCGCACAACCCCGCGATCGCACCGGCCAGCTCCCGCTCGTTCGGCCCGCCCGCGATCGCGATCGTCAGCCCATGATGCTGCGCCAGGTAGTCGCCCAGCGCAGCAAACCGCTCCACCGGCCAGCGCTTCGCCGGATTGTTCCCACCCGGGTTCAGCACCGCGATCGGCGTCCGGTGCTGCCGCTCGATCTCGAGCCCGCACCGCTCCAACACCTGCGATGCCGCAAGACGGTCGTCGTGCGTCGCCACCAGTTCCAACGGCCCAAGCGGCCCATCCGCCTCGGACCCCTGGCTCGGGTCCAGCCCCAGCGAGCGCAGCATGTGCCCCGCCAGCGCGTGGTAGTAATCCACCGCGGGCACAGGCGCCCACGCCGCCGGGTTGGTCGTCGAACGCGCGTACGGCTGCACATCCCGCCGACGCTTCGGCGTCAGCCGATCCGTCAGCAGGAACCCACGCCCGTCCCGGTCATACCCGATCCGCTCCGGGATCCCCGCGATCCGCGTGATCAGCGCCGTCGAGAACGAGTTCGTCAGCAGCAGCGCGAGCTGATACCGGCGCGGGCGAAGCCGCGCGGCCACCCGCTTCGGTCCCATCACGCCCACCGGGCGGTCGACATGCAGATCATCGAAGAACGGCAGCCCATCCATCAGGGCATCGATCCCTGGACGCACCAGCCCACCGATAAACGCCCCCGGAAGCAGCTCCCGGATCAGCCGCAGCGCCGGCGTGGCCATCACCGCATCGCCGATCCACGATGGCATCACGATCAGAATACGACTGGGTGGGGGCGCTCCCGGCATCACGAAGAGGGTAGGTGCCGCCCCCCGCCCGATCCTCCGCCACGGCGCGACGACCCCACGATCCGACGAATCCGCACACCCACTGCAATCAACCACACGCCCCCGCGTTCGGCAGCACGGAACGGGGGAGGGCACGCAGACCGCACGAGGCAACATCCGGGACACCACCGCGCAGCGCTCCGCTCCCGGCGTTCGGGAGCCAGGGGCGCCCGGATGTCCGCACGCCCGCACTCTCACGCCGGGCAAGGAGACCCCAGGATGCTCTCGATCACGATCAAGTCACTCTGCATCACGCTGATCGCCACGGCGACATCGTTGCTCAGCGCACCCCCGGCGACCGCCCAGGCGCCACCCGCTCCCCCCGAGCCCCCGACCGTGCAGGAAGTCCTCCAGCACTGCGCCCAGAACACGAGCAACATCGCCCAGAACGCCGTCCAGATGATCGCCGGCAAGACGCAGGCCACCGTCGCGAAGATCGCCGAACTCGACGCCGCCGGCGCACCGCCGCTGATCATCATCAACACCGGCAAGAACGCCGCCGAGATGATCAACCAGAAGGCCCACACGGCCCGCGCCCTCATCAACCAGGTCGCACAGAACTGCGCACAGGTCCTCCAGGCCATCGAAGCCCCGCCCGCCGCCTTCGAGGCCCTCAACCAGATCCGCAAGTCACGCATCGAACTCGTCGCCCAGGCCCGCGCCACCGGCGTCCAGACCATCAAGCAGGCCGTCCGAGATGCCATCCAGAACGAGGATGGCAACTGACGCGCCCGCGCGACCGATTCCCGGCGCTGCCTCGTGCGCTGCCCACCCGCCCCGCTGACCCGGAGCGGGTGGCGTTCCCTCAGCCCTCCGCCACCGCATCCCCACCGCCCGCCGCCACGGCGCCCGGCGCACGCCGCGCCAGAATCTGCAGCGAGTTCGCCACCACCAGCAGCGTCGAGCCCTCGTGACCGATCACGCCGATCCCCATCGGGATCCAACCCACGATCGCGAACCCCGCCAGCACGATGATCACCGTCGTCGCGAACACCAGGTTCGCGAACATCACCGACTGCACATGTCGCGCGAGCCCGAACGCCCACGGGATCGCCCGCAGATCATCGTTCAGCACCACCACATCCGCCGATTCGAGCGCTGCGTCCGCGCCGACCCCGCCCATCGCCAGCCCCACATCCGCCAGCGCCAGCGCCGGCGCATCGTTGACGCCATCACCCACCACCGCCAGCCGATTCGAGCCCCCGTTCCCCGGAGTCGACGCCCGCAGCGCCCGGATCCGATCGACCTTCTGTTCCGGCATCAACTCCGCGTGGATGTCATCCGGGTCGATCCCCAGCGCTGCGCCCACCGTCCGCGCCACCGCCCACGAGTCACCGGTCAGCATCGCCACCCGCTTCACGCCCACCCGGCGCAGCGCACCGATCAGGTCCTCGGCCCCATCGCGGATCCGGTCCGAAAGCTCGTACACCACCGCATCCTCGCCGAACACCAGCACCGCCGAAATCCCCCCCCGCTCCCACGCGGCATCGACGCACCGACGCACCTCGCTGCGCATCCCCTCCGGCAGCAGCGGCCCGATGTAGTCGATCGCGCCGATGTGCGCTGGCACCCCGCCGCACGCCCCCGAGATCCCCTTCCCCGCGATCAACTCGAAGTCCGTCACCTCCACCGGCGACAGACCCAGCCCCTCCGCATGCCGCGCGATCGCCCGCGCCACCGGATGCGTCGAACGCTCCTCCAGCGCCAGCGCCACCCGGAACAAACCGCCCACCCCCTCATCGACTCCATCGATGTCCACCTCCGACACCGTTCCGCTGGCATCGACCCGGAAGACGCCCGTCACCTCGATCCGCCCCGTCGTCAGCGTCCCGGTCTTGTCCAGCGCCACTGTGTGCACACGCGCCAGCCGCTCCAGCGCATCCCCGCCCTTGACCAGCAGCCCCGCCCGCGCAGCCCGATTCAACCCGCACAGCGTCGCCGTCGGCGTCGCGATCACCAGCGCGCACGGCGATGCAACGATCAGCAGCGTGATGCTCCGATACGCCGCATCGAACACCGACATGTCCAACCCCTCCGCATCCCGACCGAACACCCAGAACCACACGAACGCGAGTCCCGCCACAAGAAACACGCCCGCGGTGTACGGCGTCGAGAACCGGTCGATCAGCCGCTGCATCGGCTGCCGCTGCTCCTGCGCTTCGGTCACCAACTCCAGGATCTTCCGGAGCGACGACTCGCCCACCGGACGCGTCACCCGCGCCTCGATCGACCCGTTCTGATTCAGCGTCCCCGCCAGCACCCCATCCCCTTCATCCACAGCCCGGGGGAGCGATTCACCCGTCAACGCCGATTGGTCCACCGTTGTCCGCCCGCGCAGGATCGTCGCGTCGGCCGGGATCGTCTCGCCGGCACGCACCAGGATCTCATCGCCCGGCTCCAGCGCCTCCGGCAGCACCTCCTCCCACTTCCCATCCGCCGAACGCCGCAGCGCCTCCTGCGGCATGATCTTGTGCAAACGCGCCACCGCATCCTTCGCCCGCGTCAGCGCCCGATGCTCCAGCGCGCCCGCCAGCGTGAACATGAACAGCAGCAGCGCACCCTCCGAAGGGTGCCCGATCGACGCGGCCAGCCCCGCCCCCACCACCATCAGGATGTCGATCGACAGCCGACGCTCCGCGATCGCCTCCACCGCCGCCCGCACCCCGTGGATCATCCCGAGCCCCAGCGAGACCCACACCAGCGCATCGCCGACCAAGTGGAACACACCCACCAGCGGCGTCGCCTCGCCCTGCACCAGCAGCCGCAGCGAATACCCCACCAGCAGCGCCCCGCCGCAGGCCAGCGCGATCGGCATCTGCCACTCAGGGCTCGCCAGCCGCCGGATGCCAGTGAAAATCACACCCCCGGCCGCCCCCCCACCTCCAGACCCCGCCGCGCGCCCTCCCACTCCACCCGCCGCTTCCATCGCCGCGTCCGTCCGATCCATAGGGATCACACTACAAGTACCCACCCACCCGGACCGCTGAGACCCGATGTCACTTCGCTCCACCCCCACCCCCTTCCAGCCAACATTGCACGCGCCCGCCGGATCGCGACAATGATCCACCATGCCAGGCAAGAGCAAGCGACGCGCCCTCTACGAGATGTTCGATGCGGGCGACCCATCGTCCCAGTCGGTCCCGCAGACCGCCCTCCGGCGCGGGCACATGCCCGAACGCGCCCCCGAGCCGCCCCCCGAACCGATCATCGCCCCGCGCCCCGTCCGCGAGGGGCAGGGCTTCCCCCTCGCCCCGGGACGTTCCATCCGCGTGCCCGCCGGGTACCTGCTCTTCGTCGCCGCCGCCGTGGTGGCCCTGCTCATCGGCGCGTATGCCCTCGGGCACGCCCGCGGCGAACGCGCCGCCGAGACGCGCCTCGCCCTCGACCCCTCCGGCACCTCGGGTGATGCCGAACAGGACAACGCCATCGTCGAACCCCTCAACGCCAACGCCGGCACCCCAAACCGCCCGCAGGGCACCCCCAACGCCGGCGGAACCACCCCGAACCAGCGCCCCGCCCGCACCCCCTCCGGCACCACCCCCCAGCGCACCCCGGGCGGCGCGCTCATCGTCACCCCCTCCGACCTCGACCCCCGGGAACCCGGGCTCAACTACCTCATCGTCGCCCTCCGAGGCCCCGATGAGGCCGTCCGCATCGCCGAGTTCCTCACCGCCAACGCCATCGCCGCAGGCGTCTTCCCGGCCAACCGCGACTCCCTCCGCCTCGTCGTCGCCCTCCGCGGCTTCTCCGGCGAGGAGGTCCGCAACTCCAACGACTTCCGCCGGTTCCGCCAGAACATCCGCGACCTCGGCCGCGAATGGGCCGCCCGCAACCGCGGAACCCAGAACTTCGACGACCTCTATGAAGCCCGCCACAACCCTTGACCCCCACCCGGATCCCGCCCCCAGGGTTCCCCTCCCCCTCACGCCCCCGCATCGACAGGCAGGACTTGCCCGCCCAGCGCGTCTATACTCGCCCCCGGGATTTCCGACCGACCCGCCACGCAAGACGCCCCGCCAGTTGCCGAGGAACACACCATGAGCCTGGATCGATCACTCAAAACCTCCGGCGCCCTTGAGCAGCACCGCTCGGTGCTCACCCGCGTCGAGCGCCTCGAGAAGCTCATCCGCACGAAGAACTTCGACCCGGCCAAGAAGCCCGTCATCGGCATGCCCAAGACGCTCAACATGCGCGTCGGCACCTGAGTCCCCACACCCACCGGGCTTCCCCAAACACAACAACTGCACCCACCATCAGCCAGAGCGCCCACCCGGCGCTCGCTGTCACGCGCGCTCGCCCGTCGCCCGGCCCCGCCTCGCGCGGAAGCAGCACCCCGCACGCATCCGTACCATCCCCGCATGACCAGCCAGACGCACCAACCACTCGACTTCGACGCCATGCTCTCGGACCGCTGCCGCGCCCTGGACACCAGCGGCATCCGGCGCGTGTTCGAACTCGGCGCCACGCTCAACGACCCGATCAACCTCTCGATCGGTCAGCCCGACTTCCCCGTCCCAAAGCCCATCCGCGATGCGGCCCACGCCGCCATCGAGGAGGGGCACAATGGCTACACGCTCACGCAGGGCGTCCCCGCCCTCCGCGACCGCATCGCGCAGCACCTCGTCGAAGACCTCGGCTGGCCCGACGCGCGCACGAAACAGGGCGCTGAAGAAGTCGCCATCTGCGTCACCACCGGCACCTCGGGCGGGCTCTTCCTCATGTACATGGCCCTGCTCTCCGGCAGGATGCTCAACGATCCGGGCGAGAACCAGCGCCGCGATGAGATCATCATCCCAGATCCCTATTTCGTCGCCTACCCCCACATGGCCACCTTCGCCGGCGGCGTCGCCGTCAGGTGCGACACCTACCCCGACTTCCGCATGACCGCCGAGCGCATCGAGCCGCTCATCTCGCCGCGCACGAAGGGCGTGCTGCTCAATTCTCCTGGCAATCCCTCCGGCGTTGTGCTCTCGCAGCACGAATGCGAGGCCGTCCTCGACCTGTGCCGCCGCCGCCGCGTCCTCCTCGTCTCCGACGAGATCTACGACGAGTTCTGCTTCGATGACTTCCAGGAAAACTTCGCCAACGGGCGCCGCGGCTGCCCCTCTCCCTGCCGCGTCCCCGGCGCCCACCGCTCCACCCTGCTCATCCGCGGCTTCGGCAAGACCTACGGCTGCACCGGGTGGCGCATGGGGTACATCGCCGGCCCGCCCGCCATCGTGCGACAGATCGCCAAGCTCCAGCAGTATTCCTTCGTCTGCGCCCCTTCCCCGTTCCAGCACGCCTGCGCCGCCACCTTCGATGTCGACATGTCCGAGCCCATCGCCGACTACTCCGAGCGCCGCGACCTCGTCGTCTCGATCCTCGAGTCCGTCGCCGAAGTCCCCCGCCCCGGCGGCGCCTTCTACGCGTTCTGCAGGGCCCGCAACGGCATGTCCGGAGAGCAGGTCTTCCAGGCCGCCGTGAAGGAGAATGTGCTCGTCATCCCCGGCGGGGTCTTCTCCGACCGCGACACCCACTTCCGCATCTCGTTCGCCACGAAGAAGCAGCGCCTCGCGGAAGGCCTCACCCGGCTCGCAAAGGTCCTGGCGAGCTGATCCCGCCACACCGGCACCCCGTTCCCACACCATGCATCTCGGCCGCCCCGCGCGATGACCTCCCACCTCCCATGGTCGACCAGAAGCGTCCGCGAGGCACGCTCACGCCTCCCGAAGAGCGAGCGCTGGCGCATGGATGCGCAGATGAAGCGCATCGACCAGGAGGACACGCTCAAGTCCACCCCGCCGGAATCGATCCGATGGAAGCGCGACCGCCACCTCTGGCGCTGGACCATCCCCGCCCGCTACTCGCTCGCTTACATCATCGGCGTATGCCTCGCCTGCCTCGCCCTCGCACTCGGCTTCGGCTGGGCGTGACGGCAGGTCCCATGGGTCGCCTCATCTTCCCCCTCTGCCGGAATCGGCATCGCCATCGGACTCATCTGGCTGATCCGGAGCATGCTCCGATCCGAGCCCACCCACCGCGAACGCCTCGCCTGGCGCGCCCTCAATCGCATGGGCGTGAGAACCTGCGAGCGATGCGGGTACGACACCCGCGGCGTCGAGACCGACCGGTGCCCGGAATGCGGAGCACTCCAGACCGGAGACGCATCGCTCAACGCCCACGCCCGCAGAACCCCGGAAACGAAAGCGAGCGCCGAGGGGTAACCCCGGCGCTCGCGCGACTCACACGAGATCACGGATCCATACGCGAGGTGTCAGGCCGATCAGCAAGACCGGCCCAACACGCCGACGGGATCCGCAACCGGACCTCACGGGGCGCAGACAGCGCAGTCGGCAATCGCCGCATCCGCACAGATCTGGTCCCACTGCGTATCGCAGCAGAACGGATCACCCGCGCAGATCGCCTCGCAGCAGGCCGCGTCGTTGCAGTACGGCGTGTCGTTGTCAACGCAGCAGTCGCCGGTCTCCAGCACGCCGCATCCGGCCACAGCGCCGCACACGAAGCAGCCCTCCAAGGCCGCATCAGCGCAGATCTGGTCCCAGGTGTTGTTGCAGCAGAACGGATCCACCGCGCACACCACATCGCAGCACGCCGCATCGTTGCAGAACGGGGTGCCGTTGTTGACACAGCAGTCGCCGGCGTTCACGGTCCCGCAGGCCTGCGGACACGCGACCGACGCGCAGTCGGTGCCGTCGCCCTGATAGGTCCCGCCGTTGTTCACGCAGGCCTGCTCGGTGCCCTCCTGGCAGGAGCCATCGCCCAGGCAGCACGCGCCGGTCACCCCGCACAGCGTGCCGCACAGTTCCGCGGCGCCCTCAGCACACAGGCTGTCCCACGTGTTGTTGCAGCAGAACGGATCGGATGCGCACACCGTCTCGCAGCACGCCGCATCATTGCAGAACGGGGTGCCGTTCGACTCGCAGCACGAGCCCGACTCGCTCGAACCGCACGCGAAGCACTGTTCGCACTGATCGATCGCCTGGTTAGCGCAAGCGGTATCCCACGCGGTGTCGCAGCAGAACGGATCGGCAGCGCAGATCAAATCGCAGCAGGCGGCATCATCGCAGAACGGGGTGCCGTTGGATTCGCAGCACGAGCCGGCCTCGGGCGAACCGCACGAGAGCGGCTGCGGGCACTCGACCGACGCGCAGTCGGTGCCGTCGCCCTGGTAGGTCCCGCCGTTGTTCACGCAGGCCTGCTCCGGGCCTTCCTGGCAGGAGCCATCCTGCAGGCAGCACGCACCGGTGGGCACGCCGCACAGACCGCCGCACAGCTCGGCGGCCTCGTCGGCGCAGATGCCATCCCACTCGGTATCGCAGCAGAACGGATCCACCGCGCACACCGTCTCGCAGCACGCCGCGTTGTTGCAATACGGCGTCCCGTTCGCCTCACAGCAGTCGCCCGACTCGCTCGAGCCGCACGCGAAGCACTGGACACACTGATCGATCGCCGCGTCGGCGCAGATCTGGTCCCAGGCGGTGTTGCAGCAGAACGGATCCGCAGCGCAGATCAGGTCGCAGCACACCGCATCATCGCAGAACGGCGTCCCGTTGTTCTCGCAGCACGAGCCGGCGAACTGCGAACCGCACGACAGCGTCGGGGTGCAACCGAACTGGGACAGCAGGATCCCGAGGTCGTCCGAGTCCGTGTCGCCATCGCCATCGATGTCGCCCGCGCAAGGAGTCTGCGGCACGCACAGATCGGCCGCCTCATCCGCGCAGATCCCGTCCCACTGGTTGTTGCAGCAGAACGGATCGATCGCACACACCACCGCCTCGCAGGCAAGATCCGCCGAGCATCCCGGGAGCCCCGCACCGTTCGGTCCCGCCACAGCGCACGGGCCGTCGTACGACGGCGTGCACCCGAAGTCGCTGAGCAGGATCCCGAGGTCGTCGGAGTTCACCGCCCCGTTCCCATCAAGATCGCCCTGGCACGGCACACCGGCCAGCGCGGGGGCTGCCATCATCAAAGAAGCCACGGCGGCGAACCCACCAAGGAAGCGGGCACGCCGCTTCAGACAATTGCTGATGCCTTCCATCGTTGTTCTCCTCATTCCTGAAACCTGAAACAGCCCCGCGCACTCCACGCGAGGCCCTGAGCATCGCACGCCGTCCTCACGACATGCGACCTCGCATCGGACGCCATTGTCCCCGGTCTGCCTGTGAAATGCCAGCGGAATCCGGGCGACCATCGCTGCCATTCCCATGTTGCAACGAACATTGGGACACGCCGCTTCCGGCGCACCCGGTTCCACCCACGCCCCCGCGCCATGCCCAATCCCATGCGTCAGCCGCGCTCGGACCACCTCACCGATTCACCGGGATTCGCGCACACTTCACACCAGCGCGAACCCCGCCCTCGGCACAGCGCGGGGATTCCCGCAACCCGATCTCACCCGCCAAAGGCGCGATAACCCATCACCGCCCGCCTCAGAACGGTGCCACAGACCCCAGCCCCGCCGCCATCCGCCACATCGTCAGCTGCCCGAGGTGGTACCCCTCATGGTGCGCCATCATGTAGACCACGCAGTCCAGCCTCGTCGGAAAGAACGAGCGGTACTCCGCGATCGGAAACTCCGTCGACAGAAACGCATCATCAACCTCCGCGAACCGATCGCTCGTCAGCGCGTGCGTCCGCTCAAGGTGCACCAGCAGCTCCGCCTTCTTCCCATAGTCCGACCGCTCCAGCGAGATCGGCTTGCCCGGCGATGCCGTCGCCGACCATTCCTCCGGCACCCCCGACAGCCCGAGCGGCGACTCGTCCGGATCCCGAGACAGCACCGCCGCGCACATCCCGCTCGCGATCGCCAGGTGCGCCAGCACCCACGCCGGATGCTTCGCCCCCGCGTGCGGCATCTCCACGAACCGCTCATCGCCCACATCCGCCACCAGCCGCTGCGCTGTCTCCAGCGTCATCGCATAAGTACTCAAAATCTGCTGACGCATCAAAGCCTCCAACCCATCGCCCCACCCGCTCGAACACACACCGCCTCAGCCATCGTTCGCAGCGCCGACCGACCCCGACCGAAGGGCAGGCGGCAGATTGATCGCATTCCGACGAATCCAGTCATCGGAACCATCGTCCGAACGCCAGACCTGAAACCCATCCACCTCGCCGCACCGGCTGCGAGCCGCGATGAGGTACCCGACCCCAAGCGTGCTGCCGGATTCAAGCCGTTGATACGCGAAGGGCTCCCCGGGCTCGATCGGATTGGTCGGAAGCTCCGCGCTGAATTCCGGCACCAGCTCCGCGAGCGTCTCGGGATAGCGCCCGTTCCGCCGATGGAACAGCTCGATGGCGAGCATCGCGCGGAAGCCCGCGACCAGCACAACATGATCGTCGCGCTGGTGAATGAGCATCGGCGTGAAGCTGCTCAGCGAGTCGAATCGAAATGCCGCGGGAACGCGATCGGCCGCTTCGAAAGGATGATCCGGAGAATCCGGTCGCTCGGACACAGGCAGCCGCTCCCAGCGCTCCATGGCTTGACCAAATTCGTCGAGAGCGGCCATGGCCGTATCCCGTCGTGGGATCACGAGCCCATACAGATTCGTGATCGCAGGCGGCTTGTCGCGCGGCTCCACCACCGACCCGTGATCGACGGCGATCTCCCGCCACACCGCGATCCCGGATCGCGCGAACCGCCGCGAGGCCCAATACCGAAGCTCGATCTCTGCAAATCGCTCCAGTCGTTGAAGAATGGACTCTCGGTCATCCAGACGCAGAAGGCTGCCATCGAGTCGGCGTAAATGGACTTCGGAGAACTCCGGATGCGTGACAAGAATCATCGCACTCATCTGGAAAGCACTCAATGCCGTGCTCGCCATGATCCCCGTGGTCATGGTCGGGACGCGCTGGAGCGCCTGGATCATGGCCAGGCCCCGATCGAACCACGCGACCGCTTCCTCGGTGTCGCCATCCATGAGCGCCATGCGCATCTCGTGAGCGCAGTACAAGGCAATGTGCCGCGGAGCCAGGAAGAATGTCCCGGCCGAGACATTGATCCAGCCATCGTCATGGTCGATCACCGGGACAATCAGAGAGGAACCCTCGCGGAGTTCGTCCAGTGCCCTTCGCGCCCCGCCATGCTTCAATGCGGCTTCACGGACCAGAAGCGAGATCCTGAGGTCGGCTTCAAGATCCGGCACGCTCCGGCGCGTCATTTCGTCCAGCGATGCAAAGTCAAAGCCATCCGGATCCGATGCGCCCGTTCGGATGCCATCCAACGCGGGATCATGGGGGAGCCAGAACATCTCATAGGCATGGATCCCGGCGTACATACTTCCATCAGCCAACTCCGGATGAGCCCCGCGAACCTCCGCCGCCGCATCTTCGAGCGCCTCGATCAACCGATCCCACGCCGTGCTCGCAGGGATCGGAGCCGACGGGTCGTGCCCCTGTGCTTCGAGCACCAGCGCACGCACCTCCGGCACGGGATCATGATCCATCGCGGGCATAGCATTGAGCGCCCACACAACGCCCAAGAACAACGGAACCACCACAACAACCAGCGCAGCGCTGACCATGAGCAGCACGCGCCTGCCACGCCGAGGGCGTTCTGTCGAAGGGTTCCTCGCCATGGGTCTGAGCCCCCACCCCGCATCACCCGTTCGAGTAATCGAACACACCCCGGCTCGTCTTGTTCCCAAGCCGGCCCGCCGTCACCAGCTGCCGCAGCAGCGGACACGGGCGGTACCGGTCGTTGTTCAGCCCCTCGGCCAGCACATCCATGATGTGAGCGCAGGTGTCCAGCCCGATGAAATCCGCCAGCCGCAACGGCCCCATCGGGAAGTTGCACCCCAGCTTCATGATCCCGTCGATCGCCTCCGGCTCCGCCACGCCTTCCATCCACGCATAAAATGCCTCGTTGATCATCGGCATCAGCACGCGGTTGGACACGAATCCCGCGCGGTCGTTGGCCGTCAGCGGCGTCTTGCCCATCTTCGTCGCCAGCGCCGCCGTCCGCTCCACCACCGCATCGTCGGTCTGCATGCCCCGGATGATCTCCACCAGCCCCATGACCGGCACCGGGTAGAAGAAGTGCATCCCGATCACCCGGTGCGCCGCATCGCCCGTCGCCGCCGCGATCTCCGTGATCGAGATCGACGAGGTGTTCGTCGCCAGCACCACCCCATCCCGCGTGCACACCTTCGCCAGCCGAGCGAAGATGTCCTTCTTCACCCCCGCATCCTCCACCACCGCCTCCACCACCCAGTCCGTCGTGCCCAGTTCATCGAAGTCCGTCGTGTACCGGATCCGCGACAGCGCGGTCGCCGCCTCCTCGCTCGACATCTTCCCCTTCTCCACCGCACGGTTCAGCAGCTTCGCCTGCATCGCCTGCGCCCGATCCAGCGACCCTTTCGCCGTGTCGAACGACACCACCTGGATCCCGGCGACCGCCGCGATCTGCGCGATCCCACCGCCCATCTGCCCGGCCCCGACCACGCCGATCATCTGAATTTCCTGCGCCATGCTCCGAAGCCTCCTCTGGAAGTGCCTTGCAAACCCCGAAGGTACCCGATCCGCCCCCGCCTTTCAGCCCGCCTCACCCCAGCAGCTCATACCCCGCCGCCAGCACCGCCAGCGCCACGCACCCCACCAGCAGCGCGGTCGTCCACGCCCCGTTCCCGCCCCCACCCGGCAGCCGCCGGCGCGAGTTCAGCACCAGCAGCGCGCCGCCCAGAAACGGGATGAACGCCGCGCCGAACACCGCATACACCTGCTGGATCCCCGCGAACGAACCCGCCAGCCCCAGCGATGGCACCGTCGCGATCCCCACCAGCGCCAACCGATACGACGGCGAGCGCGTCGAGGGCGCCCGCGTCGCCAACGACTCATCGCGCGGCACACCGATCCCCCACCCGTGACGAGTCGTCGAGACATAATCCGCGAACACATACGGCACCGCCTGCCACACCCCCAGCAGCGAGGAGAACATCGCCGCCCACGCCCCGACCAGGAACACCCACCCGAACGCCGCTCCGAGCGCCTCGCCGACCACCAACCCGATCCCCACCACCAGCGACGCCCCCGACTCCGACAACTCCGCCCCCAGCCGCGCCGCGATCGTGATCATCGCCACACCGAACAGGCCCGTCGCGACATACCCCACCGCGAGATCGATCCGGCACACCCGCAGGCTCGACAGCCCGCTCCGCCCCGCCTCACGCATCCAGTACGAGTAGCAGATCACCGTGAGCGTCCCGCCGACCCCGCCCATCAGCGCGATCGTCCACCCGAGCCCCTCGCCCGCCAGGTCCGGGATCCTCGGCACCACAAGCCCCATCAACAATTCCATCGGATCCGGGCGCAGCGCCACCGCCGTCGCGATCACCGACACGAACATCACGCACACCGCCCCCGCCATGATCCGCGCGAACAACCGGAAGCTCCCCAGCAGCACCAGCCCCATCCCCGCCAGCGAGTGCACCACGCCCCACACATTGCGGTCATTGAACCACAACGGCCCATCCGCCCACACCTCCCGAACCCCCAGCGGCACCAGCGCGGTCGCCGTCGCGCCGCACGCGGCCATCAACGCCCGCCCAACCCACAGCGACCACAACACCAGGTACACCCCGAACACCACCGGCACCACCGGCCCCAGCCGCAGGCACATCCCCTCGAGGATCGTGTTCCCGGTGCTCAGCTGATACCGCGCCACTCCCTCCGTCAGCACGAACTTGATCAGCGCCCCCACCACCACCGCCCACGCCACCGCCATCCCCAGTCGGGCACCCACGATCGCCCCCGTCGCCAGGTCCCCCGCGCCCACACCCGTCGCCGCCAGCAAAAGCCCCGGCAGCACCACCGCCATCGCGCCCGCGCCACGCGCCCACCACCCGCCCGACCGGGCGACCTCGCGAGCCCCGCGACTCACGCGCCCACGCTCCCGCCGCCATCGCCCGCGCTCATCACGAACCGCGAGTGCTCTCGATCCTTCACCACGCCCGGGAAACGCAGCACACGCCCATGCGAAGCGCAGTACACCCCCGGCGGCACCAGCGACGATGCCACCAGCGCCTCCGTCAGGTTTTGAAGCGCATCCGAGTGCTGCATCTCGAACGGACGGAACGCGCCAGCCAGAATCACCGGCACCGCCCCCGGCTCGCCCCCCGCACCATCCGCCCCGCCGAACAACTTTTCGTGCAGCAGCTCGCCCGTCGTGTGCAGCGTGTCCGTGCCGTGCAGGATCACGATCCCATCCGAGAGCGTGAACGCCGCCCGCACCGCCGAAACGATCATCGCCCGATCCCGGTCCGTCAGCTCCAGCGAGTCCTTGTGGAACAACGAACGATGGTGGACCTCCGTGTCCGCAAGGCGCAGCCGCCGCAGCATCCGCTGCACGATGCTCGAACGATTGACGAGCTTCTGCTCGACCTCATCGTAGATCTTCTCGATCGTCCCCCCGGTCGTGATCAACTCGATATGGCGCATGCGCCCATGGTACACGACCGCCCCAACCCACCCCCCAACCCACCCCACAACCCATCCCGCAACCCATCCCGCCGCCGGATCCCCAGCCCCCCCAGCATCATGCCTGCCGGATCGACCGGATCGGCATCGGATGACCATCGGCATCCACGGCCACCAGCACCACCTCCGCCTCCGTCACCCGGATCACCCGCCGAGACTCACCCCGCAGTGAATCCACGACCACCTGGATCCGGATCGAGGTATTGCCAAGGCTCAGCGTCTTCGTGTACAGCGACACCACATCCCCGACACGCACCGGATGCTTGAAAGTGATCCGGTCCACGGCCACCGTCACATACCGATGCCCACCATGCCCCAGCGCCTCCACGAACGCCGCCTGGTCGATCAGCGACATGATCACGCCCCCGAAGATCGTCCCCTGCGGGTTCGTGTCCCGCGGCATCATCACCGTGCGGATCGCGGGCTGCGCGCACCCCTGCAGCGCTTCGGGTGATTCGGAGATCGGGTCTGGCATGCCTCAGCGTAGGTCAGCGCCTGAACGCCCGCCCGCCCCGCCACGCCGTGAATCTAAATCAGGATCGCGTACACTCGCCGCTGAAATCCTCCGGGCACTTTCGGCCACAAGAAATCGACCGCATGCAACCCCAGGAGCCATCCCGATCCCCGGATCCACCGGACCCCGCCGCCGCATCCCACGCGGACGAGAAGGTCACCGCGCGCCGGCTCCACGACGAAGCGGAGGCCGCCCTCGACACCGCACGCTCCGAGCAGATCGACGAACGATTCATCCCCATCGCCCTCGACTCCCTGATCGCCGCACTCGCCGAACGAGCCCGCGAGCAGGGGCACGACGCCCCGGGCCTCGAACGCCTCTGCTTCATGCTCCGCGGCATCGTCGAGCAGGAAGCCGATGCCCTCCGCCGCGCCCTCGACCGCATGTACGACCCACTCAACCCGGACCGCGATGTGATCTGCCAGTCCCCGCGTGGCGAAGGAAAGGACCCGCCCTCCAGGGCCCACCTCGCCACCGCCATCGGTTATGTCCTCGAGAAAGCCAACTACCGCAAGCTCGAACAGGTCGACATCGAAGAGGCCGTCCGCATGGCCAACACCCAGGGTGTCCGCATCCGCCTCCGCGATGAGATGGTCCAGAGCCTCGACCTCTGGATCAGAGGCCTCGCGGTCGAACGCCGCAAACGCCGCACACGCAAGGCGCCCATCCGCGGCCAGTGGGTCGACATCCCCGTCTACCGCAGGCTCGTCGTCATCGCCCGCCTCCGCAACGACGCCTCGCTCTATCTCAAGCTCTATCGCTCCATCCCCACCGCAGACCTCGAGGCCCTGCTCCCCCACGCGCAGGTCGCCATGAACACGCTCGACAGGCTCAAGATCGCCTGCGGCGCGGGCGGAGCCCTCGGCTCCATCGGCGGCGCCGCCACCGCCGCCTCCGGCGGGCTCCTGGCAGTTCTCTATGCCCTGGCCATCCCCTTCGGGCTCCTCGGCTGGCGCGCCCTCTCCGGCTACCGAAGGGCCCGCGTTGAACGCGACCGCCAGCTCACCCGCAACCTCTTCTTCCTCAACCTCGCCTCCAACGCTTCCGTCCTGCACACCATCGCCGCACGCCTCGCGGAAGAGGAAGCCAAGGAAGTCATCCTCGCCTACGCCGCCGCCCTCCTCGCCCCCGAGACAACCTCAAACAACGCGACCGAATGCGAACGCTGCCTCGACCAGTGGTGCGAGTCCTTCCTGCGCGAACGCTTCGGCATCACCATCAACTTCGACGCCCCGGACGCCATCGAGACCATCGAACGCATCGGTCTCTGGACCGATCGCCAGCGCCTCCGCGTCGAGCCCATCCCCCGCGCCTATGACATCGCCGAGCGCCACTGGTCGCAGAGGCGCTCATGGGACTACCACGAACGAGCCATCGCCGCCCGACCCGCCGACCCCGACGCCACCAAGACCTGAATATCCACGCCCAGCCCCCGGGCTCCCCCCCGGGTGCCGCCGCTCACCGCGCGATCTCCACGGCCCGCGTCTCCCGCAGCACCGTCACCTTCACCTCGCCCGGGAAGGTCATCTCCTCGCTCACGCGATCCGCGATCTGCTTCGCGATCATGAACGCGTTGTCATCCGAGATCTTCCGCGCGTTGACCATCACCCGCACCTCGCGCCCCGCCTGGATCGCGTGCGCCTCCTCCACGCCATCGTACGACTTCGCGATGTCCTGCAGCTGCTCCAGCCGCTTGATGTAGTGCTCCAGCGACTCGCGCCGCGCCCCCGGCCGCGCCCCGGACAACGCGTCGGCCGTCATCACGATCGGCGTGTACCACGAGGTCGACGGGATATCCCCGTGGTGCCCGCCGATCGCGTTGAGCACCTCCTCACGCTCGCCGAACTGCCGCGCGAACTCCATCCCGATTGCCGGATGCCCGCCCTCCATCTCGTGATCCATCGCCTTCCCGATGTCGTGCAGGAACCCGCACCGACGCGCCAGACGACCGTCCAGCCCCAACTGGTCCGCGATCATCTGCGCGATGAACGCCACCTCCAGCGAGTGCGCCAGCACATTCTGCCCGTACGAGGTACGGTACTGCAGCCGCCCCATCGCCTCCACGATCTTCTGGTGCACATTCCGCAGCTTGCACTCGGCCACCGCATCCTTGCCGTGCTTCTCGATCCGCTCGTCGAACTCGCTCTTGACCTTCGCGAACACCTCCTCCACCCGCGTCGGATGGATCCGACCATCCGCGATCAGCCGGTTCATCGCCTCCACCGCGATCGCCTGCCGCACACGGTCGAAGCACGACACCAGGATCACCCCCGGCGTGTCGTCCACGATCAGGTCCACCCCCGAGGCCTTCTCGATCGCCCGGATGTTCCGCCCCTCGCGCCCGATGATCCGGCCCTTCACATCGTCGGAAGGAATATCCACCGTTCGCACCGTCGACTCGGACACATGCTCGCCCGCGTACCGCTGCATCGCCTGGATCGTGATCTCCATCGCCCGCTCCCGCCCCTTCGCCTGCGCCTCCTCCGTGATCGTCCGGACCAGCCGCGCGGCGTCATCCCGGGCATCATCTTCCACCGCCCGGAGCAGCTCCTGCCGCGCCTCTGCCTCGCTCATCCCCGCCACACGCGTCAGCTCCTCGCGACGACGCTCCAGCAGCGCCGCGACCTCGCCGCGCGACTTCTCAACCCCCGCCTTCAGCGACTCCACCTCCGCGTGCCGCTTGTCCAGCTCCTCCTGACGCGACTCGGCCCGCTCCAGCAGTCGCTCGAGCTTGCTCTCACGCTTTGACATCTCCCGTTCTTCGGCGTGCAGCTCATCCCGCCGACGCTGCACATCCGACTCGAACGCCTCCCGCTCCGAGATCACCCGCTGCCGGGCCTCCGCGATCACACGGTCCGACTCGGCCTGCGACTCACGCCGCGCCAGCTCCACGATCCGCTCGCCCTCCTCCCGAGCCTTCCGAACCGAGATCCCCACCAGGAACCGCGCCCCCACCACCCCAATCGCGATCCCCGCCGCGATCGACACGACCACCGCCACCGCCAGCAGCACGCCATCGCCACCGCCGCCGGTCGGCACCGTCGTCACCTCAAGCAGATTCACAAGCGGGCGCACACTGGGCATGGCGGAGCCTTTCATGGCTGGGCCGCCCGACCGGCACGCTCAACACGGATCAACCGCCGAGCCTCACACAACCTCACCGCGCGCCGGGAAAACCCGCCGCGCTGCCGTCCGAGCCGATCGACCCGCTGCCCACGAACGATCGGCGCCAAAGCGCCCACCGCCCGCACGCATCGCGCGGACCAGGCGCCCGCCGACCCGGCGCGATGCGCTGAGCCGAACCGCAACCAAGGTCGATCCCGCCAAGCGCCCAAGCAGCGCCGGCGCCATGACCATCGAGCGCGCCGGGTCCAGCAGGGCCGAGAAGCCCGATCGCCGGACGACGCCCGAATCCCCACGCGCCGCGACATGGGGCACAGAGGGACCGCCGCGCTCAGCGCGGACAAGGAGCAGCACCACCAACGCCCCGAACCCCAGCGCGAACGCGCGGAGAATCGATGATGGGCATGGGGGTGCGGTGTGCATGTGTGAAACTCAATCAGCCGATCCGGGAAGCGTCCCGGCCGGGGTCCAAACAGAATACAACCACATAGTAAACGATTGCCCCCGACCCGCGTCAAGCCCGACCGTCACCGCCCACCCTCTCAGGCCGACCATGTCCGAACTCTGTTCGGGTGCCCGCTCAACCCGTTCCGCTCCGGCGTTGACCCCCGCACCCCCGCCACGCCCGACCCAATCGCGTTCCCGAACTACCATCGCCCCGCATGCCAACATTTCTTCGATGGCTCCTCAACCTGCTCCCCACGAATCCCATCGTGGTCCGACTCGTCGAAGGCGGCTCGCGCAGGCTGCGGCACATGTACATCCGCGCGGCCTATCTCGCCGTGCTCATCATCACGCTCCTCGCCCTCCTCCTCGACGCCTCCGGTTCCATGCGCGACCTCGCCGCCGCAGGCGCGCAGGCCTTCGAAGCCGTCGCCTACCTCCAGATCGCGCTCATCTGCATCCTCACGCCCGTCTTCATGGCCGGCGCCATCGCGCAGGAGTCCAACCCGCGCACATGGGACATCCTTCTCACCACACCCATGTCCTCCCTCCAGATCGTGCTCGGCCAGCTCTTCGGGAGGCTCTTCATCGTCCTCGCCCTGCTCATCGCATCCCTGCCCCTCTTCGCCATCACGCAGTACTACGGCGGCGTCCCCGGCTCCTCCGTCCTCATCTCCTACGCCGTCTCAGCGGGCGCCGCCCTGCTCGTCGGCTCCATCGCCGTCGGGCTCTCGGTCAACCGCCTCGCCGGAAGACGCGCGGTGTTCACCTTCTATGTCGCCGTCGTCACATATCTGGCCGTCACGATCGGCATCGACCTCTCCCTCCGCGCGGGCGCTGGGACCGTCACCGCCGTCACGCCCATCAATCCCTTCCTCGCGCTCCGCGCACTCCTCGCCCCCACCGAGTACGCCCGCCCCGGGCTCATCGAACTCGACCAGATGAACCCCCTCGCACGCTACTGGTACGGCTCGCCCGTGCTCGTCTGGTGCATCCTCTCCTTCGGCGCCAGCATCCTCATCGTCCTCATCTCTTCCATCACCGCCCGCTCCATCGGCAACAAGACCGGCGTCCCCTGGTACCGCCGCGCCCTCGGCCTGGGCGCGAAAGACGCCGCCACCCGCCCCGCCCGCGAGGTCAGCAACAACCCCATCGCCTGGCGGGAAGCCACCGCCCGCAACGCCACACTCGGCAAAATGGCCCTCCGCTGGAGCTTCGTCTTCCTCGGCATCCTCTGGGCTCTCGCGCTGCTCGCCATGTACCACGGCGGATCGCTCGACCACGAGTCCTTCCGCCGATGGCTCCTCGTCACCACATGGACCGAGCTCATCGTCATCGCGCTCGTCGCCATCAACATGTCCGCCACCGCCATCTCCCGAGAACGCGAGGATGGAACCCTCGACCTCCTCCTCACCACCCCCATCACGCCCAAGGACTACCTCGGCGGAAAGCTTAAGGGCCTCGTCTTCTACCTCCTCCCCCTCATCGCCGTCCCCGTGAGCACCATCGCCATCACCGCCGGCTATGTCCTCATGGGCGGTCTCGGCCGAACCGACGGCGTCACCGTCCGGCAGGTCGCCATCCTCGGCGCCTCCACCGCCGTCGAGGCCCCCGTCGTTCTCCCCGAGGCCGCCCTGCTCGTCCCCATCACCGCGATCCCGTTCATCGCATTCTGCGTCATGGTCGGCCTGCAATGGTCGCTCAAGACCCGCGGCACCATCTCCTCCGTCGTCTTCACCGTCCTCGTCGTCGGCGCTGTCGCCGGCGTCGTCGGGCTCTGCGGCTGGCAGGCCGCCCTCGAGATCGAACTCGTCGGCCCCGCCCTCGCTTCGCTCAACCCCCTCACCTACCTCCTCGCCGCCGTCGACCCAGTCTCCGCCATGCGCAACACCGTCGAGAACCAGGGCCTCCTCACCGCCCGAACAACGCTCGCCATCGGCGCGGCCCTCTGCGTCCTCGGCTACACCCTGATCGTCCTCGGCATCAGGACCGCCATGGTGAAGTCATTCGACATGACCACCCGCCGCCTGGCCGGCAATCGCTGAACCAGGTCACCGCGGCAGCACCCGGGCCATCCGGCGCATGGCTTCGATCTCTTCTTCCGCGTGCCGCGTCGACTCGAACCGGAATGGCGTGCGCCGAGCGAGCGCCCCCTCCCGCCACGCCCGCGCCCGACGCCATCGCGCGGCAGCCAGCGCACGAGGACCACGCCCATCCGGCGCGCAAGCCCGCAAATCCGCGCCGAATTCTCCCAGCAGCCGCACCACCTCCACCGGGCGAAGCCCACCATCCACCGCAGCGCACACCGCCGGCCAAAACACCACCTCATCCGCCTCAGCACCGCTCACTACATGCCGAACCGTCGAGTCCGGGTCCACACCCGCTTCAAGCAGCGCACGCAGCGCCTCGAGACATCCACTTTGCACCTGACACCCAAGAGGCGTGCGCCCCTCGGCATCGGGCTCCGTCAACGACACGCCGCCACGCCGAGCGGTGTGGATGAATCGTCGGATCGTCTCGATCCGCAATCCCGTGAGCCCATCGCCAAACGCCGCGTGCACGATCGTGTTGTTCCACCGGTCACGGATCGCGGGATCGGCCCCGTTCCGCACGAGCGTGGAAATCACGCTCTGCTTGAAGCATCCGAGGATGGCATGATGCAGCGCGGTCCGCCCATCCGCATCACGGGCATTGACATCCGCGCCCGCCGCGATCTCCGCCAGCACGCGCTGCACAGAACACATCTCATCGCCCGCCGCGAGCATGAGCGGAGTGATCCCCGTCGCCGGCGCTCCGATCGAATCCGAACCGTCGGCGGGATCACCACTCATGCCCGACCCCGTCCGATGTTCACGCCCCTCGCCCGTCCACACGCTTGACCTTCGTCTCCGCCTCGATCGACATCTCCACCGGCATCCCCGGAGTCGTCGACTCGATATCCGTCTTCGAAGTGCTCGACAAGGACTTCACCTGCTTCCCCTCCACATCCCACTCGGCCTTGCCGCTCACCGACTGCGCATCAGCGCCGCCCGACGGCTCGAACATCCCGGGCACCGAGCCCTGCAGTTCCACCTTCCCGCCGATCTCGATCGTCGCCGTCTTCGAAGATTCATCGATCGCGCCAAGCGTCAGCTCGTACACCCGGCGCAGCGTCCCCAGCGGGTTGTTCGACGACTGCGCGATCGTCCAGCTCTCACCCGGCTCCGCGCTCGACGGACCGTACTTCAGCCGGAACAACCACCCATACATGTCCCGGAAGGTCTGCTCCGTGAACAACTCCCGGAACATCACCCCCTCCGGCCCCTTCGGCGCCAGGTCATTCAGGCCCCGAATCGCCACGAACTCACCGGAGGGCAGCAGGTCGATCACAACCGACTTGCCCACGATCGGCGCCACGATACGCTTGTACACATCGCTCGTTCCCGCCGCGTCCGGCTCGTCCGAGTCGAACGACCCCATCGGCAGCGAGCCCGGAGTCCCGCCACCCCGACCCTCGAAAGAGACCGCCACCCGCTCGTGCGTCAGCTTCACCGAGACCAGCTCGCTGCTCGCCCGCTCCAGCGTGATCGACACCCGCGAGCCATAGGTCGCCGTGTAGTCCTGTGTCACCTCGCCGAGCCGGAGCACCTGCCGCGACTTCAGGTCCACCTCGTACACCGTCGGTGTCGAGCGATCGAACCGGGCGACCAGATCGACCGCCCGGGCGTCCGCCCTCGCCGCCGGAACCAGCAGCGACGCCAGCACCACCAGCATGAACATCGAACAACGCTTCGGCGACACGCGACTCATCATGGCTCGGCCCTTCAAGCACTGGCATCATCATCTTCGTGGAGCGCGGGCCCACGCCGAACCCGCGCCGGCATCCACAGATCTTACGCGCAACCCGCCAAATGGTTTCCCTCGAATCCCACGCCCAGCCTTCAAAGCCCCTCGATCCGGATCGTCACCGCCGTCCCGTTCGCGGGAATCCGATCCGTATCCGCGATCCACACAGGCGCATCGATCTCAGACTCATGGCTGATCACCCGGTCGAGCCCGATCAACTCCGTCCCGAAGGTCGTCAATCCCACCACCGTCCCCGCCACATCCGCCTCATAGATGTCCCGATCGTTGAACCGCCGAAGGTTCGAACCCGCGAACCGCAGCACCACCCCGCCATCCGGACCGCCGCCCGCCCGAACGAACCGCTCCCCCGTGTCCTGGTTCACCACCCACGAGTAAGGATCAACGCTCACACGCTCACCCGTCGCCGGATCCTCGTACAACACCAACATCCGCACCCGATCGCCGCTCGCCGCGATCCGCTCCGTCACGATCTGGTTCGAATCATCGATGAGCTGCGTGATCGATCCCGGCGATCCCGGATCCAGCGCCGCCGCCAGCATCGCCGCGTGGATCTCCGAGGGGCGAACATCCGTCACGAAGATCGACTCGTGCGCCTTCGTATCAGGCGTGCTCACGATCTGCTCGAGATAAAATGTCGGATTCTGCGGATCATGCAGCAGCGGCGACACGATCGCATCGAACTCCACCACGCGCCGGGCGACGCCCACGCGCAGCCCGGGCGACAACTCTACGAGCCTCCCGCCGGTCCCCAACCCCGTCGCCGCTTCAGGCGCCCCCGCCCGACCCGACCCCGACGCCGACCCCGACCCCGATCCCGCCTCCGTCACCGACGCCGGCACGGCCAAGTCCCCGCCGCCTGTCCGGCGCTCACCGCCTCCCGCGCCACGCGCCGCCACCCCGTCCGGTCCCTCGCTCATCTCCGGACGCTCGCGGATCCCCTCCCGGACCACGGCCCGCGCCTCCACCCCACGCACCTCCGCACCGCCCGATCCCGACCGCTGGCACCCGCACGCCAACACCCCGATCACCGCACACCCGCCCAGGATCACCAGAGCGCGCCCCCTCGATCCACCCCGACCGCCGCTCGTTCGACATCTCGCAATCACAGCGCCTCCATCGCCCGCCCCATACCACTCAGATCTTCACGCACACATTCTTCGGCTCGGTAAAGAAGTTCAGCGCCCACTCCCCGCCCTCGCGTCCGTACCCCGACTGCTTCATCCCCCCAAAGGGCGTCCGCAGATCCCGCAGCATCCAGCAGTTCACCCAGAGAATCCCTGCCTCGATCGCCGACGCGACCCGATGCGCCCGAGACAGATCCCGCGTCCACACCGACGCCGCAAGCCCGTACCGCGTCGAGTTGGCAAGCTCCACCGCGTGCCCCTCATCATCGAACGGCTGAATCGTCACAACGGGGCCGAAGATCTCCTCCTGCACCGCATCGCAGGTGTTCTCAAGGCCCGACAGCACCGTCGGCTCGAAGAACGCCCCTCCACGGCACCGCGCCGGCAGCCGATCCGGATCCACCTGCCCGCCCCCCGCATGCACCACCGCCCCATCTTTCACCGCCGTCTCCACATACCACTCGACCTTCTTCAGATGATCCATCGTCACCAGCGCCCCGTGCTCCGTCGACTGTTCGATCGGATCGCCGATCCGGCGCTCCTTCGCCAACCGCGACACACCCTCCACCACGCGCTCGAACACCGAGCGATGCGCCAGCACCCGCGAGCCGCACAGGCAGATCTGCCCGCCGTTCGTGAACGCCGCCCGCGCCGCCGCCGGGATCGCCTGCGACAAGTCCGCATCCTCGAAGATCACGAAGGGGTTCTTCCCGCCCAGCTCCAGCGACACCCGCTTGAAGGTCTTGCCCGCCGCATCGCTGATGAACCGCCCCACCCGCGTCGACCCCGTGAACGAGATCGTCGGCACCCCCGGATGCTCCACCAGACCGACCCCCGCAGTCCCCCCCTCGCCCTGCACGATGTTCACCACACCGGGCGGGAAGCCCGCGCGGTTGATCAACTCGCCCAGCATGAACGCCGTCATCGGCGTGATCTCAGACGGCTTGGCCACCACCGTGTTCCCCGTCGCCACCGCCGGAGCGATCTTCCAGGTCAGCAGGTACAGCGGCAGGTTCCAGGGCGAGATGCACCCCGCAACCCCGCGCGGCTCCCGCAGCGTGTAGTTGATCGCCTCATCGTCCATCCGGTGCATCGGCGACGCCGTGTGCTGGATCGCGCCCGCGAAATACCGGAAGTTCTGCGCCGAGCGCGGGATGTCCACCGACCGCGACAGCGCCACCGGCTTGCCCGTGTCGTTCGTCTCCGCAACGCTCAGCCGGTCCGCGTGCTGCTCGATCAGGTCCGCGAGCCGATCCATCAGCGCCGCGCGCTGCGCCGCCGGCGTCCGACGCCAACCCGGGAACGCATCACGCGCCGACGCCACCGCCGACTCCACATCATCGCGCCCCGACAACGCCACCTGCGCGAAAACCTCCCCCGTCGCGGGGTTCACGCAGTCCATCGTCCGCCCCGTGATCGGCGGCACGAATTGACCACCTATGAAGTTCTCGATCAGCGTTGTGCTCATGTCGCAACCAGCCCACGCCCCCACCGCCATCACCGCGCCGCCACGCACGGCACGCCATCCCGTTCCCCAACCCCGGGCCAACTCAACGCCCCAGTCCAAGCCCCACTCCGGAGCAGAGTAACCGGATCAACGCCCCGAGCATAACCCACCCAACCCTTCGACCGCCCCATTTCCCCATCGCCCACCACCCCCGCATCTTTCCCCCCCATCGCCGCGCTCCACACCACCTCCCACAACCATCCACGACCTTCCCGATCCCGCGCGCCCGCCCGACTCAAGCACCACACCCCGAATCGATGCGCTCGGGTCGCTCTGCGCCGCATGCGCCGACCGCATCGACCGCGCCGAACGGATCGGATGCGCCGCGCTGAACCGTCCGCCGGGGTCGGCCGATGCCGGTCACGCGCCCGAACGATCCGATGTTCCGGCCTGCAACGACACCTCAACCCCCCAAGGCCGGGGGCACCCCGAGAGGATCGCATGCCGTCTGGTAAGCCAAGAAAGCCCAACCGGTGCTCCCCCGCCACCCGCTCCGTCCGACCCGCCAAGCCCGCACGCCCGCGCCGAGCCTGCGCCCAGTGCACCGCCTGCTGCTCAGCCATGGCCGTCCCCGCGATCGACAAACCACAGTTCACCCCCTGCAGCAGGCTGAGCACCGACGACGCCGCCACGGGCTGCGCCGACTACCGGAACCGCCCAGCCGCCTGCCGTGAGTTCCGCTGCGCATGGCTCGACGCCTTCCCCCTGACCGCCAACGCCGACCGACCCGACAAACTCGGGCTCATCCTCATCAGAACCATCGACCCGCAGGCCATGCAGGTCCGAGAGGTCTGGAAGGGTGCCGGAGCCACCGAAAGAGCCCAGGAGTTCATCACCACCCTCCGCCGCGCCGGCATCCGCGTCGAATTCGTCACCCCCACAGAACAAAAGACACTCCAGCCCCTCACGATGTTCGGGCGCCCCGTGCTCCATGTCCGCCCAGCCGTTCGCCCCAACTCCCAGCACCCGCGCCGTCCCCACCCCTGACGATCCGAAGCGTCAGCGAGGCCGTGCACCCCTCTCCGCCGGGCCCCGCCCGAAGCGTCAACCGACCCCCGTGCCCCTCGATGATCCGGCGCGACAGCACCAGCCCGATCCCAGTCCCGCTCGGCTTCGTCGTGAAGAACGGCACGAACAGGTTCTCGCTCGCCGGGAGCCCGACCCCGCAATCCGTGATGTTCACCTCCAGGAACCCCGGCTCGCCGACCGACTCCGACCACTCCACCGTGATCGCCGGGCACGCATCATCACCCGCCGATGGATACCGCTCCAGCGTCGCCTCCGCGCTGTTCGTCACCAGGTTCAGCAACACCTGCTCCAGCTGCGCCGAGTCGATCAGCACCGTCGGACCATCCCCCTCCGGCACGCACACCGGCACCGCCGTCTGAAGCGCCGCGATCCGGCGCACCAACGGCCCGATCGGACGCTCACGCAGCGCCGCCGGAGGCAACCGCGACAGCCGGCTGTACGCGCCCAGAAAGCGCGTCAACCCACCCGCACGGCTCGCGATCACACCCAGCCCCTCCGCCAGGTCCGTCCGCAGCTCCTCCCGCGCAGCGCCATCGACCTCCCCATCCCCCCCCGACCGCGCCACCCGCCGCGCCAAAGACCCCGCCAGCGAGGTGATCGGCGCCAGCGAGTTGTTCACCTCGTGACGAAGCACCTGCACCAGCCGCTCCCATGCCCGGCGCTCCTCCTCCCGCAGCGCCCGAGTCAGATCGGAGATGATCAGCAGCGCGTGCTCGCGCCCCTCAAGCCGAACCGCTGCGCGCCGCACCTCCCACCGACCCGCGCGCGTCGGGAACGCGTGATCCACCACCGCCCCCGAAGACGCTTCAACAAACCGCCGCAGCCCGAACCCATCCGCATCCCGTCCGATCAGCCCGCCCTGCTCGATCCCCAGCAGCCCCACGGCCGCCGGGTTCGCCGTCACGATCCGGCCCCGATCATCCAGCAGCAGCACCGCCGCCTCCAGCCGCGCCAACAGCAGGTCCAGCAGCCCCGCAGTCTCCCGCGCCGACCACCGCCGGTCCCGCAGCGCATCCGCCAGCCGATTCGCCGACCGCGCCACAAGCCCCACCGGATCGCCCGGGGCCCCGCCGCCGGCAACGCCCCACCCCGCCCCCGCTCGTAGCGCGTACTCACCCTCCGCCATCGCATCCAGAAGGTTCGCCACCGCGCGCAGCGGCGATCCCAGCACCCGATGCGCCATCCAGACGCTCGCGAACGCGCACCCCAGCACAACGCCCGTCGCCGTGATCTGAACCCGCAACGACCAACCGCCGAGCCACACCGCCGCCAGCCCCACCACCAACATCGGCCCCAGCGAGACCAGCCACACCCGCGCAACGCCCGCCGCGCCCAACGCCCCGCCGTCGCCACCCGTTCGAACATCGTCGGACGACCGCTTTCCCATGCCGCAAGAGCCTAACCCGCCACCACATCCCCGCGAGGCGCCCCACGCCCGTTTCCCCAAAAAACAAGGCGGCCTCCCGGACCGGAATCCGGGAGGCCGCACAATCTGTCAGGAACGCCGACCCGCCCGAACGCCGCAGCGCCGAACGGGCCTATGGGCGATCACTCGAAGAAGTTGGTCGTTTCCGACTTGAACAGCGGCACGGTGATCTCGTTGGAGACCGCCTCAGAGCGGAACGAGACCTGACCGGCCCGGATCGCGCGGACGGTGATCCGGTAGGTCGCCGTCTCGCCCGGGGCGAGGCGGGCCACCGGAGCGAAGTCGATCACATTGCCGCGGGCGGTGTGGCTGACCGAGCCCTGGGGCGTCGTGGTGGTCGCGGAGACGAACTCCATGAAGCCTTCCGCCATCACGCCGTCGAACTCGATGCGGGTCAGGTCCGCCGAGCCCTGGTTGGTGACGGTGAGGGTGTAGGTCGTGGTCTGCCCCAGTTCGATCGGATCCGGATCATCGAAGCCGTCGAGCAGCATGGCCGGGATGCCCTCGATGTCGGTCTGGCACTCGTCAGAGTCAGACGCGGCGCAGTCGCCGGTCACGGTCGCCCGAGCCGTCAGCGTCACCGCCGAAGCCCCACGCACCGTCACCTCGCCCGAGCGCGTCGCGCCCGGAGCCAGCGTCCCGAGGTTCCAAACCACGGAGCCGCCCTGCATCGTCCCGCCCTGCGTCGCCGAGACGAACTCGGTGCCCGCCGGGATCGACGCCGTCAGCATCGTGTTGTTCGACGGGCCGTTGCCGGTGTTCTCAACCGTGTAGGTGAAGGTCGTCGTGCGGCCGAGGAAGGTCCGCCCCGGGCACTCGACATCAACCGAGAGGACCGGCTCGACGATCGTGATCTCCGGACGACCAGACTCGGCGCGGAGATCGCCGGCAGCCGTCGCGACCGCCTGCGAGGAGCAGGTGCCCGTCGACACGGCCTCGACATTCACGCTGATGTCACGCGACTCGCCGGGACCAAGGTCACCGACCTCAACATCGACATTCGAACCGCCGCCGACAAGACGCATGCAGTTCGGAAGCGTGTCACGAACCCGGACGCCCTGGGCAACGCCGGAGCCGGGGTTCGTCACGCGGTACGAGATCGTGATCGGATCGCAGCGGAGCACCTGCGGCTGCGGCGAGATCGTCTTGGCGAGCTGCAGCTGCGGCTCGACGAACTGCACCGTCTGGCACAGCACATTGTTGTAGGTCACCGAGATGCAGCCCGAGCCCATGCCCGTCGAACCCGCGCGACCGGTCACGGAGATGATCCGCGACTCGTTCGGCCCGAGATCCCCCATCGGGAAGACCACCCCGCCGGCCGAACGCTGGAACGCCGGGTCCGAATCCACCAGCGTGATGTTCTCGATCGAGTCCGCCTGCACAACGACATTCTGAAGAGTGCCGGAAGTGAGGTTGCACACCTGGTAGAAGAACTCAAACTCCGAGTTCGCGCGGGCCGTCGCGGGCATCATCTGGTACAGCATGATCGCGCTGCTCGAAGCATCGCCCGTCGGGAACGCCAGCCCCGACGCGTTGTAACCCGCCGGGGTCTGGGGAGCGCACGAACCCCGGAACGCCGCCGGAGTCGTCCGGGGCGCCGGCGCGGGCTCGGCCTCGCGGACCGGCGCGGGGCGGACGATCACCGCTCCCTGACCCGCGTTCGCGGTCCGCCCCCCGGCCACACCACGGAACTCATCGCCTTGGTGCACTCCACTCGTGTTGGACGAGCATCCGACGGCGAACAGCAGGGCAGCAGCGCCACCCGCCAGCCCCATCGACTTCATGAAATTGAGCATGGACAATCCTCTCCGCGTTTCTGGCCCGCTTCGGCCCCACAAGGCGCACCGAACTCGGGACTTGGACAACTTGATCTTGGGCCGCCGAAAAGCGAACGACCACTAACAAACCGATCCGGATGTCGCCCTCACGCCCTCGCAGGGCGACCCAGACAACCTCCAGCACAGCGCCCGATCCTAGGCACCAACCCGCTCTTTTCGCCTCACAACGCCCCGCATCCACTCCAAACCGTGGATCGGAAATCATCGCTCAGCGAAGAGTTGCAAGCATCCCTGCACCTTCGACACCGACTCCCCACCAACCACCCGAATCTCGACAATAGATCAACTCCCCACGCCCCGCAAGCCAATACCGCCCCCAAGGGTCCAGAATAAAACCCCGCATCACAGAATCAATGCCAGTCGTTATCGGACTACTTGAGCCCCTCCATCCCCACATATTCCAGCACACGGCAGATCCCCTCGCACTTCTCCCCCTGCTCAAACCGCCCCGCGAGCATCCCGCCGATGGCGCTGTCGATCTCGGCACGGATCCGATCCAGATCCAGATCATCCAGCCGGCACCGCCCCCGCTCGCCCGTCGCCAGCAGCCAGTACTCCCCCGCCGCCGGCGTCGAGCCGCCGAACATCTCCATCAGCGCGATCGCATAAATCCCCATCTGCAGGTCATCCTTCTTCGGCTTCAAGAGCCGCTTCACCGGCATCCCCGTCTTGTAGTCGACCACCCGCAGCATCCCATCCCCATCACGATCCAGCCGATCGATCCGCCCGGTGATCCGGTGCGCTGTCCCCGGATCCTCCGCCGTCCGGTGCACGAACTCGAATCGATGCTCCAGTTCCAGGATCTCATCCCCCCGACCATGCATCCGCAGCAGCGCTGTCTCCACCATCGCCTCCGCCCGCTCGATCAACGCCGGATCAGGCGCTGAGTGAACCGCCGTCGCATCCAGCACCCGCTTCCGAACCCCACGGATCGTCCGCGCCGGATCGGGCCCGCCGCCGCCGCCATCCCCCGCCTCGCTCGACCGCAACGCCCGGAAGTGCGACTCCAGCGCCGCGTGAACCGCCGTGCCGACCACCTGCGCATCGCTCGCGGGGCTCTGCAGACCGAGCGAACGCCGGATCCAGAAACACCTAGGACACCGCTGATACTCGTTGATCGCCGAGTAGCTCAGCGACAACGGCGCCCGCATCGGCTCGAACGGCGAGGCAATCCCCGAGATCCCCCCCATCCCGTCTTCCCCATCCCGCAGCACCGACAGGATCACATCGCGGTGAGATTCGGACAGCGAATCCATCAGCCGATGCGCCACCTCGGGAGAACCCCGCTCGATCGCCCTCACCGCCGCCAGCGCCCGCGCATGCCGCGCCAGCGCTCCGCCCAACTCATCCAGCCGCCGCTCATCCCCGCCCAGCCCCTCCGCCTCGTGCAGGGCCGCGAACGCGCTGTGCCGGATCCGACGCGCCGCTATCCGCAGCCGCTCTCCCAACACACCCTCCCGCCCACCACGAACCACCCCGCCCATGCCCTCCAGCTCCGCATCGAACTCCGCCGCAAGCTCCGTCCCGTCCATCGTCTCGAGCGAGAGCCGCGCCGACTCGCGTTGCAGCTCCATCAGGAAGTCCGTGCTCTTCGACCGCTCCGCCTTCCGAGCCTTCCCGATCAGCACCAGACGCCGCTCCGCCCGCGTGCACGCCACATAGAACAACCGACGCTCCTCCTCAATCACCGGCTCCGGCTCACCCTCGAACCCCGCGGGCATCGAGATCCCATCCTCCGAACGATCCCGCGTCTGCGGGAACCCGTGCGGCGGACGCACATCCACCACGAACACCGTGTCGAACTCCAGCCCCTTCGCCGAGTGCGCTGTCACCACCGTCACGCCCCCACCACCACCATCCCCACCGCCTTCGCCGGAGACACCGGCATCCGGATCCAGCGACGCCGCCCCCCCTTCCTCCCCATCGCCATCTTCACCATCGAAGGTCCGGTCCCTTGGATCCATGTCGTGGTAGTGGCTCCAGAACGCCGCGAGGTTCCCCGGCGCCGGCGCATGATCGATCCGCGCCCGCACGAACCGCAGCACACCAGCCAGATCCGCGATCAGCTCCGCACGCTCCCTCGGCGTCTCCGCCGAACTCAGCAGCCCCGTCTCATGGATGATCGCCTCGATCGCCCGCTCCGCTGGCAGAATCGTCGCGCTCCGAGAGAGTCGCTCGCTCGTCTCCAGCATCGTTCGCACGCCCCCCGGAAGGTCCCCGATCGACTCCAGGGCCCACGCGTAGAACCCCCGCTCCGTCCCCCCCGCCGGCTCCGAATCCCCATCCCCATCCGCATCCCCATCTTCGGCAACCACCAGCCCCGCCCGCGCATACCCGCCGATCCAACGCCCCACCAGGTCCGCAGGCGCCAGCACCGGCGGCCTGATCAGCAGCCGCTGCGCAGCCCCCACCGCCCCGGGGTCCAGCAGCAGCTCGATCCACGCCAGCAGGTCCTGCACCCCCGGATTCTCCAGCGGCGTCCGACGATGCCGACGATCGACCGGAATCCCCGCCAGCCGGAGCACCGTCGCGATCTGCTCCGCACGCGTGTTCGCCCGCACGATCACCGCGTACGAATCGAACCCACGCCCCGTCCGCGCCCGATCACGCTGGATCAACGCCCCCACCAGCGATGCGTACCGCTTCACATCCCCATCGATCGTGAACACCTCCACGATCCCCGACGCCCCACCCTCACCTCCAACCCCATCCCCGACCCCATCGCCACCGCTCACCGGGCCAGCCACCATCGACTTGTCCGGATCGAACCGAGATCCCGACAGCCCGATCACGAACTGGCCCAGCGCCACCACACGCTCGCGCGACCGATAGTTCGTCTCGAGCCGCACACGCGCAACCCGCCCGCCCGCGCTCCCATAGATCTCCTCGAACCGCTCGAACGCCCGCGCGCTCGCCCCGCGGAACGCGTAGATCGCTTGGTCATCATCACCCACCACCATCACATCCGGCGAACCGCCGCCCGCCCCCGAACCGGCCGGCGCCAGACCCCGCAGCATCGTGATCTGCGCTGGGTTCACATCCTGGAACTCATCCACCAGCACATGCCGGATCTCCCCGCGCACCACCGGGCCCGCGAACCGCCGATCGTGCAGCAACTCGCACGCCAGAGACAGCGAATCGTCGTACCCGATCAGCCCCGCCTCCCGCGTCTCGCGTTCGAACGCCGCGTATCCCCGCGCCGCATCGCCGAACTGCAACGCCTCCAGCCGCTCACCCCACGCCTCGGCATCACTCTCATCCGCGCCCGCCGTCGCCGCGATCCAGCGCTCAGCGCTCTCCAACGCCTCGCCCGGCGACCGATCCGCGGAACGGCACGCGTGCACAAAGCGCCCCAGCTGCTCCGCAAGCACGCCCGACCCCTCGCCGCCACGCAGCGCGAAAAGCCCATCACGCCGGCAGATCGCCCTCAGCACCCGCGCCGACTCCCCGGAGTCGCGCAGCCGGATCCGGGCCGGAAGCCCAAGCACATCACCGAATCGATGGATCAGCCGCCACGCCAGAGCGTGGAAGGTCAGCAGCCGCACACGTCCCGCCCCATCGCCGATCGCCTCGCCGAGGCGCTCACGCATCTCGCGAGCCGCCTTCGTCGTGTAGGTCAGCGCCAGCACCGACTCCGGCGAAGCGCCATCGCGCAGCAGGCGAAGGATCCGCGCGGTCAGCACGCGCGTCTTCCCCGTCCCCGGCCCCGCCAGCACGATCAGCGCGCCCTCGTCGTGCTCCACCGCCCGCCGCTGCGGCTCGGAAAGCCCGTACGACTCGAGCGCCGCACCGGCACGCGCCGCGATCCCGCCGCCATCGCCCGCGCACGCGCCGCCATCAAACAGACCCCCGCCCGGAGTCAATCCGCTCATCCGCCCAGTCTAACCCCCAAGCACGCCCATCGCCCCAACGACACCCCCCCAACACAACCTCGCCCCGCCTCTCCCCGCCCAATCCCAGCGCCATCACGCTCATGGATCGGCGGGGCGATCCTCGGGCGCGATGATCGCGAACGGATCCTCCTCCGGCTCCTCCGTCGAGAGCTCGGGACGCTCCGTCATCGTGTCCTCGCTCAACTGACGAAGCAGCTCAAGCTCCCGGATCTGCGACTGCGAGAAGAAATCACCCGGCAGAGCGCCCGCACGCGTGATCTCATAGATCGCGCCCACCACCGACGAGTAATTCAGCGAGAAACCCGGCTGCGGCTCCTCCGGCGTCGGTGTGTGCGCCAGCGTCCGGATGATGTCCGTGATGTCAGGAGGCGTCGACGCCCGGATCGCCGGCCCCGACAACGGACGGAAGAACATCTCGACCCGCTCGTTCTCCCCCTCCCGCTGCAGCAGGAACCGCCCGTCGAACGCCTCCGCGTACGCCACATCCCGCACCGAAGGCTCAGAACCGATCACCGCGATCACCGGCGCCTCGGACTGCGATGCGTACACCACCTGCCGGCCGCCCGGAACCAGGTCCAGCCGGAACGGCCCCGGAAGCACGCGGCTCCGAACCCGCGCATCCCGACGCGATGCCAGCGCCTCGTACGCCGCCACGATCACCTCGGGCTCGTTCGAGGTCCGCAGCAGATCGTGCAGGAACGCGTTGATCGAGATATCGCTCGGGTTCACCTCACCCAGGAGCCGGATCGCCCGCGTCCGGATCCCCTCCGGGCCGTCCGAGATCAGCGACTTCAGGTGCGTCCGCGTCAGCGGATCGTTCAGACGCGCCCCCGCCTGCAGCGCCGCCAGCCGCGGCGTCGCCTCCGGATAGTCATACAACTGACGCACGATCGGAACCGCCGCCTCCCCAAGCGCCACCAGGCACCAAGAGAGATTGTCCGCCAGCTCAGGCTGGGACTTCAGCTCGTTCACATACCGCTGCGCATACTCGCTCGGGAAACGCTGGTCGATCCGCAGGTGCCGGAGGATGTTCACGAACTCCGTCGTGTTCTCGCGGTACCGTGAGGGGATCACGATCTCGATCGTCTCCTCGTTCCGACCGATCGCCACCGGACCCTCCCGCTGCCCGAACCGGCTGTTGATCGCGTCCGTCACCGCGCGCACACGCCCGTGAGACGGAACATCCAGGTTCAGCGTCGGGCGGAACGGCGTCACCACCTCGCCCCCGTTCAGAATCCGAGCCCGGATCGCACCGGTGCTCCCCGTCGTCAGATCCGTCAGGGGGTTGATGTACAGGTCCCCGCGCGCCCGCGCGATCGCCGGCGTCCGGGGCGCCGAGGGGCTCGCCTGCCCCTGCCGAAGCTCCGTCGTGTACAGCCGCCCACCCGCCAGCGATGACACCGCGCTCCCGGGCAGTGTCGCCACCCGAACATCGAACCGCGAGAGCTGCGGCGCTGCGGGCGGGATCACGGCCTGCACCAGCACCACCGCCGTGTCCGGGCTGTCGATCATCATCGCCGGCGTCACCCCCGGCAACGGCCCCGCCTCCTGCCCCACTCCCAGCGCCAGCATCTCGCGCTCCATCACAGCGCGAACCCCAA
Organism: Phycisphaerales bacterium; assembly: GCA_052168315.1. Taxonomy (GTDB): domain Bacteria; phylum Planctomycetota; class Phycisphaerae; order Phycisphaerales; family UBA1924; genus JBQLZO01. Next base: position 6,194 of record JBQLZO010000091.1, on the reverse strand, counting down.
GCGGCGCATCGCCCGATCCCGTCCCGTTCAACCCCACAACGAGCCCGTACCCCGTCACGATCGTTGGATCCAACCCCTCCAGCCGCGCCTCGGCCCCGATCGTCCCACGCAGAATCGGGGCCACATCACGCGAAACCACATCCACAGAACGCGGGCGAACCGGACGCGGTTTCTGGCTCGAACACCCCACCATCGCCAACCCCACCATCACACACAAAGACCACCCCAGCGCCGCCCAAACCGCCAACCCCATCACAACACCGAATCGAAAGCGCAGGCTCATTTGGTCCATATCTCCGCAACGCCACCCCGGGCCGAATCACAACCAGCCCCTCCCCGGCAGGCTCCCTGATCCGCACAGGATCCAACCCGGATCCCATCCCGATCGATCCGAACCCCATGCTACGAACATTTCAGCCCCGGCATCCCACCTCCCGAGCCCCGGGCGCATCCGCCCCATCCAGCCCCACCGAACAACAACTTCCAAACAACAACCGCCCCGAGTGCCCGGAATGCCCCGCAGAACGCACCAGCGCCCGCAATCCATCCCGAAACGCAACCCAGGGCGGCCAACGCCGTTCCCCGTCAATCCGCTGAAGTGGGCGATACTGGGCTCGAACCAGTGACCTCATCGATGTCAACGATGCGCGCTAGCCAACTGCGCCAATCGCCCAACAGACCATCCCGCCGGCCCGAAGGCAGCGCGGGGTGGGACCGCAAGGATAGCCCCCAACCCACCATTGGCAACCCCCCCCAATCCCCCCTTCCCAGAACCCGACGTCCAGACAGCCCATCCCCGCCCGCGCCCGCGCCCGAGCCACCGGCCACCACCCGACCCGCCCGCCTCCCCATCACGGCACGATCGGCGCCAACGCGCCCGACCCCGGCACCGACTCCGTCGCGATCCAGTCGAAATCCGCCAGGTCCGGCAGCGCCGGCAGCCCCGCCGCCTGCCGCGCCTGGTTCTCCCTCGCCAGCGCCCGAACAAAGGATGCCCTGTCGTACTCCTCCTGCCCCCACCCGCCCTTGATCACGATGAACCGGTCCGACGACTCCAGCGCCAGCCGAGACCCGCCCCTCGCCGGGAACCGCCCGCGGTGCGGACTCCACACCGCCAGCCACCGATCGGCCACACCCGCCTGCGACACCCCGAGCCCGTGGTAGGTGAACACCATGTCCCCCACCCGATGCGCCACCACATCCGATGGGAGCTGTCCCACCGCCTTCGAAAGCAGGCTCGCCCGCTCACTCGGCGAGTACCCGTTGTAGTCAAACTCATCAATCCCTGGGAGCACCTCCACCGCGCTCACATCGTGGATCCAGTCCAGCGAGTCGATCGACTCGCCGCTCTGCACCATCGCCTCGAACAACTCGAGCCCATGCGATGGCCACGCGTTGCTCTGCGCCGGCTGCACATTCATAAACCGCGCCACGCTCGCGGTATGCACCGACACCCCCGCCGTGGACCGGGCGCTGGACACAATGACCGACGACCAGTTCACCAGCACCACGAACCCCACCACCGCGCACCCGACGCACAGTACCGGCACCGCCAGCCCCGCCAGAATCGCCCGCCGCGCGCTCACACCGTGCGCTGCCCGGAACATCAGCCCCAGGCTGACCCCGCCCCACACCACCGCCACCGGCGCCAGGTACATCCCCATGCACGGCACCGCCATCAGCACATTCACCCCCGATGCGTACAGCCCCGCCTCCAGCGATCGCCTCCACCCGCCCCCCGCCCCGCCACGCTGCAGCATCAACAGGTGCCCCAGCAGCCCGGACACCACCCACAACAGCATCATCACCGCGATCGGCAGCAGTCCCATCGACACCAGCACCCACACGCCCATCCCCATCCCGCCACCCATCCCCCCCATCAGCAGCACGAATCCCGCCGCCGGAATCGTGCTCGCCACCCCCACCAGCAGATTCACCAGCAGCGAGAACCACAGCGCCTGACGCAGCAGCCCGCTCTGCCCGCTCGGAGCGTCCATCAGCGATCCCGGGTGCCCCAGCACCCGCCCCAGCGTCCGCCACCCCGCCTTCGAGGTCCCGATGTCCCCCCGGCGCAGCCACGGGTTCGCATCCGCGCGCCGACCACGCGTCAGCGACTCGCTCACACCCTCACCCGGCGTGAGCACCATCTCATCCATATGGATGTGCCGACCGCACCGCACGCAGTCAAACTCGACCGGGTTCAGATGCCCATCATCCGTCGTCCCGAAGTACTGCTGCCCGCAATGCTGGCACAGAAACCGCACCGCGTTCGGATTCAGGCTGAACTCCGATGGCTTGAACCCCTCCCCGCACTCCGGGCAGGTGCGCGAGGTCAGGTTCCACAGCGCATAGTCACAGTTCTTGCATCGCATCGTGAATCATCCGACCGGCCACCGTCGCCGGCTCTATCACCACACCCAGCCGCTCAAGCCCGCCGATCACGCCCAGCCGGACGACTCCTCTTTCACCCGCGCCCGGTTCATCCACCACAGAACGATGACCGGATAGGTCAGCGACCCGACCAACCCGAACGCCACCGAGAACACCACCATCGTGCCCGTCACGCCCGGCGGCGGGGTGTTCCCCTGACTCGCCATCGCCGCGTTCATCTGCTGCGACATGAAGAACGCGTTCACCCCCATCATGATCAGCACGATCGGGATCGATACCATCGCCCAGAGCTTGTGCAGCGACACGCCGCTCGCCCGCCGCTTGAGCAGCTGGATCCCCGCCACCAGCAGCATCACCGACAGCCCGAGCCCGATCAACTGAGCCACCACCTGCAACGCCATCGGCCCGCCGAACGAGAACGGATTCGGGCCACCCTGCTGCGAAGCCGCCGCCGACATCGACGCCGAGAACGGAATCGCGATCGCCGAGCACAAACCGCCCAGCAGCCCGAGGCTCGACAGCACGATCGAGATGACCCCGAACACCGTCGCCCACCGCGTCGTGCCCGCGCCGGCCCGAACCTGCCCCGCCTGCGTCGGCGGCGCCGCCGGGCCCGCCCGCATCCCCGAATCAGAACCATCGTGCCCGCTCTGCCACTCGTTCGCCATCACCGATCCTCCCGCTGCGCTCGAACCACACCGCACGCCCGAACCGCGCCGGCGTCCGGAACATCCCTGAGGCCTCTGCCTCACCCGCCCATGCTACTAAGTTCTTCACTTACTGAGAACCCGCCCCCTCAGGAAACCGCGACCGCACCGTGCTCGCTCCACGGCTCTCATACTCCGCCGCCACCGCGTCCACGAACTCCTCCAGGCCCATCGACCCCAGGTCCTTCGCGATCCCGAACGCACGCAGCGACACCTTCCGCCCCTCCGCATCCCGCGGGCCCACCACCGCCAGGTACGGCACCTTCTCCTCCGAGCCGTCGCGGATCTTCGCCTGCACACGCTCGTTCGAAGCATCCACCGTCACCCGCACACCCCGGGCCCGCAGCATCCCCGCCACCTCCTCGGCGTACTCCGACGACTTCTCCGAGATCGGCAGCACCCGCACCTGCTCCGGCGCCAGCCACACCGGGAACGCCCCCGCGAAGTGCTCGATCAGCACCCCGATGAACCGCTCGAACGAACCGAACGGCGCCCGGTGGATCATCACCGGGCGATGCGCCTGGTTGTCCGCGCCGATGTACTCCAGCCCGAACCGCTCCGGCAGGTTGTAGTCCACCTGCACCGTCCCGAGCTGCCACTCACGACCGATCACATCCCGCACCACGAAGTCGATCTTCGGCCCGTAGAACGCCGCCTCCCCCGGCTCCTCCGTGTACCGCGCCCCCAGCGCCTTCGCCGCGTTCCGGCACGCCGACTCGGCCTTGTCCCAGTTCTCCGACTTGCCCACATACTTCGACGAATCCGGATCCCGCAGCCCGATCCGCACCCGGTAGTCGTGCATCCCAAGTGTGTCGAAGATGATCTTCACCAGCTCCAGGCACCCCATGATCTCCCCCTCCACCTGCTCCTCGGTGCAGAACAGGTGCGCATCATCCTGCGTGAACCCCCGCACCCGCGTCATCCCGTTCAGCTCACCCGACTGCTCCCACCGGTACACCGTCCCGAACTCCGCGAGCCGCACCGGCAGATCCCGGTACGAATGCGGCTGCGATGCGAAGATCCGGATGTGGTGCGGGCAGTTCATCGGCTTGAGCATGAACCCATCCACCTCGCCCGACTCCAGCCGGTTCGACAGCTCGCCGCAAGAGCACCCCTCGCTGGCCATCTCCATCATCGCCTCGCGCTCCGCGAACGGCGTGAACTGCGACTCCTTGTAATACGGAAAGTGCCCCGAGGTCCGGTACAGGTCCAGCTTCCCGATGTGCGGTGTGTACACCTGCTGGTACCCCTGCCGGTTCAATTCCGTCGAGATGAACCTCGCCAGCTCGTTCCGGATCACCGATCCCTTCGGCGTCCACAGCACCAGCCCCTGCCCCACCATCTCGTCGATGTGGAACAGCCGCAGCTTCTTGCCCAGCACCTTGTGGTCACGCGCCCGCGCCTGCTCCAGCCGATCCAGGTGCTCCGCCAGCTCCTTCTCGCTGGGGAACGCCGTCCCGTACACCCGCGTCAGCCGGTCCGAGTTCTCATCGCCGTGCCAGTACGACGATGCCAGCGACATCACCTTGAACGCGCCGATCCGACCCGTCGAGGGCACATGCGGCCCGCGGCACAGATCCTCCCAGTGCTTCCCCGGCTCCCCCGTCGCGTACCACGACAGCCGCTCGGACCCCGCCGCCACCGCGCGCTCTGCGTTGTCCAGCTTGAACTTGCTCCCCTCGTGCTTCAGCTTCGTCATCCCCTCACCGATCGGCATCTCGTACCGCGTGAACGGCCGATCCTCCGCCACGATCTTGGCCATCTCCGCCTCGATCGCCTCGAAGTCCCCCGAGGTCAGCGCCCGGTCCGGCGGGAAGCTGATGTCGTAGTAGAACCCGTTCTCCACCGGCGGCCCGTACACCAGCTGCGCCCCGGGAACGATCCGCTGGATCGCCTCGGCCATCACATGCGCGGTCGAGTGCCGCAGCAGGAACAGCAGATCCGCGCGCTGCTGCTCATCCCGGGGCCGGGCCGTGATGATCGACACCGCCGCATCAACCTCGATCGGACGCGACAGGTCCGACAGCTCCCCGTCCACCCGCGCCCCCACCGCCTCCTTCGCCAGTCGCGCACCGATCGACTCGGCCACCGCCAGCGGCGTCGTCACGCCCTCGAACTCACGAACCGATCCATCAGGAAGCGTGATGCGCGCCATGCTCGAACTCCCAATCACTCCCGGGCCAACCCGAACCAATCCGAACCAACCCGCCACGCCGCCCCAGCATCCACAACAAACAACGCCCGGCATGCGACCGGGCGTCCGAAGGGGTCAGCGATGACGACGGAACTGCCTCAGCCGCAGCGGGAAACGCCCCAACGCGTGATCGTCTCGGTGTCCTTCCGACCGGGCATGACGAGAAAATAGGCCCGTCCACCCCCGCCCGCAACACCACCCCCATCCACACGCCCGATCCGCCGCGCACCGCCCCGCTCCCCACCATCACCCAGCGTTGCGGCCCAACCCTCCTTCGCTATCATGTGGCAGAAACGAAAGACCCCCTACCAATGGTGGTATCCGCATGATCTGCCCCTTCTGCAGCGCCAACGACGACAAGGTCATCGACTCCCGCGCTTCAGAAGCCGGGCGCGTCATCCGCCGACGCCGCCAGTGCCTCGCCTGCGACCGCCGCTTCACCACCTACGAACGCGTCGAAGACACCCCCCGCCTCACCGTCATCAAACGCGATGGCAAGCGCGAGGCCTTCCAGCGCGACAAGATCTCCGCCGCCATCCGCGCCGCCTGCGGCAAACGACCCATCGCCGAGGAGGTCAAGCTCCGCCTCGTCGAGGAGATCGAGGATGAACTCCACCGCCAGCACGACCGAGAGGTCGAAACCGCCGTCATAGGCCAGATGGTCGCCGAAAGGCTCCGATCCATCGACGACATCGCCTATGTCCGCTACGCCTCCGAGTACTACAAGTTCCGCAGCGTCGACGAGATCATGGCCCAGCTCGAAGAGCTCAGCCGGTCCGTCCGCGATGTCAAGGGCCAGCAGATGCTCGATGCCCTCGCCGCCCCGCCGATGCGATCGGCAAACGACGCCGCCGACCACCCACGCCCACGCTGACCCACCCACCCCCACCGCCACAGCTGAG
>JBQLZO010000090.1:0-30624 GCA_052168315.1 Phycisphaerales bacterium | reverse complement strand
GGGGGGGGGGGAGGTTGGTTGGAGGGCCGGCGATCAGTTGATCGCGGCGAGTGCGGCGAGGCGTTCCTGCTCGGCCTTGCGGCGCTCTTCGGGGCTGGCGAGGTAGGCCATTTCGAGTTCCGTGCGGATCTTCTCGAGGGCCTTATTCTGGATCTGTCGGACGCGCTCCTTGGTGACGCCGATGATCTGGCCGACCTGCTCGAGGGTCATGGGCTTCTCGTTGGTGGGCTCCTGGTTGAGGCGGAAGCGGTGCTCGATGACGGTGCGCTCGATGTCCGAGAGCTCGCAGGTGTTCTCAACGACGATGCGCTTGACCTCGGAGGCGGCATCGCCGACGAACTCGGAGCGCTTGGTGTCGAGGTGGTCGGACTTCTCGAGCTTGGGGTCGAAGTCGGTCGGGAAGCGCTGGCGGTACTTCGAGAGCTTCATGCCCTGTCGGGAGAAGGCCTTGAGGATGGCGCGGCAGGCGTAGGTGGAGAACTTGAAGCCACGCTCGCAGTCGAACTTGTCGATGGCTCGGAGGAGGGCCATGTTGCCTTCGGACACGAGGTCGGCGAAGTCGACTTCGGACATGCGGGTGCGCTTGGCCATGGCGAGCACGAGGGCGAGGTTGGTCTCGGCGATCTGGATGCGGAGCTGGTCGGCGAGGCGGTACCAGCGGAGCATCTCCGAGGCTTCCTCGGTGGAGGGCTTCTTGCTGGGGGTGGCCCAGATGCCGCGCTGGATCTCGCGGATCTTCCAGCGGGCGTAGTTGAACTGGAGGAAGAGCACGCGCTCTTCGGCGCCGGTGAGGATGACCTGATCTGAGGGCTTGGGGATCTTGCCGCGGGGGGTGCCGAGGTCGTCCATGACGGGGTGGTACCAGGACGCATCGGGCTTGCGGATGTCCGGGGCCTCGTCGTAGATGACGCGCTCGGCTTCGGGCTTGCCGAAGAGGGGGTTGTCGATGAGGTCCATTTCCTCGGACATGAGCTGCTTGAGGATGCGCTCATCTTCTGAGGAGAAAGTGCGGCGCGGGGTGGCGGTGCGCGTCGCGACGGCGACGGCGGGCTCGTAGGAGTCCGAGAGGGCGATTCCCTGGCGGCGCGCGAGTCGGTCGAGCGGCGAGCCGGAGGCGAATCGGCCAATCTGTGTGGTGTGGATGCTCATTGCTGTGCCTGGTTCCGGGGCGTCTCGGCCCCCATTGGGAAAGACTGTCCTGTGCTTGATCGGAAGCGGGTTCCCGACCCGCTTGGGTGCCCGAAAGGGCCTGTCGATGAATGGTCCTGTCTGGGTGCAGGGCGTTGGCCCTGCCGGACCGCAATCGCCGATCGTTGGCGACCGGAGACTCAATTTTCACTCCCGAGTGAAATCGCTCGGGTTTGCTGATTGGATGCCGAGACCCGCCCCCGGAGATGGGTGCCCATCATGACAGAAGACCGGGCACAAATCAACTCGTTGAACCACTGAAATCTTCCCCAAGTTCCGGATGCTGCCCGACGGATGTTCGGCCAAGCACGGTGACTGACGAATGAATCCAGCACCGGTTATACGGAAAGCGGTGATTTGGGTTCAGGTGGAAGACTGGAAGTGTTCTAAAAAAGTGGGGCTGGAAGGCATGGGATGGGGTATCGGGGTCAGGGCTCTGGTGGATGGGCCCTGTGGCGGGGCGAAGGCGGGCCCGGGACGGAGCGTGTGAGATGGGTGTGTGTGGCGCCCGTCCATCACGCGGGAAACCAAGTCCAAGAATGCATCATCAATTCGGCCAAAGCGAGGATTCCCCGTGAAATCATGGAAAATGCCGGGTCCGGTGGGGGGATTGCACGCACCCCGGGATGGGTGGGGTGGCTCGGCGGGTTCCTGAATTGGGGCGCGGGGCTTGGGGCGGGCTGGGGCGTGTGCCTGCTGGTGGGTGTGGGCGTCTAGCATGGGTTGGCGGGGCCCGATAGCGGGGCTCGATCTCGGGGCTGGATTCTGGGTTCCGGATCGGAGTTTCGAGGGGCAGCGCGGGATGACCTGCGTCGTCCCTCTCCCACTCCCCCACTTCCCCCGCGACTCTGAGCAGCCGGCGAGAGCTGTGGCGCGACCGGCGGACAGGGGTGGGGTGGCTGGCTTTGAACACCCACGACACGATTGGAGATTCTGGATATGGCACTCTCACTTCCGACGCTTCCGTACGACCACGCTGCTCTTGAGCCGCACATCGATGCGACGACGATGCAGATCCACCATGGGAAGCACCACCAGGCGTATGTGGACAAGGCGAACGCGGCGCTGGAGGGCACGCCGCTGGCGAGCGTGACGGACGCCGCGGAGGTGTGCCGGCGGCTGAAGGAGGTTCCGGGGGACAAGATGGGTGCGGTTCGGAACAACGGCGGCGGGGCGGCGAACCATGCGTTGTTCTGGTCGGTGATGGCGCCGGCGGGCAAGGGCGGCGGCGGGAAGCCGTCGGGTGATCTGGCGAAGGCGATCGATTCTGCGTTCGGCTCGTTCGATGACTTCAAGAAGAAGTTCGCGGATGCGGGTGCGGGGCGGTTCGGTTCGGGGTGGGCGTGGCTGTGCGTGCACAAGGGGGGGAAGGTGGAGGTGTGCTCGACGGCGAACCAGGATTCGCCGTTGATGAAGGATGCGATCGGCGATGCGGCGGGTTGCGGGGGGACGCCGATCCTGGGTCTGGATGTCTGGGAACACGCGTACTACCTGAAGTACCAGAACAAGCGGCCGGACTACATCAGCGCGTGGTGGAATGTGGTGAACTGGGATGAGGTTTCGAAGCGGTACGCGGCTGGGAAGTGACCGCAGGCTGATGTGTTGTAGGAGGATCCGGGGAGGCGGGAGCCTGTGGGGGGAGTTGGGGGGGGGCGATTGTGGAGGGTCATCATGGGCGGCGTTCGGCACGAGCGTGTGTTGCTGGGTTGGCTCGTTGGAGTTGCCTTCGCGCTGTTCGCACTGGTTGCGGGCGGGTGCGATGGGAGTTCGGGTGGGAGCGTGGGTGGGAGTCTGAGCGAGGAAGTGAGCGGTGGCGGATCCGAGCCGGGCGAGTCGGCATCGAGCGAGGGCGCGGAGTCGTCGCCGCCGAGTGGTGATGAGCGGGCGGGGATGACGGATCGCGGGATCGCGGAGCCGACGCGGGTGCTGGTGCGGGTTCTGGATCGCTCGGGGATGTTCGCCGATGGGCAGCGTCCGACGCTGTATCTCGCTTCGAGCGATTCCGGGTGGGATCCGGCGGGGTTGGCGAGCGATGGCGGCTGGTCGGAGCGGGCGCCGGGCGAGGGCGGGCGCGCGGGGCAGGAGACCGGCGGCGGATGGAGCTTCTTCCTGCCGAGTGAGACGATCCGACGGGACGGGTTCTCGTTCAAGTTCACGCGCGGCGGGTGGGACACGGTGGAGGTCGACAGCGCGGGTCGGGATGTGCCGAATCGCACGCTGGATGAGTCGGAGTGGTCATCGCTGCGCCGGGTCGAAGCGGAAGGCGAGGGCGTGGCGGTGCTCGATCTTGTCCTGGAGGGTTTCGCGGATCAGCGGGGGACGAGGTGGTCGATGGGTGAGGATCGGGCGGCGCGGGAGTCGAGCGTGGTTGGGGATCTGCGGATCCATGAGGTTCGTGCGCGGGCGCTGGGGCCGATGCCTCGGACGGTGCGGGTGTGGTTGCCGGCGGGGTACGACGATCCGGCGAACGCGGATCGGCGGTATCCGGTGCTTTACATGCACGATGGGCAGAACCTGTTCGATGCGGCGACGGCGGGGTTCGGGATGGAGTGGCGAGTCGATGAGACGATGTCGTCGCTGATCGAGTCGGGGAAAGTCGAGCCGTGGATCGTGGTCGGGATCGACCATGGCGGGGAGCGGCGCGTGAGCGAGTTGACGCTGGATGGGGTGGAAGTCAACGGGGAGACTGGGATCGGCAACCGGTACCTGTCGTTCCTGGTCGATGAGTTGATTCCTTGGGTGGAGGGCGAGTATCGGGTGCTCGAGGGCGCTGAGCATCGGGCGCTCGGCGGGTCATCCTGCGGGGGGAACATCACGATCCAGGCGATGTTCGATCGTCCGGGGGTGTTCTCGCGGGTGCTGATCGAGTCGCCGGCGTTGTGGATCGGTGACCTGGTGCTTGTGCGCCGGATCGGGCGTCACGCCGGGGTGCTGCCGGATCGGATGTTCGTGGGCATGGGCAACCGCGAGTACGGCGATGCGCAGCGGGATGCGGCGCTGGTGGAGGCGAGCGAGTCGCTGCGCGATGCGATCGAAGAGCGGATCGATGCGGGGGCCGCGGGGGTGAGCGGCGATAGTGCGCCGGTGCTGCGGTTCCGAGTGGTGGAGGATGGGCGGCACAACGAGGATGCGTGGGCGGAGCGTCTGGCGTGGACGCTGGAGTTCCTGCTGGGTCCTGAGGGAGAATGAGTGCGTCTGTGCGCGCGGGGGCGGGGCGCGGGGGTGTTGGTCAGTTGCGGTCGAGGAACTTGCGGGCGACCTGCCAGACGGGGCCGGCGCCCATGACGACCAGGAGGTCGCCGGGTCGGCAGACGATCTGGAGTTGTTCGACGATGGCCTCGAAGGGATAGAGGTGCATGGCCTGGACGCCGCGCTGGCGGAGGCGGTCGACGAGGTCGGCGGCCGAGACCTTGGCTTTTTCGATCTCCGAGTCCCTGACGAAGTAGATGTGGGGGACGATGACGACATCGGCGTGGGCGAAGGACTGGGCGAATTCCTCGAGCAGGAATCGTGTGCGCGAGTGCTGGTGGGGCTGGAAGACGCAGATGAGCCGCCCCCCCTGCTGCTCGGGTCGTTCTGCGTCGCGGAGTGCGCGGAGGGTGGCTTCGATCTCGGTGGGGTGGTGGCCGTAGTCGTCGTAGACGCGGACGGGCGGGGCGGACTTTGGCCAGTGGGGCTCGCGGTGTTCGGCGAGGAACTGCATGCGCCGGTCGAGCCCGGTGAAGGAGGCGAGGGCCTCGGCGACGGCGGTGGGCTCGGCGCCAAGCCAGATGGCGAGGGTGGCGGCGACGGCGCTGTTGGCGGCCATGTGGATGCCGGGGAGGCGGTTGATCCAGGTGGCGACGAGCTTGTTGTTGTTGGACAGGCCGACGCGGCGGGTGTCGTTGTCGTAGGTGAGGACCCAGTCGGCGGCGGGTGCGAAGCCGAAGGTCTGGACCTGTGCGTGGGTGGCGGCGGTGATCTCTCTGCGGTGGGCGCCATCGTGGGCGATGAGGAGGCGTCCGCCATCGCGCTCGGCGGGGAGGCGTGCGGCGAACTCGGCGAAGGCCTGAATGACGGCGTCGAGGGAGCCGTAGATGTCGAGGTGGTCGGCCTCGACGGACATGATGGTGGCGATGGTGGGGTGGAGGTTGTGGAAGGAGCGGTTGAACTCGCAGGCTTCGGCAAGGAGGAGCCCGGGGCTGCCGGCCATGGGTCCTGCGGGGATGGTGTCGGCGCCGAGTCGGAACCCGGTGGGCGGGTGGCCAGGCTGGGCGAGGTGTGGGGTGGTGGCGCCGACGATGACGGATGGGTCGAGCCCGGCGTGGATGAGCGCGTGGGCGAGCATTGCGGTGGTGGTGGACTTGCCGTGGGTGCCCGCGAGGGCGACGCCGGTGCGGGCGAGCATCATGCGGCCGAGCGCTTCGGGGTAGGTGATGGTCTCGATGCCGCGCTGTGTCGCGGCGATGTGCTCGGGGTTGTCGGGGCGGACGGCGGCGGAGGCGATGACGAGGTCGGTGTCTTCGGGGAGGCGGCCGGCGCGCTGGTCGAAGGCGATGCCGACGCCGAGGCGGGCGAGTTGGTCGGTGGCCTCGCCCGGGGCCATGTCGGAGCCGGTGACGATGGCGCCGCGTGCGATGAGCATGCGTGCGAGGGCGGACATGCCGCATCCGGCGATGCCGATGAGGTGGCAGTGCCGTCCTGCGACGGCGGCTGGGTCGCGGGTGGCGGGTGGGATCGGGATGGGGCTGGTGCGGCGTGGCATGCGTTGCCTGGCTGGGGGATCCGCCTTGGGTTGATGGGTCGGGGCGGGGGTGGAAATGGATTGGGAAGTTTGGGGCGTTGCGCGGGGGCTCATGCATCGTCCATCGGCGAAGTGGGCGGGTGCGCATCAGTGGGCGATGGCGATGCGGGGGGACGGTGGGGCATGCTGACGCTACGCTGGTTTGGACCCCGGTGCGTCGATGGGGGTTGTGTCCGGCGGAGTGCGCCGGCGCCGGTGATCGTCGATGCGCGGCGGAAGGAGTCAGCGATGGAACGGACGAAGTCGATGGTGGTTCGCGTGCTGGTGGGGGCTGCGCTGGTGGCGGTTCCGGTGGCGCTTTCGGCGTGCTCGACGGTGCGGGGCGCGGGCGAGGATCTGCAGTACGCGTCGGACAAGACGGCCGAGGCGCTGTCGGGCGGCGAGGAGAAGGACGCGAAGTGATTTCGGTCGTGTTTGCCTGTCGGGATGCGTTGGCTGGTCCGGGCGGTGGCGCTGCGGGAACGGCGGTGGTGTGATGAGCATCGAGCCGTCGTTGCCGGGGGCGCCTTCGCCCGGACCGCTTGCAGCGCCCGTGGCGGGCCCGACGCTGCCGTACAAGATCGCGTGCCTGTGCGAGCTGCGGGATTCGGCGGGGCGGTACCTGCTGCTGCACCGGAGCAAGGCGCCGAACCGGGGGTTGTACTCGCCGATCGGCGGGAAGCTGGACACGGCGGTGGGTGAATCGCCAGCGCGGTGCGCGCAGCGTGAGATCCAGGAGGAGGCCGGGCTGGACATCCCGATGGATCGGCTGCACCTGGCGGGGCTGATTTCTGAGACGGGGTACGGCGGGGAGACGCACTGGCTGATGTTCTATTACCGCGTGCTGGGTGCGGTGGAGCTTGAGCCGTTCGAGATGCGGGAGGGGCGTCTGGAATGGATCGAGGCGTCGCGGGTTCCGGAGTTGCCGATGCCGGAGACGGATCGGAAGGTGATCTGGCCGCTGGTGCTGGAGCACGAGGGCGGGTTCTTCGCGGTGCACATCGACTGCACGGGGCGCGAGCTGCGCTGGGAGGTGCAGGAGGTGCGCGGGAATTGAGGGCGATGCGGGAGGGTGTGGTGGCGGGATCTGGAGATGGTTGCGGTGCGTGAGCGGTTTCTGCTTGCTGTGGCGGCGCGGGTGGAGTGGCGGGCGGTGTGCGCGGGGGTTCTGGGCGTGGATGGAGAAGATGGTGGGGATGAAGGGGTGGCGTGGGCAGCGCGTTCGTGGGATGCGGTGGATCTGGGGGTGTGCGATGCGGTGCTGACAGGGGTGGGGAAGGGCAACGCGGCGTCGGGGATCGCGGTGGCGGTGGAGGCGGCGGAGGCGCTTCGGCGGGGTGATGCGGGATGCGGGGCTGGGGGGGTGGTGGGGGTGGTGGGGATCGGGATCTGCGGGGCGCTGCCGGGGGGCGCGGGGCGGGAGGGTGCGGGGATGCTGGAGATCGGGTCGGTGGTGGTGGCGACGGACTCGGTGTACGCGGATGAGGGGGTGCGGACGCCGAGCGGGTTCGTGTCGCTGAGCGAGATGGGGTTCCCGCCGGATGATGTGCTGAGCGGCGCGGGTGGTGATGCGGTGGATGACGCCGGGTTCGCGCGGGGGTGCGGGGCGCTGGGCGATGCGATCGCGGCCCGGCTTTCGGCGGGCGGGGTGGCGGTTGAGCGCGGGGTGATCGCGACGGTGTCGGTGTGCAGCGGGACGGATGCGCTGGCGCGTGATGTGGCGTCGCGGACGGGGGCGGTGGTGGAGGCGATGGAGGGGGCGGCGGGCCGGGCGGCAGCGCAGCATCTGTCACGGCGCTTCGGGCGGGTGATCCCGTTCGCGGAGGTGCGCGTGGTGAGCAACAACACGGGGGATTACGACCGGCAGGTGTGGCGGATCGGTGCCGCGCTGGGGGTGGTGCGGAAGGTGGCGGGGCTGGTTACTGGAACGGGCCGTGGTTGAGCCGGCCGCGCCGGATCTGCATGCCGCCGGCGGCGCCCGGGATTCCGACGGCCTCGATGTCGTCGGGGTCTGCGGTGAAGATGCGTTCGCGGGTCTCGCCTGAGAATCCGACGGGTCGGACGCTGAATCCGATGCCGAATCGGTCGGCGACGCCGTCGACGCTGAGGCCGACCTCGACGGTCCACTGGGGGAATCTGCGGACGACCCTGGCGTCGACTTCCTGGAACTCGTCGCGGTCGAGGTCCCAAGTGGCGTCGACGATGCCGGCGTACTTCCTGGTGAACTCGTAGGCGGCGCCGGCGTTGAGGTATGTGGCGTCGATGGCGTGGAGCTCGCGGTACTCGAAGAACGAGCTGAATCCGGCGCCGTGGTCGAGCAGGGTTCCGAAGGATGTTCTTGCCAGTTCGTTCTCCTCGTTGTCGTAGAGCACGGAGCCGGTGAGGGAGAGGGCCTCGGTCGTGCGCATGACGGCGTCGGCGGTGAGGAACTCGCCGAGGGTCGATCGCTCGGGGCGGTATCCGATCCAGCGTCCGAAGGGCGAGGACTGGTCGGCCTCGTTGTCGGCGGTGGTGTAGGCGGCGTCGACGATGAGCCAGTCGACGGAGCGTTTGCGGCCGGGGTGGCCGCGCATGGTCTGCCAGGTGTTGCGGATTCCGATGCGGGCGGCGGTTCCCTCGTTGATGGCCTCGACCTCGTCGTTGAAGACGGGGAGGGAGTCGCTGGACCGCGTTGTGTCGGCGTGCCAGACGGTCACGGACGGTTCGACGATGTGGCGGATGCGGTCGAGGTCGAAGAGTTCGGACTTCGCCGAGTCGTCGACGCGGACGAGGGATGTGGATGCGGTGACGCCGAGGGATCCCCAGAGCCTGAGCGAGTCGTCGTCGTCGGGGTCGGCGAAGTTGGCGGCGTAGTCGGTGAATTCCGAGTCGTAGGCGGTGAGCCTCCCGGTCGCGTAGGGGACGATGCTGATGGGCCCGAGCTCGAGCGGGACCTCGAACTCGTGCCTGGTGTCGAATCGGGTGATGCTGCGGTCGGGGTATCCGGAGGCGAGCAGGACATCCTCGATGGACTGCCCCGGGAGGATCCCGAACGCCGCGCGGGCGCGGGTGATGGTGTCGAATCCGAGTTCTTCCATGCGCGGCTCGGAGTAGTCGAGCTCGAGGTTGGTGAGGCGTGCGGAGCCGAAGTAGGAGGCGGCGCCGCTGAACAGGTCGCGCGCGATGGAGTGGTAGGCGATGTCCGGGAGGGTGCTGGTGGAGTATCCCTTTGACTGGAGGAGGTACTCGTTCGAGATGAAGTCGTTGAGCGACTGCCGGATCTCGATGGTCAGGGCGTCGGTTCCCTCGACGCGGCGGAGGTAGAGCCCGGTGTTGAGCTGGCGTCGGGTCTCGGCCTCGCGTTCGAAGAACGAGTCGAGGAAGGCCTCGTCCGAGATGTACGCGACCTCCATGAACAGGTCCCAGCGTTCGTTGAGTCGCCAGAACTGTTCTGCGAGGACGATGCCGCGGTTGTCGTTGTCGCGGTCGATCTCGGCTCCGGAGGTGAGTTCGTCGGTGCCATCGTCGTTGATGTAGTAGGCGAAGATCTCGCCGGTGAGGTCGGGCCTGGACCACTCGATGTTGGTTCCGACGCCGACGCCGCGTTCGAAGAACGCATCGAGGATGAGGTCGGCGCGGTTGCCACGCTGGGCGTCGAGCCCGAGGAGGGTGTAGAGGTCCCACTCGGTGCGGAGGACGGTGTCGCCGGCCTGGTTCTCTAGCGAGACTGAGCGGATGGGCGCGGGGCGGGGTTCGCCGGAGACCCTGGGGACTGCGAAGAGCGGGAGCCCGGCGGCGCGGAATGAGACGCCGGATGCCTCGATCTCGATGCGGTCGCGCTGTCCGATGGTCGGGACGGAGTGGATGCGGACATCGGAGGCGCCGATGGCGAAGTGCGGTTCTGCGAAGGCGACATTGGCGAGCTTGATGTCCTGGGCGGACCACTCGCGGCGGGAGAGCTGGCGGATCTCACGGGCGCGGACATAGAGGGGCAGGCCGGTGGCGTCCTCGGCGGTCCAGAACACGGCGTCGAGGACGATGGCGCGTTCGGTGCCGGGCTCGTAGTAGACGCGGGAGCCGCGGAGCGTTGACTGCCCGTCGGTGACGGTGACATTGCCTTCGAGGTAGATGCCGGCAATGTCGTCGATGGTGTAGGCGAACTCGGATGGGTCGAAGCCATCGCGGAAGAACACGACGGCGCGCTGGGCGCTGAGCTGGACGGGCTGCCCGGCGGGGTCCTCGGCGGAGGGCGGCCTGGTGTGCTGGATGACGACGCCGCCCTGCACGACGAGGGAGACGGGTGTGGGCTGGCCGGCGGGGGAGATGCCGGCGAGGACGAGTTCGGAGTCGGGGGCGAAGACGGCGACATCGCCAGCGCCGGCGAGGGCTGCGCCGGTGGTGTCGCGGCGCTCGGCGGGGGGGAGTGGGCGCGTGCGCGGGTCGGGGAGGTTCTCGGGGATGCCCTCATCGGAGGCTCGGGCGATGGAGGGCATGGGGTCGGCGAGGGGCGTGGTGGTGGTGCTTGCGCCCGGTTCGCGCTGGGTGATGCGGGGCGCGGAGGGGTCGGCAGGGGAGATGGGCACGCCGGGGGTGGTGGGGGCGGCGGGCGGCTGGACCGGGGGCTGGGTCGGGGTTGCGGGAGGTGGCGGCGCGATGAGGGCGCCCTCTGCGAGGTCGAGCCGTGGGCGCTGTTGGGGAGTGGCGGGGGTGGACTGATCGCCCTCGGCGAAGCGTTGGAGGCGTCGTGCGGCATCGGCGAGGGGCTGTTCGATCGCCCGGTCTGTGGGCCGTGAGTTGTTGATGAGGTCGGCGGTGATGCGCGGGGGCTGGGTGACGACGCCGGTGACGAGGAGCGAATCGCCGGCGAAGGAGGCGCCGGCGGCAGCGCCGGGATCGAAGGGCTGGTCGAGGTAGGCGATGATTCGGTAGACGGTGGTGCGCGAGCCGTCGGGCGTGGTGGCGGGCGTGGGCTCGATCCACACGGTGATGTGGCGTGCCTGGAAGGAAGCGCCGGCGAGATTGATGCGTGCATCGCCGGAGAGGGCGAGGCGGTGGAGCGGACCTTCCTGCCATGCCCAGAGGCGGGCGGCGCTGGCATCGAGTCGCCCGGCGCGGGGCTGGGCGAGGCGTGCGGCGGCCTGGGCCCAGACGGTGCTCGCTTCGGGAGACTGCTGGGCGGCGAGTGGGCGGGCGGCGGCGTGGGGCGTGGTGAGGGCGGCGAGCGCGAGGGCGCTGATGGTCATCGGTGCCAGGGCGCGCACGGCGAAGGGAAGCGCTGCGTGTTCCGTGGGGCGCGCGGGGCGGGGGCTTGTGCGTTGGTTCTTGTGGGGGCGGTTGGACTGGTGGTGTGCGGTCGGCGGCAAGGTCCGCGGATGCTAAAGAGGGTCGCTCCGGGCCACAAGGCGGCGCGGGCGAAGGCGTTGGGTTTGATCGGGAGGGCTTGGAGTGGTTGGCGGGGGTTGGGGAGGAATGGCGGGGTGGCGATGTCAGGAGGCGGGGAGTCCGGCGGGCTCGGCGGGGGATGATGGGGGTGTGGGGGTGGATGCCGGTCCGGGCGTGGGGGTTGGGATTGGGGTTGGAATTGGAGTTGGGGTTGGGGTCGGGGCTTGGGGCTGGGGCGCGGGAGCGGTGGTGGCGGGCGGGGCGGTGTTTGGAGCGGTGGTCTGGGGCTGGGGCCTTGTTGGGAGGATGCCGTTGCCCGCGGCGTCGGCCTGCTTGGCGCGTTCGAGCATTCTGTCCGCGACATCGAATCGTCCCTGGGCCTTCATGATCGTGGCGACCATGAACCATGCTTCGGCGGTGCGTTCGCGGTGGGCGTTGCGGACGGCGATGCCGAGGACTCTGCGGACTTCGAGTTCTCCGGCGAACCAGCGCTGGGCGTCGAGGGGACTGTCGAAGAGGTCGGGATCGTCGCGGTAGGCGCGGGCGAGCATGTCGACGGCTTCTGCGATCTGGCCGCGTGAGATGAGGGCCATGGACTCGATGCGCGGATTGTTCTGCTGCCGTGCGAGGACCTGTGCCTGGGCGTAGTCGCGGTCGCGCATGGCGCGCATGAGGCGTTCTTCGGGCGTTGGTTCGCGCTCGGGTTCTTCGATGATGACGATCTGTGACTGTTGCCCGGTCGCGGGGACATAGGTGCGGAGCTGGTCGAATGTCGGGCCGATCTGGATGAGCCCGCCGGCGCCGTAGTAGACGGCGTAAGGCCCGGAGATGAACGGGCGGAAGTAGTAGCCGCCGAGGCCGAAGCGGAAACCGGAACAGGCCCATGATGAGTTGATGGCGTACTTGCCGCCTCCCTCGGTGACGATGATGAGCCCGGCGTTGCCGGAGACGATGCTTGTGAATCGGGAGCCGATTCCGAAGCTTGGCTTGTGCGGGAACCTGTGCCAGGGATGGCGATGGTTGTGGTCGGGCGCAGCGGGGGGTTTGGCCGGCGGGTTTGCGGGCGGATTGGCAGGTGTGGTTGATCGTCTTGGGAGCCCGCGCGGGACCGGCTTGCTAGGGAGCCCCGCCTGCGCGCCCGCGTCGGGGGCCGTGATGTGGATTGCGGTGGAGGCGGTGAGCGCGACGGCGGCGGCGCTGATGGCGAGTGAGGCGAGCGATGCGATGCGCTCCGCGGAGGCGCGCGTGAGCGGGTGAGGGGAGGGGTTGGCGTTTGGGGAAGTGTGTGGGTTGGTGGGCACGATGGGGGCCTCCTGGGTGCTGCTCTTGACGATCGCATGGGCGGGGCGCGATGTTCCGGGATTGTCTGTGATTGTGGCGTGCGGGGCGCGGTGGTGTGCGGGGCTTGGTGTTGGCTGAGGAAGTGGGAACGGTTCGATATTGGAATGTGAGGTATTGGGTTGGGGGTTGGGTTGGGGGTTGGGTTGGGGGTTGGGTTGGGGCTGATTGGGGCGCGGGGATGCGATGACAGGCACGGTTCGCGTGCGGGGGCGTGGTGTTCCGTGCGGGGGTGTGCGGGGGCGTGGATCGGGGTGTTTCGGGGCGTGTGTGCCGGTGTTGGGACGGGGATGTTGTTGTGTGTTGGGGGTTTGCGCGTGCCCATGGTGTTGGGGTAGACTCCGGGCTCATGCGGAGGGGTGGGGGCCAGTGGAGCCTTTGAATGGGCGTGATTGATGTGAGCGCGCGGGTGTGGGCGAACGGGGATGGCGGCGGGGGTGAGCGTTCGCGCCCGCTGGGCGAGGCGTTGGCGGGGCTTGCCCGGGCGATGTCGTGCGTGGACGCGGCGTTCGTGCTCGGGCCGGAGGGCGGGAGCCTCGGCGCCGAGGCGCACGACGCGGAGACGCTGGCGGTGGTCGAGGCGTGCCTGGCGTTTGACGGTGGTGGCGATCGCGGGGGCGATGGGCGGGCGCTGCTTCCTTTCGTGGGGATCGATCTGCTCGCGGGCGATGCGCCCGCGCGGGTTCGCGCGTGGGTGGACCGCGGGGCCGCGGGGATCACGATCAGCCCCGCGGACCAGGGTGTGCGCCCGACGGACGATCGGTGTGGGCGCGTGCTGGAGAGCGCGGCGGCGGCGGATGTTCCCGTGGTGGTGACGAATCCGGGGCTTGATCGGCGCGGGTTGGGCGGGGCGCGCGGCGTGCTGTCGTTCGCGGATCCGGCGCTGTTCGACGAGGCTGCGATGCAGATCCGCGGTCTTCGGCTGGTTCTGTCGGAGTTCGGTCGTTTCGCGACGGATGGCGCCTTGATGATGCTGGCGCGTCACGCGGGGGTCTTCGCGGACACCTCGTGGCTGGGCGATCGCCCGATGGAGTCGTGGCGTGTTCTGGGGAGCGCGCACGAGCGCGGTGTTCTCGACAAGCTGCTGTTCGGCTCGGGGTATCCGCGGGTGGCGCCGCAGCGTGCGATCTCCGGGCTCTACTCGATGCAGGCGTGGGCATCGCGGACGATGGATGCGCCGATCCCGCGGGAGGCGCTGCGCTCGATCGTTGAGCGTGATGCGCTTGGTTCGCTGCGGATGGGCGTTGATGGGATGGTCACGCGGGGCGCGCGGCTGCGCGCGGGCGAGGGTTCTGGCGCGGGTTCGGGGGGCGGTGATGTGGTCTCTTCGCGGCGTGCGCGTCGGGCGCTGCCGATGCACGGGCCTTCGGTGTCCGGGCGTGATGGGCGGGGTGGCGGCGGTGCGGGTGGATCGGGTGGCGCTTCGTGGGGGGGGTGGGAATGAGCGCGGGCGGGATTCTGCGTGTGGTGCGTGTGGGGGTGGGGCGCTGGGTGGCGTGCGCGTGCGTGGCGCTGGGAGCGGCGGGTCTGATGGTGCCGCTGGGAGGGTGCGGGGCGCCGGGATTCGGCGGGGGATCGACGCTGAGCGTGGCTTCGCAGTTCGAGCCGGTGGTCCTGAGCCCCACGGTGCGGACTTCGCTCTATCGGAGCGGCGATCGGAACACGGCGGACTTCATTGTCTCGGACATTCCGAGGGAAGAGTTGATGGGGCTGGGGACGGAGTTGACCAGGCCCGAGGGCGTGGTGGTTCATGTGCACATGTTCCTGCGGCCTTCGGCGGGTCGGACGCCGGTGGAGCCGACAGCATCGAACGCGACCGCGACGGTGTATGTGTTCGCGGGCGATGCGGCGGGTGTGTACCGGGGCGCGGGGTTCTTCGTTCCGGATGGCAGGAGCGGGGGTCGATCGTTCGGCGGGCGGCTTGCGCAGGCGGATCTGCGGCTCTCACGGGCGAGCGCCCTGTTTGATGACCGGCTCGGGCGGTCGTTCATGGAGGGTCGGATCCGGGGGGAGCTGGATGAGCGGGGCGTGGGGTTTCTGATCGACACGCTGTCGATCCTGAGCGCGCAGCTCCCGGCGGCGCCCGAGGCGGGCACGCGGGATGGGGCCGATGGTGGTGGCGCGGGCGGGGAGTGACGCGATCGGGCGGGTGATTCCGCGTCTGGGTCGGCGTGTGGGGGCATATGGCTGATGGCGGTGGTCGGGTTCTGCCCGCGGGTTGCATGAGCGGTATCGGTCATGGGGTGCCCGGGGTGCGAGCGCTGCCGATGGCCCGAGGGTGCATCGCGGCGTGAAGATTGCGGTTGATTGGTGTGAGGGTGGTGATTCGTCGTGGTTTGGGGCGTAGGCTCCGGGCCGCGCCCGGTTCTGCGGAGTGGATCGCCCCCACCACCCCCCTATCCCCACTTCCCCACTTCCCCCGCCCGCGCGGGATTGAGCGGCGGGTGGTGCGGCGTGTTGATCGGCGGGAAGGCGGGCGTGCGGCGGCGGCTCGCCCGAGCGGGCGGGAGCGCGGGAAGAGCGAGAGGCCAACGGATGTCACGGGATGAGGAATCGCTGAACACGGCGGCGGAGGGCGATGCACGCGCCTCGGCGCTCACCGGCTCCGCGGCGACGGCGGAGCGGGATGTTCCTCCGACCGAGCCGGGCGGGATCCGTGGGATGCCCGGTCATCCGAACCTGTCCGAGAAGCCGCCGGTGGTGGAGCTGCTGTCGATCGCGGGTCCGGCGGTGGTGACGATGGTGTCGTACACGATCATGCAGTTCGTGGACATGCTGATCGCGGCGCAGCTGGGTCCCGGGGCGGTGGCGGCGGTGGGGAACGGCGGGATCACGGCGTTCGTGCTGTCGAGCGCGCTGTTCGGCGTGCTGGGGCTGGTGAACACCTACGCGAGCCAGAACCTGGGCGCGGGGCGGGTGCGCGAGGGCGCTGCCTACGCGTGGAACGGTCTTTGGATGGTGCTGATCTACTGGGCGGCGGTCATTGTGCCGTGCGCGGTGATGCTGCCGTCGATCTTCGCGGGCGCGCGGGGTCTGCTGGGGGTTGAGGTTGACCCGGATGTGAACGCGATGGCGGTGGAGTACGGGCGGATCGCGATGTACGGGATGGGGCTGACGCTCGGGGCCCGTGGGCTGTCGCACTACTTCTACGGCGTGCACCGGGCGAAGTGGGTGATGATCTCGGCGCTGGTGGCCAACGCGGTGAATGTGCCGGTGTCGTTCGCGCTGGTGCTGGGTCTCTGGGGCTTCCCGGCGATGGGGGTTGCCGGCGCCGCGCTGGGGACGGTGGTGGGGTCGGCGATCGAGCTTGGGATCCTGATGTGGGTCTTCGTGGGGCGGAGGTTCGCTGAGGAGCTTGGCACGCGGGAGCGTTGGCGGTTCTCGTGGGCGCACTGCCGTGACATCCTGCGTCTTGGCTGGCCGGCGGGGCTGATGTTCGGGAACGAGCTGTTCTGCTGGTGGGTGTTCATGACGATCCTGGTGGCGAAGTTTGGTGTGGCGCATAACGACGCGGGGTGGATCACGCTGCGGTACATGCACATCGCGTTCATGCCGGCGGTGGGTCTGTCGATGGCGGTGACGGCGGTGGTGGGGCGCGTGGTGGGCGCGGGGCGGGCGGACCTGGCGACGGACCGGATGAAGCTGGGGCTGAAGATGGCGATGGCGTACATGGGTGTGTGCGCGCTGGCGATGGTGCTGTTCCGGCATGAGCTGGTGGGCGTGTTCGCGCACCTAATGAACAAGGAGCAGACGCCGGAGCTGGATGCGCATGTGCGCGAGGTGATCCGGATCGGCGGGGGTGTGCTGATCGTGGCGGCGGCGTTCCAGTTGTTCGATGCGCTGGCGATCACGCTGGTGGGGGCGTTGCGCGGGGCGGGGGACACGGTGTGGCCGGGGATCGTGACGGCGGTGCTGTCGTGGGTGTGGATCATCGGCGGCGGGCTGGCGGTGACGCTGCTGTTCCCGGAGTGGGGCTCGCTGGGGCCGTGGTCCGGCGCGGCGATGTTTATCATCACGCTGTCGCTGGCGCTGGCGTGGCGTTGGCGTTCGGGCGCGTGGAAGCGGATCGAGGTGGTGCACGAGGAGGCGGCGGGGGCGCCGGTGGCGGTGCATGGGGCGGGGGGCGATCGCGCGGAGCCGGACGCTCCGATGGAAGAGTGCGGGCAGACGCCGGATGGGCTGGCGGGGATGCTGGCGTCGCCGGAGCGTGGCGATCGTTCGTGAGGGTGGGGGATTGGCGTCGCCGCGGTGCCCGGGTGCCGGCGTGGGGGCGGATGGGGGGCGGTGGAGTGGGGTTGGGGTTTGGCCTATCCTTGTCGTCCGGGATCCTGCGAGGGATCGCCCGTGCGCGGGCGTGGCGGGGTTCGCCGGGGCCTTGAAGCGGATTGACCAGCAGGCAGAAGGAGCGCGGGATGCCGCACGACCCGATGGATGTTCTGATCGGTATGGAAGAGGCGGCCGGGGATTCGGCGACGGCGACGAAGGAGCGTGCGGCGGCGCACGCGGCGTTCGCCGACGGTCGGACGGGCGAGGGGATCGCGGCGCTGCGCCGGGCCCTGCAGGCCGATCCGTCCAACGGGGCGGTTTTGTTCGAGCTGGCGTACCGGCTGGACCTGGTGGGCGAGGAGCAGGAATCGATCGTCCTGTACGAGCGCGTGTGCGAGACGAAGCCGGCGCCGATCAACGCGCTGATCAATCTCGCGGTGCTGTACGAGGATCGGGGCGACTACATCCGCTCGGAGAAGTGCCTGCGGCAGGTTCTGGACACGAACCCGAACCACGAGCGGGCGCGGCTGTTCATGAAGGATGTGCAGGCATCACGCGAGATGTACATCGACGAGGAGCAGGACCGCGACATCGCGAAGCGGAACGCGCTGCTGGACACGCCGGTGACGGACTTCGAGCTGTCGGTGCGGGCGCGGAACTGCCTGAAGCGGATGAGCATCCGGACGCTGGGGGATCTGCTTCGGGTGACCGAGGCGGAGCTGATGGGGTACAAGAACTTCGGCGAGGCCTCGCTGGTCGAGATCAAGCAGATGCTCTCGAACAAGGGGCTGCGTCTTGGGCAGGGGCTCGAGGAGCAGCACCGGCGGATCCGCAAGGAGGTCTACGACTCGCTGCGGGGCTCTGGCAAGGAGGCGGCGCTGGCGAAGCCGGTGTCGGACCTCGGGCTCTCGGTGCGTGCGCGGAAGGCGCTGCAGGTGCTGGGTCTTCAAACGCTGGGCGACCTGGCGGCCCGGACCGAGGCGGAGCTGATGGGCGTGAAGAACTTCGGCTCGACCTCGATGGACGAGGTGAAGGCGAAGCTGAACGAGTATGGGTTGGAGTTGAGGAAAATTGAGGGTGGGGAGTGAGGGACGGGAGAAGAGGGCATCCGGGATCAGGGATCCGGCAACAGGGAAGAGAGGCATCAGGCACCGGGCATCAGGCACCAGTGAAGAGGGGGCCTGAACTGCGTGTGCGTCGGGTTCGGCGTTTTGGGGCGGTGGCGGTTTGGGGATTCTGTCCTGATGCCTGATGCCGGCTCCCGGATGCCTGCCTGTTGATGCCTGCTTCTCCCCTATTCGGTGGGCGCATCCGATTCATCTGGACGATCATCTGACGATGCATCCAACGGTCGGCGGATTGGTTTGGGAACGGGTCCGGCACGCGGCGATCCGCGTGGAGTTGCTGGTTGCGCTGTCGGCGTTGCTGGTGGTGGGTCTGACCGCGCCATCGTGCGGGTGGGTGCGTTCGAATCTTCCGGGGCAGGCGCCGCCGCCGGTTGGCGCTCCGGCGCTGCTGGAGAGCGAGCCGGAGATGCGGGTGCGGCTTGCGAGCGAGCAGGCGTCGGTGGCGATCGAGGGGACGGGGACGGCGTGGGTGGGTCGTTTCGGGGGCGTGTCGCCGAGCACGACGGTGGTGCTTCCGACGGTGGTCACGCGGGGGAGCGAGGGATGGTGGCTGCTGCGTCAGAACGGCGAGCGGGAGCTGTTCCCGATGCTGGAGGGTTCGCGGTTTCCGATCGAGCTGCGGCGGATGGGGGGGCAGGGGATGCGGCTGGGGCTGGACGATGGGACGGGGTGGGAGGTGCCGGGTCGGATCGTGCTGGTGCCACGGGATGAGGTGTCCGAGGGTGTGTTCGATGTGATCGAGCATGTGGGGACGGAGACCTACCTGGCGGGCGTGCTGGCGGCGGAGCTGCCTTGGGACTGGTCGCTGGAGGCGAAGAAGGCGCAGGCGGTGGCGGCTCGGTCGTACGCGCTGCAGGAGCGTCAGCGTCGGCTGGGTGCGGGCTCGCACTTTGATGTGGAGTCGGACACGCGGAGCCAGGCGTACGCGGGTGCCGAGACGCACGATCGGGCGCGGCAGGCGGTGCGGGAGACGGGCGGGCTGGTGCTGGTGGAGCGCGGGGCGCTGGTGCGGGCGTATTACAGTTCGACCTGCGGGGGGCGGCAGCAGGATGCGCGGGAGATCTGGCCGACGCGGGGCGAGTGGGCGATGAACCTGGCGCCGGCGATCAACGCGGGGGCGGCGTGCTCGGACTGCGGGGCATCGCCGCTGCACCGGTGGACGGTGACGCGGACGCGGGCGGCGCTGCGCGATGCGCTGCGTTCGTATGGCGAGCGGCACGGGTTCTCGGTGAAGAATGTGGGAGCGATCAGGGCGATCTCGGTGGGCGAGCGGACGGGGAACGGTCGTCCGAAGCGTTTCACGATCGCGGATGAGTCGGGCAAGTCGTTCACGCTGACGGCCGAGCACTTCCGGCAGGCGGCGAACTTCGGGCTCAGCGGGGAGCGGCTGCGGCGTGAGCGAGTGCCTGCGAGCGATCTTGAGGCGACGATCCGCGGTGAGACGGTGACGCTGAGCGGGCGGGGGTTCGGGCACGGGGTGGGTCTGTGCCAGTACGGGGCGGAGGGGATGGCGCGGCGCGGGCTGGGGTGGCAGCGGATCCTTCGGGAGTACTACCCGACGGCCCAGGTGTCGCCGTTCTATGGGCGGGACAGCGACCGCCCGGGGTTCGCGCCGGCGGCGAACTTTCCGGCGGGGACGGTGCGGTGAGGTGGTGATCGCATCGGCGGTTCGGAGGCGATGGAGGCATGCCGGTGCTGATGGCGTACACCATCATCGCGTCGCTGGTCGCGATCGTGCTGGCGATTCAGTTCGTGGTGCGTTTCAGGCGGGCGCAGCGCCGGCATCGCGCGGACCTGGCGCAGCGGATCACGGTCGAGGTTCCGGGGCTTGGTCCGTTGACGCGGGAGCGGCCCGGCGAGTGGGTTGGCGAGGTCCGTGGCATCGAGATCATCATCGCGATGAGGGGCGAGCCGCCCGGCGATGCGATCGTTGCGCGGATTCTCGCGATCATCGACCTGCGTGAGGAGTTGATCAATGCCTCGCGTCCGGTGCTCGAGCGCGAGCGGATCGATTCTGAGCTTCCGTATGTGCTTGAGGGGATCGAGTGGCGGGGGACGGATGACTACTCGCTTCGCCTTGGGTGCGATCTTGACCCCGATGCCACCGTCACGGTTCGCTTCGCGGATGGCGAGCCGGTGGAGGCGGACTTCGATCACTGAGGGAAATGGCGTAGTAAATGCCTGACATTCCCGGGGCGAGTGGGTCGGAGGAGAGGCCGGGTACACTCCGCTGGCTCGTCCTTTGACCCTTTCCAAGGAGATCATCCCATGGCGTTCAAGTATCGCAGGCTCGACAAGAACGATGCGGCTGTGCTGCTGGTGGACCATCAGTCCGGGCTGTGCAACCTTGTGCAGGATTTCTCGCCCGATGATTTCACGAACTGCGTGCTGGCGCTGGGCGACAGCGCGATGTACTTCGGGTTGCCGACGATCCTGACGACGAGCTTTGAGAACGGGCCGAACGGGCCTCTGATCCCGGAGCTGAAGGAGTTGTTTCCGGATGCGCCGTACATCGCTCGGCCGGGGGACATCAACGCGTGGGACAATCCGGACTTTCTGAAGGCGGTGAAGGCGACGGGGAAGAAGCAGCTGATCATCGCGGGGGTGGTCACGGAGGTGTGCGTGGCGTTCCCGGCGCTGTCGGCGATCGAGGCGGGGTACGAGGTGTTCGTGGTCACGGATGCGTCGGGGACTTTCAACAAGACGACGCGCGATGCGGCGTGGATGCGGATGCAGGCGGCGGGGGTGCAGCTGATGACCTGGTTCGGGGTCGCGTGCGAGCTGCACCGGGACTGGCGGAACGATGTGGAGGGTTTGGGGGCGCTGTTCGCGAAGCACCTGCCGACCTACCGGAACCTGATGACGAGCTATGGCGGGCGGAAGTGAGATTGGGGGCGGGGGCGAGGGGACGCGATGCCGGCCCGCCCGGCGTGCGGCGGGGTGAGGGATGGGGCGGACGGTGGGGCGGCGGGCATCTGATGGGCGGGGAATGAACGGGCGGGTCGGGTGGTTGGCTCGCACGCCCCTAGACTCCGGCGGAGGATCCATGACCGGCAGACCCGATGATCGTTCCTGTTGTTGCTGCGCCTCGGCGCGTCCGGAGCGCGCGGCGGGCGCGGCCCGGGTGCTGGTGGCGATCCCGACTTTCAATGAGGAGAAGTATGTAGAGCGTGTTCTGGAGCGGGTGCTCCGGCACACGCCCAGTGTGCTGGTGATCGATGATGGGTCTTCGGATTCGACGCCGTGCATGCTCCCGAAGTTTCCCGTCGAGGTGATCCGTCACGCGGAGAACCGTGGGTACGGGCGTTCGCTGCTGGATGCGTTCCGGTGGGCGGGTGTGGATGGGTACGACTGGGTGATCACGATGGACTGCGATGAGCAGCACGAGCCGGAGGCGATCCCGCGGTTCGTGGAGGCGATCGAGCGGGCGGATCGGGATGAGCCTGCGGACATCATCTCGGGTTCGCGGTACATGCCCTCGAGCGAGCGGCAGGATGCGCCGCCGGCGAACCGGCGTGCGATCAACGCGACGATCACCGGTGAGATCAACGAGTGCCTGGGGCTGAACATCACGGATGCGTTCTGCGGGTTCAAGGCGTACCGGGTGTCGGCGATCCGGGAGCTGGAGCTGACGGAGACGGGGTACGCGTTCCCGATGCAGTTCTGGGCGCAGGCGGTGGCGTGCGGGCTTCGGATCAGGGAGATCCCGGTGCGGTTGATTTACAACGATCCGAATCGGACCTTCGGCGGGCCGTTGAACGATGATGCGATCCGGCTTTCGCACTACCGGGAGGTGCTGCATCGCTCGATGGAGGCGGCCCGGCTGGCGTGCGGCGAGGGGTGATGGGCGGGGCTCGCGTCGGTGATGCTGGGGCGGATGGGGCGGGCGGCGGGTTCGGCGCGGGCTCGGAGCGTGAGCGTGTGCGCCGGGTGATGTTCGAGTCGCCCGAGGGGGATGGGTGGGTCGAACGGTTGCGCGGGGGGGCGCCGGCGGATGCGGTGGCGCTGCGGGTGCGGCGGGAGCTGGGACTGCCGACGGATCGGGCGATCGTGATGACCGGTCACCAGCCGGGGGCGTGGCACGCGGGGATCGCGAGCAAGGAGTTGGCGGTCGATGCGATCGCGGAACGGTTCGGGGCGGCGGGCGCGGCGATCACGGTGGACCACCAGGGGGTGGCGCTGACGATCCGTTTGCCGAAGCGGGATGGGGATTGGCGGCTGTATGGCGATGAGGCGGCGCTGGGTGGTGCGGGGGATGGATCGGCGGAGGGCAGCGGGGAGCGGGGCGTGGGGTGGGTTCCGGCGTTCGAGGTGGCGCCGCTGGAGCGGTGGACGGCTGGGCTGGCGGTGGATGCGGCCGGGACGCTGCTGGGCGCGTACCACCGGGCGCTGGTGGAGCATCGCGGGGCGGGGGATGCGGGGTCGCAGTTGACGGGTGCGATGGATGCGCTGCTGTCGCGGTTCCGGTCGGTCGGGATGCATCGTTTCACGACGAGGGAGCTGGCGCGGACGGGCGGGTTCGGGGCGTTCGTGCGGGCGATGCTTGAGGATGGGGCGGCGTGCGCTGCGGCGTACAACGCGGCGGCGGGTGCATCTCCGGGGAGCGGGATCGCGCTGCTGGATGTGAGCGATGCGGAGGATCCGGAGCTGCCGTTGTGGGTGGTCGGCGCGGATGGATCGCTGCAGCGCGGGAGCGTTCAGCGTGTGCGGCGGGCGTTGAGCGCTGCGGGCGGGGATGAGGCTGTGGGGGTTGAGGGGGGGTTGGGGGGGGTGGTGCCGCGGGCGGTTGCGATGACGGGGTTCCTGCGTCGGTACGCGTGCGAGATGTTCGTGCACGGCACGGGGGGCGGGGTGTACGACGCGGTGGCGGAGCGGTGGTTGCGCGATTGGCTTGGGTGGTCGCTGGCGCCGATGCTGGTGGTGTCGGCGGATGTGGAGGCGGCGATCCACTCGAAGGCGGTGGATGAGGAGGATCTGGCGCGGGCGGTGTGGCGCGCGCACCACGCGCGGCACGATCCGGATTCGGTCGGGGATTCGGATCGGGCGAAGGCAAAGGGGGCGTTGCTGCGGCGGATCTCGGCGGCGCGCGGGGGAGGGGGTGAGGGCGGGGATTCCGATGCGCGGCGGGTGTTCGGCGAGCTGCACGCGCTGCTGCGCGAGCATCGCACGGCGAACGCGGGGGCGCTGCGGGCGCTGGAGGACCGGTCAGCGCTGGTGCGCCGGATGCTCGACGAGCGGGCGCTGGCGGGCGACCGGGCGTGGGCGCTGCCGGTGCACTCGGAGGCGACGGTGCGGGCGCTGCGATCGGCGCTGGAGGCTGAGATCGAGCGTGCGCTTTCGGTTTGAACTGATCGGACCGGATCAGTAATTGGCGATGAGGGCTCTCTGGTAGAAGTCGAGGATGCCGCGGAGCTCGTTGATGGCGTCCTGCTCGATCTCGGCCTTCTTGGCGTGGATCTCGGCCTCGTCGCCGTCGGCGCCGCCCATCATGTGGCGGCCCATGCCATCCTCGGACATGCGGTAGAGCGAGAGCGAGCCGCCGGGCACGGCGAGGACCATGTGGCTCTGGTCGTCGCGGTCGTTCGCGCCGCCCTGGCGGGATCGCGCTTCGCTCTCGAGCTGCTCGACCCTTTGTTCGTGCCTGGCCTGGATCTGCTGGATGCGGTCGCGCTGCTCCGGTGTGAGCGGCGCGGCTCGGCGCATGAGCAGTGCCATCTCTCGGACGGTCTCGCCCTGCTGCTCGTCGATGGCATCGCCCATCATGGCCATCTGCATGTCCATCGTGGCGCGGGCCTGCTCGATGTTCATGAGGGTCTGGGAGGCGATCTTGAATCGCGAGTAGTTGGCGAAGTTCCAGCCGCGGGATGGGCCCTTCTGGAGGGTGGCGCGGTCGAAGTCTTCGTGGTGCTGGGAGGCGAGTTCGCGGCGGAAGGAATCGACCGCGCGCTGCTGGACGGCGATGACCTGGTCGTACATGCGGCGGAGGTCGAGCGCGGCCGAGACGACCTTGGTTCCCTGCTCGGCCTGCTTCTCCTGGAGTTCCTGCATCTTCTGCGGGTCCTGGGTCTCCTGCTGGTACATGGACATGAGTTCGAACTGGATCTGCTGGGCCTCGCGTGCGAGGTTGGCGACCTGCTCGCCCGCGCGGAGGGCGGGCGAGAGGGCCGCGTCGATCTCCTCGCGGTACCGGTCGAGCATGGGCTCGAGTGCTGCGCGTTCTTCATGGCTGAGTTCGAGCCCCTCGACGACGACGGTGAGGTCGACGGGCTGGTAGGAGCCATCGGCGGCGCGGGCGAGCTGCTTGCCGCGCTCGCGGTCGCGCTCGATGGCCTCCCATTCGGCGGTCTGCTCGGGGGTGAGCATGAGTTCGAAGTCGGCGATGAAGGCGTCCATGAGTGCCTTGACGCGATCGCTGTACTTCCGGGCCGACTCCTCGCTGGCCTGCTGGAACTTGGTCCAGTCCTGCTGGATCATGGAGTTGGAGCGGGTGTCCGCGGCGCCCTCGGTGTGCTCGAGCCACATGGACAGGTATTCCTGTTCGAGCGAGGCGTGGACGCTCTGGACCATCTCGCGCTGGGCATCGTCCATGTTCAGGCGGTCCATGGCGCGGTTGAGCATGGCCCTGGTGAATGGCGGGCGCGGGGATGAGAAGCCGTACATCTGGCCTTCTTCGGCGGCATTGAACCCGCCATAGTGCCACTCGCCGGAGGCGCCCTGGGCCGAGTAGCTTCGGCCGCTGAGCGCGATGAACTGCTGGGCCGAGGCGACGCCCGCGGCGGCGGAGAGGGCGAATCCCAGCGCCGCCGCGAGGGCGAGGGTGCGCGGCGAGGATGCGGATGAGGCGATGTGGCGGGTGCGCGGCATGATTGGCTCCGATGTCTGGATTGGTTCCCCGGTCCGATTGTTCAGTATGACGCCCGACGGGGCGTTCCCGTGCGTCGGTGCGGGGCGACCCGGCCAGAATTTTCGTTCCGCGCGGGATTTGTTCGAGTTCTGGGCGGGAATCGGAGCGGGCGCTGGAGCGTGGGACTCGTCAGGGACCGGTGATTGGACGCGACGATGGCACCTGCGTGGCGCGGGTGTCGGGGGTTCGGGCATCCTGCCAGCGGATCTTGAGGGAATGTTCGACGGCGATGAGGTCGAGTGTTCGCCCGACGACGAAGTCGACGATGTCGTCGAGCCCGCGGGGGTTGAGGTAGAAGCCGGGGTTGGTCGGGGCGATGATGGCGCCGGCGAGTGTGAGCGTGCGCATGTTCTCGATGTCCACGAGCGAGAGCGGGGATTCGCGGTGGCAGAGCACGAGGGGGAGGCGCTCCTTGAGGGTGACCTGGGCCGCGCGGGTGAGCAGCTCATCGGAGATGCCCGATGCGACGGCGCCGAGGGTGTTGGATGAGCATGGCATGATGACCATGCCATCGTGGCGGAAGGATCCGGAGGCGATGGTCGCGCCGACATCCTTGTGCGGGTGGACGAAGATGTTGTGCTCGCGGAGGTCTGTCTCGGGCGGGAGTCCGGCGAGGGCGTGGACATCGAGCGATTCCATGCCGAGTTCGTCGTGGAGCAGTCGGCGGGCGTAGCTGGTGACGACGAGGTGCAGCTCGTGCCCGGCGCTGACGATGGTGGAGATGAGGCGCTGGGCGTAGACCGCGCCCGAGGCGCCGGAGATGCCGACGACGAAACGCCTGCGGCGCGTGGGCGATGGGGCGTGCGGCTCGGGGTGCGGGCGGGCGTTCCCGTTGTCGGTCGGAGGCATGGGCAACGGTAGGTCGGGGCGCGGGGAGCGCGTCGGGCGGGGACGGGGATTGGGGATGTCCCGGTCGGCGTGCTCGGGAGCACGGATGCGCGATCGGGTTCGGCGTGATGCGGCGGGGGCTCGATGTTGAGATCGGGCGGTGGCGCGCGGGGGGTGCGCCAATCATGCGTGGATGGGCGCAGCATCGCGGAGCTACCTGACGGGCGGGACGGGGTACATCGGCGGGCGGCTCGCGCCGCTGCTGCTGGATGCGGGGCACGAGGTGGTGTGCCTGACGCGCTCGCGGAAGAAGCTCGAGGGGCGGACCTGGGCATCACGCCCGGGCGTGACGATCGTGGAGGGGGATCTGGACGCGTCGGTGGAGGCGTTGTCGGAGGGGATGCGCGGTTGCCGGACGGCGTACTACCTGGTGCACGCGATGCGTTCGGCGGGCGGCGCGTACGCCGAGCGTGATCGGCGCTTCGCGCGGACCTTCGCGCTGGCGTGCGAGCGGGCGGGGGTGGAGCACATCGTGTACCTGGGCGGGCTGGGCGAGTTGGGCGATGGGCTCTCGGAGCACCTGCTGTCGCGGCGCGAGGTGGAGGATGAGCTGCGCAGCCACCGTGCGACGGTGACGGTGCTGCGCGCGGCGATGATCATCGGTTCGGGTTCGGCCTCGTTCGAGATCCTGAGGTATTTGGCCGAGCGGCTGCCCGTGATGCTCACGCCGCGGTGGGTTCGGACGGAGTGCCAGCCGATCGCGGTGCGGAATGTGCTGGAGTATCTGGTGATGCTGCTGGACACGCCGGAGGCGCATGGGCGGACGCTGGACATCGGGGGTCGGGACATCGTTCGGTACCAGGACCTGATCCGCATGGTGGGCGAGGAGCGGGGGCTGCCGCGGCGGCTGATCGTTCCGGTGCCGGTGCTGACGCCGCGGCTTTCGAGCCTTTGGCTGCACCTGGTGACGCCGGTGCCCGCGAGTGTGGGGCGCCCGCTGGCGGAGGGGCTTCGGAACCGCGTGGTGTGCCGGAATGATGATGTCCGGCGGCTGATGCCGACGCGGGTGCTCAGCGCGCGGGAGGCGATCACGCGTGCGATCGGGAAGGTGGATGAGTCGCAGGTGGAGACGGTGTGGTCGTCGGCGGGGGTGATCCCGGGCGATCCGGACTGGGCGGGCGGGAAGGTGTTCACGGATCGGCGGGAGCGGGTGGTTGATGCGTCGTGCGGCGCGGCGTTCGCGGCGATCCAGCGGCTGGGCGGCGGTCACGGGTGGTACGCGGTGAACTGGCTCTGGCAGATCCGCGGGTTGATGGACAAGGTGGTGGGCGGGCCGGGGCTGCGCCGCGGGCGGCGGGACACGGAGGAACTGGCGTATGGCGAGGCGCTGGACTTCTGGCGGATCATCGGGATCGAGCGGGATCGCCGGCTGACGCTGCTGGCGGAGATGAAACTGCCGGGCGAGGCGCAGCTGGAGTTCAGCATCGTGCCTGAGGCGGGCGGCGGGTCGCGGATTGTTCAGGAGGCGCGGTTCAAGCCGAAGGGGCTGCTGGGGCTGGCGTACTGGTGCGGCGTGGCGCCGCTGCACGCGGTGGTTTTCAGCGGGATGCTGCGGGGGATCGCGCGGGTGGCCGAGGGGATCGAGGGCGAGTCGGTGCGCGGGGTGGGTGATGAGCGATCGCCCGGGGAAGTCCCATGATCGGACGCGGAGGCGGGTGTGGGGGCGTTGGCGGGGGTTCGGCGGCGGGGCCGGGGTGAGGCGTTGGGGGTTTGGCCTCCTGATTCGCGCGGCGGGATGGGGTTTGGCGCGGGAAAGTGCCGGGGGCGGGCGTAGTCTTGGGGCGTCGATGAGGGGGCGCTTGAGCGCTGGGGCGGGTGCACGGGTCAGGAAAGGATCGAGGCATGCAGCGGGCGGCGATGGCGGCACGGATGACGATGGCGGGGGCGTTGGTGGCGGGCGCGGGGTTGCTGGGTCTCGCGAGCGGAGCGCAGGGCGCTCAGCGGCTGATCGCGTCGCAGGCGGGCGCTGACCTGGTGGTGGGCGTGGCGGATGTGACGGTGATGATCGATTTCGGGTCGGTGGGCGAGCCGGTGACGGGGATCGGGTTCATCGGTGACTGGACGGCGATCGTCGCGGACGAGCAGAACGGTGTGCGCCCGTGGTCGACGGACATGATCATCCGGGCGACGAACCCGGGCGGCGCGCAGGTGCTGAACTGGGGGCCGACGATCGGGGGCGATCGGACGATCGCGGACTTCCCGTTCCAGGATGCGACGCAGGCCGGGACGGAGACGCCGGATGGGTCGGGGGTGTGGTCGTTCACTGTGGACTCGGGGAATCCTTCGCCGTTCGTGATCGGGCTCAACGAGGTGAGCTGGCATCTGCTGACGGATGCGCCGGATGTTGAGAGCGCGTTCGAGTTCTCCGTGGCCGATGGTCCGGAGTGGGACCGCCCGTTCTTCATCGCGGGGATCTCTGGGCTCGGGCCGACCTTCTACCGGGTGCTGGAGTTCACGCCGGAGGTGTCCGGGCTGTACCGGTTTGATTCGGTGGTGTCGAACGGGTTCGCGTTCACCCTGTTGTACGAGGATTCGTTCGATCCGGAGGACCAGCTGACGAACCTGCTGGATTATGGGCTGGGCAACGGGAACGCTCCGAACGGCGCGCCGGCGGGGACTTCGCTGATCGAGGCGCTGCTGCTGGAGGGGACGACTTATTACTTCGTGGTCTCGCAGTGGGACCGTTTCACGCTGGGGCAGTCGTACGACACGACGGTGACGGGGCCGGGCGGGCTGCTGGAGCCGGTGGATCCGTGCCCGGGCGATCTGAACGATGACAGCATGGTGGACTCGGACGATCTCGCGATCGTGCTCAGCGCGTTCGGCGCGGGGGCGGGCGGCGATCTGAACGGCGATGGCAAGACGGATTCGGACGACCTGGGGATCCTGCTGGGTGTGTTCGGCGCTTCGTGCCAGTGAGCCGGCGGTGATGCGTCGGGACGCGCGGTCGCTCGGGTGAAGGCGTTCGCGCGCGGCGCGGAGGTCAGGTGCCGCGGGTGTTGCCGTAGAGTTCGATGTGGAGGCGGGGGCAGTAGCGCCAGCCGCGCTGGACGCAGAGGTCGGCGATCCAGCGGGTGGTTCCGGGCGGAGGGATGGCCACGCCCTCGGGCATGAGCAGGATGCGGTCGGGCGGGATGGATGCGCCGGCGCGGTGTTCGATGGCGGTGAGGAGTTGTTCGATCTCGGGGATGTCGGCGGGGGAGGCGACGACGAACTTCAACTGGTAGGCCCATGGGGCGGTGATGAGCGCGGCGAGGGCATCAAGGTTGGTGCGGCGGGCCTCGTGGCGCTGTGCCCATGCGCCGGAGGGGTCGCGGGGGTCATCGCGGGGTGTGGAGTTGGCGAGCTTGGGTGAGATGCTCATGAGATCGCAGGGCACGGTGCGGAAGACCGTGCCGGCGGTCTCGATGGTGATGTGCATGCCGGCGCCGCGGAGCCCGGCGGCGAGGGTGGCGATGGCGTCGAAGATCATGGGTTCGCCGCCGGTGAGCACGGCGTGGCGGACTCCGGCGGCGGCGCCCTCGGCGATGAGGTCGGAGACGGAGCGGCGGACGCCCTCGGGGTTCCAGCTGGCGTAGGGGGTGTCGCACCAGACGCACCGGAGGTTGCAGCCGGCGACGCGGAGGAAATAGGAGGGCACGCCGGCGAGCGTGCCCTCTCCCTGGATGCTGGTGAAGGTCTCGCTGACGGGGAGCGACGCGGCGTCGGCCTCCGGCGGGTGTGCGTCGGCGGCGTGTTGGTTCAGTTGTTCCAGCGGTCGGTCCATGGTCGCTCGGCGCCCCGGCGCGGGGCGGGCCGGGCGGTCGGCGCGATCATAGAGGTTGGATGGCGTGCGGCCGAGGTGGCGGTGTGTGGATCACTCGACGGGGGCGTCGGCGAATGCGGTGCCGCCGGCCGGGGTGAAGGTGCCCTGGCGATGGAGCGACCAGGCGAGGGCATCGCCGGAGGCCATCTGCGGGCTGGAGAAGCCGGCGTGCTCAGGGGCGACATAGAAGTACTGGCCGTTGGACGAGAACCTGGGCCCGCCCGGGTTTGAAGAGGAGGATGAGCAGGCGGTGAGTGCGCCGCCCGCGGCGAGGGTTGCCGCGGCCGCGGCGATGATCCCGAGTGTGCGTCCGAGTTTGCGCGCCATGATCGGCTCCGATCGATCTTCGGTGCGCCCGGGGGGACATCCGCCGGGCGGGGACCGCGGGACAGCGCGTGCCGGCGATGGGGCGGGCGCTCCGCGTGGATGTGAAATCGACCGGGCGGGGGGGGCGGTGCGATGTCGCCCCCGGAACGAAGGGCAATCCACCACCGGTCGGAGCGACTGGCTCGGTTGTGCGGTCTGGGGCGGGGTCGCGGAGGCGGATCGCCGGGCGGGCGGGCGATCGGGCGGCTTGGGGTAGGTCAGGGCCGGGCGGCGCGGGGCGGTTTCGTTGGACCCGTTCTCCCAGTAGAGTCGAGGCGGCGTGCCGTTCCGACTCTGCGCCATCGCGAGGTCGGAGGGTGCGGCGCGTCCCCCTGAGTGCGGAGCCCGAAGCGATGTCGTCCGATTCCCCTCATTCTAATGATCCGTCGGGCGGCGCTGCGGCGTCCCGGCTCGAGTCGTTCCGTGCGGCGTGGCGCAGCGCTGGGGAGGGCCAACGCTCCGCGGTGCTGGACCGCGCGGTCGGCTGGATCGCGGAGGGCGCTTCGCCGGATGAGCGGGATGCGATCCTGCGGTCGCTGCTGGTCGGGCATGCGGAGGGCGCGTCGGCGAACGGGGCGTCCGGACGATCCGGCGACGCGTCGGCGTCGCCGGCACCCAC
>JBQLZO010000089.1:0-10787 GCA_052168315.1 Phycisphaerales bacterium | reverse complement strand
GGGGCGGGGGGGGCGGGTGTCGATCGGAGGGGGCGATCGAGGATGCGGTGGAGCGGATCAAGATCGAGACGCGGCGGTTCGCGAAGAACCAGCGGACCTGGCTTCGCCGACTTCGGGGGCAGGCAGCGCCGGCGGGATCGCCTGCTGCTGCGGTCGGAGACATGTGGCTGGCGTGCGAGGGGCGGGATGCGGACGAGTTGGCGCAAATTGTTTGCGAGCAATGGTTTAGAGATGGTGGCTCGGCGGAGTGAGGGATGGAGGGGTGTCGGACGGGCGGGGAGCGTTCGGAATATTATCGGGATCCGGGGTGATTGGGTGATTTGGAGAAACTCCGGGGTGCGTGCTTGACACCGCGCGGCGTTGGCGATTCAACTCCGCCCGGGTCGGCCTGAGGATGGCCGGCATCCCGCGTGGGTGCGGGGTTGGCGGGGTGTCCGCCGGAATCAGACGAGCCGGAGCCGCGTCCGCGGCGTACGCAAGGACCGCATGGCGAAGAAAGTCACCAAGAAAACCGGGGCCGGCTCGAAGAAGAAGACGGCGAAGAAGGCGGGCGCCCGTTCTGGGTCGTCGGGTGGGCGCGGCTCGGGCGCTCCGACCTCGGCTTCGGGCAAGAAGCTGGTGATCGTGGAGTCTCCGGCGAAGGCGAAGACGATCAATAAGTACCTGGGGTCGGATTATGTGGTGCGTGCGTCGGTGGGACACATCCGGGATCTTCCGAGCAAGAACCCGAAGGGTGTGAAGTCTCCGGTTCCGGGCGTGG
Source organism: Phycisphaerales bacterium (assembly GCA_052168315.1). GTDB lineage: Bacteria > Planctomycetota > Phycisphaerae > Phycisphaerales > UBA1924 > JBQLZO01. The sequence continues at coordinate 10,027 of JBQLZO010000089.1, read as the reverse complement.
ATCTCGAGGATGATTTCCGGCCGTCGTACGAGCCGCTGCCTGGCAAGAGCAAGACGGTGACCGAGCTGAAGAAGTTGGGGCGTGAGGCGAGCGAGGTGTGGTTCGCGACCGACCTTGACCGCGAAGGCGAGGCGATCGCGTGGCATCTGGCGGAGATCCTGGGGGTCGATCCCGGGACGGCGAAGCGGGTGGTGTTCAACGCGATCACGAAGGGGGAGATCGAGCGGGCGTTCCGTTCGCCGCAGTCGATCAACATGCACAAGGTGGATGCGCAGCAGGCGCGGCGGATCCTGGACCGGATCGTGGGATACCAGGTCTCGCCGCTGCTCTGGAAGAAGGTTTCGCGGGGGCTCTCGGCGGGGCGTGTGCAGTCGGTCGCGGTGCGCCTGGTGGTGCAGCGCGAGCGGGAGATCCGGGCGTTCGTGCCCGACGAGTCGTGGCGGGTGACGGGGCGGTTCGCGTTGTCGGAGTCCGAGGCTCGGCGGCTGGTCGGGGGCTGGGCTTCGCTGATGGGCGAGCGCGATGAGAAGGGCAACGGGCCGACGATCAAGCGCCAGAACCAGTGGCTGGCGGAGCACAACGGCGTGAAGGGGGAGTTGGTTGAGGTCGGGGGTGAGGCGTTCGACATCTCGCAGGCGGGTCGGAACGCGGATGGTTCGGCGCGGACGGCCGAGGACCTGACGGCGCGGGTTGCGGAGGTCGCGAGGCTGGTGGGCCTGGGGGATGTGAGCACGGAGACGAAGGAGAACGAGTCCGGGCGCGGGCCTGCGCGGTTCGAGCGGACGGTGAGCGGGGTGGTGGATCCGTCGGTGGCGTACCGGGTGCGTTCGATCGAGACGAAGCGGACGACCTCTCGTCCGCCGGCGCCGTTCATCACCTCGACGCTGCAGCAGGGCGCTTCGTCGCGGCTGGGGTTCGGCGCGCAGCGGACGATGCGGGCGGCGCAGCGGCTGTACGAGGGCGTGGAGATCCCGGGCGAGGGGGCTGTGGGTCTGATCACCTACATGCGTACGGACTCGACGCACCTGTCCGGCGATGCGCTTTCGATGGCGCGCGACTACATCGGCGGGACCTTCGGTGACCGGTACCTGCCGGAGAAGCCGAATTTCTTCGGGTCGTCGAACAAGGCGGCGCAGGAGGCTCACGAGGCGATCCGGCCGACGACGGTTCGGCTGACGCCGGACGATCCGAAGATCAAGAAGGCGCTGGGGCAGGATGAGCACAAGCTGTACCGGCTGATCTGGGAGCGGTTCGTGGCGTGCCAGATGGCCAGCGCGGAGTGGGATGCCACGACGGTGCTGATCGAGGGCGGGACGGATCGCTCGCGGCTGTGCGTGTTCAAGGCGACGGGTCGGACGCTGGCGTTCGACGGGTTCATGCGGGTGTCGGGGGTTCCGACGGCGTCGGATGAGCAGACGCTGCCGGCGCTGAGCGAGGGGAAGGACCTGAGCCCGTTCGCGATGGATGCGGAGCAGCGGTTCTCATCGCCGCCGGCACGGTATTCGGAGGCGTCGCTGATCAAGACTCTGGAGAGCGAGGGGATCGGGAGGCCTTCGACCTACGCGTCGATCATCCAGGTGATCCAGGATCGGAAGTATGTGGAGCAGGTCGATCGGCGTTTCTACGCGACGGACCTCGGGGAGGTGGTGACGGACAAGCTGATCGAGGCGTTCCCGGAGCTGATGGAGCTGGGGTACACGCGGGACATGGAGTCGCGGCTGGACGACATCGAGGAGGCGAACAAGGACTGGGTGCGGGTGCTGCACGAGTTCTACGACCCGTTCCGGCTGAAGCTCGAGCGGGCGCATGAGAATCTGGAGCACGCGAAGGCGGAGACGCAGGAGTCGGAGTACCTGTGTCCGAAGTGTGGGAAGCCGCTGGTATACCGGTTCGGGAAGAACGGGCGGTTCCTGTCGTGTTCGGACTATCCGGCGTGCGACTACGCGTGCCCGACGGATCGCGAGGGTCGTCCGCGTCCGGCGGAGTTCGTGGATGTGAAGTGTCCGAAGACGGGGCGTCCGATGATGCGTCGGACGGGGCGGTTCGGGCCGTTCCTGACGACGGTGCTGCTTGACGGGGAGGCGCCGTCGGTTGGGATGATCCTGAATATCGACAAGAAGGGGCATGTCACAGCGCCGTCTCCGCCGCCGCTGCTGACGGATCTGCCGTGCCCGAAGTGCTCATCGCCTCTGAACCTGCGTGATGGGATCCGGGGGCCCTGGCTCGGGTGTTCGAATTTCCCGAAGTGCCGTGGGCGTGGGAAGTGGGCGGAGCTGCCCGAGGAGCAGCGGGCGGCGCTTGAGAAGGAGTTGGCGGCTCACCTTCGGCAGCATCCGATCCCGATCATCACGACGCTGACCGGTCGTGCGCTGACGGATGCTTCGGGCAAGCCGGTGAAGGATGCGCCGACGGTCGAGCAGCTGCTGATTGATTCGCTGGACGATCCACGGCTGGCGGATGTCGATCTGAGCGGCGGGTCGCTGGGGCTGGTTCCGAAGCGGAAGCGTGGCAAGGCGGATGCGGCGTGATGGGCGGCGATGATGCGAAGGCGGAGCGGAGCTTGGTTTCGAGCGACGGTTTGGGTGAGGATTCGGTGACGCCGCTGGAGCGGATCGCTCAGGGCCCGTCGCGGGATGCGGTGTCGCGGATGCGGCGGATCTGCCCCGAGGCGGACCCAGCGCGGTGGCTGCCGGGTGTCCCGCCGGAGCGTGTGCCGCGGCACATCGGGATCATCATGGATGGGAACGGGCGATGGGCGGAGCGTCGGGGGTTCCCGCGCGTTTTCGGGCACCGGAACGGCGCGCGGGCGGTACGTGCGACCATCGAGGCGGCGGGGCGGTTCGGGGTCGAGGCGCTGACGCTGTACGCGTTCTCGAATGAGAACTGGCGTCGGCCTTCGGAGGAGGTCTCGGCCCTGATGTCGATGTATGTCGAGTACATGGCGGGGGAGCGTGAGGCGCTGGTGCGGCAGAATCTTCGGTTCCGGCAGATCGGGCGGCGGGAGGGGCTCCCCGATGAGGCGCTGGCGGCGCTGGACTCGGTGGTGGAGGCGACGAGGGGGTGCACGGGGGCGACGCTTTGCCTGGCGGTGAACTATGGCGGGCGGCAGGAGCTGGTGGATGCGGCCCGGTCGATCGGGGAGCGGATCGAGCGGGGGGAGATGCGGGCGGGGGACATCGATGAGGCGCTGATCTCGGAGACGCTGGGGACGAGCGGGCTGCCCGATCCGGATCTGATCATCCGGACGGCGGGGGAGAAGCGGCTGAGCAACTTCCTGCTGTGGCAGGCGAGCTATGCGGAGCTGGTGGTGCTGGATGCGTGCTGGCCGGACTTCGATGAGGCGTCGCTGCGGGCGTGCATCGAGGAGTACGCGGGTCGCGAGCGGCGATTCGGCGGGGTGCGCAGCGGGAGCGTGGCGGGGCAGAACGCCTAGGGATCGCTGGGCGTGCGGTGGGCGCGCTCCGGTGGCGGGATGGGTGTGTGCGGGATTGCGCCGGTTGTGGGGCGGAGCGGGGGTGTGGGCGTCCTGGCGTGCCCGGGGTGGGCGTTGCGCGCTGCGGGGGCGGTGCTGCTGGGCGGTGACCTGCTACCTTCGTGGGCCCATGCGGGTCGGCGTGCCGGAGCGCTGCGCCCGTCGGTGAGCACTCCGGTGGCAAGAAGGAGCCGGCCCATGATGAGCCCGTGCACGCGTCGATCACCTGACTCCTGGCGAGCCCTGATCGGGCGTTCGGTGCTGGGTGCGGTTCTGCTGCCGCTGCTGGCGGGGAGCGCGCCGGGGGCGCCGACGATCAGTTCCACGACGATCGGCGAGTCCGCGGAGGGGCGGGCGGTGACGGTGCTGACGGTGGGCGAGCCTGGTGAAGATGCGCTGGGTCGATCGATCGATGAGCGGCCGGCGCTGGTGATCATCGCGGGGGCGCAGGGGGATCACACGATCGGGACGCTGGTGGGGACCGCGCTGGCTGAGCGGCTGGTGAACGAGCACGCGGAGATGCTCGCGCAGCGGACGGTGTACATCGTGCCGATGCTGAACCCGGATGGGATGGGGCGTTTCGAGTCCCGGCGTCCGTATGTCGCCGCGTCCGGGCGGGCGCCCGTGTCGATGGATGCGGACCGCGATGGTCGGATGGATGAGGACCCGCCGAACGATCTGAACGGTGATGGGGTGATCACGCTGATGCGGGTGCCAGCGCCGAACGCCCGGTACGGGATCGGCGCGACGCACATCATCGATCCGGATGATCCGCGGATCGTTCGGGCGCCCTCGGGCGATGATGCGATGGCGGCGACGCACGCGATCCTGATCGAGGGGATCGACGACGATGGGGATGGCTCGTTCAACGAGGATGGGTGGGGCGGCGCTTCCGGGGGCGGCGTGGACTTCGATATGCACTTCCCGACGCACTGGCCCGAGCACGCCGATGGCGCGGGGCTGTATCCGCTGGAGCGGGCGGAGACGCTGGCGCTGGCGCGTTGGCTCCAGTCGCGGACGAACATCATCGCGGCGGTGGTGTACGGGCCGCACGACACGGTTGTTTCGATTCCGGCGACTGGGCAGTTTGGGCCCGAGCGGCGCGTGCCGACGGGGATCGAAGATGGCGACAAGCCCGTGTACGAGGTGGTCTCGAAGGAATTCAAGGAGATCACCGGGATCACGAAATCCGAGGATGGTCCATCGCGGAACGGCTCGCTGGTGCAGTGGCTGTACGCGGACCTGGGGGTGTACGCGTTCGGCACTCCGGTGTGGGTGCGTCCGGACCTGGTGAAGTCCGGGGATGGGGATTCGAAGGCGAATGAGAGCGGCGACGGAGGCGGCGCGGGGGCGAATGGCGGTGACGCCGGCGCGGGGAGCGAGCGGGAGTCGGCGCTGCAGCGGGAGCGTGATTCGCTGCTGGAGCGGGGCGTTCCGGTGATGATCATCGAGTTCCTGCAGATGGATGCGGACACGCGCGCGGCGGAGATCGCGAGCTTCGAGAACGCTTCGGAGGAGGAGCAGAGCGCGATGATGGCGACGGTCGCGGCGCTGCCGGAGGATGTGCGGGCGCGGGTGATGGCGCTGGCGCAGGGCGGGGCGGATCCGAGTCCGGCGGCCGCACCCGCGGAGGCGGGCGGGGGTGGTGATGCGGGCGAGCGGTCGGGACGCGGGGGCAGGGAGAAGGGCTCGGATTCGCCGGACGCGAAGTGGCTGGCGTGGCTCGATGAGCGGGGCGATGATGGCGGGTTCATCGCGTGGAAGTCATTCGAGCATCCGCAGCTGGGGATGGTGGAGATCGGTGGGTTCCGGCCGGGCGTTCGCGTGAATCCGCCGGGCGATCTGGTGGATCCGCTGATCGCGCAGCAGACCGAGTTCGTCGCGGGCGTGCTCGAGCGGTTCCCGGTGCTGGAGGTGGGCGAGCCCGTGGTTGAGCGGGTCGGGGGCGGTGTATGGCGGGTATCGGTGTCGATGACCAACACGGGCGGGATGCCGACGGTCTCGGCGATCGGCGAGAAGACGCGGCGGATCCATCGGCTGACGGTGGCGCTGGATCCGGATGGGGAGTTGGAACTGGAGCAGATCCTGTCGGGGTCTCGGGTGGCCGGGTTCGGGGCGATCGCGCCGCACGGCGGGTCCGAGCGTGCCGAGTGGTTGATCGCGGCGGAGGCGGGGAGCGAGGTGACGATCGAGGTCCGATCGGCCCGGTTCGGCTGGCGGCGGATGGGCATCACACTGGAGGGCAACTGAACATGGATCGCTGCAACGACAATCGTTCGTTCTCCGGAGGCTGGTCGTCGGCGCTGTTCGGGGCGGTGGCGCTGGCGGGCGTGCTGTTTGGCGGAGCGCCCGCTGCGGCGACGCCGACGGTGGACTCGCGGCATGAGATCGCGTGGAACCGGTACTACACGGTGGAGCAGACGGACGAGCACATGCGGGCGCTGGCGCGGGCGTATCCGGACCTGATCGAGGTGCGGACGATCGGGCAATCGGGGCTCGGGCGTGATCTGCTGGTGGCGATCATCACAGCGCCGGGGAGCGACCATCGTTCGAAGCCGGCGATGTGGATCGACGGTTCGATCCATGCCAATGAGATCCAGGCGACGGAGGTGGTGCTGTACTCGCTGTGGTACCTGGCGACCTACTACGGGCACAACGACCGGATCACGGAGTTGCTGGATGACTACGCGTTCTACATGATGCCGATCGTGAGCCCGGACTCGCGGGCGAAGTGGTTCGAGGGGCCATCGACGCCGCACAACAGGCGGTGGAACCAGATGCCGCGGGACCTGGATGGGGATGGGCTGGTGGATGAGGATGAGCTGAACGATCTGGACGGTGATGGTTCGATCACGCAGATGTGGAAGCGCGATCCTCGGGGTGGCTGGATCCGGAACCGGTGGGATCCTCGGATCTTCGAGCGGGTTCCCGATGGTGAGGTGGGCGAGTGGACCTACCTCGGTCAGGAGGGGATCGACACGGATGGGGATGGGCGGATCAGCGAGGATGGGACCGATGGGCATGACATGAACCGCAACTGGCCGGCGGACTGGCAGCCGGACTATGTGCAGTACGGCGCGGGCGCGTTCCCGCTGTCGGCACCGGAGACGCGGGCGATCGCGGAGTTCTGCTACGACCATCCCAACATCGCGGCGTTCCAGTCGTACCACAACACGGGCGGGATGATGCTGCGCGGGCCGGGGACGAACTACCGCGCGGATGTGTATCCGCGGAGCGATATCCGGGTGTACGACGAGTTCGGGCGGCTGGGCGAGGACATGCTGCCGTATTACCGGTACCTGGTGATCTACGCGGATCTTTACAATGTCCACGGCGGCGAGGCGACCTGGGCCGCGGAGGGGCTGGGCGTGATCTCGTTCACGAACGAGCTCTGGACGACCGGCAAGTACTTCCAGCGGGATGTGAACCGGCCATCGGATGAGCAGATGTGGGTCTTCCGGGACAAGCTGCAGTTCGGCGAGCCGTTCACGGAGTACACGGAGGTGGAGCATCCGCAGTTCGGGACGGTGCTGGTGGGCGGGCTGAACAAGTGGTCCTCCCGGATCACGCCGAACTTCATGCTCGAGGAAGAGGCGCACCGGAACTTCGCGTTCACGATGTTCCACGGCGGCGAGATGCCCAAGCTCTCGTTCGATCGGATCAAGGTGCAGCGGCACGCGGAGCGGGTGTGGTCTGTGACCGTTGAGATCCGGAACGAGAAGATCATCCCGACGCGGACCGCGCGGGCCCGGCAGGCTTCGATCGGCACCAATGATCTGCTGATCTGCACCGCGCCGCGGGGCGGGAGCGTGGTGGCCTCCGGGAAGATGGATGGCTGGTGGGACACGACGATGGGCGAGGTGCGGTTCGAGCCGGGTCGGGTGCAGTACCCGGAGGGGATCGGCTCGCGCGGGTCGATCGTGCATCGGTTCTTCATCGAGGGCAGCGCTGGGGACACGGTCGCGATCGAGTACCGCGCTGAGAAGGCCACGGACATCCGCACGGAGATCCGTCTCGAAGAGACCGACTGACCCCCCCACCCCCCAATCATCCCAAGGGCTGTTCAGCTTGCCGGGTTGGTTCGGGTTCGACGGACGAGCCCGGTGGCTTTGCTGCGCGGCTGCTGGTCGTCCGCCGTCGGTTGGGGTGGACGCTCCGGATGCGCCGTGTTGCGGGGAGGGCAAAGCACTACCATCGGCGTGCGTTGATGGATGGAACGGTGCTTGCCATCGCGGTGATCGCGGGTGTGGGGTGGATCGGGTTCGCGCTGCTGGCGACCTGGGTGTGGCGTGCGCCGAACACGCATCGTGAGCTTCCGGGGCGGGCGGCGTATCGGTTCGGGCAGGTGTACGCGCGGGCGCTGCACCGGGTGCGGGTTGTCGGGCGGGAGCACATCCCGGCGGATGGGGGCACGGGGTGGCGGGGGGCGGGGTCGCCGTTGATCGTGATCGCGAACCACACGAGCGGGTGCGATCCGCTGCTGGTGCAGTCGGCGTTGCCGTTCGAGGCGCGGTGGATCATGGCCGAGGACATGCGTGTGCCGGTGCTGGATCCGGTGTGGGGCTTTCTGGAGATCATCACGCTTGATCGTCGGGGCGGGAGCGCCCGGGGTCTTCGTGAGGCGATGGGGCATCTGAAGCGCGGAGGGGTGCTCGGGTTGTTCCCGGAGGGGCACCTGGAGCGGCCTGCGCGGCAGCTGCTGCCGTTCGAGCCGGGGGTTGCGATGCTGATCCGGCGCTCGGGGGCGCGGGTGCTTCCGGCGATTATTGATGGGACGCCGCAGCGGCTGGCGGCGTGGGATTCGCTGCTGACGCCCTCGCGGTCGCAGGTGCGGTTCCTGCCGGTGATCGAGCCCTCGCGGTGGGAGGGGATGGATGCGGAGGCGATCGCGGGCGAGCTGCGGTCGCTGTACGCGCGTGAGACGGGGTGGGCGATGAACGATCGCAAGCCCTTGATGCGGCATGATCCGCCGCTGCTGGTGGACATGGCGGGGAACTATGTGGATGAGGGGGGCACGGTGTGGCGGGAGGATGGGTCGGGCGTGCTTCGGGCGACCGATGATCGGGCGGTGCGGACGGGCGAAGCGCCCGAAGCGCGGGCGGCGTCGGGCTCGGCCCCGCGTCCGGCGCATGAGGGGGGTGCGGCATGATCGCGCACATTCGCGGGACGGTGCGGCGCGTGCATGATCAGTCGATCGTGGTGGCGCTGGACGGGATGCCGGTGTCGGTGGAGGTGTACCTGCCGCGGGCGGCGATGGAGACGATGATCGGGCGGATCGGGGAGCCGATCGAGCTTTCGACGATCATGACGATCGAGTCGCAGGCGCAGGGGGCGACGCTGGTTCCGCGGCTGCTGGGGTTCGAGGCGCCCGAGCAGCGGGAGCTGTTCGAGCACCTGACGAAGGTGAAGGGGCTCGGGGCGCGGCGTGTGCTGCGGGCGATGGCGGCGCCGGTGGGCGAGATCGCGACCGCGATCGTGGGCGAGGATGTGCGGGCGCTGAGCAAGCTGCCGGAGATCGGCAAGAAGCTGGCGGAGTCGATCGTGCTGGAGCTGAAGGGGAAGGTGGGTTCGCTGGCGATGGGCGGGTCGCTGGACGCCGCGGCGGGCGGGGCGAGGGGCGGCGGGCGCGGCGGTGGGGTGGCCTCGGGCGGGCGGGCGGAGCATGCATCGCGGGCGATCGCGGCGATGGTGAAGCTGGGCGAGCCGCAGGCGAGCGCGGAGCAGCTGGTGGATGCGGTGGTGCGGGACGATCCGGGGCTCGGGACGGCGGACGCCGTGCTGGCGGCGGCGTTCGCGCGGCGTGGGTAAGTTCTCGGGCATGGTCCAGCATCCATCACAGTTCGTTCGTGGGGGGCGGCGCGGCGGACGCCCGGGCGGGCGCGGGTGCGGGGGCGCGATGGTGCTTGTCGTGATGCTCGGCGTCGGGCTTGCGCTGGGCGCGGGGTTGGTGATTGCGTTCGTGATGACGGGGGTGTCGGTTCGCACCGCGCGGGGTGGGGCCATTGTGTGGAGCCACGAGTCCGGGCGGAGCGTGCCGGAGGGGTTTCTGTACGCGGTGTTTCCTCGCGAATCGCCGGCGGAGGATGGCGCGGATGTGCCGGGTTTCGATCGGCTGGTGCCGATCATGCATCACGAACTGGTGGCGGATCCGGCGACGATCGAGTTTCTCGACCGGGAGGGTGTGCCGCAGCGCATCGGGGTCGATGAGATCACCTTTGTGCCGCCGAGTGGGCGGGTGCGGGAGATGATCCTGCGGTACGACGAGGCCCGGAGCGCGTGGGATGGAGGGTTCGACTGGGACATCGTCGAATTGGGCGTGCGGGCGGATCGGGAGCGCACCGTTGTCAGCCTGACGATCCGGGTTTCGACCGACGATGACCACCAGGCCGATCGGTTTCAGACCTTTCGCTATGAGGTGCGGGATGGGGCGCCGGTGCCGCTCGAGCACACGCGCAGTTCGGGGCGCCCGTGATGCCGGGTGGCTTGAGCGGCGGAGGGGGAGAGCAGCAGAGCAGCAGAGCAGCAGAGCAGCAGAGCAGCAGAGCAGCAGAGCAG
>JBQLZO010000088.1:0-1635 GCA_052168315.1 Phycisphaerales bacterium | reverse complement strand
TGGTGTGTTGTTTGGTGAGTTTGGTGAGTTTGGTGGGTTGGGGGGTTTGGGGTTGTTCGTAGGATCTTGGGGAATGGATGTTTTTGAGAGCGTGATGGAGGTGTTTCGTCGTGGCGGGGCGGTGATGTGGCCGTTGCTGCTGCTGAGCGTGATCTCGCTTTCGATGAGTGTGGAGCGTGGTTGGTTCTGGTTTCGTGCGCACGGGCGGGGTGTGGGCGGGTGGCTGGACCGGGCGAGCGGGGCGCTGCGGAAGCGGGATGGCGAGCGGCTGGCGCGGCTGGTGGGGAGCGGGCGGCTGGTGTACGCGGATGTGGTGGATGCGCTGCGGGGCGGGGGGGTGGATGGGAGTTCGGCCGTGGAGCTTGGGGAGTCGGCGCGGGGGATGATCGAGCGGTTCTCGGCGTCTCAGTCGGTGATCATCACGGCCGCGCCGCTGCTGGGGATCCTGGGGACGGTGCTGGGGATCATCGATTCGTTCGAGGTGCTGTCGTCGGCGGATGCGGTGCGCGATGTGAACGCGGTGGCGGCGGGGATCGCGGAGGCGCTGATCACGACGGCGTTCGGGTTGATCGTGGCGCTGGTGACGCTGTTCCCGCATGCGCTGTTCCGGGCGCAGGTGAACCGGTGCTTCGGGAATATTGAGCGGCTGGTGGCGGCGGCGCTGCGGGCGGGGTGAGGGTGGGGGAGCGCGGGGAAGGGATGGAGGGAAGATGAGTGGACGGGCCGGAGGCCCATCCCACCGAGATGGGAAGGGTGAGATTTAGGGGTTGTCGTCGTTGGGCGGGCAGGCGGCGGCGTCGAGGTACCAGGTCTGGACGCCTGCGGCGGGGTGGACGCCCATGATGGGGAGTGTCTGGGCGTTGTGGCTTCCGGAGGCGACGCGGGCGATGGTGTCGCGTTTCTTGTGTCCGGTGACGAGGATAGCGACGAAGCGTGCGGCGTTGATGGCGCGGTAGGTGAGGGTCATGCGCGGGGGCGGGGTGACGGTCGGGCCGTCGTTGAGGACGATGAGCCTGTCGGCGGGGGCGCGGAGGGCATCGGAGTTCGGGAACAGGGATGCGGTGTGCCCATCGTCGCCCATGCCCAGGAGGATGAAGTCGAGGCGGCGCTGGCCTTCCTCGCGGGTGTTGAGGGTGGTTCGGAGGAGCCGTTCGTAGGTGATGTCGGCATCGTCGCGCTCGGCCATGGGGTCGTGGGCGTTTTCCATGGGGATGTCGGTGGAGTTGACGAAGTATTCGCGGATGTGCTTGTAGTTGGAGCGGTCATCGTCGGGTGGGACGCGTCGTTCATCGACGATCCAGAGGTGGGTGGCGCGCCATGGCATGTCGCGGTAGTTGGGGTCGGTGAGGAGTCGGAGGTAGAAGGGGATGGGCGTGGAGCCGCCGGAGAGGGCGAGGTGGAAATCGCCGAACTGGCGGACGCAGTTCTGGGCGTGGAGGAGGAGGTCGGAGGCGAGGGTTGCGTAGAGGTCGTCGGGTTCGGGGCGGACGATGACCTGTCCCGGGAGTCGTGGGATGGCGGCGTCGGCTTCGAGGCGGAAGGTGCCCGAATCGGCGGAGGGGTTGCGCTGGTTCGGGTTGTCGTTGTTGCTGGGCATGGGTGAAGGTGCGGGGTGGAGCGGGCGGTCTGCGCGGG
>JBQLZO010000087.1:0-17401 GCA_052168315.1 Phycisphaerales bacterium | reverse complement strand
CCCTCTCCCCCAAGGAACCCCCACCATGCCCCCCCTCAACCACTACATCACCCTCGGCCGCTCCGGCCTCCGCGTCTCGCCCCTCTGCCTCGGCGCCATGACCTTCGGCGAGGAATGGGGCTTCGGCTGCGATGAGAAAACCTCACACCAGCTCATCGACGCCTACCTCGACCGCGGCGGCAACTTCATCGACACCGCCAACATCTACACCAAGGGACACTCAGAAGCCATCCTCGGCGACCACTTCCACAAGTCCGGCAAACGCGACCGCGTCGTCCTCGCCACCAAGTGGCTCGGCAACATGCACCGAGGCGACCCCAACGCCGGCGGCGCCCACCGCAAGAACCTCACGCAGTCCACCGAGGAATCCCTCCGCCGACTCCGCACCGACTGCATCGACCTCATGTGGATGCACTTCTGGGACAAGTTCACCCCCATCGAAGAAACCATGCGCGCCCTCGACGACCTCGTCAAACAGGGCAAGATCCGCTACATCGGCTTCTCCGACACCCCCGCGTGGGTCTGCGCCCAGGCCCAGACCATCGCCCACTTCCGCGGCTGGGCCCCCCTCATCGCACTCCAGATCGAATACTCGCTCATCGAACGCACCCCCGAGGGCGAACTCGTCCCCATGGCCATCGACCTCGGCCTCGGCATCACCCCGTGGTCACCCCTCAAGGGCGGCCTCCTCTCCGGCAAGTACCGCCGCGGCTCGAAGAACATCGAGGATGCCAAGCGCTCCGACTGGATGGTCAAGCACCTCGAGAACGAACGCATCCTCACCATCCTCGATGCGCTGTTCAAGGTCGCCCAGCGCACCAACCGCCCGCCCGCCGAGGTCGCCCTGGCATGGAACCTCGCCATGCCCGGCATCACCTCCCCCATCATCGGCGCCCGCAAGATGGACCAGCTCGAATCCAACCTCCGCGCCTGCGAACTCGAACTCTCCGCCGAGGACATGGCCGAACTCAACGAGGCCAGCAAGCCCACACTCCCCTTCCCCTGCGACTTCCTCGACTTCACCATCAAGACCGTCCAGTCCGGCACCACCATCAACAACCGCCCCTCTGAAGTCTGGGACCTCTCCCCCGCCAATGATGCCGAACGCTGGTAACCCCCCACCCCCCCAACTCCCCCCAGCCATCCCAACTCAACACCCGCGCCAACACCCGCGCTCCTCTCTCCACACACACTCTCTCACCCGGACCGACCCATGCCCAACGCCAACCCCGCCCCCGCACTCACCGCCCCCTTCCTCCAGGCCACCTTCCAGGCCGGCAAGGCCTACCCCGACTATGTCGCCACCGGAACCGACGCCCAGCAGAAAGCCTGGGCCGACATCCGCGCCCGCGCCACCCTCACCGAGGCGCAGACCAAACTCATCACGGCCTTCACCCGCAAGGTCAACATCCTCGTCTCCTCCGGCGTCTGGTGCGGCGACTGCGTCCAGCAGCTCCCACTCCTCCAGGCCATCGCCGACGCCTCACCACTCATCCAGGTCCGCTATGTCGACCGCGATGAGCACGCCGACTTCGCCTCACTCATCAAAATCTGCGCCGGCACCCGAGTCCCCGTCGCCGTCTACATGGCCGAAGACTTCGAACCCGTCTCCATCTTCGGCGACCGAACCCTCACCCGCTACCGAGCCATCGCCGCCCGCAACCTCGGCCCAGCCTGCCCCATCCCCGGAGCCCCCATCCCCGACGACGAACTCCAGGGCACCCTCCAGGACTGGCTCAACGAAACCGAAAGAGCCCACCTCCTCCTCCGCCTAAGCACCCGCCTCCGCCAACGCCACAACGACTGACCGCCGCTCGAGAGCCACCCCTCACCGGGCCCCGCCAGCCCGCGACGGGGGACAATTCCACGCCGCTCCGGGGCGGCAACTCGGAAACTCGAGTGAGCGCCCAGCCCACCAACGACAACGGCCCTCCGCGTTGGGAGGGCCGGGAAGAAATTTCGATGCGGAATCGAGGCGATAACTCTCGCCCTACTCGTTGTTCGTTGGCGACGCGCCGTCATCACGCTCGGCCGGCGGATCGACCAGCCCGCCGAGCTGCGCGGCCGCGCCAGCCCGGAGAAGTGGCAACTCGAACGGCGGCAATCCGAGCCGAACGAGACTCGTCTGCACATACTCGCGGAGATAAGGCCATGCGTTGTAGATCCCGTTCACTCGTGCAAAGACCTCTGCTTCCGACTGATCGATATCGCCGCGATCTTCAGGCCGGAAATACTCGACACGGACCGTCGCGCTCACATCCACCAGTCGGCCTTTCTCCTCCTTGAAAGGCGATGGCCCTCGGAACTCGAACCGCATCTGTGTTGAAAGAACATCATCCCGAAGCTCGACGGCCTGATCGTCGATGCCGATGCGGAGCGCCGGTTCCTTTCCATCGGGCGCAACGCCGTAGCTGGCTCGGAACTCAATGAATCGAACCGACGCAAGTTCGAAGAAACGCTGCGCCTGGCTCACACGCTTCATCACCGCCTCGACCGTGCGTTCCGGTGCTTCTGCCGAAGTTGAAGACGGATTGTTCGTCACGCGGCAACCTCGTTGATTTCGCCCAATCCAGAGAGACGAGGGCGTTCAGTCCAACTCGCCCTAATTGCGCCCCATCCGCTCGCATCAAGCACGAGAGGCTTAGACGCCTTGGTGGCACACAGCGAGATATCCTCCCCAATACTACCGAGGGAAAGATGTACGGATCGACTCAGAGCGAAGAGCACATCGCTGAGAGTGCGAAGCGTGAAGTTGTTGTCGCCGCGCATCAGCTTAGTGACGAACGCAGGGGACTTGCCGATCCGCCGCGCCAACTCGGCACGAGACACATCCTGTTCTTGGAGGAGCGCAGCGATTGCCTCCGTCGCCTGCATGATCAAGCGCTCCTGCTCGATCAGTCGACGTCCCTCTTCAGTCTCCCGCAGTCTCTCGATCCACTTCGCGGTCATCGCCGTTCCTTTTGCCGATTCATGTGCTCGCCTCGGATTCGATTCGCTCGGTCGAGCTCCTTCTCCGGCCACTTGTCCTGCTTCTTCTTGAAGCCGTGCGTCAAGAACCAGATATCCCCGACTCGGAAAGCCGCAACCCGTGCTTGGTACTTCTTGAAGCCATAGATTTCGCCGCGTTCCTTCTTGAACTGCTGGTCGTTCCTGATGGCGCCGGTTTCCGCCATCACCTTAAAGGCCTGATTAAGTCCGGCACGCTCCTGCGCGGACGGTGCGTCCTTGCCCTTGGTGCCCTGGAAGAACGCCTTCGCGGGCATCTCTCCCTTCGCGTCCACCGCGTAGGCGATGGTGGCCGCCGAGCCCTTCAGTACGATCTGTTCATCGGGAAGTCCCGGCATGCGCTTTAACTTAAAGGTTAAGGCTAAAGGACGGCTCGGTCAAACGGTTTTGTGCCAGAAAGCAGCGAGCCACGACACGCTACCAGATATCGGGCCAGATCAGCACAAAACACCAAGCAGGAGTAGCCTACCCAACCCGCCGCATGATCTCCGCCACCAATGACCCGTCCCGCTCGGCATGCACCGCGTCGGTCACATGGGCCGACGCGTGCCCGAGGGCCAGCTGGGCCGCCTCAAGCCCGAAGCCCCGCCGCATCTCGGTCGCGCCGATATGCCCGAGTTGGTTCGGGTGCCAGCGGCAGGTTTTCAGCTGCGGGCGCAACACCACCTATACCCCCCTCAAACATCCACCCCCTCAAACAACATCCCCGACTCCACCCCCCGAGCAAAGTACCCCTCCACACCCTCCACCCCCGTCACCCGCCGCACGAACGCCGCCGCCCGCACAAGGTCCGCGCGCTGCACCAGCTCCAGATGCGGATCCTTCAGCCCAAGCCGCGCCGTGTAAAACGCGCACCCCTGATGCTGGATCAGCACCACCCGGTCCAGCCCGTGCACCTCCACAAGAAACTTCAGCTCATCCAGCACACCCTTCTCCTGCGTGTGCGCCTGCGGATGCCCCGCCAGGCTCGCCGGCCCGCCCGGCAGGCACACCCGGTCGTACCGCGGGATCGCCAGCCCGCGCACCAGGAAGTCATCGAAGTGCGCCCCCACACGCCCATCCGAACAATAAATCGCCGCCGCGTGCATCCGAGACGGGTCATACGGAATCGCGGCGTGATACGACATCCAAACCTCCCGAACCAAACACCCTGAGCAAAGCCCACTCTATCACCGCGCCAATGCACACATCGAGCGCCCGCCCGCCCGCGCTCCCCAAGCCCATCGACGCCCAGGCCCACCCGCGCCACACGACAAAACACACGCCCCCACCACCTACCATCCCTCCATGACCCAGGCACCCCAATCATCCACACCCCCATCCCACGCCGAGCACATGGCCCAGGCCCCAGGCAAGGATGCCCCGAGCGCGACAACCAGCCACCACACCGACTATGTCCTCGGCACAGAAGACGCCGAACTCGAACGACTCGGATTCCAGCACCAGCTCTGGTCACACACCGCCCACCGACTCTGGCTCCGCGCCGGATTCCAGCCCGGAAACCGCATCATCGACCTCGGCTGCGGCCCCGGCTTCGCGGCCTTCGACCTCTCACAACTCGTCGGCACCCAAGGCTCCGTCCTCGCCATCGACGCCGCCGCCCGGTACCTCGAATTCGTCAAGGCCCAGGGCAGCCCCCGCGGCGGCGGACCCATCGAAACACTCCAGGCCGATGCCCAGTCGCTCCCCTTCGATGAGCCCTGCGCCGATGGCTGCTTCACCCGCTGGGTCCTCTCCTTCACGCCCAGGCCCGAGCGCGTCGTCGCCGGCATCGCCAAGGCCCTCCGTCCCGGCGCCTGCTGGGTCGTCCAGGACTATGTCGACTGGCCCGCACTCCACTGGGCCCCCACCAACACCACCGTCCCCACACTCCGCGCCGCCATCACCCGCCACTACGACGCCGTCGGCGCCGACTACCGCATCGCCCAGAAACTCCCCGCGATGATGGAACGCGCCGGCATGCGCGTCCGCCACATCGAGCCCATCGTCGAAGCCGTCCGACCCGGCACGGCCCTCTGGCAGTGGCCCATGACCTTCTTCCGCATCTTCCTCCCCAAGATCGTCGCCGCAGGCAACATGTCCGAAGCCGACATGAACGCCATCATCGCCGAACTCGAAGCCCTCGAACTCGAACCCGGCGCCTTCTTCTGGATCCCACCCATGCTCGGCATCGTCGCCGAAAAACTCTGACCCAACCCACACACGCGCCGCCCCACTCACCACGCAAACTCACTCCGGCCCGCGCCCGCGCTCCCCATCCCCACCGCGCGAAGGCCGCGGCGCCTCCACAGGCCCCGCCTCCGGCATCGCCCCCGCATCCCCCGCCTCAACCTCCAGCACCGCCCGCACATCATCCCGCACCGCCGCGATCTCCGCCGCCTTACGAACCAACTCGTTCAGCACCTCGCGCGCCACCCGGGCCTCACGCGGCAGTGAACGCATCTGCGCGATCAACGGCCGCACAACCCCCGCGCTCTCATCGCTCGTCCAAGACCCCTCCAGCACCTCCGCGCACATCTCCAGCACCTGACGCTCCCGAGCCACCGCCGCCATCACCCGCGCATCGCTCGCATCCCCGCCCGGCTCCATCAGCCCCGTCAACTCCGCGAACCGCGCTGGCTCACGCTCGGCCAGCAGCGCCAGCCCGCGCAGCCGCGCGATCCCCGCACCCCGATACCCGAACAGCCCCTCCAGCGCCGGCAGATACCGCGAACCCTTCAGCGACTCAACGGCCCACGACATCCGCTCAGGCGAACGCCGCACCAGCCCCAGCAGCGTCGGCGCCGCATCCGCCGCGAACGCACGCTCCGCGAAGTTTCCACGCTGCGCCACATGCTCGGCAAGATTCATCGCCGCCCGAGCGAACCGCACCGCCGCCGCACGATCCACACCCGCACCCGCACCCGCACCATCCGCATCACCGGCCCCCTCACCAACTGAGCCCGCCGAACGCTCCCGATCGCCCAGCAACTCCCGCATCGCGCGATGCAGCAGCAGGTGCATCCCCCGACGCGCCCCAGCCAGATGCGCCGGCGCGGGATCCACGCTCGCGCCCGTCCCGAAGTCACACCCCGCTCGCTCCGTCAGCGCTGCCAACTCCTCAGAGATCCCCAGCAACCCCGCGTGATCCTCAAACAGCACCCACGAATCCAGGCCACGCCCGCTCGGCGCCTGGTTCAAAGCCTCCAGATCCTCCGGCAGCCGCGCGAACAGCGCCCGATACGCCGCACCCGTCGCCAGCGCCGCTTCACGCGCTGCCTCTTCCGCCCCATCATCCCCCACCTCCCCATCCTCAGCATCACCACCCGGCTCCCGCGCCGCCGCACCATCCCCGCCCCCACCATCACCAGTCCCATCACCTTCCCAGATCGCGCCCCACGCCGATCCACCCCCGCACACCATCACCGCCACCAGAACCATCGCCACAAGCAACGAACGCCACATCGCCGTGTCCTCCGAATCCGCCCGCCTCCCCCGTCCCCCGATGTCCGCCCATTGCACTCCGCACACCAATCGTACCCCCCGGGATCACATCCCCTTGATCTCAAACGCGTACAGCCCCTTCACCTGCTCGGCCGACTTGCCCGCAAGCCCGCTCACCCGCGCGATCGCCCCGTCCACATCCGACACCGCCAGACCCGCCAGCAGCCGGAACTTGTGATCGAGAATGTCATCCAGGTCCGCCGTCGTGTTCCGCGCGTGCCCGCCCGGGTACATCACCAGCCCGGAGTCATGCGTCTTCCCACCATCATCCGTCACCGCGATCGAGGTCGGGATCCCATCCGGGTACTTCGCGTCGTACTCCGCGCCGCCGTGCCGGAACTCGATCTTCTGCATCAACTTCCGCGTCACCGGATGGAAGATCGCCGACTCATCCTCGTTGTAGTCCGCCGGCGCCAGCATCAGCGCCTTCCAGGTCTCATCGTGCGCCCCGCCCCCGCTCGGCACACCGCCCGCCGATGCCCGAAGCTCCAGCGCCTTCCGCAGCAGCGTCGACACGATGTACGCCATCGAGTGATCCGCCGACTGCCGCGTCTTCGGATCCATCTTCGCCGGGTTCCCGATGATCCCGAACGCCGGCTCGTACGCCGAGATCGCGATCTTCGAGATCTTCCCGCCACCCGCATCCGCCAGCAGCCCCGGGTTCTTCGCGATCAGATCGATCAACCCCTGGATCGCACCCGCCGACTGGTGCTCATACAGCCCCAGCTTGAAGTGCATCCCCATCACCGCAAAGTCATCGCCCGAATGCGCCAGGTTCAGATCGAACGGCGACGGCGCGAGTTCCGTCCAACGCTTCGCGCCCTCCGTCGTCGGCTCGAAGAACCGGAAGATCGCCTCCGGATTCCTGAAAATGTCCCTCGGCCCAAGGAACCCCCGCATCGAGCGCAGCATCGACAGCACCGCCACCTCGGACGAAATCGCCGCCGAAGCCCCCTTCGAATCCGACAACTGCTTCCCCGCACGGATCGCGCGCCACGGGATGTAGTGCGCCACCACCATCCCGATCGCCGACTCGATCTGCTCCGCGCTGGCCTTGCCCTTCAGCGCGAACAGCGCCCCGTACACCGCCGCCGACGCGATCGCCCCGTGCACCACATGGTCGATCTTGTACGACTTCAGCGAGAACACCTCCGCCAGCCGCCCACGGATCTCATCGTGGCACACCATCGCCCGCAGCAGCGTCTTCCCATCCAGCCCCAGCTGCTGGCACGCGGCCACCGCCACCGGATAGAAATCGTTGTGACCGAACTCGCCGGCCGTGTGCCCCAGCGACGGGTTGTACCCGAAGTTCGTCCCGTTCGAATCCCACTCACGCACCGCGTTCGAGTTCGCCACCACCGCCTTCTCCGGCTTCACCGGGCTCATCGAGCCGAACACGAACGCCCCGCCGTGGTCCCCCGCGCCCGCCGGATACTCCAGCGCCTCATCCCGCAGGATCACCGGCGCGTTCGTCCTCAGCGCCAGCGCCGAGATCCCGCAGAACACCGAGTCCGTGTGGAACTTCTCCGTCCGCGACAACACCGCATCCCCGCCGCCGGACCCGAGCTTCCCGCCCACGAAGTCGATCGCGTACCGCGCGATCCCCAGCGCCTGGTTCGAGTCCGCCGGAAGTACAACAAAGTCGCCGCTGGTCGTGGTGCCCATGGAATCGCTCTCGCCCTTCTCGCGGTTCGTGACAAATCAACAGCGCGGACGACACGCCCGCATCCCGCCGATCCTGCTCTCGTTCCACCCCGCCACGCCGCAAGGATAGCCGCGCCCACCCACCACGCCCCCGCGCTCAAGACCCGCCGCGCTCCGAAGCCCCACCACCATCCGCCCCCGCGCCCGATCCGCCCTCCGATCCGCCGCCGGCCCCCAGCGCCCCATCCCCCGCCGTCACCTCGCCATGCCGAGTCCCCAGCGGCTCGGCCCGCTCCAGATCGTCCACCACCCGGCCCACCGGCGCGCCCCCCGACAACCCCGCCCGATCCCGATCCGATCCCGATCCACCACCACTATCAACGCCCACGCCGCCGCCCTCCTCGATCAACGCCCGCGCCCGGACCATCGCACCCGGCATCCGCTCGCGCACGAAGTCCATCAGCTTCTCACGCACCAGCACCCGCAGATCCCACAGCGTCGGCGAATCGCACGCGCTCACCAGCACCCGAAGCTCAACGCAACGCTCACGCCAGTCCGTCACCTGGATGATCGCCACACGCCCATCCCACAGGTCCGTCGACCCGACGATCCGCTTCAGCTCCTCACGCAACGCGCCCACCGGCGTCGAAGGATCCACATACACGAACACCGTCCCCAGAAGCTGCGCCGTCGTCCGAGTCCAGTTCTGGAACGGCTTCTCGATGAAATGGCTCAGCGGCACCACCAGACGCCGCTCATCCCAGATCCGCACCACCACATAGGTCGCCGTGATCTCCTCGACCCGCCCCCACTCACCCTCCACGATCACCACATCATCCAGCCGGATCGGCTCGGCCAGCGCGATCTGCAAACCCGCCAGCAGGTTCCCCACCGTCGGACGCGCCGCGAGCCCCAGCACCAGCCCCGCGATCCCCGCGGAAGCCAGCACCGTCGCCCCGAACTGGCGAATCGCCGGGAAGGTCATCAGCATCGCACCCACGCCCACCACCACGATCAACGCGATCAGCAGCCGCGAGAACACCTCCGCCTGCGTGTGCGCACGCCGAGCGATCCGGTTGTCGCGCACCGACACATCGAACCGCGAGACCACGATCTCCTCCGCCGCCCGCACCGCGTTGATCGCCAGCCACGCCACCGCCAAGATCAGACCAAGCGATGCCGAACGCGCCGCCACCTCCCCAACACCCCCGCCCAGCGGCATCGACGGCGCGCTCAGCCGCACACCCAGCACCACCGCCAGCACGATGAACGCGCTGTGCGACCGCGAAAGAAACCGAACCGCCCACCCGCGCTTCCCATCCGAGCCATCACGCCCCACCACCAGCCGCGCCACCCAATACCCAGCACCCACCACCAGCAGCGGCGCCACACCGATCCCCAACGGCACCCACACCCCCTCGATCCGACCGTCGAGCCACGCCCACCAGCCCCCAGCGCCCGCCGAATCGACGCCCACAGCCTCCTGCATCATCCGGTCATAGCGCGCACACGCGCACATCTCTACCCAGCACACACACCCAAACCCAAGCCCCATCCCAACCCCATCCCAACCCCGCACTCGCCTCACCGCCCCACCTCACCGCCCCACCTCACCGAACAACCCCATCGCACCACTCCGCGATCACCTCCACAACCCAACCCCGGATCGGACCCGCCACGCCCTGGATCACCTCCGCATCCCGCGCCGGCGGCGCTTCCACCACACCCAGCCCATGCCCGAGCCCCCGCTCGATCCGAACCTCAACGCCGCCCGCCCCCGCATCCCGCGCCAGCCGCTCCATCACCGGCCCATGCACCGTCACCGGGTCCGTCCCGCCGAACACCGCCAGCACCGGCACGCCGAGATCCAGCACCAGCCATCCCGGATGCCGCTCGCCAAGCAGCTCATCCCCCGCCAGCAGCGACCGATCACCACGATCCATCCGCGCCAGCGCCTCCGCCGATCCGAACTCCCACCCACGCACCACACCATCCCCATCCACATCCAGCGCCCCACCATCGCCCACACCCAGCTCATCCAGCAGCGCCCCGTGCGCTGACACCTCCGCAACACCCATCGGCGCTGCCAACCCGTGCCGAGCCAGCAGCGCTGACCCCGCCAACGACACCCGCTCCGCATACGGCGACACATACGCCCCCGAAATCAACACGATCCCCGCAACACCCCCACCATCCTCACCACCCTCCGATACCACACGTCCCTCACTGATCTGGATCGCCCGCGCACCGCCCAGCGACTGACCCACCAGCACCACCGGCATCCCCGCCGTCAGCTCATGCTCCAACAACACATCCAGCGCCCGACGCGCCAGCCCGCGCACCTCTTCGTACGCCAACCCCTCCGCGTACGCCGGATCATCCGCATACCTCGGATCATCACGATGGATCGAAGACCACTGCATCACATGGAACCCACGCTCCAGCAGCGCCGCCGTCAACGCATCCGCATCACGCAAGGGCCCGCCCGTGCTCGTCAGCATCACCGTCCGACCGCCCACATCGATTGATGCAGGCACCGTCCAGTGCATGTCCGACACCGACCCCCCGCCCAGCAGCAGCGCCGCCCCGCCGTTCGCACGGCTCGGAACCATGATCCGCGCGTCATACATCCGACCCCGCTCATCACCGAACGACACATCCACCGATTCCACGGCCCGCCGCGAAGCCCCAGCCACACGCTCACCCGCGCACCCACACACACCCCACAACACACCCATCACGCACAGAATCGCCGGCACCAACACCCCCACCCAACGCGCGCCCCCCTCACGCCGGACCAATCCCCTTCTTCCCCCGCTTCCCCCGTTCCCCCTGATGCCCGATCCCGGATCCCGGATGCCCTCTTCACCCCAGCCGCCCCGAGTAAAACCACCACCCAAGCCCGATCGTCCATATGAAATCGCCATACAGAGCCTGCTCCAGAGTCGCCGCGAGATTCGAACGCGTCCGATAGTAGGTGATCCCGAACAGCACGCCCCCCACCGTGCAGAACGCCACCGCGATCCAGTTCTCAAGCACGATGTGCGCCCAACCGAACGCCACAGCGCTCGCCCCGATCAGCATCCACGCGCGAGGGAACAACTCACCATATCGGTGAAAGAACAGGCACCGGAACACAACACCCTGCATGAACGCCGAGAACGCCGGATACGCCAGCATCACAAACGCCCACTGACCGGGATCGCTCCGCACGAACCCGAACATCCGCTCAGGCGCATACCACAGCAAGAACCCCGTCATCGCCGCCGCCCCCACCACCCACCACAACAGGATCCGCGGCAGCTCCCGCCCCAACCCCTCCACACGCCACAACCGACGATTCTCGAACGACCGATCCAGCAGCAGCACCCCCACCGCCGCGCACCCCAGCACCACCAGCATCGGAATGAGCGCCAGCCCGAACCACCGCAGATCCAGCACCACCGGAACCACCCCGAACAACACCAACATCTCCACCCACCGCCACCAGCGCACCCGCCGCCGAACACCCCCCACCGCCCCCTCCATCAGCCCCGCGGTCGCCTCGCTCATCGTGTCCCAACGCTCCTACAGTTGCCCGAACCGGCCGCCCATCGCGGGCCCGGCTCACACCCCAAAATCCACGCAATCCCCATCACACCGACCCGGCCGCAACGCACGCCGACAGGAGCATCCCCCATGTCCAACTCCGCCGCCACCACCCCAGTCATCCTCTCGGCCAAGCGCACCCCCATCGGCAAGTTCTTCGGCTCGCTCGGCAACACACCCGCCCCCATCCTCGGCTCATTCGCCATCCAAGCCGCACTCGATGCGGCCTTCGGCTCCACCAACAAGGCCGCCGACCACATCGACGAGGCCATCATGGGCTGCGTCCTCCAGGCCGGCCTCGGCCAGAACCCCGCCCGACAGGCCGCACTCAAGGCCGGCCTCCCCCACACCCTCTCCTGCCAGACCATCAACAAGGTCTGCGGCTCAGGCCTCCAGGCCGCCATGCTCGCCGCACAGGCCATCCGCGCGGGCGATGCACAGTGCATCGTCGCCGGCGGCATGGAGAACATGACCAACGCACCCCACATCATCCAGATCCGCAACGGCACCAAGTTCGGCAACACCGACGCCAAAGACGCCATGGCCCACGACGGCCTCTTCTGCGCCTTCGAATCCTGCATGATGGGCGACTCGGCCGACTACACCGCCACCAAGCACGAAGTCTCCCGCGAAGACCAGGACGCCTTCGCCGCCCGCTCCCACAAACTCGCCGCCGAAGCAACCGCGAAGGGCTACTACAACGACGAGATCATCGCCCTCACCGGCGAACAACTCGGCAACCGCAAGAACCCCGGCCCCGAAGGCGGCCTCTCCAAGGATGAAGGCATCCGCGCCGACACCACCGCCGAAACCCTCACCAAGCTCCGCCCCGCCTTCAACAAGGAAGGCACCGTCACCGCCGGCAACGCCTCGCAAATCTCCGATGGCGCCGCCGCCCTCGTCATCGCCTCCGCGGCCAAGGCCGAACAACTCGGCGTCCAGCCCCTCGCACGCATCATCGCCTACCACACCGCCGGCGTCGCCCCAAGAGACATCTTCACCGCCCCCGCCCTCGCCGTCCCCGCCGTCCTCGAAAAAGCCGGGCTCAAAGCCTCCGACATCGACCTCTTCGAACTCAACGAGGCCTTCGCCGTCCAGGCCCTCCAGAACACCCGCGCAGCCAACATCCCCCTCGACAAAGTCAACATCACCGGCGGCGCCATCGCCCTCGGCCACCCCATCGGAGCCTCCGGAGCCCGAGTCCTCACCACCCTCCTCCACCAAATGAAGCGCACCAACGCCAAACGAGGCCTCGCCGCCCTCTGCCTCGGAGGCGGCAACGCCGTCGCCATGATCGTCGAACGCTAATCACATTAGGAACAGTCGATATATGATGCGGTACCGCACAGCCAAGCTTGCTACCGAGCAGCATAAATAGCGAATTGGGTATACAATGAACAGAGCCGTATTCAAAACCTTCTTCACAATGGCCCAGAAGCCGAGTTGGCCATGCCCACGATGCGGGTCAACACTCAAGATTGAAGACCACACCTTTAACTATGAAACAAGCGCAGATTCACTCAGGGATCAAGCCAATGAAGCTTGGGGCCCAGATTGGATTACACATATTTTTTCCTGTTTGCTTAGATGTCAGAATGACTCGTGCAAAGAGATTGTTGCCTGCGCAGGTAGTGGTGGCGTCGAGGAAGATTATGGCTATGATTCCAATGGCGAACCAGCGATTCAATATACAGACTACTATCGTCCGAAGTTCTTTCACCCAAACCTAGTGATGATGGACATTCCGAATGAAACGCCGCAAAGTGTGGTGGATCAACTGAATTCGTCCTTCTCTTTGTTCTTTGCGAATCCTAATGCAGCAGCGAACAGTGCGAGGATGGCGATTGAAGCAATCTTAACTTCAATGCGTGTGAGAAGATTTGTGAAGGGCACTCGGAAGCCAATAAGCCTGCACAGCAGGATTGAGTCCCTGCCCGAGAAATACCAAACAGTAAAAGACTTGCTAGAGGCGGTTAAGTGGATTGGAAACTATGGGAGCCATGCCGGACAGGATGTTGATTCAGACACTCTTCTTGGCGCATATGATATTCTGGAGATTGCGATTGAAGATCTGTATGGTGCAAAGAGACGAGCAGTGACGAAACTGGCCAAGGAGTTTAATCGCAGTAAAGGACCGAAGAAAAAGAAAAAGCGAACGAGGCGGAGACCTGCTTGACTGCTGTTAGCATGCCGAGACCTGCGGGTGGCATCAACTTCTCCTCCTGTGGCGGGTTGCACCAATTTCCCTTCCCGTGCCACCGAGGTCGCTCCGACCTCGGTGTCTTCACCAACTCGCCACGCACCCCACCGCCTTCACACTTAAAGCCGAAGGCGGGCAACGCCCGTGACCCGGCGGGTGGCACCAAGTTCCCCAATCCCCGCGCCACCAACATCGCTCCGATGCCACCCTCGTCACATCGCCGCCCACCCCAACCACCCCTATCCCCGCCACCACATTCATTCTCCCTCCCCATCCTCCCCTCCCACCCCCACACCACCATCGAGCCAGCCCCCCGGGCTACAAATTCTCATCTTCACAACTCCTCCTACATAGGGCGGGTGGGCAAGCCGCCAAGGCACACCCGCCGCCCTGTGAACTGGCAGGGTTGCACCAACACTCCCTCCCGCGGCGGGTGACACCAAGCCCTTCTCCCGTGCCACCGAGGTCGCTCCGACCTCGGTGTCTTCCCGAGCCCCGTGTACACCGACCCATCGCCGTGACCCACTCGCCTGAACACAAGCACTCACCTCAACACCCCACCGACCGCCACCAACGCTCCGCTAACCTCCCCCCATGCTCGAAGCCGACGCCCACCGCCTCGCCGATCGCCTTCACCGTGACCTTCCGATGCCGGCTTCCAATACCTCCGCATGCTCTTCGGTGCCGACACCACCAAACCCGACCTGCACATCCTCAACTACCTCGCCGAAGCGCTGGACCACCCAACCGCACTACCATCACACCAGTAATGCGCCGCCACCGCGCGAGGCATCAGACCAACCCCAAACGCGTCCCGCATCAGTCGCGCGAGCGGCACTCCCGGAGGTCCGATGAGCACGCGAATCGCCCGGCGTTCCCTGTTCCTCCTCGCCGCTGCCTCAATCAGCACAGCAGGCTGCTCCACCCCCTCTCCCGTACCGCCATCACAGACGACGAACGCATCGGTGCGGCTGGTGCCGCAGGAAGTCTGGCATCGCTACCCGGAGAAGGCCGCAAGCGATGATCGAATACTCCGCAAGCTCAACGCACTCACGACCCTCAGCCATCGTGATCTCGCGGTTATTCAGATGGACGATTGGGGCGGCGGCCGCGCGTGGCTGTTCTTGTCGGAAAGCGGCGAGTTCGTTGAGTACGACTTGCGAGTAGAGAGTTACCGAACAGAAGTTGTTCACTGGGAACAGGTGTGCAGGGCAGCCCTTCCCGATGA
This sequence comes from Phycisphaerales bacterium, assembly GCA_052168315.1. Classification (GTDB taxonomy): domain Bacteria; phylum Planctomycetota; class Phycisphaerae; order Phycisphaerales; family UBA1924; genus JBQLZO01. The sequence goes on along the minus strand of JBQLZO010000087.1, from coordinate 2,252 downwards.
GGTGGCGGAGTTCGCCAGACACACCGTGGAAGTCCTGCAGACTTGTTCGCATCTTGAGAGTCTCGACCGAGACAGAATATACGAATGGGTCGTTGCGAACGGCGAGGCCATCCCGTTAATACGCGGCATCGGTGCCCTGGAGGGCCTTGTCGCCTTCTACTACTCAGCAGACAGCTCCGATCATGCCCCTTCCCACGAGTGGCGGATGTACTTCGAAAGCTGGCACGACATCATGGACTATCTCTCGACCGCCGATGGCTGCATCGGAGGCGCTCTCGTCACCATACTCATCGAGAGTTCCGATGAGCTGTGCGAATAGGTGAGTCACCCTCGAGCCGACCTTCGCCCCTCCCCACTCCAGGATCGATGGATCGAACACCCCCATACCCGCACCCCGCCGCCACATCCATTCTCCCCATCCCCCTCCCCCCATCGAGCCAGCCCCCCCGGGCTACTGCTTCTCTCCTTTCCTACGCCTCCTACAAAGGGCGGGTGGGCAAGCCGCCAAGGCACACCCGCTGGCCTGTGGCCCACTCTTCTCCATTCACCAAACACCGACGGGTGGCACCAAGCCCTTCTCCCGTGCCACCGAGGTCGCTCCGACCTCGGCGCCTTCCCGAGCCCCGTGTACACCGACCCACCGCCGTGACTCACCCGCCTGAACACGAGCACTCACCGCCACACCCCACCGACCGCCACCAACGCTCCGCTAACCTCCCCCCATGCTCGAAGCCGACGCCCACCGCCTCGCCGATCGACTCCGCCGCGACTTCCCCGAGCCGCCCTCGCCCGACGATCCCGCCTGGCGCTCCACCTCGGCCACCAAGACCATCGACTGCGTGCTCTCGCTCCGCAAGCCGTACGAACGCGTCGTCAAGCCCCGCGTGAAGCGCTTCGCCGCCGAGCATCCCGCCATCCAATCCTGCCAGCAGCTCCGCGCGTTCATCGCGACGCATGAATCGCCGCATGCTTTCATGCGCGACACGCTCCAACTCGACAGCCCCGGCAAGGCCGCCATGCTCATCGGCGTGCTCGATCACCTCATCGACATCCAGCAGCGCTTCGACGCTCCGACCGAAGTCGACCGCCTCCGCGCCTGGGCCCGGTGGGCCCGCCCAGGCGACTACCTCCTCTTCGACATCCCCGGCTTCGCGCTCGCCGGCTTCCAATACCTCCGCATGCTCTTCGGCGCCGACACCACCAAGCCCGACCTCCACATCCTCAACTACCTCGCCGAAGCGCTGGACCAGCCCCGGGCACAAAGCATCAGCCAGCAGGTCCGCGCCGTGTGCGTGCTCGAACGCGCGTGCGAACTGCTGAGCGTGCCGACCCGCCGCATGGACAAAGCCATCTGGGAACAACGCACCGGCGGCTCCCTGAACGAGTAAACCGCCGCCCACCCACCCCCCACCGGTGCGGCCATCCATGCCGCCCGAACAAGTCTCGATCCACACGCCCGCCGCCCACCGCCCTTTCCCCCCCGCGCGCTGCCCCCACCACCCCCCCACACCACCCACGAAATCCCCACACCGGAATTCCCAAGCAAACCGGTACGCTCCACCCCGGAACGAGCGCCCACGCACCAGCCCCCACCCCACAAGCCACTCCACCCGCAACCCAATCACGCACCAAAACCAAGCCAGAACCCACCGCCACGGAGCCCCACCACATGGACGGCATGATCTTCCTCTTCATCTGCCTCGCCGTCGGCCTGCTCATCGGAGCCGCAGCCCTCTGGGAACAATCGCGCACCCGCGCGCTCGACCGTGAACTCACGGCCTACCTCGCCGAAGGCGCCCTCTCCGCCGAAACCGCCAAAGCCATCCGAGCCACCGGCGCAACCATCGCCCGCAAACGCGAAATCGCCGCACTCGTCGCCGAAGGAATGCCCCCCGACGACGCCCTCACAATGCTCAACGCCATGCAGGAAGCCTGACGCCCCCATCCCCCTCCCACCCCCACACCCCCATCGAGCCAGCCCCCCGGGGGACGACATCTCAATCTTCTTCCTACTCCTCCTACACAGGGCGGGCGGGCAAACCGCCAAGGCACACCCCCTGCCCCATGCCCCACTCTTCTCCACTCACCCAACACCCCTCCACCCAACATCATCCCCTCCGCGCGCACAACGCCCACACCCCAACCACCCGCGCACCCCCAACACCCCCTCCCACCCCCACACCACCATCGAGCCAACCCCCCCCGGGCTACCACTTCTCATCTTCACTCCTCCTCCTACACAGGGCGGGTGG
>JBQLZO010000086.1:0-1143 GCA_052168315.1 Phycisphaerales bacterium | reverse complement strand
CGCACAGGCCCCTATGTATGGCGACTGTGCCATGATGGTGACGGGCGGGAGACCGTTAGGCCCCTGGTTCTAAGACCGTGATCCGGCTCGGTCCCCGCCCGCCTTTCGACCACCTGAACAGTTGCACGGGGCCGGTTGCACGGACCCCGCACCATAGGGACAGGCACCATGATGATATCCCCAGGCTTCGTCGGAATCGATGTTTCTAAATCCCATCTCGACCTTTTCGATGGCGCGTCGGGCCTGGCCCAGCGCATCGCCAACGAGGAGGACGCCATCGCCGCGCACGCCGCGCGCTGGCGCGCCCAAGCCAGCTTCGTCCTGTTCGAGGCCACCGGCCGCTACGATGCCCGGCTGCGCCGGACCCTGAGCCGGCACGCCGTGCCCTTCGCCCGCGTCAACCCGGGCCAGGCCCGCCACTTCGCTCAAGCCGCCGGCTTCCTCGCCAAGACCGACGCCGTCGACGCCCGCATGCTCGCCGCCATGGCCCAGGCCCTGCGCCCGGCGCCCCACGCCCCCCGCTGCCCCGACCGCGACCGGCTCACCCGCCTCGCCCGCCGCCGCGACCAGCTGGTCGCCTGCCGCGCCCAGGAACGCACCCGGCGCACCGAAGCCAACGGCGACGAGGACGGCGCCGACATCGCCCGCCACATCGCCTGGTTGAGCGCCGAGATCCGCGACCTCGACACCCGCATCGCCCGCCTCATCGCCGCCAACGCCACCCTCCGTCAGGGCGCACGCCGCCTGCGCTCCGCCCCCGGCATCGGACCCGTCGCCGCCGCCATCCTCCTCGCTCTCATGCCCGAACTCGGCTCCCGATCGCCCAAGACGATCGCCGCCCTCGCCGGACTCGCCCCCCTCAACAACGATAGCGGACGCTGGCACGGACAGCGTACCATCAGAGGCGGGCGCCGCCGCGTCCGCTCCGCCCTCTACATGGCCACCCTCGCCGCCAAGCGCCTCTGCCCCCGCTTCCAACGCCAATACGACGCCATGGTCGGCGCGGGCAAACCGCCCAAGGTCGCCCTCATCGCCATCGCCCGAAAACTCCTCCTCTCCCTCAACGCCATGCAACGGGACCAAAAAACTTTCGCCTACTGAACACCATCAACACAGTTGCCGGATCAAGTCCGGGGCTCGCGG
>JBQLZO010000085.1:0-11728 GCA_052168315.1 Phycisphaerales bacterium | reverse complement strand
GGAGTTGGGGGGGCTGGGGGGGGGCCGTGGGGGTGGGGGTTTGGCTATCCTCGCCCCATGCTGGCAAGCGTTCGATGGTTGAATCGGTACCTGGAACCGTCCGATCTGACGGCGGATGAGGCTTTGGAGGTTCTGGAGCGGTCCTCGTTTCCGATCGAGTCGCGGGAGGATCTGGGCGGTGGGGATGCCCGGCTGGATGTTGAACTGACGAGCAACCGCGGCGATGCGTTCGCGCATGTGGCGCTGGCGCGTGAGATCGCGGTGGTGACGGGGCGGCGGCTGGTGGTGCCGGAGGCGCTGCGCGGCGGGGGGGGGGACGGCGGGAAGGGCGGGGCGGGGCCGGGCGGTCGGGGCGCGGAATCCATCACGAGCGTGGAGGTGGCGCCGGAGGTGGGCAGCGCGTGCCCGCGGTTCACGGCCCGGGTGATCGAGGGCGTCAAGGTGGGCCCGAGCCCGGCGTGGGTGCGCGAAGCGCTGGAGAGCGTGGGGCAGCGGTCGATCAACAGCATCGTGGATGTGACGAACTTCGTGCTGATGGAGTGCGGGCATCCGAGCCACGCGTTCGATCTGGATGCGCTGGCGGGCGGTCGGCTGGTGGTGCGGTGGGCGCGGGATGGGGAGACGCTGGCGGGGCTGGACGGGCGGACGCACACGCTGCGGGGCGATGAGCTGGTGGTGGCCGATGGCGAGCGGGCGCAGTCGCTGGCGGGGGTGGTCGGCGGCACGGCGACGGGCGTGACGGAGAAGACGACGCGGGTGCTGCTGGAGGTGGCGACCTGGGATCCGGTGGTGATCCGGCGGGCGGCGCGCCGGCTGCAGATCTTCACGGATGCGGCGTACCGGTTCGAGCGGGTGGTCGATGCGCGCGACATCCCGGCGGCGTCGGACCGGCTGGTGGAGCTGATCCTGGAGGTCGCGGGCGGTCAGGCTGCCGAGGGGATGATCGATGTGCGGGGCGAATTGCCGGCGCGGCGGGTGATCGAGCTGCGTCCGGAGCGGTGCGACCGTGTGCTGGGGATGGTGGTGCCGCGCGATGAGATGCGCCGGGTGCTCGAGGGGATGGGGTTCGGTGTGGAGGGGGTGACGATCGGCGGGGCGCCGGGGTTCCGGTGCGCGGTGCCGCACAACCGGACGCACGATGTGCAGCGCGAGATCGATGTGATCGAGGAGGTGGGGCGGCTGCACGGGATCGACCATGTGGAGGTCAGCGCTGCGCTCCCGGTGCGGTTCGACTTCGATCATCCTGCGGCGTGGGATCGGCGCGAGCGTTCGCTGTCGCTGATCGGGCAGGTGCTCACGGGTCACGGGTTCTACGAGACGGTGACTTTTTCGTTCGCGAGCGAGTCGGTGGCGCGCGGGTTCATGCCGCCGGGGCTGCGTGCGATCAAGGTGGATGAGCAGCGGCGTCGCGAGATGCCGTACCTGCGCCCGAGCATCGTGCCGGGGCTGCTGGAGGTTCGGAAGGCGAACCAGGATGGGCGGGTGGTGCGCGCGGGCGGGATCCGGCTGTACGAGGTGGCGTCGGTGTTCGGCGAGGAAGATGATGGCGCGGCGGCGGGGCGGAAGACCGTCGAACGCCGGAATGTGGGGCTGCTGCTGGATGTGGAGGGGGCGAGCGGGAAGGGCTCGAAGCGCGCGGAGGCGCTGCAGGCGGGGTTCCGGGCGATGCGCGGCGCGATCGAGCAGATGGCGCGGGCGCTGGGCGGGGGCGAGACCAAGGTCGAACTGCGCGAGAGCGAGGCGTTCTGCCCGCTGCTGGCGGGCGAGACGGTGGCGGGGGTGTCGATCAACGGCGAGCACGCGGGGTATGTCGCGACGATGACGGGCGAGGGGCTCGCGGCGTTCGGCGTGTCGCAGCCGGTGGTGGTGGGCGAGGTGGGGCTGGACGCGCTGGTGGGGCTGTATCCGGCGGCATCGCGGGTGCGGGCGGTGCCGGCGTTCCCATCCATCGAGCGGGATCTGTCGGTGATCGTGGATGAGGGCGTGGCGTGGGGCGCGATCGCGGAGCGGGTGGAGTCGCTGGGGCTCGAGCACTTCGAGGGGGTGTCGTTCGTGGGGACCTTCCGGGGCGAGCAGGTGGGCGCGGGGCGGAAGTCGGTGACGCTGCGGATCACCTTCCGTGATCCGGCGCGGACGCTGCGGCATGAGGAGGCGGATGGGTCGATGGAACGCGCCACCGCGGCGCTTGTGGAGGGGTTCGGCGGCGAGGTTCGGCGCTGAAATCGGCTCATGAGCTCCTTGATAGGTTTTTTATCGGCGGCCAATATCGCGCGGGAGTGGGCGCGGGTCGGTCCGGATACACTGGCGACGCGATGGACCGTCGGATTCGGGGGTCTGTTGTCGGGAGGTGGTTGGGGGTTGGTCGGGGGGTGGGGATCGGGCGTGCGAAGGGGTGCGGGCGGGCGTCCGATGGATGAGATGGGGTGTGGGATGGATGATGGTGGGGGCGGGACGGTTCGGGGCACAGAGTCGAGCAAGGAGCGACCATGACGATGACGCCGAGCAGGGCAGGATCCGGACCTCTTGGAGCGGGGAGCGCTGCGGGCGGCGCGGCGACGCGTGATGGCGCGGGCGGGCGCGGGGCATCCGCCGGCGGCGGGGGCGATGCGGGCGGGGCGCTGCCGGTGATCGAGACCTCGGCGCACGAGCGCGGGCGCCCGAGCCCGGATGGATTCGGCGCGGCGGACAAGCCGCTGGTGTTCATCGATGGGCTGTACTTCGCCAAGCGCGATGCGATGGTGAGCGTGTTCGACCACGGGCTGCTGTACGGCGATGGGTGCTTCGAGGGCATCCGGATCTACAACGGCCAGATCTTCAAGGCCCGCACGCACATGGACCGGATCTACCGGAACGCGGAGCGGCTGCACATGCACCGCCAGGGCGGCGACAAGTTCGGTCGCAACGGGAACGGGATGCCGTACACGCCGGACGAGATGATCGAGATCATGCGGACCTGCGTGAAGGCGAACGGGATCCGCGAGGGGTACATCCGCCTGATCTTCACGCGGGGTGCCGGTGGGCTGGGGCTCAACCCGTTCATGTGCCCGCGTCCGACGGTGATCTGCATCGCGGACACGATCCGGCTCTACCCGGAGGAGATGTACGCGTCGGGGATGAAGGTGATCGTGGCGAAGCGGCCGAGGACGCCGGCGGTGTGCCTGGACCCGCAGCTCAAGTCGCTGAACTACCTGAACAACATCATGGCGAAGGTGGAGGCGATCGACGCGTCTCCGGCCGATGCGCCGCCGACGGACCAGGTGCTCGAGGCGATCATGCTGAGCTATTCCGACGATCCGAAGAAGCGGATCGTGGGCGAGTGCACGGGCGACAACCTGTTCATCGTGAAGGATGGCACGGTGTTCACCTCGCCGCTCGGGGTGCCGATGCTCGACGGGATCACGCGGGCGTTCGTGATGAAGGAGCTGGCGCCGATGTGCGGGATCGGCGTGACCGAGAAGGTGCTCACGCTCGACGATGTGCTGGGCGCCGATGAGGTGTTCCTGACGGGCTCGGCGGCCGAGATCATCGCGGTGCGTCAGATCGACGACACGGTGGTCTCCGATGGCGAAGGCCCGGTCACGAAGCGGCTTCGCAGCGCGTTCCGGGAGGTCGTGTCGCGCGACCGAATCCCGACGGACTGAATTCGTCGGACCGAGCCCCCCGGACCGGAAGCCCGTGATCCGAAGCGCGAGAGGAGGGTGATCGCGTGTTCGCGATGCTGCCGAGCGTGCCCGCGTTGGCGTTGATGGTGATGTCGGCCGCGCTCATCCCGGAGGTGAATGAGCGGACGGAGTTCGCGATCGGCGATCGCGGGTTCGCGGTCGCATCGGTGGTGGAGGACGCTGCCAGCGCGGGGTTCCGCGGCGTGGTGCTGGCGGCGGATGGGGGCGAGGTGGCGTGCGTGGTGGCGGTGGGCGGGGATGACGATGGGCCGCACGCGATCCGGGCGGACACGGTGTTCGAGCTGGCATCGGTGACGAAGCAGTTCACCGGCGCGGCGATCATGCGGCTGGTGCAGGATGGGCTGCTGTCGCTGGACGATCCGATCGGCGAGCATTTGCCCGGCGTGCCCGACGAGTGCAGCGCGATCACGGTGCGGCACCTGCTCCAGCACACCTCGGGGATCCCGGGGACGAACACGCGCGGCGGGGGCGAGGCGATCGAGGCGGTGCTGCCCTCGTTCCTGGACGGCGGGCCGAGGCACGCGCCGGGGACGCGCTGGGAGTACTGGAACTCCGGGTACGCGCTGCTGAGCGAGATCATCGCGCGGGCGTCGGGCGAGGCGTACACGGCGTATGTGCGCCGGGTGATCTTCGAGCCGGCGGGGATGCGCAGCGCGTGCTTCACGGGCGATGCGGCGCCGGAGGGCGTGCCCGTGGCGCGGGGGTTGTCCGGGATGGGGCCCGCGCGGACGGCGCTGGAGCATCCGTACGGCGCGTACGGGCTGCAGTATCGCGGGATGGGCGGGGCGGTCGCGGGGGTGTGGGATCTGTGGCGCTGGGACCGGGCGCTGGATGGCGATGCGGTGCTGGATGCGGGATCGAAGGCGGCGCTGTTCGAGCCGGGGCTGAACGGGTACGCGCTGGGGTGGTTCGTCCGCGAGGTCGATGGGATGACGGTCCAGTCGCACGGCGGCGCGGTGCGCGGGTTCACGGCGGAGCTGCGCCGGTACCCGGATCGGGATGGGCTGATCGTGGTGCTGTGCGCCGATGACCGGTATCGCCCGGGCGGGCTGGCCGACTCGGTGGCCGCGGCGCTGTTCGGCGATGGCGCGGGCGAGGGGGATGGCGATGTGGCGGCCGGTGGCGATGCGGAGCTGGGCGCGCTGGCGGGGCGGTACGAGAGCGGGGGCGCGCCGGGTGCGCCGGGGAACACGGTGCTGTTCGTGGAGCGGGCGGATGGGGCGGGGCGCGCGCCGGTGCGGATCGTGTGGCGTGGGAACGGGCCGGTGACGCGGGCGTTGATCGAGCGGGATGGTGATGGCGGGCTGGTGCTCTCCGATGGCGCGGGGACCTACGCGGTGTCGGCGCGCGTGGTCGATGGTGTGGTGGCCGAGGTGTCGATCCAGATCGATCCGAACGGGGCGGCGATGGCGTTCGCGCGGCACGACGAGGAGTGAGAGACCGGGCGGAGGGGTGCGCCGCGGTGCGATGCCGGGGTGGCATGGAGAGCGGGCGTTGGGGGAGGGCTTATTGGAGCGGATCGCGGCGGCGGCGCTTTTTCTCGCCTTGTTCCTTCTTGGCCTTGATGCGACGTTCGATGCTCCCGCGGGTGGGCTTGGTGGGGCGACGGGGCGCGGGGCGGTGCATCGCTTCGACGAGCAGTGCGCGGAGGCGCTCCATGGCCGCGCGGCGGTTGCCGCCCTGGGTGCGCTCGGTCTCGGCGGTGAGGATGAGCTCATCGTCGGAGGTGAGGCGCGCGCCGGCGAGGCGCCGGAGCCGGTCGCGCTGCCAGGCCTTGAGGGGCAGGTCGGCGACGCGGAGCCGGAGTTCGATCTTGGTGGAGCGCTTGTTGACATTCTGCCCGCCGGGCCCGGCCGAGCGGGAGGCGGAGATGCTCAGCGCGTTGGGCCACACGCGGAGCCCGGGCGCGAGTTCGAGGCCCTCGCTGGGCGGCGGCGGGGCGGGGGGTGAGGAGGGCGCGGGGGGCGGATCGGGGTGCGATGGCGCGGGGTCGGGCTTGGCGGAGCGGTCCCGCGCGCGGCGGCGCCCATCGCCCGCATCCGGGTCGGATGGGCTGTGGGGGTCGGGCGGGTTGGGGGGGGTGGTCGGGAATGTGGGAGGCATCGGGCGGTCGCTGGGGGCTTGGAGTGGTCGAGTCGGGCGGGCGGCGGGGCGATGCGGTGGACGAGCGGGCGTGGGCAGCGCTCGAGGGCCCGTGGTGAGGGTAGTCTGTGCCCCCCAGCCGCTCTCCGACTCGCTCCCGCGCGTTGCGCCACGCGCGCTCGGCGGGTGGATGGCGGGCACCGCATGAAGAGGAAAGCGATCGCGATGATGTGGATGAAGATTTTGCCGGAGATGCGATGGACCGCGCTGATGGGCGCTGCGCTGCTGGTGGTGTGCGGGGAGTCGCGCGGCGCGATGCAGGATGCGGCGGCGGGCGCGGAGCCGGTGCAGGCCCCCCCACTGCTGCTGGGGCACGACCACGACACGGGCGCGCACCTGGAAGCGAACCTGCGCGAGCGGACGCGCGATTGGACGCTGGAGATCCAGCCGGGGGTGTGGTTCGCAGCGCCGCGCGGCGATCTGCGGCTCCCGGGCGGGCGGACCAGCCAGATCGAGGATCTGAACTTTGATGAGGTCTCGGCGGCGCCGACGCTCGATGCGCGGCTGCGGATCGGGAACTGGCAGGTCGAGGCGCGGGCGGCGTTCTTCAGCGCCGATGACGATGTGCGCTCGAGCACGGCGGCGGACTTCGGGGCGTTCGTGATCGCGGATGGGGACCGGATCAACGCCGACCTGGAATCGACGAGCGTGCAGCTGCGGGTGGGGCGGCGTGTGTGGTCGGCGGATCTGACGGACGCGACGGCCTCGCCGATCGGCGAGGGGATCCGCGCGCCGGAGCGCGGCGTGAACATCGACCTCGAGCTGTTCGGCGGCGTGCGGGTGAACCACTACGACATCGAGATCACCGCGCTGAGCGGCGGCGCGGCGGGGCAGTCGACGGGCGCGGACGAGACCTGGGTGCAGCCGACGGTGGGGCTCGGGCTGCGGATCGACTTCGAGAACCGGATCACGATCGATGTGACGGGCGATGTGGGCGTGTGGAGCGATTCGTTCTCGGCCGACATCACGGCCACGGTGGGGTACGCGTGGACGAACAACATCCAGACCGACATCGGATACCGGTACGCGCACAACAGCTTCGATGGCGGGAGCGATGACCTGGAGATCTCCGGGTCGATCGCGGGGCTGTTCGCGGGGCTGACGATCCGGTTCTGAGGGCGGCAGCGCTGGGTTCAGAATTCGTTTCAGAACCGGATGTAGAGCAAGACGAGGAGACGGGCCGGAGGCCCATCCCACCAAGGGTGTGGAGTGTTCTGAAACGAAGTCTCAGGCGAGGCGATGGGCGGTGATGAGGGCTTCGAGGAGCCCGCGCCCCGCGGCATGGACCTGCTGGTAGACAAGGTCGAAGCCATCGTCATCCTCGTAGGGGTCGGGGACGATGAGGCGCTGGGGGTTGCGCTCGGCGCGGTGGGCGGGATCGAACGAGCGGAGGTAGTGGAGGCGCTGGGCGGGGGCGCCGGCGCGGAGGGCGTTGGCGTGGTTGGAGGGGTCCATGACGAGGATGTAGTGGAACCGCGTCCAGTCGGCGGGGGCGATCTGGCGGGCGATGGAGTTGACGGCGACGCCGTAGCGCTGGCCGATGGCGATGGTGCGTGGGTCGGCGCGCTCGCCGGTGTGCCACGCGCCGGTGCCGGCCGAGTCGATGTCGAAGCGATGGAGGAGCCCGCGCTCGCGGGCGAGGTGCTGGAAGACGCCCTCTGCCAGCGGCGAGCGGCAGATGTTGCCGAGGCAGACGAACAGGAGTCCGATGGGCTGGCCATCGGGGATGTCGGGCGGGGTGTTGATGGGGTTGGGTTGGGCGGGCGTGCTCATCGGCGTGAGTGTAGTTGGGCGGGCGGGGTTGATCAGATGTTCGCTGGGTGTGGCGCGCCGGCGTGCGTGCGCGCGGCGTGCTCGATGAGCGGGCGGAGCGGCGCGTGCCCGAAGAGGAGGGCGGGGTTGAAGGCCTTGGTGCCGATGGCGAAGTGGGTGGCGCCGGCGCGGGCGTAGTCGTCGATGTCGGCGGGGGTGGTGATGCCGCCGCCGCCGATGATGATCAGCGCCTCGTCGAGCGCGGGTGATTCGCTCCGCGCCCGGCGCCGGAGGTCGGCGATGCACTGGAGCGCGATGGGCTTGAGCGGCTTGCCGGACATGCCGCCGGTGGGGACCGGCAGCGTGTTGCAGCAGTGGAAGGCGCGGAGCCCCGCGCCCAGCGCGGCGTCGAGCATGGCCTGGTAGTTCACGGGCGGGAGCTTGGCGATGATGGGGATGCCGGCGGAAGCAGACTGGATGGCCGCGGCGCGTTCGAAGAGCGTGGGCGGCCAGTTGACATGCCCGACATTCGGGCAGGACATGTTCAGCTCGATGGCCAGCGGGCGGAGCGCGGCGGCGCGATCGAGGATCGCCGGCCACGCGTCATCGTCGAAGGCGTGGATGGAGAGGATGGCGTGGTCGATGCGGGTGCGTCCGGCGGCGATGCGCTCGGCGAGCCATTCGATGCCGGGATTGCGGAGCCCGATCTTGTTGGTCCACGCGCGGATGCCCCCGTGGTACCGGACGGTCTTGATGATGCGCCAGAGGCGTCCCGGGCGGCGGAGCGGCGTGAAGGTGCCGATGGTGGGCGTGGCGCCCTCGGGCTGGACATAGTTGCCGAAGGGGGCGGAGATGATCAGCGGCTTGAGCGTCTTGCGGAGGCGGGCGAGCGCATCGTGGCCGGATGCGCCATCGGAGTCATTGGGAGCGCTGGGTGGACTCGGGGGGGTGGGGGGGTTGGGGGGGGCATGGCGGCGCTCCGCTGGTGGGGGCGTCGGGCTCAGCGCAGGGTGGGCTCGTAGTTGAGCACGCGTGCGACCTTGTTGTCCGGCGTGGGGATGACGACGCGGGGCTTGAACGCGTTGTACTGCTCATCGGTCATGAAGGCGAAGTGGAGGATGATGACCTGGTCGCCGGGTTCGACGAGGTGTGCGGCGGCGCCGTTGACCTCGATCTGCCCGCCGCCGGAGCGTCCCTCGAAGACATAGGTCTCGAAGCGTGCGCCGCTGCGGCAGTTGGCCACGAGCACGGCGTCGGAGGCCCGGAGCCCCACGGCGTCCATGAGGTCGCGATCGATGGTGATCGAGCCGACATAGTCGGGCCTGGCGGCGGTGACCGTGGCCATGTGGACCTTGCTGTGGAGGACCTTCCGGAACATGGGGCGGATGGTAGGCCGATCCGCCCTGATGGCTGCCCGGGAGCGGGGGGTGCGCGGGCGAGCGTGAGGGGACCATGGGCGTCAGTCGGGCGGCGGTTCAGGCGTGGGGCGCGGGGGCGGCGGACGGCTCGCCGGCGGCGATGCTCAGGAACCCGAGGTGGTGGCGGAAGTGCTTGAGGTGCAGGAGGGTCCACTGCTCGGCGGTGAGCGGGCCGAAGAGCGGCGATTCGGCGATGTAGGGGTTCCGTCCTTCGTCGGTGGCCGACCGGACCTGCTGGACGCGTTCTCTGAGCGTGCGCATGGCCTCGTCGAAGTCGGGCGATTGCTCGGGGAGCAGGAGCCTGCCGATGGCGCCGGGGAGGGCGAGCCCCTTGGGCGTGGGCTTGTCCGCGGTGAGGGCCGAGTTGCGGAGCAGCTTCCGCCCGATGAACCGGATGATCCACGGCGGCGATGCATCGCCGAAGCCATCCGTCGTGGCGCGGAGGAATCGGGCGAGGTGGTCGAGGATCTGGGCGGGCGTCCACGACCCATGGGCGCGGAGCGTTCCCGCGCGGTGCGCGGCTTCGACGGTGTTCAGGGCGTTGATCGCGCTGTGCCACGAGTCGAACGCGGCGGGCGTGCTGCCGGCCAGGTGCGGGGCATCAGTGGGCGGGGTGCTGGGCGTGGTGGTGGGCATGGGGGAGGGTGCTCCGTTGGCTCTCGCGGCTCGGTTCAGTGGATGGGGGCGCACGGGCGGGCGCGCCGGGTGATGCGGATCGACACCGATGATGTGGGGATGGGGCCAGCGTACCGCTCGATGGCGGGTGATGGCTCGTGAAAGCGAACGCACCCGCCGAGTCCGGTTGGGGCTCGGCGGGTGCGGCGTTGCGACCGGCGTGATCGCCGGCGTGTGTCTTGATGTGGGGCGCTGGGCGCGCTCAGATGGGATCGCAGAGCGAGCCGAAGCCGCTGAGCACGATGCTCAGGTCGTTGGAGTCGACATCGCCATCGCCATCGATGCTGGGGCAGAGTTCGGGGTCGGGGTTCGAGCATCCGAAGAAGGTGAGGATGATGGCCAGATCGTCGGAGTCGATGTCGCCATCGCCATCGGCATCGCCGGGGCATGTGGGCTCGACGGGCGGGAAGCGGTCGATGAGGATGGCGGCGTTGAGCGCTTCGAGTGTCGCGGGGTCTTCGAGCGTGACCTCGGCGATGATGAAGCGTCCGTTGTCGGAGAACTGGAACGCATCCTGGCCGTTGGCGATGCCGATGACCTTGAAGTCCTCGACGAGCGTGGTGCCCTCGAGGAGGATGGGGCTGAGGTCGATCATGAGGGCGGTGTCGCCGGAGGTGTCGGGGTTGCTCCACTCGGCGTAGTAGAGGACCTCATCGGTGTCGGCGACGAAGACGGGGGCGCTGGTGAGCCCGAAGTTCTCGTAGGTGAACACGCCGCCGAGCGAGGCGGGGACGGTGTCGCCCTCGCGTGCGACGACGGAGAAGCCGCCGCCATCGTTGAGCACGAGCACCGCATCGTCGGTGGTGGCGCCATCGAGGTCGCCGCGGATGAGGTAGCTGCCCTCGTTGCTCAGGTCGACGCTGACGCTGGAGAACGAACCCCAGTTCCTGCCGGGCACGGGCGAGGGCTGGCCCTCGAGCGCGACGAGGAATCCGCTGCCGGCGGAGTGGAGGATGACGCCCGAGTCCATGCTCGTGGCGGCGGTGGTGTCGAAGGTGTAGAGCGAGTCGCCATCATTGTTGAAGGCGAAGTCCTCGGGGCCGGTGCCGAAGTCGGTGACCGGTGAGCCGAAGATGTCATCGCCTTCCTTCGCGATGGCGGTCTCGGTGAACGAGCCGGTGTTGGGGTCGTAGTCGACGCGGACGAGGGCGCGGTCGACGCTGGAGGCGATGGCCGGGTCATCGACGGAGGCGACGATGAAGATCTGGTTGGCATCGTTGATCTTCGTCTCGAAGAACCCGATGTAGGGCGTGCCGGGCGAGAGTTCGGGGGCGGTGGAGACGAAGCTCTCCTGGATGACGAGCGACTGGTTGAAGTACACGCCGCTGTCGTCGGAGGAGCCGGAGGTGCCGTCGAGGAAGAAGTTCCAGCTGGTGTCGCCGTTGTTGTTGATGGTCACTGCGTCGAAGCTGTCGAGGAACGCGCCGGCGGGCTCGGAGAGGGACTGGCCCTCCTGAAAAAGAACCCCGGCGTTATTGAGCAGCACGGTGTCGGCCTCGGTGTCCGGGAAGGTCGTGTCGCCCTCGACGAGCCACTGGCCGACATTGTTGACCGCGACATTGTCGACGCGGAAGAACTCGGCGATGCCGGGGATCATGTCGCCTTCCTTGACGAGGATCTTGTACTCGGGCGCGGTGCCGGCGAGGGCGGTGCCGGCCAGCGCGAGCAGCGTGCCCGCGAGGATCGCGCTCCGAACGGTGGTGGTCGTGGTCATGGGATTGGTGCGCTTCATGGGATCTCTCCTTCCAGAGGACATCCTGAGGGCCAGCGGGGATCTTTCGAAGATCGAACCATGCTCCAGCGCATGGACCGCGCGGCTCGCCCACGATTCGCGGACGCAACCCCATCTCACCGTGAACGGGCGGATGGATCAAGGGTGATGTGCCCGATTGGGCGACAAACCCGCGCCACGGTGCTCAGAGGGTGATTCTGAGTGGCGTCTGCGAGATGCGTGTGCGGGGCGCCGGGAGGGTCAGCAGGCGTGGGAAGGGCTCCGGGGGAGTTGGAAGGCCTGGGGGGAGGTTGGGGGGGGTTGGGGGGGTTGGGGGGGGTCAGGCG
>JBQLZO010000084.1:0-2167 GCA_052168315.1 Phycisphaerales bacterium | reverse complement strand
GGGGGGGCGGGGGGTCAGCGGCGCGGAGAGGAAGAGCGCAGCCGCGCCCGACCGATCTCGAAGAAGCCCCCTTCGATCACCGCGCCCTCATCGACCACCAGCGAGTCCGCCGAGCAGTCGCCCGCGAAGCACGCGCCGGCCTCGATCCGCACATCGCGCGTCGCGCTCACCGCGCCCTTCACGCCACCGGCCACGCGCACGCTCGATGCGTCGATCGTCGATGCGACGCAGCACCCATCGCGGGCGACCACGACGCTCCCCCGGGCCTTCACGGCCCCGGTGACGCACGCATGATCAATCAGCACATCGTGGTGCATGGCAGCAACAAGCCCGACGCCGAGCGCCGGCGCGCCGGATTCCAGCGCGCCGACGCCCTGCGAGCTTCCGAAGCCGCGGCGGCATGCGGCCGAACGCGGCGGGTGCGGGTGGGTCGGCCATCCGTGGCCGATCGACGATCCGTCGTCAATCCAGCCCGGCCGAATCAACGGCCGGCGCCAGTCACTCATTCATTCACTCGCGGATGCGCTTCCGCGCATCGAGCCCGCCCCGGCGGCGTCGCGGACGCCGGCGCCGGCGATGATCCTCAGCCCGCCGCCCGCTCGCCGATCGCGGCGAAGTCCTGCGTGTCCATCGAGGCGCTCTGCTTCTTCTGGGCGCTGCTCCCGTTGCTCATGCCGTTGTTCATCCCAATGCTCGCGACCGACACCGGCGGCTTCGCGTTGCCCGACGGGCGCGCCGGGGCCTGCTGCGTGGAGCGCTCCGTGCCCGCGTTCTCCGCGGCGTTGGCGCCCACATGGCAGTTGCCCAGCAGCGAGGCGCCATCCTCGACGACCAGCGCACGCGTCGCGATGTCGCCGACGAGCTGCGCCGTCGAGGCCAGCTGCAGCCGCTCGCGGGCCGTGACATTGCCCTCGACCTCCCCCTCGATCACGATCTGATCGGCGAGGATGTCGGCGCGAACGATCGCGCCCTGGGCGATGAGCACATCGCCCGCCACCGCGATGCGCCCCTCGAACTGGCCGAGGATCTTCGCGGTGCCGGTCATGGACATCTGGCCCGAGATGCTCGTCTCGCGACCGACAACGGTGATCTGATGCTGGGTGTTCATGGTCTCGCTCATCTGTATATCTCGCTCCCGCCCGCGGGCATGGTCCGGAGGCGTGGCCCCGAACAGGTGATTCGTCATGCCGGGGACGAGGCCATCCACATCCCGCTCGGCATCCACACAAGCCGCCTCGCCGCCCGGATCTCTCACGCAAACCCGCGCATTTCTCGCGGTTCCCTCGATTCGTGCGCCACCAGCGCAAGGCGTGCGCACGCCGCCCCGAATCCCCGCTGCGCACCCCGGCGCCAGCTCTCGAATCGAACGAACCAACCCGCCGCACGCCACCACGCAGTGGGGGGGATCAGCAGCCAGCGGGCACTCACCCCGTGCCCGCCGCCGCGTCCGCCGAGCCCACCGCGCCCCCGGGCATCGACCGCTGGATCAGGTCGACCACCGCCGGCTTCGTCACCCGCGCCGCATCGTTGCGACCGTGCACATGCCGGAGGATCAGCGTCCCTTCAAGCAGAATCGTGTACGCATCCGCGAACCCCTCCGGATCGCTCGCCCCCGCGCGGGCCGCCAGGTCACGGAAGATGTCACGGTTCGCCTTCTTGTGCGCCGCCGCCGCCTGGTGGATCGGATCACGCCGATCCGCGAACTCCGCGGCCGTGTTCAGAAACACGCACCCCCGGAAATCCGGGTCGTTGAACCACAGGTCCATCACATCGAAGAACCCGATCAACTGCGCCCGCGGATCATCCCCGGCCACTTTCTCCACGGCCCGCTCCCACGCGGCCGTCTCCCACGCGTGCCGCCACTCGATACACGCCAGGATCAGCTCATCCTTGCTCTCGAAGTGCTTGTAGAAAGTCGTCTTCGTCACCCCCGCCTGCTCGATCACCCGGTCCAGCCCCACCGCGTGGAACCCGAAGCGCGCGAACAGATCAACACCCGCCGCGATCAGCCGCTCACGCCCCGTGCTCGCCGGCGGCGGCTGCCCGAACAACTCATGCACCGGACGAAGTTCACCGGCATGGCCCATCGTTCATGCTCCGTGATGAGTGGTTGTGACGCACGCAGAGTTGGGGGGAATGGGGAGTGGGGGGGCGAGAGTGGGGGGGG
>JBQLZO010000083.1:0-63483 GCA_052168315.1 Phycisphaerales bacterium | reverse complement strand
AATTCCCCCGACTCCCCCGACTCCCCGCATCCTTCTCATCACCCAGCCCCGCATCCGCCACATCACATCGCCCGACGCCCCGCGCACCCCCGCTTGTCCGCCAACCCCCCGCGCGGCACACTGTCACCATGAGCGTGCTCGCCACGGTCGCCATCGCGGCCGCGTGCCTCATCATCGCCTACCTCACCTACGCGCGCTGGCTCGCGCGCCGCATCTTCAACCTCAACCCCGACGCCACAACCCCCGCCTGCCAGTCCAGCGACGATGCCGACTTCGTCCCCACCAAGAAATCCATCCTCTTCGGACACCACTTCACCTCCATCGCCGGCACCGGGCCCATCGTCGGCCCCGCCATCGCCGTCATGTGGGGATGGCTCCCGGCCATCCTCTGGGTCGTCCTCGGATCCATCTTCATCGGAATGCTCCACGACCTCGGCTCCCTCGTCGTCTCCCTCCGCAACAAGGGACGCACCATCGGCGACATCGCCGGAGACCTCCTCGGCCCGCGAGCCCGCATCCTCTTCCTCTCCATCCTCATCGTCGGCCTCTGGATCGTCCTCGCCGTCTTCGGGCTCGTCATCGCCGCCGTGCTCAAGCAATACCCCGCCGCCATCACGCCCGTCGTCGCACAGATCCCCCTCGCCCTGCTCATCGGCCTCTTCCTCCACCGCAAGGGCAGATCCATCGTCCTCCCATCCCTGATCGCCCTCGCCGTCATGCTCCTCACCGTCTGGCTCGGCGCCGCCGCCGAAAGCCTCCACACCCTCGGTGGGACGGGCGTCCCGCCCGTCGCCTCATCTTCATCTACCTCTTCCATCCCCCCCGCACTCCTCCACCCACTCCTCCACGCCCTCCACTGGTTCAACACCACCCTCGCCGCCCAGCCCATCTGGCTCTGGACCGCCGCCCTCCTCCTCTACGCCTACGCCGCATCCGTCCTCCCCGTCTGGACCCTCCTCCAGCCCCGCGACTACATCAACGCCCTCCAGCTCATCCTCTCCCTCGCACTCATCGTCTGCGGCCTCATCGCCGCCGCACTGCTCGGCGGCCCGCCGATCCCGGACGCCATCCAGAACACGCCCGCACTCCCCGCGCGACTCCCCCTCGAGTTCGTCGCGCCAACCATCGAAACGCACCCCACCGGCGCGCCCCCGCTCCTCCCCATGCTCTTCATCACCATCGCCTGCGGCGCCTGCTCGGGCTTCCATTGCCTCGTCGCCTCCGGCACCACCTCGAAACAGGTCCGCTGCGAGACCCACGCCAAGCCCGTCGCCGCCGGCTCGATGCTGACCGAGGGCTTTCTCGCGGTCCTCGTCATCGCGGCGTGCGCCGCTGGGCTGGGTCTGGGCCAGATCATCCGCTTTGGCGAGACCAGTAAGCACAACCAATCTACCAGGGCGTTCAGCCTCCAGTCATTTCGAGACGGGCTCCTCGCCCAGGCCGAGCTCCGCGCCACCTCGATGACTATGGAATTGATGGACTCAAATGGTGTAAAGACGCACCTGTATGTCGTATCTGAGTCCGTCCGAGGAGCCGACAAGACCTCGACGATCGGTTCAGATCCCATTACCAGAGTTGTTATCCTGCGAGATCTTGATGATCCCGAACGCATCCTGTCCAGTTTGGACGGTGCGTCAATGCGAGCGGTCTCGTGGCGCGCTGATTGGCACGGCGCAAAGTGCTATTGGAAGATGGAGCCCAGTTGGCCATTCATCCCTGCGTCCAATGACATCTTTAACACAGACCCCATTGCTGCCGCCAGCTATTGGAGTACCGGTTGGAAGTCGGTTGTCGAGCCGCTCCCGACTTGGATCGTCTTCACCAATCAGGACTCGACGATCGCCCTGCGCGGCAAAGAGGCGTTTCTGAACCAATACACGAGTTGGCAGGCCGCCGGCTCCCTCTCCCGCACCGTCGGCGCGTTCGTCCAGGGCGCTGGCAACTTCCTCGCCGCACTCGGCATCCCCATCGCCCTCGCCACAGCGCTCATGGCCGTGATGGTCGCCGCCTTCGCCGCCACGACCATGGACACCGCCTGCCGACTCCAGCGCTATGTCATCCAGGAACTCGCCGCCCTCTTCCTGCCGAAGCGCCAACCCGCCGATTGCCCCCAATGCGGATACGACTGCGCCTCTTCGGTGGCACCGGCCTCCGACCGGTGTTCTTCTCCCCCAGCCCTGGAGCGGGGTGAAACCTCGGGGCATCGAGACAAAGGCACACAAGCAGTGAATGAGCAAGAAGACACCGGTCAGAGACCGGTGCCACCAAAGAGCAGATGCCCGGAATGCGGCGCAGACTTCGACCCCACCATCACCAACTCCCACACCCTCCCCATCCGCCGCCGCGCCGCCCGCTGGTTCAATCCCTTCAAGTGGCTCGCCACCATCCACGGCGCCACCATCTTCGCCGTCCTCTCGGCCTTCTTCCTCGCGATGGGCCCCATCCCCAGCGCCACCCTCGCGTCTCCCACGCCGTCGTGGTCATCACAACTCCTCGCCAACCTCAACCTCTGGTTCGAACAGGGCGGGCGCGGCGGGCTCATCCTCTGGCCCCTCTTCGGCGCCACCAACCAGCTCCTCGCCGGGCTCGCCTTCATCGTCGTCATCGCGTGGCTCCGCTCCAAGCGCAGACCGTTCTGGTTCGCGCTCCCGCCCATGGGCATCATGCTCATCATGCCCGCGTGGGCGATGTCGTGGCAGGCCTTCATCGGCAACACCGACAACCCATCATGGTGGGCACAATCCAACTGGCTGCTTGTGGGTGTCGCCATCGCCACCCTCGCGCTCGAAGCGTGGCTCATCATCGAAGCGCTCATCCGCTGGCGCAGCGCACCACCCGCATGACCCAGCGCTCCCGCCGCGCCATCACCCCGCGCCGTGTACAACCTGTCAATTGCCAGCCGCGTGCGGGTGCGATCACGCACTTCGCCGCAGTTCGCACGAAGTTCGCGCACGATCGGTGCATGTTCGCGTCATCAATCCCACGCCACACACCCATCTGGCGCTCGCGATGCGCGATGCACGCGTCTGTCATGCACCACGCTCAATCGCGCAAACCACCCACCAAACAGCGCTGAGCGCAAAAACAAAGCCGTCGGTCGAGGGCTCCGATCCCCGACCGACGGTGA
Source organism: Phycisphaerales bacterium (assembly GCA_052168315.1). GTDB lineage: Bacteria > Planctomycetota > Phycisphaerae > Phycisphaerales > UBA1924 > JBQLZO01. The sequence goes on along the minus strand of JBQLZO010000083.1, from coordinate 60,356 downwards.
TTCACGGCCAAGGCCGCGAAGAAGTCTGATTCATCTCACGCCGTGCCGCTCAAACCGACCCGGCAAACGCCCCCAACCCCACACGCGGATGGTAGCGTACGCGCTCCCGGGCGGGGATCAATCGACCCCGGCACGATCGGGATCGCTTCGCGTAAATCGTTGGTGGAAAGGAATTTATGGACATGCACAAAATTTCCGCTCCGCCGCGATCCCCCGTCCGAGTCGGCATCGCCATCGTCCTCGATCCCGCCTTCACCGACACCCTTTCATATTCCAAACATACCGCCGCCCCGCGCCCCACGCAAACCCACCCGCCACGCGTCCTGATCACGAAGCGTGAGCCCCATACCCCATATGGTGGATTCTGGGAGTTCCCCGGCGGCAAGGTAGAGCCCGACGAGCCAATCCCCCACGCAATCATCAGGGAATGCCTCGAAGAGCTCGGCGTTCGGATCGCGGTCGGGGATGCCCTCCCACCCTTCGAGCACCGCTACGAGCACGCCAGCGTGCACCTCCACGCCGCCATCGCGACGCTCCTCGACCCCGAATCAACCATCGCGCACCTCGGCGTCGCCGACCACCGCTGGGTCACCCTCGATGAGATCCCCTGGCTCGAGTTCCTCCCGGCCAATGTCCGGCTCATCACCCGACTCGTCCGCTGGCTCGAAACCCACGCCCCCGCCGCCTGAGACCGAACCCGCCCGCAAACCCTCCGGCACGCGCTCACGGGATGTCCATCAGGTCCAGCGCCCGCCGAGCCGCGATCCGCTCCTCCACACGCGCCCGCAGCGCTGCCAGCCGCGGCAACGTATCCGCCCAGTCCACGCCATCCTGCCCGCCCACAACCTCCGCCGCGATCGCATCGATCGTGTCGCGCAGCGCCACCAGATCCCCAAGCTCCCCCGTCAGCGCCCGCCGATGCGCTTCCATCAGCCGATCGAACGCGTCCCGATCAATCCGATCATCCACCAGCACCGCCCCCAGCCCCCCGCGCCGATCCTCCGCATCCGAATCAGCATCGCGGCCGCCCTCCGCGCCCCCCGTCTCGCCCCCCGTCTCGCCCTGACGCCCATCACCACCGGGCAACGCCGCCAACGACTCATCCGATGCGGAAGCCCCATCCACGCCCTCGTCTTCCGCAGAACCAGCCGCCCCCGACCCTGAGGCGCTTCCTTGGGCGACAGACCCACCCACCGCCATCGCGCCATCCGCCGCGCCCCGCGCCGCCCGCGCCTCATCCACCCGCCGCAGCCCCGTGATCTCCTCCACCCCCGTCGGAACCCCCATCGCCGGGAGCACCACCGACCACAGCATCAGCGCCACCAGCAGCACCCCCACGCTGATCAGCGATGCGATGAGCGCCTTCGCCCGATCGCGCCCCCCGCCCGCGCCACCCCGCGCCCCGCCCTGACCATCCGCGCTGCGCCCACCCGTCCCGCCCGCGGGCGCCGCCCCGAGCACCGATCCCGGGCGATCCATCCCCGCGTGCCCGATCACCGCCGCGAGCGAGTCCAGCGCCGCCGCCGCATCGCCCTCGCCCGGCAACACCTGCTGCGCCGGAAGCCCGAGCGCCTGCCGATCATCGATCGGCACGAAACGCCCGCCGCCCATGCTGATCTGCGGCGTCAGCGTCGCATCGCACGCCGGGCACCGCGCCATCCCGGGCGTCACCTTCTCCGCGCACGCGTGGCACTGCCCCAGCAGCACCGCGACCCCCGGCGTGTGCGCTGCCAGTCGCCAGAACTGCTGCGTCGTCGGCCCGCGCACCACAGAAGTCAGCCGCACACGCCCACGCTCGCACATCGCGCGGATCGTCGCGTACGAGCACCCCGGCGCGAACGGATTGGACAGATCCCGGATGAACCACGCGCCCATCGCGTTGTGCGTCGCGATCCGCGCCAGCGGGTCCAGCCGGTTCCGGCACGCCTTGCAGCTGTTCGTCGCCGCCGCCTCGCCCGCCGGCTGCAGCGTGCCGCAGTACGGGCACAGCATCCCGGCCGAGGCCGGCGGCGTCCGGGCCCCCTCCGATGCCCCGCCCGCGACGCCACCGCCCGCCGGCGCTGCGGACGCCGGAGCGGCGGGACCGCTGTTCGGGGATCGGCTTGGCTCCTGGCTCATCCGCGGCTCCCGATCGCCCCCCACCGGGCGCGTGCGCGGGATTATTCGCCCATCGCCGCCGCGAGTTCCTCCGGCGATGCATCCAGGTTCGTATACACCTTCTGCACATCGTCGTGGTCTTCCAGCGCATCGATGAGCTTGATCACCGTCGCGACATCATCGCCCGTGATCATCGTCGTCGTGTTCGGGATCATCGTCAGCTCCGAGGAAGTCATCTCGACCCCCGCACGCTCGATGACCTCCTTCACGCCCAGGTACTGCGTCGGATCCGTCGTGATCGTCCACGAACCATCCTCGAGCGACACATCGTCCGCCCCGGCCTCGAGCGCCAGCTCCATCATCGCCTCCTCACCGATCGACTGCTCATCGATCGTGATGACCCCCCTGGCCTCGAAGTTGTAGGAAACGCACCCCGTCGCGCCCAGGTTCCCGCCGTGCTTCCCGAAGATCAGCCGCATCTCCGGGGCCGTGCGCGTCCGGTTGTCCGTCAGCACATCCGCGATGATCGCCACCCCGCCCGGCCCGTACCCCTCGTACCGGATCTCCTCGTACACCACCGGATCGCCGCCGACGCCCGAGCCGCGCGCGATCGCCCGCGCGATCGTGTCCTTCGGCATGTTCGCCGCCTTCGCCTCGTCCACCGCGTAACGCAGCGCGAGGTTCATCTCCGGGTCCGGCCCGTTCCGCGCGGCGACGATGATCGCGCGCGAACACTTCGTCCAGATCTTGCCACGCTTGGCGTCGATCTTCGCTTTCTTGTGCCTGATGTTCGCCCACTTGCTGTGGCCGGCCATGGGGATGACTCCAGGGAGAATCGGTCGCGTCGTGGATCGACAAGGTGAGGGGTCGTGATCATAGACGCGGCGATCTCGCCGGCCGATCCGCCGTCCGGGATGCCCGCACGCCGCCTCACACAGAACTCCGAGCCCGCAGCGCCGCATCATCCCCGCCCGCCTGACCATCCCCCCCGGGCGATGGCGCCACCGGCGCTGGCGAAGCGGGCGGTGTGTGAGAGGGAATCCGCGGCGGCGCACCGCTCACAACCGCATCCAGATAACCGCGCACCGCCGTGTCGACCCGCTCGATCTCGCGGCCGACCGGCTCCGACTGCATCTCCGACGCACGCGGGAGCCGCCCGATCACCGCGCGTGCGACGATCGCCGCCCGCCGAGCATCCTCCCACGAACGGACCGCCTCCTCCCGCCGCCCCACCGCCCACAGCGCGCACCCGAGATGCTCAAGCACCGTCGGACGCGAGAGCATCGAGTCGAAATGCGCGGCGGGGATGTTCTCCAGCGCCGGAAGATCCGGCGGCGAACCATCCGGCTTCGGATCGTAGATCGCCGGCAGGCTCATGCCCTCCGCCGCCCGCTCCAGCAGCGTGACCGCGCCGAGCCCCGCCGCCGCCTCTACATCATCGCCCGCCTCGCCACCCCGGGCACCATCACCATCACCATCGCCGCGCGCCGGATCGACCAGCACGCCAAGCTTGTACCGCGCCCACCCCATCGAATCGATGATGTTCGCATCGTCCGGCGCTCGTTCGAACGCCCGCGCGATCATCTCCGCGGCCCGGTGGACCCGCTCATCACGCTCCAGCAACTGATACCCGTAGGAGTTGTTGATCGACACATGCCACGGATCGACCCGAAGGGCGTGCTCGTACAACAGGCTCGCCGCATCCCAGTGAACATCCGCATCGACGATCAGCACGAGCTGCAGGCACAGATCTCCCATGCCATCGATCGGGAGCCGAGCCAGCGACAGCTCCAGCGCCTCCTCCAACACCCCCGCCCGCGCTGAGGCACGGATGCACTCGCTCATCGAGTCGCGGATCCGCCGCGCCGCATCCGGGCCTCCCGGCTCCGAAGACCCCGCGCGCACGCACGCGTACATCCACTGCTCGAACAAATACGGATCATCGCCCCCGCCGCCCAGCGCCCCACGCCGCGCGACCATCAGAGACGCCTCGGGTGTCTCGCGCAGCGCCCGGAACAGGGCCTCGCGCCGCTCACCCTCGCCCGTCACCTCCCGATACAGCCGCGTGAACACCGCGCGCCGCAGCAGCGGATCGTCCCCGCACAACGCATCGCTCAGGTCCAGCGCCGCCGCGAGCCCGCCGCCCGTCGCGATCGTCAGTTCCACCCGTTCCATCGCCAGCGACTCCGGAAGCCCGCCCAGCGCCGCGTCCGCGCGATCAAGCGCCGCGAGCAGCGCCTCCGGCTCAACCTCATCCCGCCCGCTGGACCCGAACCGACCGAGCACCATCATCAGCCGCGCACGCTGCAGGATCGACAACTCCGCCCGCACCGTCACCGTCGCCCCCGAGGATGCCCCAACAACCCGGTCGCCGCCCACATCGCCGGCGAACCGTGCCGGAACGATCCCCTGCTCCAGCAACCGATCGCTGATCGCATCGACCGTTCCCAGCGCCTCATCCCAGTCGCCGCTGTTGCTCAGCAGGTCCGCCCGGGTGATGAGATTCGCGATCGTCGGCGGCTCGATGTTCAGACGCCGGCGCTGCATCTCCAGCGCATCGGCGCGCGAGAAACTGGAGGTGCCCAGCACACGCTCGAGCTCCCGCAGCACCTCCGGCTCGTCGCCGTGCCGATCGATCCAGATCCCCAGCCGCCTCCGCGCGCCCACGGGATCGCCCGTCGCGAGCATCACGCTCGCCAGCAGGATCAGGTCCGGAGCGTGCAGCGTCGAAGGGATGGTTTCCAGCCGCGACTCGAGCAACGCCCCCGCCCGATCCGTCTCGCGCAGCTCGATCAGCACGCCGACCAGGTCCGCACGGAGCCGCGCATCGTCCGGGTGCCGCTCGCTCAGCCGCTCGAGCTGCCCCAGCACCAGCGCCCCCTGCCCCCGACGCAGCGCCTGCACCACCAGGATGTGGTCAAGCAGCGCCGCATCGGGATGATGGGCCCGCAGCGAACGCAGAGCCCGCGCCAGCTCCGGGCTGATCGACGACCGACCGAGCGCCCCGCGATCATCCATGAGCAGCCAGATCAACTCCTCGTGTCGCTCCAGCAGGCCGGGCCGGGCATCGCGCGCCGCCGCGCGGAGCGCGATCGCCAGACCACGCTGGTTGATCCGCTCCGCGCTCCGCGCCGCCAGCGCCAGACGCTCGCTCAGCGCTGCATCCTCACGCGCGCCAGCGCCGCCACCGCCACCGCCACCGCCACCGCCACCATCGGGATCGTGCCGAAGCGCCAGCTCGATCAGCGCCACATCACGCCCGCACAGGCCCAGCAGCCGGAGCCGCGCATCCACACCCCACTCCGAATCCGCCGCCGCGCTCGAATGCCCATCTTCCATCGCCCGGACCATCGCGAACGCATCGTCGTACCGATGCAGCGCGATCAGCATCCGAGCGCCCACGATCCGCATCGCGAACAGTTCCGCGCCGGACAGCCCGCCCCCTTCGATCCGCTCCATGGCGCGCAGCAACGCGTCCCGGTCACCCTCGAAGTCATCGCCCGCAGCGCCCACCTCAACCAGCCAACGCAGCGCTCCACCATCACCACCCCCCCGGGCCGCCAGCGCCTCGCGCAGCGCCGCCGCCACCTCGGCGCTCCGAAGCCCCCGCTCAGCCCCCAGCGCGTGCAGACACTCGCTCGCCAGCACAAGCCCGCCCGGATGCTCGGCCACCAGCATCGCTGCGCCCCGGATCGCCGGCTCCAGCGCCCCGCCATCGCCCGCCGCCGCCCCATCGCCCAGCGCATCGCGGAGCCAGGCCATCACCGCGGGGCGCGATGCCACGGGCAATCCCGACGCCACGCCGCGCCGCTCGACCGGTCCAGCCCCGCCCATCGCCTCGCCGGACACAACCGGTCCAGCCCCGGGGCCGCCCGGATCAACCGCCGCCGTCCCCAGACACACCGAGCAGACCATCAGCGCCGCCCCCCCGACGCCCCACACCCCGACCGCGCGAACCGCGCTGCGCCCCCGCCGAGGGAACCGCGCCCCGAACCCGCGCCACCGGCTGTGTACAACCGCTCGCATCAGCGAGACCGTAGTCCACGCCCCGCCGCGGCTCCCGCCCCACCCGTCACATCGCCCGCGCTCCGGCGCCCGAGCCCCGCCTCATGCCCCCGGCATCACCCCTCGTACACGAGCTTGACCTTATCGGGTGTGAACCCATGCTCATCGAACAGCGTCAACTCATTGGGCCCATCCGTGTTCAGCCACGGCTCCGGCAGGTAGTACCGCGTCTGCGGGCCCACCGGCGTGCCATCGGCGGTGCTCACCCAGTACCGCCCGCAGTGCTCGCCGTTGAGCATGATGATCCCCTTCGAGAGCCCGTCGGCCTCCAGCAGCAGCGGCGCCTCCGTGTGCGGCACCTCGAACGACAGCCGCCACCACGCCGGACGGCCCGCGAACTGCTCCGAAGACTTGCCCGAAAGCCGCGACTTGGCAACCTCCTCGAACGCCGCATCCGGCGGGCATTCCCATTTCGCGAACGCCCACGCCGCCTTGTCCGTCACGGCGTTCACGCTCTCGAAAATGTGGAACTTGATCTGCTTCAGCGCCGCCTCCACGCCCGCCGGCGACCCCAGCAGCGCCACCTGGATCAGGTTCTTGCCACGGCTCAGGTGCTTCTCAGGATCCAGCACGAACCGATTCAGCCCGCCCGGACGCACCGGCGACACCGGCTGATCGTTCACCAGCAGCGCGCCATCCAGCGCCACCCCGTCCACCGTCACGATCAACGCCGACTTCTTCCGGTGCTGCACCAGCGCCGAAGCCCGGTCCGAAGAGGTCGTCTCGCCCTTCGCGTGCCCGTAGAACGGCACGCGAACCGTCGACACCTCCACCGGCGCGCCCGTTTCGATCCCGTGAGAGTCAGGCTTGAGCGGCTTGATCTCGTGCACCGCCCCGTACAGACCCTTGAACTCGCCCATCCCCAGCCCGCTCGCCGTCCGACCGAGGTTGTCGATCAGGATCCCGACCGTGTGCTCGCGCTTCTTCAGCGGGAGCGTGACCATGTCGCCCGAAGCCCCGGGGCCGATCCCCGCGATCTCCAGCGGCTCCGCGTCCAGATACAGGTGCAGACGATCGCCCGACTCCGGCAGCGCCACCTTCGCGCGCTTCGCGGTCCCGGACTTGAACACCAGCCGCAGCCACCCATACCCATCCGGCGCGCCCAGCGCCTCCATCGGCGTCGGACCATCGATCAGCGCGAACCGCTGCGAGGTCCCGCTCGTGTACTCGCGCGTGTCCGCGTAGCGCCACCCGATCGGGTCGATCCGTCCCTTCGTCCCCGCCAGGCTCGGGGCGCGATCGAGCTGCCGCTCGTCCGCCTTGCCATCGCGATCAACGAACAGCGCCTTCCGCGATCCACGGATCGTGATCGGCTCGTTCTGTGCATCGAACCCGTCGATCCCGATCCACACGCCCTCGCCCGTCGCGTAAGCGTGGTCGATGATCTCGTCGTTGCACACCACCGCCACGACGCCCTCGTGCTCGATCAGGTCCGGCGTCTTCCCCGTCGGCGCCGTGATCGGGATCGCCGAGCCGTTGATCGACAGCAGCCCCTGCTCCCCCGGAGGGCCGAAGCACACGAAAGTCCGCCCCACGCCCGCGAACGCGTTGAGCGTGCAGTAGTCCAGCGTCGAACGCCCGTGCAGGTGCGTCCCCAGCAGCACCCACGCCGCCCCCTGCTCGCCGATGGACACCGGCAGCGTCGCGCCCTTCGGCATCACGATGTTCGTCCGCTGCACGCCGCTCGAAGACGGATCGCTGAACAGCCACACGATCGATCCCAGCGAGCCCTGCGCGTGGATCACCGACACCGGGCCCTGCCGCGCCGTCTTCGCCCGCGAACGCGCGCGACGACCCGCGCCCCCATCCGCCCCCGCATCGTCGCCCAGCGCATCCGGCGACACCGCCACCGGGTGGTAGTCCGGGTCCATCGCCGAGAGCACCCGATCGAACGACCGCGCGAAGGTGCAGATCCGCTTCATCATCCCGTACCCCGCCCCGCGGGCGCCACGCTCGCCCAGCGGAACGCCCTCATCCCACCCCGTGCAGCAGAACGCGCCCGCCGAACGCTCCAGCCGCCCCCCCTGCCAGCCCAGCAGCGTCCCCGCGTGGAACGGCGCCAGATTGAACTGCCCGCCGCCAGCCAGGATCTCCGCCGCCCCGCGCAGCGCGTGCGATGGATCCAGGCGCTCGCTCGCCGCCTCGCCCCACACCGGCGGATCGCCCATGTGGTACCCCATCACCAATCGGGGATTCGTCGGCGCCACCGTCCGAAGCTGACGCACCACCGCGTGCAGCTCCTCCCGCCCCGACCAGGTGTCGATCTCGCCCTCCATGGACTGGAACAGGTTGTTCCGGTTCAGCACCGGAACCGTGATCCCGCCCTCCCGCAGGTATCGGACCAATTCCCCCAGATACGCATCGGCCACCGCATCATCGTGATAGAACCACTTGTGCTCCGTCTGCACCAGCAGGATCCCGCCCTCGGCATCCTTCCGCCGCTTCGTGACCTGAAGCGATGCGATCTGCTGGCACACCGCCGAGAGCCAGGTCGCGCAACGCTGCAGGAACGCCGGATCGCCCTGCCGCAGCCGCCCCTCCGTTTCGGGGATCAACCACGCCGGCAGCCCGCCGAGGTCGTACCCATCCCCCACCGCCGGCCCGATCCGCACGATCACATACAGCCCCAGCGCGATCGCTTCCTTCACGAACGCCGCGATGTCGTTCTGCCCCTCGAACGAGATCCGACCCGGCTGCGGCTCGTGGTTCGACCACACCAGCGGCGTCTCGATGCAGTTCAGCCCCGCCTGCTTCGCCGCACGCAGCCTCTCGGACCACAGCGCCCTCGGAACGCGCGCGTGATGCACCGTTCCTGACACCAGCCAGACCCGGCGCCCCTGGACCATGAACGAATGACCGTCATTGGTAATCACCGACATCGCGGCGGGAACTCCTCAACGCCTGAACGCTCCAATTCCGTGACACAAGCGCGTACGATCGCGTTAATGCACCCACGCTCAGCACCCCCGTGTGCTCCCCGAACATCCGCGGAGGGTACGGCTCCAACCCTCGCCCCGCAACGCAGCCAGAACGCGCGGGGCCAACGCGCGCCCCGCCAGGCCATGCCCATCGGGCCCTCCGCCCTCCCGGAATCCGCTCCCGAACCCGCCGCCCGCACGCCCGCCCTGCTCGCCCTCCTCGCCCTCCTTCCGCTGATCCCCGCCCTCGCCGCGTGCAACTCCATGGACACCATCGACCAGCGGGTCGAGCGATTCGCCCAGACCAGGGCGATGCGCATCAACGCGCCCGAAGCGGCCCCAAGATTCCCCGAGCCGCCCGACCCCAAGGTCGCCCTTCCCGAATCCAATATCGAGCCCTCCGAGACGGTCAACCCCTCCAGCGATCAGCTCCGATACCGAACCAGCCCCACCAACCCCGAGATGGTCCTCGCACAGCTCGAGGAGTTCTACGAGCCGCCGAGCAACGCCCTCGAACTCGACCTCGTCGGCTCGCTCGAACAGGCCCAGCAGACCGGACGCGAGTACATCAGGGCAGAAGAGGACTTCCTCCTCGCCAGCATCCGGCTGCTCATCGAGCAGCACCGCTGGTCCCCGCGCGTGTTCAACGACATCACCGCCGCCATCGACGCAGAAGGCGTCAGCGGCGACTACACCACCGCCCTCAATGTCATCAACGAACTCCGCGTCACCCAGCGGCTCCCCTACGGCGGCGAGGTCGAGGCGCGCCTGCTCACGGCCGCGACCCGCCAGCTCACCAACATCGTCGGCGACGAGTACCAGCAGGCCAACGACTTCATCCTCGGCGCCAGCTTCCCCCTCCTCCGCGACGCCGGAACCATCGCCCGAGAAGACCTCATCCAGGCCGAACGCGACCTCGTCTACGCCGCCCGCGAGTTCGAGAACTTCCGACGCAACTTCCTCGTCGACATCGCCGGAGACTACTTCCAGCTCGTCTCGCAGCTCCAGAGCGTCCGCAACCAGGAACGCCGCATCCGCAGCATCGAACTGCTCTTCGAACGCACCAAGGCCCTCGTCGACGCCGGACGCCGCAGGCCGTTCGAACTCAAGAATGTCGAGCAGAACCTGCTCACCTCCCAGAACGCGCTCATCAACCAGCGCGAGGCCTACACCCTCGCCCTCGATCGCTTCAAGATCCGACTCGGGCTCGATGTCGCCGACCCCGTCGTGCTCAGGGCCGTCGCCTACGACCTGCCGGACCCCGACTTCAGCATCGAACTCGCCACCGAACTCGCCCTCAGGTACCGCCTCGACTTCCAGAACGAGATCGACCGCGTCGTCGACCAGCGCCGCGCCGTGGCCAACGCACGCAACCAGCTCCTCCCGGACCTCGATGTCGCGCTCGAAGCCCTCTTCGAAACCGAGGAAACCAACGACTTCGTCGAGAGCTTCGGATTCGACCTCAACGACACCGACTACAACGCCAGCGTCACCCTCGGGCTCCCGCTCGACCGGGAGATCGAACGCCTCAACCTCCGCTCGGCCATGGTCAACCTCGAACGGGCGATCCGCTCGCTCGCGCAGTTCCGAGACAACCTCGTCCTCGAAGCCCGACGCGCCGTCCGCGAGATCCGCCGCGCACGCTTCTCGCTCCAGCTCCAGCAGCAGGCCATCGAGATCAACGAACTCCGCCTCGAAGAACTGCTCATCAAGCAGTCCGAGGTCGACGCACAGTCGCTGCTCGACGCCGAGGATGAACTCCTCACCGCCCGCAACGAATTCGACGCCGCCCTGACCGACTTCCAGATCGCCATCCTCCAGTTCCTGCTCACCACGGGGCAGCTCCGCGTCGCCCCCGATGGCTCGCTCATGCCCCTCCCGGGACTCGACATCCAGCTGCGGGAGATCGACACCAGCCCAGTCCCCACCGACCCGCCCGCTCCCGTCGACCAGATCGATCCCGTGGACATCCCCCCCACCGACCCGCCACGCCAGACCCCGCCCTTCCCGCCCGCTCCCTGATCGAATCCGCCCAGTCCGCTCCCCCGAACCGACCAACGCCCCGACCGACGCCCCGGACCACGACGCCCACCCCCTTCCCCCACACCATCCAGATATTCCCTGTTTCCGTCCGATCTCAACGACTTCCCGAACAATCACCCGCGCCACCGGGTTCTCACCACCGAGAGCATCCCGGAAACGCCGCCCCACCTCCCGCGACGCGACGCAACCCCGTCGCTGGAGACCCACCGGGCGATTCCCCACGACCCACCCCGCCAGCGACCGACCCGCCAGAATCGGAAGAGGAGCCCAGATGCCAACCGCCCACCCCCACCCCACCCTCACCAACCGCCGACGCACCGGCGGCGTGATCGTCAAGTCAGCCGTGGGCTTGGTGGTGCTCGGCGCACTGGGAGCCGGCGCATGGGCGATGTGGTCCGGAAACCTGAACGACGCCGCCGTCGTCAAAGCCAGCGATGACCTCGGGCGTGCTCAGGTCGTCTCCTTCGATATCCGCACGACCGCCAACGGCGAACTCGCCGCACGCCGCCAGACCGAAGTCCGAAGCCCGCTCCAGACCCGCGCTGTCATCACCGAAGTCGTCTCCGAAGGCTCATTCGTTCGCAAGGGCGATGTCCTCGCCCGCCTCTCCACCGACGCCCTCGAGAAACAACTCATCGACGCCGAGGACCGCCTCATCGCGGCCCAGAACGAACTCAACCTCGCCGAAACCAACCTCACCATCCAGCTCTCGGACAACGAATCCGCGCTCCGCCAGGCCACCCTCACCGTCGAACTCGCGGAGATCGAACTCCAGAAGTGGCTCGAAGGCGATGACCGCGCACGCCGACAGGAGCTCACCCTCGCCATCGATCGCGCCGAACGAGAGGTCCAGCGCCTCACCCGAAAGGTCGAGCAGTCCAAGCAGCTCTTCGAACGCGAGTTCATCTCCTCAGACGAACTCGAACTCGACGAGATCGCGCTCATCGAGGCCACCTCAAACCTCGAAACCGCCCGCATCCGCTGGGAGGTCTACCAGGAGTACGAGTACCAGCAGACCCACAAACAGCTCACCAGCAATGTCGAGGAAGCCAAGGCCGACCTCGAACGCGTCGTCTCGCGGAACAAGACCCAGAAAAGCAACCGCGAGTCCGCGCTCGAATACGCCCGCACCCGGCGCGACCAGCGGCAGCAGGAAGTCAAGGACATCCGCGACCAGATCGACGCCGCGACCATCAAGGCCCCGAATGACGGGCTCGTTGTCTACGGCACATCGTCCGACCGCGGCTGGCGCAACGACGATGAGCCCATCGCCATCGGCAAGGAGATGAACCCCAACGAGGTCATCATCATCCTGCCCGACACAACCGAGATGCAGGCCGTCGTCCGCATCCACGAGGCGATGATCGGCCGCGTCCGCACCGGGCAGCGCGCCAACATCCGCATCGACGCCGTCAGCGACCATGTCTTCGAAGGCGTCGTCGATTCCATCGGAATCCTGGCCGAGTCCGGCGGCTGGCGCGACCCCAACCTCCGCGAGTACGAGGTCCGCATCGCGCTGGACGCCAACCCCCTCAAGACCGAACTCAAGCCCTCCATGCGCTGTGAGGCCGAGATCGTCCTCGGCCAGGTCGCCGACGCCCTGTCCATCCCCGTCCAGGCCGTCTTCATGCAGGGCGATGTCGCCTTCGTCTACAAGCCCGAGGCAGGACGATTCGCGCCAAGCCCCGTCATCGTCGGACGCCGATCCTCCACCATGGCAGAGGTCGTCGCTGGGCTCGACGCCGGAGACACCGTCCTCCTCCGCAGGCCAGGCCCATCCGAGATCGTCCGCCGAGAGTTCGACATGGAGAAAATCGAAGCCATGCGCTCCGCTGCCAACGACCAGCGCGCCGCCACCGTCCGACCCGCCGCAAACGCACCGGATGAACCGGCAGCACCCGAAACGGAACACCGCCCCGCGGACACCCCCTCATCACCCGCCGCCTGACACGCGCTGACGCGGGCCCACCATCAACGCTGTCCCCTTCCCAGCCGCAATCCGCGCTATCGCCTCACAGTCCTCCATCGCCCTCGCCATCCTCCTTCGGCTCATCGGGCGCTGGCGGTTCCTCTTTCTTGCCCTCATCCCGCCGCGGCCGACCGATCCCCCGCAGCAGATCATCGATCGCGCCCCCCGTCCGCTCATCGATCTTGCCGGACTCGCGCAGCCCCTCTCGCAGCCCCTCGCGAATCAAGTCCCGCACCGGATCGCCCGATCCGCCGCCGGGCCCGCCGCCAACGCCCTGGATCTTCAGCAGCGTCGCCGGGTCCAGCACCGGCTCAAGCTTGAGCGCATCGATCGGACCCGAAAGTCGGAACGCCGCCGTCGAGATCCGACCGATCACCGGCAACCGCGAGAACTGGCTCGAGAACTCCGCCGCCAGCGCCCCGATCGGCACATACAGCATCATCTCATCCACGCGCTGCGTCGCCAGATTCACCCGACCGCTCAGGTGTAGCGTGAACTCGCCGATCGGAATGGCCCACGGCTCGTAGCTCGCCACACCATCCTCGATCGTCACCACCACCGGCGCCAGCTCCGTGCCGATCGTGCCCGCCTCCCGACCGCCCGTCGCCTTCAGAACCGAGCCCACGATCGGCGGCGTCTCGAAGTTCACCTCGCCCAGATCCAGCGAGAACCGACCCGACACCCCCGCGATGTCGCCGGTCATCGGCAGCGACAACCGCTCCACGCTCAGAAGCGTCGGACGATCCGTCGAACGCTTCTGGATGCTCGAAAAGATCGGGAACAACGGGCGGAACAGCTCCCGCGACGCATCAGGCGTCAGGATGCTCAGCCGCGCCTCCGTGACCGCCCCGGAATCGCCGGGCACGCTTCCAATGACCAGCTTCCCATCGTCGGCCGCGCCACGCAGACGCACCGCCGCGTTCGCCGAATCCAGCGCGGCCCGGATCCCCCCCGATGAGAGATCCGTCGCGAGCCCATCCGCGCTGAACTCGAACCGCGTCCGATCGCCCAGCAGCGCCGCCAGCGTCTGCCCCGACCGCGCGATCGCATCGATCGCCAGCGTCGGCAGATCACCCCGCGCGGTCAGCGTCACCTCGCCCGCTCGATCCACCGTCGGCACCCGCACGCGACCATCGGCCGAAAGCGGCGTCGCCCCGCTCCCGCCCGCGCCGCCGCCCGAAGCCCCACCAACGGTCGCATCGCTCCGCAGGCTCAGCGCAAGCACGCCCGGCCGCCCCGCCTCCGGCGTGATGTTCAGCGCCAGCGAACCCAGCTGCGCTGGCTGCCCCCGCACCGGCACCAGCGTGATCGCCCCCGTCTTCAGCCGCGCCGTCGCGCTGTTGAAGCTCATCGCACGACCAGCCGCCTCATCCGCGAGCACAAGGTCCAGCGCCTCGATCGCACCCTCGACCCGCACATCGCTCGAAAGCCGCACCAGCGGCGCTCCGCTATCACCACCGCTCCCGCCCGCGAGCGGCTCATCGCCGAACACGAAGCGATCGACGAACCGCCGATCCAGATCCCACGACAACGACATCGGCTCAATGATCCCCATCCGCCCGCTCGCCGTGTCGTACCCCGCCACGCCCGCCACGCTCAGCCGCGGCGCGCGCACATCCGCATCCACCCGCACCCGCTGCGATCCATCCCCACCACCCGCGGCCCCACCCCTCAGCTCGATCCGCGTCGCCCCCTCTCCCAGCGCCAACGCCGGCGCATCGCCAAGCCCCAGCCGCCGCGCGATCTGACCCAGCCGCAGCCCCTCGCCCAGCACGCGCACGCTCGAGAGATCGTCCACCCCCGCGCTGGCATCGATCGACCCCAGCGAAGCGTTCCCATCCTGCGGATCAAAGAACGACGCGACCAACCCCTGCCCGCTCGCCGACGCATCGCCCGGAGCCACACGCCGGAACGCACGCAGGCCACGGATCCCCACCGCCATCCCGCCCGCACTCCCCGCACCCTCCGGCAACCGCAGCACGACATCGCCCGGCCCCGCCGTCACCGTCGCCTCGTACCCACCCTCGGGATCCAGCGGATCGATCGACCCGCCGTCCACCAGCGGATACCGGAGCGTCGTCACCCGCGCATCGATCGCGAACGGATCGACCGGCGCCGGCACGCCCGCCGGATCGATCTCCGCCAGCGCCGCCCCCCGACGGATGAGTTCACGATCGATCCGAACCCCCGCCACCGTCGGCCCGACCACCAATCGCGATCCATCCAGCGCCACTCGCGTCGCCCCCAACCGCGAACCCCGCCCATCGACGACCCGGGCCACGAACCCCGGCGCCTCGATCGCGCCGCCCGCGCCAGCCCCGGGCTCCACACCCTCCGGCCCCGTGCGCGATGCCACCACCTCCAGGCGGATCGGCGCGGGCGCTGCCGCATCGGCCACACCCGGCAGCGCCGGATCCAGCACCCGCAGCACACCACCCGAAAGCCCCGACACCGTCCACGAGCCGCGCGTCTCCAGCGGCGCTGACGACCCGAGGAACCCCGCCGGATCCATCGCGCGCGCCAGCGCGCCCCGCACGCCGATCGACCCATCCATGCTCAGCGCCTGACCGTCCGCATCCCCGCCCGAGCGGATCGCCAGATCGCCCCACCCCTCCGCATCCAGCGTCAGATCGATCGCCGTGTCGCGCAGCGTGATCGTGCTCGCCTGCCCCTGCGAGCCCTCCACCGGGTCGATCCGCGCCGCCACGCGGGGCGCGCGCACCTCCACCTTCGCGCTCCGCACCTCCGGCGTCGCCGCCTCCCCGCCACCGATCGATGCATCCACATCGACCAAGTACACCGCCAGCGGGCCGCCGACATCCAGCGACATCCCCTCCAGTTCCAGCGTGTCCACGAGCCGCTGCGGCTCGCGCAGCAGCAATTGGAACCCATCGCCCCGCGTCGCCACGCTCAGCGATTCCCCGCCCATCGTCACATCCGCGGCCCCCTTCAGCCTCCCCCGACCTCCCTCGGCCGTCAGCGTCAGAAGCGTCCGCACCGCATCCGACCCCGCGCTGTCCGGCGCCCAGTCCGACACCTCCGCCGTCACATCCACACGCTCGCCCATCGCCGCGTCGAGCTGCTCGCCCAGCGCCGCATCGACCAGCGCCGCAAGCCGCATCGGCAGGCCCTCAAGCCGCACATCGCCCGCGAACCCGGACTTAGCCAGCGCCACCGCCCCGCCCGCCCCATCGTCCGCCAGCAGCGCATCCGGATCCGGCACGACGATCCGACCGTTGATCCCGATCGGCGCGCCATCCGCCGCCGCCGTGCCCACCAGCGACGCCTCCGCCGGCTGATCCGGGCGCAGCGTCGCCGTCAGACGCAGCAGCTGCAGATCCACCGGCACGGAGCGATCCGCGATGAGCGTGCCCCGCGCATCCCGCACCTCCACGATCGCCTCCCCGCTCGAGCCGCCCAGGTCCGGGCCCCGATCGACGATCGGCACGAAGAACGCCGGGATGCTCACCGTCGCCGTGGTCCCCGAGAGTTCGCCCCGATACCCCTCGCCGCTCAGCTCGATCCCCATCGCCCGCAGCACCGGCGCCGCCGCGCTCGTGCTGATCGAAACACCCTCTCCATCCGCCCGCACCCCGTTGGTCGACACCGCGAACCCAATCCCCGCCCGCGTCCGCGGCGAATCCAGCGTGATCCCGCCGAGAATCTCGACCGTCCCCGTCCGCTGCTCGCTCGACGGCAGCGCCGCCGTGGCGCTGAGCGTCGCACGCTCGCCCAGCACCGCCGCGATCGGCGCGCCCGTCAGCCGCTCGACCATCGCGATCCACGGCGCATCCGTCATCACCCCATCGACCTCGAGCGCAGCCCGCAGAATCCCCGGAAGCTCCGTCGCGATCGAACCATCGCCCGCCAGCGCATCACCGATCTCCGCATCCAGCGACATCGTCCCCGCCGGCTCTCCATCGATCGTCGCGCTCCCGCCGCCATCCACCGTCAGCAGCCCCGTCCCCGGATCGAGCACGATCCGAGCCGGGCGCGCGCTCACCGCGAACGGCGTCAGCCGCCCGCCGCTCGCCTCTGCCCCCGCGGGGTCCGAAGGCCCATTCGCGCCCATCTGGAACCCACCGCTCACCCCCTCCAGCGCCATCGACGCATCCAGCGCCGCCCCACGCCAGTCACCCTTCGCCCCCTCCACCGGCGCGTTGAGCTGGTCGATCCGCACCCCGAACCGTGCCCCCGGATCCAGCTCCAGCGCACCACCGGCGTACCCGGTCGCGCTCGCGACCAGCGCCGGCGGGATCGCCCCTTCGATCGCCAGCGCCCGACCCTCGTGCAGCGTGATCCGACCGCCCGAGACCTTCAGCGCGATCGACGCCGTCGTCTGCCCACCCGATGGACCACCCGTCACCGGCGGAACCACGCCCGTCAGCGCCCGCACGCCCGCGTCGATCTCCGCATCCGGCACCGCCGCATCCAGCGTGACCACCACCTCCGCGCTCCCCGCCGTCAGCGCGCCAGCCGCATCCGCGTAGTTCTCCGCCCGCACCGTCAGCGTGATCGGCGTTGCGCTCGTCACCGGCGTCGCCTTGAACGACAGGCTGATCGGCGAACCGATGTCAATCACACCGCCGCCCGACACCCCGCGCAGCCCCGCCACCGCCTGCTGCCCATCCCGCACCAGCACATCCACACCCGTGATGTCCAGCGTCGCCCGCAGCCCCGTCGGAAGCTCACCACCACCCCCGCTCCCACCGCCCGACCCCGCCGGCGACGGCGCGCCCGTCGGCCTCGGCGCCGCCCCCGATGGCCGCGCCTTCAGCGCCCGCGCGATCGTCAGCTCCCCATCGCCCGCCCGCTCCAGAATCGCCTGCCCGGACACCGTGATCGTGCCCAGATCAAGATTCCCGCCGATCGCGCCCAGCGCCAGCGGCAGCATCCCCCGATCCGTGCGCGCGCTCACACGCGCCACCTCCGTGCCCTGCGGATCGCGCAGCACCAGCTCATCCACCCCGATCGGACCCGTCCACCCCGCCGACACATCCCCCACCACCACCGAACCCTCGATCGATGACGCCGCCGCATCCTCGATCCCGCTCCGCACCAGCCCCGCGACCACGAACGGCGCCGCGATCCCCACCCCCAGCGCCAGCACCACCAGCAGCACCAGCGCCACGATCAGCCACTTCCTGATCCCGCCGCAGCGCACTCGCCCACGCCGCGCACCCACCGCCCCGCGCCCTATCGCCGCGCGCCCCACCACATTCGGGGCATGGTCTGAATCATCCTGCCGGCACGCCGTTCGATCGGAATTGGTCATGGGCAACGATAGATCGCGCACGACCACCGATCGCCCACCCCCGGCGCCCCGAACACCCCCCGTGCGCCCGCGCTCGGGACACGCCCCACCGCCCCCGACACGCCCCAACCCGCACTCAACCCGCACTCACCCCGCCGGCGTCGCCCGCAGATGCCGGGCCAGCAGAAACGCCATCTCCATCGCCTGGGCGTAATTCAGCCGCGGATCGCAAGGCGAGGTGTAGTTCCGCGCCAGATCCCCCTCGCTCAGCCCGGTCGCCCCGCCCACGCACTCCGTGACATCCTCGCCCGTCAGCTCGAAGTGCACCCCGCCCAGGATCGTCCCCGCCTGCCGGTGCGCATCGAACACCGCCGTCAATTCAAACAGGATGTCATCGAAGCTGCGCGTCTTGATCCCACCCGCCGTCGAGAGCGTGTTCCCGTGCATCGGGTCGCACACCCACAGCACCCGCCGACCGGACTCGCGCACCCGGGCCAGCAGCGGCGGCAGCGCCTGGCGCACCTTCTTCGCGCCCATCCGCGTGATCAGCACCAGCTTGCCCGGCGCATCCTCGGGGTTCAGCGTCTCCACGAGCCTGATCACCTCGCCCGGATCGGCGCCCGCCCCCACCTTCACCCCCACCGGATTGCGGATCCCGCGGAAGAACTCGACATGCGCCCCGTCCAGCGCCCGCGTCCGCTCGCCGATCCACGGCATGTGCGTCGTCAGGTTCCAGTACCCCGCCTTCCGCGGCACGCGCCGTGTCTGCGCCGACTCGTACAGCAGGTTCAACCCCTCGTGCGAGGTGAAGAACTCCGTCCGGTTCATCTCCCCCAGCCGCGTCTCGCCCACCGCCTCCACGAACCGCAGCGCCGAGGCCAGCTCCCCCGCCATCGCCTGGTATTCCGCACGCAGCTCCGGACGCATCGACGCGTGGTCCAGAAACGACAGATCCCACTGCTCCGGATGGTGCAGGTCGGCGAACCCCGAATCGATCAGCGCCCGGATGAAGTTCAGCGTCACCCCCGCGTGCTGGTACCCCCGCACCATCAAGTGCGGGTTCGGCGTCCGCGACTCCTCCGTGAACTCCGCCCCGTTCACCAGGTCACCGAAATACGACGGCAGCGACACACCATCGCGCGTCTCCATCGGCGACGAACGCGGCTTCGTGTACTGACCCGCGAACCGACCCACCCGCACGATCGGCCGCTGCAGCCCGTGCGCCAGCACCAGCGACATCTGCAGCAGGATCTTCAGCTTGTTCGTGATCGGCTCGGGACGGCAGTCATCCAGAGCCTCCGCGCAGTCCCCGCCCTGCAGCAGGAACCGCCGCCCCTCCTGCGCCTCGCCCAGCAGATGCAACAGCCGCTCGATCTCGCCCGAGGTCACCAGCGGCGGGAACGCCCGCAGCTTCGCCACCGCCGCGCTCACCGCATCACGATCACCATAAAGAAACTGGTGCGGCTGCAGCCGGGCCTTCCACGACTCCGGCGACCAACCGTCCTCCGAGCGCACGCCTCCCGCATCCCCCGCGGGCTGCGGCTCCGGTCGCTGCTCGGGCTTGGCTTGGGTGCTCTTCATCGCGCGAATACCGTGTCCGCAATCGGGCATGGGGGGGAATGGACCGGCGCTGGGAACCGAAGAATGGCAAACGGGCGGTTGGGGGGGTTGGGGGGGTTGGGGGGGGGACTCTAGGGGATGGCGATGGGCTTGGAACCCCTCCGTTCAATCGGCCCGACCGCCCTCCGAGCCCGAACCCAGAACCCCCGCCAGCGCCGACCAGAACGAGGGATAGGTCTTCGCCACGCACCTGGGGTCATTGATCCGCGCGTTCCCCCGCACCGCCGCGACGATCGCGCACGACATCGCCATCCGGTGATCGTCATATGTATCGAACGAGATCCCGGGCGCCCCCGCGCCCCGCACAATCCCGCCCGAAGGCGGCACGATCCGAAGCCCCTCATCCGCGCCCCCGCGCTCCGAGAAAATCTCGACCGCCGCGCCCGTCTTGCCAAGCTCCGTCCGCAGCGCTGCCAGCCGGTCCGTCTCCTTCACCCGCAGCGTGCGCAGCCCGTGGATCGTCGTCGCGCCCTTCGCCAGCGTCGCCAGCGCCGCAAGCGTCATCGCCGCATCCGGCATCAGCGAGCCATACGCCTCGATCCCGCGCAGCGCCGCCCCGCCCACCACGCGGATCGAATCCGTCGTCCCATCAACCTCAACCCGAGCGCCCATCCGCTCCAGCCACTCCGCGAACCGCGCATCGCCCTGCAGCGAATCGCCAAGCCCCTCGCACGCCACCGAGGCGCCCGGGATCGCCGCCCCCAGCGCCAGGAAATACGACGCGTTGCTCGCATCCGGCTCGACCGCGTACCGCAGATCCACCGGCACACCCCCCCGCGCGCCACGCCCCTCCCACCCGCGCACCAGCACCTCGCCCGACGGATCGCCCTCGATCGCTACCCCCAGCCGCCGCATCAGCCCGATCGTCATCTCGATGTACGCCGCGCTCGTCGCCGGCGCGCCGAACCGGATCCGCAGCCCGCGCGGCAGGAACGACCCCAGCATCATCATCGCCGACACGAACTGGCTCGAAGCCGTCGCGCCCACCTCCAGCTCGCACCCCAGCCCGCCGAGATCACCGACCGGATGCACCCGGATCGGCGGGCACCGATTCCGCCCGATCTCCTCGACGCGCACGCCGATCGACCGCAGCATGTCCACCAGCTCGCCGATCGGGCGCTCCCGCATCCGCGCGTTCCCATCGATCGTGATCGCCCCGCCCGCCGGATCGCCCAGGCACGCCAGCGCGCCCAGGAACCGCGTCGCGGTGCCCGCGTTCCCCAGGTCCAGCGTCACGCCCCCCGCCGGCTGCCGCCAGCGACCCTCCACGCCGTGCACCCGCAGCACACCGCCGGCACGCTCCGGCTCCACCCGCACGCCCAGCGCCCGCAGCGCCCCGATCATCCGCTGCGCATCATCGGCATCGAGCAGCGCCCGCTCGATCACCCCCACCCCGCTCCCCAGCGCCGCCAGCGGCAGCACCCGGTTCGTCAGCGACTTGCTCCCCGGCGGCACGAACGACGCATCGATCGCCGCCCCGCCCGCACACGGAACCAACAACGGATCGGGAAGCCGATCGAGCGGGAGCCGGAGGACATCCAACATTGAACGCTGCATGGTCTGCGACGATCCATCGACCGATCGGGCGCGATCGCACCACCACGCCCAACCGCCCCGCCGCCCCGCACCCCTCACTCCACCGCGGGATCACGCCGGAAAACCGCCACGATGTCCTCCACCGGGATCACGAAGAGCCGGTTGTCGCCCTCGAAGTCCACCGGGATCCCGTGCTTCGGGTTGAACAGCACCCGGTCGTACTGCTTGATCGGATAGTCCGGGTCGTTCGCGACCTGGGCCGAGATCGACACGATCCGACCCGTGATCTGCGGGATCTCGATCTTGTCCGGGAGGTGGATCCCAGACCGCGTCTGCTTCCGGTCCTCATCCTTCCGGATCAGCACCCGATCGCCCAGCGGCTCGACGATCTCCAGTTTGGCTCGGATCGAAGGATCGTTCATCGCCGGATCCTAGGAGCCGCCCGCAGGGGGCTCATCCCCGCTCCCGATCCCGCCCCCACGCCACCCACGCCACCGCCCGATGCCCTCAGCCCGGCTACCACCACAGCAGCAGCACCGTGTCCAGCAGCGCGTGCGCCGCGACCACGATCCCGAACCCCCGGAACAGGTACAGCGCCCCGAACGCCACCCCCAGCACCGTGAAGTACACCACATACCCCCACGCGATGCCCCCCGGCGTCGTGCTCAGATCGTGGTACAGCGCGAACAGCACCGAGGTCGTCGCCACCGCGATCCACGCGGATGCCGATCCCGACAACTGCCCCCCGCGCCGCAGGATCCACGCGATCCCGCTCAGCCCCAGCAGCCGGAACAGCAGCTCCTCGTACACGCCCGCGCCGATCGCCACCAGCAGCCACACCCGCCAGCCCTCATCGCTCACACCATCCCCGCCCGAGACCCCGCCTCCGACCGCGCCACCATCCACCAGGCCCACCAGCCACCCCACGCCCCCCGCCGCAGCAGCGGGCACGCCCCCGCCATCCCGCCCCAGCCCCAGCAGATCCGTGCTGATCACCGACAGCACCAGCAGCGGCACCGTCCACGCCACCGACTCGATCGCCATCCCCACCACCGTCAGCGGACGAACCCGCCAAGGGTGTTTCCACGCGATCTGCCACACCAACAGCACCAGCACCAGCAGGATGCCCGGCAGATACACACCCGAAACCCCGAACAACCGGATCGCCTGCTCCAGCAGATGATGGGCGCGCACCGTATGGCTCGGCAGGTCCGACGCCTCGGACGCATCAGAAAGCAGCAGCACCGAACCCAGCTCGTACAGCGCCACCAGCGGCAACAGCAGCACCAGAATGGGCAACGGCCGCCGCGACTCAATCAAGTACGGCGTGCGCTGAGATTCAATCCGTGATGGAGCGCGCTCTGGCATGGTGGGCTCGCCGACTTCGGCGCGCACAGTCTACGCGGCAAGAACGAAGCGTCGAACCGACGCTCCACCCGCGCACCACCCCCAAAACCATGGCACAACTCGTTCAAACCGGCGATGACCCCGCAGGACCACCCAGCAGGCCCCCACGCTCAACCCCACGCCCAGGCCCGAACTCAGGACCGTGCCCAGGCCAGAACTCAAGCGTTGCTCAGCGCCTTCGCCTTCAGCCGCTTGTTGATCCGCGACTTCTTCCGCGCCGCCGTGTTCCGGTGGATCACGCCCTTCGAAGCCGTGCGGTCCAGCAGCGACGCCGCCACACGCTGCGCCTCGCGCGCCTGCTCGACCGAACCAGTGCTCACCTGCGTCTCGAAATCACGGAGCGCACGACGAAGGCTCTTCATGCGCCAACGGTTCAGCGCGCGACGCTTGGCGTTCTGACGAACCCGCTTCTTTGCCGACAGTGAATGCGCCATGGACTCAAACGCTCCTGAGAGATCGGGCGATGCGCTCCATCGCCACGCGGACACACAAGCCATCGATCGCGGCACGACCGCCCCATCGAACGATCGAACGCCACCGTCAGCACACGCCAAACACCCGCGATGCCCAAGAAGCGCTTCACGCCCCTTCGTGGCCCGCCCGGCGTGCACCGGTGATTGCACAAGGCCCCGGACCCGCCCACACGGGCCGGGCCCAGAGAATAGGGCCCCCGCACCGTCCTGACCAGCACCCCGACCTGACCAGCACCCCGAATCCGAATCCCGCCACCACCCGCCCCGCGCCAACGCCACCAGAAAGCCTCCCACCACCGCCCTCAGCCAGTCCCAACCCCCGATCCGCCCCCTCGAACCGGCTGCAGAACCAGCCCCAGACCAATACCCGCCCCAATCCCCCCTCCCACTCCCCCGCACCCCCGCCACCCACATCCACCAACCGTACCCTCTCCCACCGTGATGCACACCCTCCTCGCCCTCGCAGAACCCCACGCCACCGCGGTCCTCCTCGCGGTCTTCGGCCTGCTGATGGCCTTCAGCGTGCTCTTCTCCCGCGCCCTCGACCGCGTCGGCATCCCCGTCGTGCTCCTCTTCCTCGCACTGGGAATGCTCGGCGGCACCGAGGGCATCGGCAAACTCGACTTCGACAACTACGAAATCGCCTTCCGCCTCGGAACCATCGCCCTCGTCCTCATCCTCTTCGACGGCGGGCTCAACACCTCCATGCGCTCCATCCGCCGCAGCATCCGCCCCGCCGGACTCCTCGCCACCGTCGGCGTCCTCGGAACCGCCGGCGTCATGGCCACACTCGGAAAGGCCCTCGGGCTCTCATGGTCCGAAGCCGCCCTCATCGGCGCCATCGTCTCCTCAACGGACGCCGCCGCCGTCTTCGCCGTCCTCCGAGGCGGCAGCCTCCGAGTCAAAGACCGCGTCCGATCAACACTCGAAGTCGAGTCGTGCGTCAACGACCCCATGGCCGTCATCCTCACCATCACCGTCGTCGATGTGCTCACACCCGGCGGACCGGGGCTCAGTCCCCTCACCGCACTCATCGTGCCCATGCAACTCATCATCGGCGCCGCCTTCGGAGGGCTCGTCGGCCTCGGATCACGCCTGATCCTCAACCGCGTCACATTCACCAGCGCCGGGCTCTACCCCGTCGCAACCCTCTCCGCCGCGTTCGTCGCATTCGGCGCCGCCACCGTCTCGCTCGGCAGCGGCATCCTCGCCGTCTTCGTCGCCGGGCTCGTCATGGGCAACGGCGTCCTCCCCTACAAGGCCAGCCTCACCCGCGTCCACGACGCCATCGCATGGCTCGGCCAGGTCAGCCTCTTCCTCATGCTGGGCCTGCTCGTCTACCCCAGCCAGCTCATCCCCGTCGCCGGCATCGGGCTCCTCCTCGGGCTCGCCCTCGCCTTCCTCGCACGCCCCATGGTCGTCTGGCTCTGCCTCACCCCGTTCGGATGGTCGCTCCGCGAGATGACCTATGTCTGCTGGGTCGGAATCCGCGGCGCGGTCCCCATCGTCCTCGCAACATTCCCCGTCATGGCCGGCATCCCAGACGCCGAACGCATCTTCAACATCGTCTTCTTCATCGTCGCGCTCAGCACCATCATCCCCGGCGCCACCATCGTCCGATTCACCAGGATCCTCCGCCTCATCGAGCCCGGCCCGCCAAACCCCGCCGCCGCGCTCGAGATGCACTCACTCCGACCAATGAACGGCGTCGTCACCGTCTACCACATCGACGCCTCCGTCGCCGTCTGCGGCGCCTCACTCGCCGATGTCTCATTCCCGGAACACGCCGCCGTCATCCTCATCGTCCGCGGCGACTCACTCGTCGCCGCACGCGGCAACACCCGCCTCGAAGAAGGCGACCACGCATACATCTTCTGCCGACCCGACGACGAACCCACCATCGGCCTCCTCTTCGGCCGCCCCCTCGACAACTGATCCCATCCTCCAGCAACACCCCCCACCACAAGCCGTCAGTCCAGTAGCCGCTCCCGCTCCGCGCGCGATGCGAGCCGGCACGCCTCAGCCCCGCCGAACCATCGCAACCGACGCCGCGCGATGAACCGGTACACCGCATCCCGCACCACACGCGGCACCACCCGACCGCACGCCCCGAGCACCGACCACACACCCCCGAGATGCCCCGCAGTCCGCAGCGCCGCCTCGCTCCGCGTGTGCACCCCGACCGAATCGAACAGCACCACCGTCTCCGGTGAATCCGCCTCACCATCGCCCCACCCCAGCCGCTCACCGATCGATCGCTCATCCCACACGCGCCCACCGATCGGCGCGTACCGCAGCACCCCGCGCCGATCATGATCAAGGCACCACCGCACCGTCCGGTCGCACAGCCCGCATCGGGAGTCGTAGAACAGAATGGGCATCTCCCGCTCGTCCATCGCGCACCCGAACCAACCATACGCCGCCGCGAACACCCCGACGCCCACCCATCGCGCCCCTACGATCAGCCAACGCCCAAGCGCCACCACCTCCGCCGCCGCGCACACACCCCGACCCACGGAAGGCACGAACCACCATGCAGTCCGCCAACCTCATCAACAACCAGTGGATCCGTGCCGCCTCCGGCAAATCGCTCCCCGTCGTCGATCCCGCCACCGACGAGACCATCGCCCAGGTCCCCTCCGTCTCCGACACCGAGGTCCGCGATGCCATCGCCGCGGCCCACGAAGCGCTCCCGGGATGGCGCGCCCGCTCGGCCTCCGAACGCGCCGAACCCATCGCCAAGCTCGCCGCCCTCATGCGCCGCGACGCCGACCGCCTCGCCTCGCTCATGACCGCCGAACAGGGCAAGCCACTCGCCGAGGCCCGCGGCGAGATCCTCTACGCCGTCTCCTTCCTCGACTGGGCCGCCGAAGAGGGCAAGCGGCTCTACGGCCAGATCGTCCCCGCCTCCGCACCCGGCAAGCGCATCCTCGTGCTCCGCCAGCCCGTCGGCGTCTCCGCGATCATCACACCCTGGAACTTCCCGGCCGCGATGATCACCCGCAAGCTCGGACCCGCCCTCGCCTGCGGCTGCACCACCGTCATCAAGCCCTCCGAGGAAACACCCCTCTCGGCCATCGCTATCGGAGAACTCGCCATCGAGGCGGGCATCCCCGCAGGTGTCGTCAACATCGTCACAGGAGACCCGAAGACCATCGGCGGCGCGCTCTTCGACGATGCCCGCGTCCGCAAGGTCTCCTTCACCGGCTCGACCGAAGTCGGCAAGATCCTCATCCGCCAGGCCGCAGACCGCGTCCTCAGGATGTCCATGGAACTCGGCGGGCACGCGCCCTTCATCGTCTTTGAGGATGCCGACATCGACCTCGCCGTCCGCATGGCCGCGGCCAGCAAATTCCGCAATGGCGGGCAGACCTGCATCTGCCCCAACCGCTTCCTCGTCCACACCCGAATCCGCGAAGAGTTCGTCTCCAAGCTCGCCAAGAAGATCGAAGAACTCACCGTCGGACGCGGCACGCAGGAAGGCGTCCAGATCGGTCCCATGATCAACGACAACGCCATCGACAAGATCGAGCGCCACATCGACGATGCACGCTCGCAGGGCGGCAACATCCGCGTCGGCGGCAAGCGCATCGCCTGCGCCGGGCTCGCCGACCGCTTCTACGCGCCGACCCTCATCGATGGCATGACCCGCGACATGCTCGTCGCCAACGAGGAAACCTTCGGCCCCGTCGCACCCGTCGGAACCTTCGAGCCCGAGCACGAGGCCATCGAATGGGCCAACGACACCGACTACGGGCTCGCCGCGTACTTCTTCACCCGCGATGCCTCACGACTCATGCGCATCGCCGAGGCCCTCGACTACGGCGTCGTCGGCGCCAACGACGCCATGCCCTCCACCGCCCAGGCGCCCTTCGGCGGCATGAAACAGTCCGGGCTCGGACGCGAGGGCGGCCACTGGGTCATGGACGAGTACACCGAGACCAAGTACCTCTCCTGGGGCCTGTAATACCGCTCTCAACACACTCCCTTCGCCCTCCCCGATGCGATGCCGCGGGGATGCGGGCCCGCCCGGATCACCGGCTACGATCCCGGCATGTCCTGCGGCTGCAACCCGAGAACCGGAAAGTGCTTCGACCCCGACGATGAGGGCCCGTCCGAAGACGATCTCGCACGCTTCGGCTCAGAAACCATCGCCTGCCCCAAGTGCCGCGCCGAGGTCTACGACGAAGCGCCCATGTGCCACCGCTGCGGCCACGCCATCGGCGATGTCGCATCAGAACCCGCGCCCGCCAACATGAAGCTCTACGCCGGCGTCGCCGTCGCAATCCTCGCTGGCTTCGTCGTCGCGGTCATCACGCAGATCTTCTGACCACACCAGAACACGACCGCCCGGCTCACCCGCCATCCCCCGTGCCCCCTTCGTCCGCGCTCCATGAGAGCCAGCGCTCGCGCAGCGATCGCGTCACCGGGCCCGGCATCCCATCGCCCACCGCACGCCCCTCGATCTGGCGAACCGGAAGCACCCCCCACGAGGCGTTCGTCAGGAACACCTCATCCGCATCCAGCGCCTCGTCGATCGTCAGCATCCGACGCGCCAGCCCCATCCCCATCCCATCCGCCAGCTCCCCCACCACCTGCCGCGTGATCCCCGGGAGCACCGGGCTCCCGATCGCGCCAGCCTCCTCCTCGCCCCGCGCGATCGGCGTGAACAGCGTCCCATCACGCACCAGGAACACATTCGACACCGCGCCCCCGCACAGATGGTTCGTCACCTGCAGCACCAGCGCCTCGCCCGCACCCTTCGACGCGGCCACCTGCAGCTCCCGCAGCCGCCACCAGTAATTCAGCGTCTTGTGACCCTCGTGCGGATTCAGCGGATTCGCCTTCGTGTCCGCGATCGTCACCAGCACGCCCTTGTCGAACATCGCCCGCGGATACCGCTGCGCCGGCGTCACATGGATGATGATCGTCGGCTCGCCAGCCCCGCGCGCCCCCTCGCCGCCGCCGCCCGCACCACCATCCCCCGGAAGAGCCCGGTTGAGCATGTTCAGATCGCCGCCCGTCAGCGTCAGACGCACCCGCGCCGCCCGGTCCGACCCATCATCGTCATGCGTCCCCCACGCCAGCTCCGACCGCTCCA
Organism: Phycisphaerales bacterium; assembly: GCA_052168315.1. Taxonomy (GTDB): domain Bacteria; phylum Planctomycetota; class Phycisphaerae; order Phycisphaerales; family UBA1924; genus JBQLZO01. The sequence continues at coordinate 31,873 of JBQLZO010000083.1, read as the reverse complement.
CCACCCGGCGCACCGCCTCGCCCAGCGCGTTGATCCGAAGCTCGCTCGTCAGCCCCAGCGCCCGGCTCGAATCCCGCAGCCGCTCCAGGTGCTCATAAAGCCTGAACACCCGCCCCCGCTGCGCCCGCATCGTCTCGAACAACCCGACCCCATGCGTCAGCCCCGCATCGAACGCCGACACCCGCGCCTCACCGGGCTCCACCAGCGCGCCGTTGATCCAGACGAACGAGTCCACGCCCCCAGTCTACGCGAACGGACCGCGCCCGCGACCCACGCAACCCGCGCCCCGTGGAACATCGAAGATCGATGGCACCCGCGCGCCGGCGCGCGCGGCCCATCGCAAAGACCACCGAACCCGACAGCGCCGATCGCGCCGCCCCGATCGGCCCATCCAACCCAAGGTCAGATGTGGTACATCAACGGCTGGCCGCTCTCGGCCCGCTGCGTCGCCTCGCTCGTCAATTCCGCCAGAGTCAGATCGCTCAGCGCCTTCACATACGCCTCTTGCAGCTTCGTCGTCACGATCCCCAGCGCCTGACCGCCGACCGTCGGCGCCGCCACCTCATCGTCCGGACGCAGCGCCGCATCATCGTCGGCCTCACGCGGCTCCAGAGCCTCGATGATCTCCGAAACCCCGATCTGCTCCGGAGCACGGAGCAGCCGATACCCGCCGCCGGCCCCGACCTTCGACTCCAGCAGACGCTCCGAGCGCAGCGCCAGCAGGATGGACTCCAAAAACTTCGCCGGCAGCCGCTCCTGGAACGCGATCTCCCGGGACTGCAGATACCCCGCGCCGTGATGCATCGCCAATCGGATGGCGGCCTTCAATCCGTATTCTGTGCGCTTGCTCAGCTTCATCGAGCGTGTCCTCGTGCTGGAGCGATCATGGCTCCATGTCATCGATCCGAAGGCACCGGCAACCCTGGCCGATTCCAACCCGCAATCGCGGCTCTTAACCAAATCCCAACCAACGGATCGGGAACATCCTAGCGCTCCTCCATGGGGATGAGGCGCTACCGAGTGATCCGGACATCGATGTCGATCGTCGAACCCGGTCCCTCGGCACGCAGCGACTCCAGCGCCGTTCCCTCCGCACTCCACCGATACACCGCGTCCAGAACCGGCTGATCCACATTCGGATTGCCGGATCTACGGAGAAAGACCGCCTGCCTCACCCGCCCGTCGCGTCCGAAAGAAAGTCTCACGACCGGCTCATTCCGTGATGACACCACCGTCGTGAACGCCGTGAACTCAGGACGCACCGTCCGCACACGCAACCCCTTGGCCGACAACGGCCTCCCCCACTCCACCCGAGGCGCACGCTCGATCGACGCCGCCAACGCCTCCCGATCACTCAATTCACCGGGCGCGCCCGATCCCGGACGCGCCGCGTCCGAATTCCGAGACTCCGACTCCACAACAACCTCGGACGATCCCTCCGAAACCGGCCCCCCATCACTCCCATCCGCCAACTCGCCCGACTCCCCAACCGCTTCCGCCGCCCGCGCCGCATCAACCGGCTCAACCACCGGCGCATCGTCTCCCGAAGCCCCGGCGATCGCCGACTCCCCGTCTCGACGGGTCCAGGGCACACCCATGCGCAGCCCCTCCCCGGCCTCGGACAGCGCCGCGATCGCCGATGACGCCAGCGCATCCATCGATGCCGCCATCCGCGCCACATCCTCGCGCGAAACCAGCCCCGGCGCAGCCTCCGACAACTCCGGCATCGCCGCAGCAACCGCCTCACCCTCCGCGTCCAATTCGCTCTCCGCCTCCGCCACCTCCACAGCCTCTTCCACGCTCACATCCGAATCCGGCTCGCTTTGTTCTGCCAACGCCTCCATCGCCGCCATCGGCTCGGACATCGCGCCCTCCACCGAACCCGACGCAGCGATGGGCTCGCCGCCGTTCGGGAGCGGACCCGGCGTCGAGGCCGACGCCGTGAACGCCGCCTGGTCCTGGATCCAGGGCGTCGCCACATGCCGACGCGCATCAGCGAATCCCAGCCACGCCATCGCCTCCGGGCTCCCATCATCCTGCCCGACCGTCACCTTCGGCGGCTCGAACACCCGAGGAAGCTCCATCGTCATCACCGGCGACGCATCATCGCTCCCGGACCCCTCCTCATCCCCCGCCCGCCAACCGCCGGCGATCAGCGCGGCGCCCGCCACATGCAGCGCAAAGCTCGCGCCAACCCCGATCCACACCGCGGGCTTCGACTGCGGGTCTGTGAAGCGCCTCATGCCCATGCCAGACCATAGGAAACCGCCAACCGCACGATCGAGCCCCCCGCCATCCGCTCACGCCACCCCTCCAGACACCCCGCATCACCCCTCAGGAGCCGGTGTTCCCGGCGAATCGCCGGATCCCCCGGGGCCGCCGGCCGCGCCCGAGCCCGACCCCGGCGAGCCGGAAGAGCCCGGAGATGCAGGGAACTGGGGAGGCTCGGTGGGGCTCGGGGGAGAGCGGAGGAAGCGCAGGTCGGTGATCGAAGCACCGGCGAACGCATCCATCAGCCGGAACATGTCGCCCGCCGAGGCCCGCTCATCCGTCGCCACATACACGATCATGTCCGGCGATGCCTCGCGCGCCCGGATCAGCGCTGCGCCCAATTCCTCCAGCGCAACCGGCTCGCCATCCAGCGTGATCGCCCCCCCCGCATCCAGCGCCACCACCGCCGTGATTCCCTGCGAAGGCTCGCCACCAGGCGAACCCTCGGGCAGCCGGATCTCCGTGATCCGAACCTGCACCGCCAGCGCGAGAGAGAACACGAAAAAGGTCAGCAGCAGGAACACCACATCGATCAGCGGCGCCAGGTCCAGCGAGTACCCCTCGGTTTGCCGCCGCACGCGCTGCATGCACATGGCCCTCGAGCCAGCGAGCGTCGATCGCCCGGTTCATCCAAGACACACCCACGCGCCGCCTCGCTCACGCCGACCCATTGCGCCGCACGGCCCCCGACGCGGAGAATGTGATCGTAATCGAAGGCGGGATCGTCATCGGCTCTTTCGTGATCGGATGCCGACCAAGCCGCTCCTTCCGATGCGCCTTCCGGAAGGTGCCGAAACGCGGCAGCGTCGCCTTGTCATCCTCATCAACCCCCTCCAGGATCGACCCGACCACCGCATCCACAGCACGCGCCGCCTCAGCCCTGCTGCATTGCAGCTTCTCCGCGACCTTCGCGATCAGCCCGGCCTTGTTCATCGACGCTCCGGATTGTCTGGGCCCTTCCGTGGGCGGGACCCGCCGCACAACGCCCTGCACTGCATCGCACTGCGCCGCGCCGCGAAAGCCACTGCTCGCCCGATCGCCGCATCGTCCCACCAACCGGCGATCGAACGCGGGGAGAACTTCGCCCCAACCGGCCCAGACTAGAGGTTCTCGGGCGCATGTCAATGCCCACCATCCTCCGGGCCGACCCGCCGAACACTTCCCAACGAAACCGCCACAAAACCCCCAATTCGCCCCCCCGAATGCCCGCCGCGACCCGCGCGAGTCGAAAAAACCCTCTTGACCGCACGCCCAGACCGGTATCATCAACCATGAGGATCGACGCTTCGGCGGAGAGACATGCCATGCCACGGGTTCCCGTCATCCTGACCGTGTTCGCGGAACAGATGCTCCGCGCAGGATTGGTCCGACAGCTCAGGGCCTACGCGGCCCGCCAGGCCGCCGCAGGCCCGCTCGCCGCACCCAACCACGCGGTCGCCCAATCACCGCAGGCGCCCCTCCAGGCCCCGCCCCTCTCGGCGTCCCGACCGGCACGCCGACCCTCCGCGTTCTGGCTCCCCCCGGCGCAGCCCACCTCACCACCTTCTGCGCCCCCACCCCCGATCCCCGCCAACAACACAGAGCAGGACACCGACATCGGCTCGGGCGGCGGAGCGTCCACCGCGGCCGTCGAACCTCCGCCCGTCGAGACCAAGACCCGCCCGCAGCCCACCAAGTCGCCCCAGCGCGAGGCCCCCAAGCAGTGGCATGTCGTCCTGCTCGACAGCGACCAGCACACCTACGAGTATGTCATCGAGATGATGATGAAGGTCTTCCGCCACCCGGTCGAGAAGGCCTTCGAGATCGCGCGGGCCGTCGACAAGCAGGGCCGCGCCATCTGCGCCACCACCCACCGCGAACTCGCCGAACTCCGCGTCGAACAGGTCCGAGGATTCGGCATCGACCCCCGCATCGCCCAGTGCAAGACCGCGATGCGGTGCTACCTCGAACCCTCCGAGTGATCGCACGGGCCCGCCTCCGCTCAGCCCAATCCCGCGCTGAGTTCTACGCTGTCACCCATGCAGCGCCACCTGGTCATCCAGGCCGAAGAACTCGATCCCGGCGCCGCCCAATGGCTCGCCGAGCGATGCGAACTCATCCCCTGCGCCGCCGGCGACCCCGGCTTCGATGACCTGCTCGCACGCGCTGCGGGCCTCGTCGTCCGCACCTACACCATCGTCAACGAGGCGCTGCTGGAGCGCGCCCCCGCGCTCCGCGTCGTTGCCCGCGCCGGCGTCGGGCTCGACAACATCGACATCGCCGCATGCCGGGCCCGCGGCATCCAGGTCGTCCACACGCCCGATGCCAACACACGCGCCGTCGTCGAGCTCGTCTGGGCATTCCTCCTCGACGCCCTCCGCCCGCGCGTCTTCCTCACCGAATCACTCCCCATGGACCGCTGGCGCGCCCTCCGCCGCGAGCTCACCGCCCGCCGCCAGCTCTCCGAACTCACCATCGGCATCGTCGGCATGGGCCGCGTCGGAACCGCCATCGCCCGCATCGCCGCCGCCTTCAACATGAAGGCCATCTACCACGATCTCATCCAGATCGATCCATCCCGCTGCTCAGGCGCCGAACCCGCCGCATCCCTCGACGAACTCATCAACGCGTCCGACATCGTCACGCTGCATGTCGACGACCGACCCACCAACCGCGGTCTCATCAACACGAAGAACCTCCGCCTGCTCCGCGACGATGCCATCCTCATCAACGCGGCACGAGGCTTCGTGATCGACCACGACGCCCTGGCCGCCCACCTCCAAGCACACCCATCCACGACCGCCATCCTCGATGTCCACGACCCCGAGCCCATCCCCGATTCCTCGCCGCTGCTCAAACTCCCCAACGCCCACCTCTCCCCCCACATCGGCGCGGCCACCGAACTCGCCCACCGCAACATGTCATGGGTCGTCCGCGATGTCTGGCGCATCCTGAACAACGAACCGCCCGAGCACCCCGCCCCGCCCGCCATCGCGCCCGCCCACTGAGCCCCACGACTCAGCCCCGCCGCCCGGGCCCGCCACAAGCCACCCCAACGCGTATCCTGATCCCATGCCCAGACTCGGCGTGAACATCGACCACATCGCGACGCTGAGGCAGGCCCGCCGCGGCGCCGAGCCAGACCCGCTCCGCGCCGCCCACGAAGCCGAACTCGGCGGCGCCGACATCATCACCATCCACCTCCGCGAAGACCGCAGGCACATCCAGGACCACGATGTCGAACGCCTCGCCGGATTCGCCCGCATCCGCCTCAACCTCGAGATGGCCGCCACCGACGAGATGGTCGACATCGCCCGCCGCATCGGACCCGGAATGTGCACCCTCGTGCCCGAGGGAAGGCTCGAGATCACCACCGAGGGCGGCATCGATGTCATCGCCCAGCGCGAAACGCTCGCATCCTGCAACGCCCGCCTCCGCGAGATGGGCATCCGCGTCTCGGCCTTCATCGACCCGGACCCGAAGCAGGCCAGGGCCTGCCGGGATGCCGGCTTCCAGATGATCGAGGTCCACACCGGGCCATACGCCGAAGCCTTCGACCGCTGCGGTGGCGACTTCGACCTCCCAGAACTCCGCGATGCCCTCGACGCCGTCGCCCAGACCGGCGCCGCCGCAAGAGAACTCGGCCTCCGGTTCAACGCCGGGCATGCGCTCAACTACCACAATGTCGAGCCCATCGCCGCCCTCCCCGGCGTCGAGGAGCTCCACATCGGCCACGCCATCGTCGCCCGCGCCGTGTTCACCGGTTTCCGCAACGCCGTCGCCGAGATGAAGGCGCTCATCCGCCACGCCGCGCCCCGCGGCTGATCGGACCCGCCACCATGCGTCGCCAACCCACGCAGGCGCCACCGACGCCCGCCCCCCGCGCACGCCCCCTCGCCCTCATCGCCACCGACAAGTTCAAGGGCACGCTCACGCAGCAGCAGGCCGCCGCCGCCATGGCACGCGGGCTCGAAGCCGGCGGATGCGACACACGCACGCTCGACATGGCCGACGGCGGCGAAGGCTTCGCACTCGCCATGGCCGCACGCCAGACCGCCGCCATCGTCGAACACCCCGTCGCACACCCATCGCCCGACCACCCCACCACCAACAATTACAAACCCGCCGCCATCGCGCGCCTCGTGCTGCTCGGCGCATCGCCCCGATCCGGCGCATCACACCCCATCAGGCCCCGGCAACCGACCTGGATCGACTGGCTCATCCTGCCCGTCGTGATCGCCATGATCGGGTCGCTGATGTTCCTCACCGCGATCTTCCTCGTGATCGTCGTCCCCCTGTCCGCCCTGCTGGTATTCCTCGCGCTGCACCACCGCGCCACCGGCCGCTCGGCCCCGAGAACCATCATCATCGAGTCCGCCGATGCCATCGGCCTCTCGCTCATCGACGAGCCCGACCGCGACCCCGAACGCCTCTCCTCGGCCCCGCTCGCCCAGCTCATCGCCGCCGCCGACCGGCACCGCCCTCGATCCATCATCATCGGACTCGGCGGCTCGGCCACCGTCGATGGCGGCATCGGCATGGCCCACGCCCTCGGATACCGTTTCCTCGACCAGAACAACCGACCCCTGCCCCCCATCGGCGCCTCGCTCATCCACATCGCACGCATCCAGCCGCCACGATTCCCATCCCGCGCGTGGTTCGCGCTGCAACGCATCCGCCGCCCCGCCCGAACAACCATCGCCTGCGATGTCCTCGCTCCCCTCACCGGCCCCCAAGGCGCCGCCCGCCTGTACGCCCCACAGAAGGGCGCCTCACCCGAAGCCGTCGAACGACTCGAAACCGGGCTCGACAACCTCCGACGCCGATGCATCGAGGCCCGGCTCATCAACCCACGCCATCTCGAAGTTCCCGGCGATGGCGCCGCAGGAGGCCTCGGATTCGGCTGCCGAGCGTTCCTCGCCGCCACGCTCGTCTCCGGCGGCGAGATGGTCGCCGAACGCAACGGGCTCCACACCGCCGCCCGCCGCGCCGACCTCATCATCACCGGCGAAGGCTCGATCGACGAACAGTCCGCCCAGGGCAAGGTCATCTGGCAGGTCGTCCAGGCCGCGCGCCGAGCCGGCACCCCCATCCACATCATCGCCGGAAGAGCGCTGCCCGACGAGCAGACAATCCGCCAGGCGCTCGCCCGATCCGGAGCCCCCGGAGCGCACCTGCACACACTCACATCGATGACCAACGCCGACGAGGCCGCCGCGCGCAATCACGCCGAGCGACTCATCGAGTCGCTCTGCCAACAGATCGCCGAACAGTCCATCGCACATCCCCCGCCCACCCATCCCCAGCCCCACTGATCCACGCGCGCCAACGGCGCAGGAGGGGCTTCCGGAGGAGCAACCCAATCACCCTCCGCACCCCAAGGGCAAGTTGGGGGGGGCGGGGGGTCAGCCCTGGTAGGCGGCCACGACCAGCGTCACATTGTGACCGCCGAACCCGAAGGTGTTGTTCATCGCGTACCGCACCTTGGCATCCCGCGCGGTGTTGGGCACGAAATCGACATCGAACCCCTCATCATTCTCGTGGCAGTTGATCGTCGGCGTGACCGCGCCGTGCCGGATCGCGCCCAGGCACGAGACCATCTCCACCACGCCCGAAGCGCCCAGGCAGTGCCCGGTCATCGACTTGCTCGACGACATCAGCAGCCGCCCGCCCGCCGACTTCCGCGCGTGGTCACCGAACACCCGCAGCACCGCTTTCACCTCCGCCGCATCGCCCAGCGGCGTCGATGTGCCGTGGGCGTTCACGAAGTCGATGTCCGTCGGGTTCAGTCGCGCATCGCGCAGCGCCACCTCCATCGCCCGCGCCGCCCCATCGCCCTCCGCGTGCGGGGCAGTGATGTGGTTCGCGTCCGAGGTCGCCCCGTACGCCACCAACTCGGCCAGGATCTCGGCCCCCCGCGCCCGCGCATGCTCCTCGCTCTCCAGCACCAGCACCGCCGCACCCTCGGCCAGCACGAAACCGTCACGGCTCCGATCGAACGGACGCGACGCCGTCTGCGGCGTCTCGTTCCGAGTCGAAAGCGCACGCATCGTCATGAACGCGCCCATGCACAGCGGAGAGATCGCCGCCTCGGATCCACCAGCCAGCATCACATCCGCCTCGCCGAACTGGATCAGACGCATCGCCGCGCCGATCGAGTGCCCCGACGAAGCGCACGCCGTCGTGTGCGAATCCGAGTGCCCCAGCAGCCCGTAACGGATCGAGAGATCGCCCGCCACCGCGTTGGCCATCAGCCGCGGCACCGTGAACGGATTGATCCGATCCGGCCCCTTCGAAAGCAGCACCTCAACGCCCGTCTCGATCGTCTGGATCCCGCCGATCCCCGAACCGATGATCACGCCCCGACGCGTCCCATCGCCGGTCGTGAAGTCCATTCCCGACCGCTCCACGGCCTCCATCCCCGCCGCCACGCCAAGCTGCGTGCAGCGATCCAGCTTCCGAACCTCTCGCCCCTCAAGACGCGAGGTCGGCTCCCAGCCCCGGATCGCCCCCGCGATCTTCACATCCCACTTCTCCGCGGGCCACTGCTCGAATCGCGGATCGTCGATCAACGACACCCCGGATCGACCGGCGATCATCGCGTCCCAGGTGCTCGGATAGTCGAGCCCGAGGTTCGTCACCGCGCCAACCCCGGTGATCACGACCCGTCGGCGTTGCTGTGTCATCGCCGCGTTCTCTCCATCAGGCAGGTCCTGCCAAACCGCTCGCCGGCACGCCCGCACCCGAACCGGCGATCACCAGATCAAAACCCGAGCCCCCGCGCGCGACGCCCCGAGACACACACGCCCCGTCGACCGTGCCTGGACAACGGGGCGTGCATCCACTGCTTCCTCAGGCCGGCCCTCGCCCGCCACGCCACGCCGCGGATCCGTGGACCCGCCGGCCAGACGCAACGCAACGCCGCTCCAGTGCCCCGCGCCCCCCGAGCAACGGGAAGCGACCGGGGAACCGGAACGCCGAGATCACGAAGACGCGTTGGCGCTGCGCGCCTGCATGATGAACGACACCGCCTCGCCGATCGTCTTGATCTGCTCGGCCTTGTCGTCCGGGATCGAGGTCTGGAAACGATCCTCGAACTCCATCACAAGCTCGACCGTGTCGAGGCTGTCGGCGTTCAGATCGTTCACGAAAGAGGTATCGCGCGTCAGCTCGGACTTGTCAACGCCCATCTGCTCAGACACGATCTCGATCACCTTGGCTTCGATTTCCTGTTCAGTCACGATGATGACTCCATCAAGGTCCCAGCCCTCCGGGGCCGGACAATAACCCGCGAATATAGCCGGGCTCCATCCCCGACGCCACGAACCAAACCACCCATCGCACTCCAATCGCGATGCGCGACCGATCACATGTTTGTGATCAATAACTTCCAGCCCCGATCCGGCACCGCCCCAACCCACCACCCCATCACCCTCCACCACCCCGACCGCCCGGCACTCAGCACATCGTCAGCCCGCCGTCCACGCACAGCACCTGCCCCGTCACGAACCCCGCATCGTCGGACGACAGGAACGCCGCCGCCGCCGCGATGTCCTCCGGAGTCCCGAGCCGACGCAGCGCCATCCCCTGCAGCACGCGCGACTTGATCTCATCGCCCAGCACCGCCGTCATGTCCGTCTCGATGAACCCCGGCGCGATCACATTCGCCGTGATTCCCTTGCCCCCCAGCTCCCGCGCCAGCGTCTTCGTCAGCCCGATCAGACCCGCCTTCGCCGCCGCATAATTCGCCTGACCCGCATTGCCCACCACCCCCGAGGTCGACGCGATGTTCACCATCCGACCGAACTTGCCCTTCATCATCGCCCGAGCCGCCGCACGGCACGCCGCGAACGCCGAGGTCAGGTTCACGCGGATCACCTCGTCCCACTCCTCATCGCTCATCCGCAGCACCAGGTTGTCACGCGTGATCCCCGCGTTGTTCACCAGGATGTCCAGCCGACCGTGGGCCGCCACCACCGACTCGATCATCTCGCCGATCGCGCCCGAATCGCCCACATCGCACGCGTGAACCGACGCCGAACCCCCCGAAGACTCGATCCCCGACGCCACATCCCGCAGCGGACCCTCCGACCGCGCCACAAGAACCACATGACGCCCATCCCGCGCCAGACGCTCGGAGATCCCCCGACCGATGCCGCGGCTTGCGCCCGTCACCACCGCCACACGCCGCTCGCCGATCGAACCGCCGGAATCGCCCATCGCATGCTCCCTTGCAAAGCGCCCAAGGCGCCCGGTCGTCCGCACCACCCGTCGCCCTTCCCCAACCGATCACCCACCCCGGCGACACCCGCCCAAAACAGCAAGCCGGGCCCCTTCGGACCCGGCCGTGCATCATACCTGTTTCACTGGCCACGGCGCGGCGGCCCGACCCCCTCCGCGCCAACTCGACCGCCGCCGGATCCCGAAGGCGCCCGATTCCTTACCGGTAGTGACGACGCGGCTTCCGCGGCGGGCTCCCGGGCGGGCTCGAAGGCGGCGCGGGCGAATCGTCATACCCGCCGCCGCCACCACCGCCCAACCCATCCTCGGCGATCGGAACGATCGCGATGATCTCCATGGCCTCGGGAATGATCGGGCGCATCAGCGGTGAGTTGTCAAGCATCGCAACGCGCGGCGCCTCGATGTCCGTGATCCCCAGGCCCGTGAACTGCCAGGGCGAACTCGTCCGACCGTTGAACGCGATCATGTACGCGCCGTTCGCCGTCTGAAGCCCGACACCGAGCTCGCACTCGGTCGCCGTCAGCTCGTTCAGCACGCACACGCGCACCGCTTCGACGCGCTCCATCTGCTTCTGCCACAGCCCGAAGTTCACAAGCTCCTGCGTCAACTGGCGATCGGCATCGGACAGCACGCTCGTAAAGGTGTCCGCATCCGCCGCGGCCAGCCCGTTCACAAGCTTCGCGATCGCCTCGGCCAGTTCCGGAGACGAGGGATGCATCTCCTCAGGCCACTGAACACGCGGGTCCAGCGTGATGTTCGCCATCGGATCCGGCTTCGGCGGCGGCGCCTGCACCACCGGTGCCGGCGGGGGCGGAGGCTCCTCCTCCGCGCACCCCGTCAGCGAGCCCACGCCCACGAGTCCGACCAGCAGGCCAGCGCCCGCGATCGTCCGAAGCGCGAAACCGCCCGCAAGCGGCCCGCGCAGTGTCTTGTCATTCTTCCGGATCGGGTTCGTCATGGTTCGACACCTTGATCTGTCTATCGATACGGCGCATCAGCCCGCTGAGCACCTTCCCGGGGGCCAACTCATGGTACCCGCCGGACATTTCACGGTTCATCCAAAGACACGATTCCGACCAACGAACCGGCTCCGTCAACTGGCGAACCAACAATGATCGGATTGTGTCAGGGTCCGCCGGGTGCGGCGTCCCGGTCACATTCGACAAAACCGGACACTTTGGCACATGGATCGTCGTCTCCCCCAACGCCTCCTCCAGCCGCCGGGCCGCCGGAGCCATCAATTCTGAGTGAAAGGCCCCTGCCACCGCCAGCCGAGAGCACCGCACCCCCCGCTCGCCCGCCACCAACTCCGCCACATCGCACGAGGCACGATCGCCCGATAACACAATCTGCCCCGGCGCATTGAAATTCGCCGGCACCAGCACCGCCCCCGAGTCCGCCGCCCGCCGCCGCTCCAGCACCGCCGCGCACAGGCCCCGAGCGCTCGCCTCGTCCGGACCGATCAGCGCCAGCATCCCCCCCTCCGACGCCTCGGCCGCATCCTGCATCGCACGCCCGCGCAGCGCCACCAGCCGCAGCCCATCCTCGAACGAGAACGCCCCCGCCAGGTGCAGCGCGGTGTACTCACCCAGCGACAGCCCCGCCGTGCATGCGAAAGACGCCGGATTCCCATCCCCGAACAACGCGTTGAAACACGCCACAGACGCCGTGTAGATCGCCGGCTGCGCGATGTCCGTCCGGTTCAGCTCCTCCGGCGGACCGTCAAAGCACAACTCCGACAGCCGCCGACCGAACCGATCGCCCAGGATCTCATCCCCGGCCCCGAAGGTCTGCGCGGCCACCGAGTCCTGCTCGAACCACGCCTTGCCCATCCCCACGAACTGCGCGCCCTGACCCGGACAAAGAATGATCGGAGGAAGTGTGTCGTCCATCCGCTCAGGGTAGCCCCCCGACGCCCCGTGCGGCCCGGCTCCCTCGCCCGGCGCATCCGGTGCTCACCCCCCGCCGGACGCCAGGGCGATCCCCGCCGGCGTCGCATACCAGAGCGCCGGAACATCCGGCATCAACTCCGTCGAACGCGCCGCCAGCCCGTCCGCTTCCAGCCGAACCAGCACCTCCATCGCCTCCTCCGGGCTCCTAAGCCCGGCGCTGGACGCCACCCCCTCAAGCCGGCGCACCCGCCAAGGCCCCTTCACCAGCGCGAGCAGCACGCCTCGCTCCGCCTCGCCCAGATCATCCAGATCACCAGACGCCCCGACACGCTCCACTGCCCTTCCCGGCTCAGGCTCGATCAGCAATCCCTCGATGACCCGCTGGCGGGTGCGCTGCTCCTCAATCATCGCGCGAAGACGCTGCTGCTGCTGATCGATAACCCGCTTCGAGAGTGAGTTGAGAAACTGCTCCCCCGCCCACGCCGCCAGCAGTCCGAGCCCAAAGACAATGAAAATGTCGAGGTCCGAAGGCTCATCTTCCTTGAGGAGTCCGCTCTCAGTGAGACTCAGAAACACGGGCACCGTCAGCGCGGCGATGATCGCGATCAGATAGTGCGACAGCGCCGCCGCGATCTTCATCACACGCGACAACTCGCCCGCCGTGCCGCCACCGGGTGATCCCGCATGGGCACCATCGCGGATCGCGAGAGCATGCCGCGCAGCACCCACGATCAAACCGGCCAACGCCAGGAACAGAGCGATCTGGAGCATCATGAACGGAGCGTAGGTTGGTCATTTCCTTCAATCCACAAGGAGATACCCCACCCTCAATCCGCCGGCACGCAACGCCCCTCCGCCCACTCACGCAGCGCCGAAACCCGCTCCGCCGCCGTCACGGACAACGGCGGCGAACTCCGGACCACCTCCAAAATCATCTCCGTCGTCACCGGCTTCCCCGTCGCGAACGAGTCGTGCAGCGCCGACACCACCGCCTGCTCCAACTCCGCCGGAGAAAACCCCTCCGAAGCCGCCGCCAGCGCACCCACATCCACCGCCCCGGGATCCTGCCCCCGCTTCTTCAGATGAATCTCCAGCACCGCCCGCCGCACCTCCTCCGACGGCAGGTCCACAAAGAAGATCTCATCGAACCGCCCCTTCCGCAGCAGCTCCGGCGGCAGCGCGTTGATGTCGTTGGCCGTCGCGACCAGAAACACCGGCTCGCGGTGCTCCTGCATCCATGTCAGCAGCGCGCCGAACATCCGGCGCGACAGCCCGCCATCGTTCGAAGCGCTCCCCGCCGAAGCGAACGCCTTCTCGATCTCATCGATCCACAAAATACACGGCGCCATCGACTCGACCTGGCGCAGCGCCCGCCGCAGGTTCGCCTCCGAATCGCCCACATACCGGCTGTACAGCGCCCCCGCGTCCAGACGCAGCAACGGCCGAGCCCACGCCGCCGCGATCGCCTTCGCCGTCAGCGATTTGCCCGTCCCCTGCACCCCCAGCATCAGCACCCCGCGCGGCGGATCGATCCCGAACCGCTTCGCATCATCATCGAACGCCCGCCGACGCCGGTCCAGCCACCGCTTCAGCGTCCGCAGCCCCGCGATCTGCGAAAGGTCCGCCGGCGCATCCACCGCGCTCAGCGCCCCGCTCGAGGCCATCAGCCGGCGCTTCACCTCCAGCACGACATTCACATCGCTCGCGTCGAACCGATTGTCATCGACCACCGTCGCCCGGATCGCGTGCTCGGCCTGCCGCCGCGTCAATCCACGCAGGTTCCGCACGATGCTGTCCAGCTGACGCTGCGTCAGCTCGAACTCCATCGTCGGGCTCCGGCGACGATGCTCCTGCAGCACCCGACGCGCGATCGCGTCCAGCTCCTCCTCATCCGGGAGCGCCGCCTCGTGCCGCGTCGCCAGCATCTCGATCGCCGCCGGCAGCTCCGAAGAATGATCGACCATCACCAGGTGCCCGCCCCGCTCATCCATGATCTGCACCAGCTCCCGCGCCGCCCGCACCACCAGCGCCTCCCCGAAGTGATCAGAAAGATCCAGCGCCACCAGCGAGACCGGCTCCTCCTGGCGCGCGATCCAGAACAACCCCGCCGCCGCCGGCGTCGTGTCCTTCATCCCCTCCGCCCTCTCGATCATCGGGTTGTACACCCCGCGCACCGCCGACCAGAAGTACACCTTCTTGCCCTGGTCCAGCAGAAGATCCCGCACCAGCCGCGCGACATGCAGCTCCTCGTGCGTCACGATGCTGATGCAGGTATGCCCAGCGCGCAGCAGCCGCTTGATCTGCTTCGCATCGCTCGGACGATCGCCCGACTCGGTGCTCTCGGACATCGCAGGTGCCTCCTCCCGATCCACGCGGAACCGCCGCGCCGACGAACCGCCTCAGGGTACCCCCACCACCGCCCGACGCGGACCCCACGCACCGATCACGCGCGCCTCACGAACGCCGCCCACGCCCGCGCGAACCACCACCACCCGAGGCCTTCTTCTTCGTCGTCCTCCCCGATCCACCCGCGCCCCCCGACCGCGCCGCCCCGCTCCGACCGCCCGGGGTCGCTTTCTTCGACTTCTTCTGCTTCTTCACCGCCCCTCCACCGCCGCCCTTCGCCCCCGACCGACCACCAGACCCAGAGCCAGACCCCGAGCGCCCCGCCCCCTTCCCGCCCCCGGCCTTCTTGCCCGCCCGCGCTCCCCCGGTCTTCTTCCCAACCTTCTTCTTTCCGGCCTTCTTCTTGCTGGCCTTCCGCCCGCCCTGCTTCCCGCCCCGCGCGCCGCCCTCCCCGCCGCGCGACGACCCCACCCGCGCACCCGCCAACTCGTCATCGTCATCATCCTCGCCCCACCCATCCGGCGTCAGCGCACCCTCATCGTCATCATCATCGTCGTCGTCATCCGCGCCCGAGAAGAATTCATCGAGATCGAACGGCACATCCATCTCGTCGATCTCGAGATCAGGATCGATCTCCTCCCCCTGCCGATCCAGCAGCGCCTCGCCCTCCTCGATCGACCGCGTCGCCGACTGCTGCCGCCGATGCTCGCCCGAGAGCAGATCCCCGAGTTCCGCACGCCGACGCTCGCGCACCAGCAGCCGCACCGGGATCTCCTCGAACGGAAGCTCCTCACGGATCCGGTTCATCAGGTACCGCATGTACCGCTCATCGAACAGCTTCGGCTTGTTCACCACCAGCACGATCGTCGGCGGGTTCACCGTCACCTGCGTCACGAACAGGATCTTCGCCTTCGTCCCAAGCGATGACGACGGCCCACGCCGCGCCAGGATGTCCCGGAAAAACTCGTTCAATCGACCCGTCGACACCCGCTGGTGCGCCTGCCCGAACAGGTCGAACGCCACCTCCACCGCCTCACGAACCCCACGCCCGCCATCGCCCGCGGCCGTGAACACGATCGGCGCGTACGCAAGCCCCGGCATCTCCCGATTGAAGTACTCCCGGTAGTCATCGATCGACACCGGCTGCCCCTTCCGGTTCGGCCGCCCCTCCGCCAGGTCCCACTTCGTCACCACGATCACCGTCGGCTTGAACCGCTCCGTCAGGTACATCCCCAGCCGCTTGTCCACCGCCGAAATCTTCTGCGTCGCGTCCAGCAACAGCAGCGCCACATCCGCGCGCTCGATCGCCCGCTGGCACCGGTCGAACGCCCAGTACTCAACCCGATCCGCGAACCGGTTCTTCTTCCGAACGCCCGCCGTGTCGATCGCCAGCAGCGCCCGACCATCCATCTCGAACCGCACATCGATCGCATCCCGCGTCGTCCCCGCGATCTCAGACACGATCGCACGCGTCTCGCCCGCCAGCGCGTTCACGAAGGTCGACTTGCCAGCGTTCCGCTTCCCCACCAGCGCCAGCTGCATCTCCGGCATCCGCTCCCGAGACTCGCCCGCGCGCTCCACCTCGTACGGCAGCAGCGCGAACAACCGCTCCACGAAGTCCCGACGACGGAAGTTCGTCTTTGCCGACACCAGCCACGGCTCGCCGAACCCCAGCGCCGCGGCCTCGAAGCCGAACGGCTCCCAGTTGTCCGCATCCACCTTGTTCGCCACCACCACCACCGGCACCCGATCGCGCCCCTTCCCGCCCAGCGAACGCTCCCGCAGCATCGTCGCGATCGACTCATCGATCGCCGTGAGCCCCGCCTGCGAGTCCACCACGAACAGGATCAGGTCCGCCAGGTCCACCCCCGCCGCGATCTGCGCCTCGATGTCGTCCGTCAGCCGCGTCAGATCCTCGCCCGCATCATCGAACCGACCGCCCTCGGTCACATACACCCCGTACCCGCCCGTGTCGATCACCTCCACCCGCTTGATCGGCTCCGTCTTCAATGGCCCCTCAAGCTCCACGACCGTCGTCACACGGTCACGCGTCACCCCCGGAACATCATCGACGATCGACACCTTCCGCTTCGCCAGCATATTCAGGAGCGAGGACTTGCCGACATTCGGCCGGCCAACGATGGCGATGCGCGGGAAAGACATAGGGGCGGATGGTAGGAGCCGAAGCCAACACCCGATCCCCCGCACCCCGGATCAGCGACCGACCACGACCGCCGACCCCGGTCAAGCCGGCAATTACCGAATGAAAGGCAGAAGTCCGGGCAGTCCCGCGAAACCGGCAGGAGATGGTGGTGGCGGGAACGCCGGAGCGTGGGGAACCTCGGGACCCACCCTCTCAAGATCGCCACCCCTCCGACGGGGGGCTCACCGCCCGCCGATGCCCCCGCCCACACCCCCCACACCGGCCCCGACCCCTACGCCCACCATCGCCCGGTACATCGCCGATCGCTCACGAAGCTCCGCGTGCGTGCCCATGTCCACGATCCGCCCATCGTCCATCACCACCACCAGGTCCGCGCCCATGATCGTCGCCGGGCGGTGCGCCACCACCAGCGTCGTCCGCCCCCGCGCGAACTCCGCCAGCGCCTCCGCGATCGCCGACTCCGACTCCGCATCGATCATGCTCGTCGCCTCGTCCAGCAGCACGATCGCCGGATCGCGCAGGATCGCCCGCGCGATCGAGATCCGCTGCCGCTGACCACCCGAGAGGCTCTGGCCTCCCTCGGCCACCATCGTGTCAAACCCCTGCGGCAGCGCCTCGATAAACGACCGCGCGTGCGCGCGCTCCGCGGCCTCCACGATCCGCGACCGGTCCGCCCCCGGGTCGCCGTACGCGATGTTCTCCGCCACCGTGCCACGGAACAGCACCACATCCTGCGTCACCGCCGCGATCTGCCGGCGCACGCTCCGCACCGTCACGCCCGCGATGTCCACCCCATCCACCAGCACACGCCCCTCCGTCGGATCGATCAGGCGAGGAACCATCGACAGCAGCGTCGTCTTCCCCGACCCGTTCGCGCCCACCAGCGCCACCACCGTCCCGTGCGGGATCCGCAGCGACACACCATCGATCGCCCGGCGCGGCGAACCCGGATACGCGAACGACACGCCGTCGAACTCGATCGATTCCTTATGCCGAGCCAGCGACGGGCGCCGCGCCGCGCCCCTCACCCGATCCGCCGCATCCTCCAGCGGCACGCCGAACAACTCGTCCAGCCGCTGCGCCGCCGCCTCCGCCGTGTTGATGTCCTGCACCACCGCCGTCAGCGGCTTCAACGACGAACCGGCCATCCCCAGCGCGCCCATCGTCAGGATGAAATCCGACTTCTCAAGGTTCCCATCCAGGATCGCCTTGACCGCGATGATCACCATCAGCCCCAGCGCCAGGATCGTCACCGACTCCGTCAGCGGCGCCGACAGCGCCCGCGCCAGCCGCGCCCGCATCTCGTAACGCACGATCTCCCGGTTGTGCCGCGTGAACCGCGCCAGCTCCTTCCGCTCGCCCGCGTACACCTTCACCGTCCGCAGCCCGCGCATCGCCTCGGTCGAGGCCGCCAGCATGTCCGCCTGGCCGCGCATCGCGCTCCGCGATGCGCGACGGATCCGCTTCCCGATCTTCCGGATCACCGTCAGGATCACCGGCACCACCGTCAGCGTGATCAGCGTCAGACGCCAGTCCAGCACGAACGCCGCCGCCAGCGCCGCCGCCCCACGCGTCAGCTGCGCCACCGCCTTCGAGGTCAGCGCCTGGAACCCGCGCGACAGCGTGTTCGTGTCGCTCACCACCCGCGAGATCAGGTCCGTCGCCCCACGCTCGATCACATGCCCCAGCGGGAACCGCAGGATCCTGTGGAACCCCTCCCGCCGGATCTCCGCCGTCGTGTTCACCGACACCGTCATCGCCAGGTACGCGTGCAGGAAGTTCGCCGTCGCGCCGATCACCGTCAGCACCCCCAGCCCCGCCATCACCCACACGATCGCCGCCCACACCGTGTTCGGCAGCGCCTCGATCCACGCCCCCGGCACCCCGAACCCCACCGCCTCGATCGCCCGGGCGTTCCACTCGCCCGCCAGGTCGCGCAGCCCCTTGTGGTTCTCTCCCAGGACCCGCTCCACCACCGAACTCAGCGCCACGATCGCAGCGCCCAGACCGCCCGCCGACACGAACGCCATCGCGATCGCCAGCGCCACCGTCCACCGACGGCGCCACATCCGGGCTGCGTAGTTCCAGAACGGCGATCTCAGCACGCCCAGAGCGTACCGCCGACCCGCCGGGCGAACCCCTCAGCCCCATCCACACCCCCCGCAGCCCCCGCTCGAACCATCACCCGGTGCTCTGCATCGCCGCCGCCAGCGCGTTCACCGCCAGCTGCAGCACCGGCAGCAGCGCCTCACGCTCGCCCTCATCCCTGGCACCCCGCGAACGCCGCAGCAGTTCCGCCTGCAGCAGGTTCAGCAGGTCCGTATCCGGGTTCCGCTGCTCGATCGACCGCTGGATCACCGGGTTGTTGTCCAGCAACCGCGCCTGCCCCGTCACCGCCAGAACCCCACGCCGCGCCCGCTCGAACTCCTCGCCCAGCATCGCGTGGAATCGCTCCCCGCCCGGCCCGCGGTAGATCCGGGCGATCGGCAGCCGCGCCCGCGCCATCTCCTGCTGCGCATTGTCAATGAACGCCGCGAACCAGCCGCCCTCGCCGTACAGCTCGCGGCACAGCGACAACCGGTCCGGTCGCGCCAGCACCTCCTCCTCGAACGCCGTCCCGATCCCGTACCACCCCGGCGCGTTCGCCCGCATCTGCGTCCATCCGAACACCCAAGGGATCGCCCGGATGTTCTCGAACGACAATGTCTTCCCCGGGCGCACCACCGGCCGCGAGGCGATGTTCAACGAACCGATCGGCAGCACCGGCGAGGCGCTCGTGTACCACTCCCAGAAACCCGGATCGTCCACCAGACGCCGGTACGCGCGCATCGACGCCGCGCCCATCGCGTCCATCATCGCCACGCCTTCCGGCGACACCCCCTCCGCATCCGCCCCCCCACTCCCACCAGCGACCCCGCCGCCATCGCCCATCCCCGACGCCGTGCTCAGCACCATCGCGTGCACGATCTGCTCCAGGTGCCGATGCGCGATCCGCTCCGTCGCGTACCGGAACGAGATCACCTCGCCCTGCTCAGTGAACCGGATCGAACCGTTCCGCGCCGCCAGCGGCGTCGACCGGATCGCCCGCCCCGCACGCCCGCCGCCCCGCGCCACCGAACCGCCCCGACCGTGGAAGAACCGAACCCGGACCCCCGCATCGCGGCACGCGCCCGCCAGCTCGTGCTGCGCCCGGTGCAGCCGCCAGTTGGCCATCCAGTACCCGCCATCCTTGTTCGAGTCCGAGTACCCCAGCATGATCTCCTGGAACATCCCCCGCGCCTCAAGGTGCGGCGCGTACGCCCCGGACGCGAACAGCGAGCGCAGCAGCCCCGGCGCCCGGTCCAGATCATCCACCGTCTCGAACAGCGGCGCGATGTCCAGCAGACCCCCGCCCGAAGGCGTCCACAGCCCGCACTCGCGCATCAGCACCAGCGCTGCCAGCACATCCGACACCTCGTGCGTCATCGAGATCACATACGAGCCCACGCTCCCCGGCTCACGCTCCAGCGCCGACCGCACCACCTCCAGCGTCGAGAGCACCTCGCGCGTCGCATCGCTCACACCCTCGCCCCGCGGCAGCAGCGGACGCGCGCTCCCGAGCTCGCGCTCCAGCACCTCCACCCGCCCCGCCTCATCAAGCTCCGAATACCCCTCGCATACCCCCGCCAGCCGCAGCATCTCGTCCAGCGCCGCCGTGTGCCGGTCCGAATGCTGACGCACATCCAGGCTCGCGAGATGGAAGCCGAACGCCCGCGCCCGCACCCGCGCATCGAACAACGACGATCCATTCGCCACCCGCCCGAGCCCCGCGTGCCGCAGCGCCCGGTCCACCAGCTCGAGATCCTCGCAGAATTCCGCCGCCGTGTACGCGCCCGGATCCTCGATCGCACGGTCCAGCAGCGCCCCCATCGCCCGCAGCTTCACCCGCCAAGGCTCATGCCGAAGGTGGTGCACCCGCTCATCGGGCAGCAGCGCCTCGCTCTGCCCCGAACCGCGCCACGCACGCAGCTCCGCGAGCACCTCCACAGCCCGGTCCGACACGCTGATCTGCTGGTCCAGCGCCTCGATCGAGGCGCGGTGCCCGCCGATCGCCGCCCGCCGCATCAGCTCCAGCGTCCGTGCGGTCACCTCGCTCGTCACATGCGGGTTCCCATCCCGGTCGCCGCCGATCCACGAGCGATACCGCACCGGAACCATCGGCGCATCCCCCCGCCCATCACCGCCTCCATCCGCCCCGTAATGCCGATCCAGCGCCTCCCGAAGATCCCGCGCCAGCACCGGAAGCGTGTCCCAGATCGCACCCGCCAGCACCCGCACCCCGTTCCGCACCTCGTCCATCGGGTCCAGCCGCTTGAAACGGATCTCATCCGTCGCCCCCAGCAGCGCGATCGTGCCCGCCAGCCGCTCGATCGTCCGCCGACGCTCTGTCGGCGTGGGCTCGCCCCCCTCCGACTCGGCGTCCAGCGCCCGCAGGCACGCCGCGATCCCCGCCTGATGGTGCACCACCGACTGCCGACGCACCTCCGTCGGGTGCGCGGTCAGAGTCGGCGCGATGTCGATCCGACCGATCACCTCCAGCAGCCGCTCACGCGAGAACCCCTCGCGCTTCAACGCCCCGATCGCCGCATCGATCGACTCGGGCCGCCCCCGCCCCTCCTCCGACCCGCGCTCACGCCGCCGGTTCACGCGCACGATGTGCACCTGCTCCGCGTTGTTCCGGAGATGGAACCGCGTGATCAGCCGCTTCACGCACGCGCCGATGTCCTCCAGCGACAACTCCCCCAGCGGCTCGATCGCATCGCCGCCCGAGCCATCGCCATCCACCACCAGCGCCCGCGCCCGCTCCAGCGCCGCCGAACCCCGCGCCCAGGAGGCGCCGCCACGCCCCGCCAGCGTCGCGTCCAGCAGCCCGTTCAAGAGCTCGATGTCACGCTGCAGCGCCCCCGCCGCATCCCCCGCCGTCTCGCGCGCGCCGCCCAGTGATCCTGTTTCGCTCATGCGAGCATCCTACGAGCGGCCGACACGCCCATCCTCACTCATCGATCCGAACCGCCAGCACCGTCGTGTCGTCCATCTCGCGGCTGAAACCGATGAACCGCCGCATCGCCCAGATGCAATGGTCCGTCAGCGCCTTCGACGACGCGTCCGGATGCTCGCGCAGGAACCCCGCGATCGCCTCGCGCAGCCGGCGGCGTCCGAAGGTCTGCATCTGGAAGTTCATCGCCTCCACCAACCCATCCGTCATCGCCAGCAGGATGTCCCCCGGCTCCAACTGCACCACCGCCCGTTCGTACCGCTGATCCGGATCGATCCCCGCGGCCATCCCGCCGATCTCCAGCCGCGCGAACGAATACCCCTCCGCCGAACCCGGATCCCGCCGGATCACCAGCGGCGGCTCGTGACCCGCGTTGCAGTAAGTCAGAACCCGCGTCACCGGATCCAGCACGCCATAGAAAATCGTCGTGAACTCGTGCCCCAGCGTGTCCCGCACCACATCCTGGTTCACTCGCGTGATCACATCGTTCAGGTGGTACAGCCCCACCGCGTGCGCCCGCAGCGATGCCCGCGCGCTGGCCATCATCAGCCCGGCCGGCACGCCCTTGCCCACCACATCCGCCACCACGATGCCCAGGTGCCCCTGCAGATCGAACAGATCGTAAAAGTCCCCGCCCACCTCCAGCGATGCCAGGTACCGCGCCGCGATGTCCAGCCCCGGATACGCCGGCAACTCGCGCGGGAACATCCGCTGCTGCACCTGCGCCGCCAGCCGGACCTGCCGACGATGCGCCCGATCCGCATCCGCCAGCCGGATCCGCCGGATCGAAGCGCACGCCTGCTCGGCCACGATCTGCAGCACCGAACGCTCCGATGGATACAGATCACCACGCTCGGCAAGCCCAAGTCGCATCACCCCCAGGCATCGCTCCGCATCCGCCACCAGGATCGTCACCCACGAGCACGCCGGCGTGTTCAGCAGCAAATGATCGATCTGGTCCCGCCCGTGCATCAGCAGCTCACCCGGCTCCCGATGCCTCGGCGCCGGCCCGCCCGATGCCGGCGGATCGAACGGCAGCACCGCCACATCCCGCGTGTCGTCCGGCCCAAGCCCGATCGCCGAGCCAAGCCGCAGCGAAGACGCCCGATCATCGAGCAGATGAATCAGCCCGATCGCCACATCATCGACGAACTCCGCCGCGATCGTCAGCGCGCTCGTGCACACCTCACGCTCCGTTCGGTTCGCCGTCAGCGCCGAAGACAACCGGTACAGCACCCGCAGCTCATCGGCCGAGTCACGCAGCGTGATCTCACGCTCGCAGAACTCGTCGATCACCGACGCAAGTCGCTCCAGCGTCTCCACCAGCGCCGGGTCGATCGTGTGCGCCCCGCGCTCGCCATCATCCTTCGGGGACACCACGAACGCCCCCGCCGGCATCCCGTCCAGCAGCATCGGGATCGCCAACTCGCCCCCCGGGAGCACCAGGTGATCGATCTCACCGGCATCCCACGCCCGCAGCAGGTGCGGCGTCAGCCCGTCCGGCTCCATCGCCCGCCAGATCAGCGGCGCCGCCGTCCGCTCCACCCGGCGCCCCGAGCCCACATACACCGCGATCGACTGACCGATCAGCTCCGACAACGAATCGCACATCCCGATCAGCGCGCCGTCGGTCAGGAACCCCTCAACGCTCGGACGAACACCCCGCTCGCCGCCCGACCCGCGACCACGCATCCCCCCCGCCATCCCGGCAGAACCCGGGTCCACCGACACCGGCGCGCCACGACGACCGCCCGCCGCATGACCCGGCGAATCGCCCACCTCCCCCGACATCGAACCCGCGCCGGCACGCTCGTCATCTCGCATCTGGATCGACATGCTCCCTCTCCCCCCATCGCCCGTCAACGACGAGCCGCCGGTCATTCACCACCATCGCCCGGATCCACGCCCTCCGAGTCCGCCCCGCCCGAATCTCCCGATGAATCCCCAGTACCCCCACCGCCCTCAGCGATCCACACCGCCTCCAGCAACGCCACCAGCGGATCGACCTCCCGCTCCGTCGCCCGGGCAACCTCCCTCGCCGCCGCAAGCCCGCGACGAACATCCGCATCGTTGCCCAACTGGTGGCCCATGTACGCCAGCAGCAGCCCCGCCTCCTGGCTCATCGGAACCTTCGGGTCCGTCCGCTCCCGCAGCCGGTCCAGCGTCGTCTGCAGACGCTCGCCGGAAGGCAGCAGCGAGGCATCGAACCGCACCCCCGCCATCTCCGGATAGTTTCGCAGCAGCGTCCGAAGGTTCAGCGTCGCCGACCGGTACATCCCCGCCCCGATCTGCGCGTGCACACGACCCGCCGCCGCCAGCGGATCGCCCGGAACGATGAACAGCGCCGCCGTGAACCGCTCCTCGGCCGCGAAGAAACTCCCCTCGCCCAGCAGCGACTGGCCCTCGGACATGTGCCGCTCGAAGACCGACCGCTCGCGCTCGTTCGCCGGACGCGTCGTCAGCGTCCGAACCACCACACCCGTTTCCGCCAGCGCCTCCCGCGCCATCTCCACCGCCGCGTCAGAACGCGACATCGCCTCCACCACCTCGGGGTCGCGCAGCCACTCCGCACGCTCCTCGGGCGTCATCTCACGCAGCTCCAGCCGCAGACGCTCGCGCTCCATCGCACGCTCGGACTCGGACAACACCCGGTCCAGCATCGAACCGCCCCCATCCACATCCCCGACCCCATCCCCCTCGCCCGACAGCAGCGACGCACGGATCGCCGCAAGACGCTCGTCCAGCGTCATCACCCAGCTCATCGACGATTCGCTTCCGTCCACCCGCTCGGTCGCGATCTCGGTCGCTCGCTCGGTCCCGCGAACACCCGCCGCCCGCGTCTCGATCCGATCGTTCCGAATCCGCAGCGATTCCATCGCCGTGCGATACGGCGACACATCCGGAGACAACCGGTTCGTCGGAAGCCGGTTCGTCAGCGGATCCAGCGCCCCCGTGCCATCCCCCGCCTGCCCATCCATCCCCCGCAGCGGATCCAGCGCCGCATCCGGATCAAGCTCGGTCCCCGGAACCGGAACGATCCCGAACGGATCATCCACCCCCCCGCCGGCACCATCGATCGGCGGCACCAGACCCTCGCCCGGGTCCCGCCAGCTCGAGAGCAGCTCCGGGCTCGGCATCAGCGGAACCCCATCGAGCGCCGTCCGCGGACGCATCGGCAGGTCGCGCACCGCCAACAGGTCCGAACCGACGCGCATCGATCGCGCGCCGTTTCCGGACTGATCCTCGATGATCCCCAGCCGCGACGGCTCCGAAGGCGTCCGCGCGATCAGGTCCGATGTCGAACGGATCGAACCGCGCAGCCGCGGATACTCGTCGATCGTGATCCCCGCGGCCCCGCCCAGCGGATCACGGATCGCCTGATCGATCCGGGCCGCGGAGGTGCCGCTGAAGGTCCGGTCCACGATCATCGCGCCGCGCCCCCCCGCCACCGACCACCCCATCGCCTGCTGCGTCGCCCCGAGCCCCCGAAGCGAAGAATCCTGCGCCGTCCGCCCACGCGTCTGATGGAAGTTCAGCACATCCGCGCTCGAGGTCGACCGAGCCTCGAACCGGAAGAACTCCTCATCGGCGGTGCTCCCACGGAAATCGAACGCGCCCGTGTACCCCACATCGCCACGGAACCCCAGGTTCCCCGTCACATTCCCGGTCACGATCGCGTTCCGGAACGCGATGTCGGCCCGGAAGTCATGCCCCGGCGCGTTCCGACCCCCGCTCCCGACCTGCGGGTTCCGGTCCAGCGCGCGCCCATCGCCCAGCGCGTTCTGGCCCTGCGCCGCCCCCACCAGCCCGCCGGCCACCAGCGTCAGCACCATCGCACGAACCGCCACCACGCCCGATCGCCCTCGTCCTTCGCGTGCCATCGCCATCGGCTCCTTTCGCGCTCCCCGCCCGCTCCGGATCCTAGGGACCCCGCCACACCCCCAACCCACGCAAGCCCCGCGCCAAGGGGGCAATCCCCTCCTTTGACATTCTTTGTAAGAAACCCCACGATCCACTTGGCTTTCCCCCACGCCCACCCCCCAACACCCCCCGCACACACCCTCGACCCCGCACCCCCTCCCCGGAGACCCACCCATGCTCGCGATCATCCACGGCTGGAGCGACGACGCCGCCTCCTTCAAACGGCTGGCGCGACTCCTCAACGACGCCGGCATCAACCGCCCCATCGCCAACATCCGCCTCGCCGACTACATCACCCTCGACGACCATGTCACCTTCGATGACCTCATCGCCGCCATGCACCGCGCATGGGAAGACGCCCAGCTCCCCACCACGCCGCGCTCCATCGACCTCATCGTCCACAGCACCGGAGGGCTCGTCGCCAGGCACTGGATGACCACACGCTTCGCCCCCGAAACCAACCCCATCCGACGCCTGCTCATGCTCGCGCCCGCCAACTTCGGATCCCACCTGGCCCACAAGGGACGATCCTTCATCGGACGCGTCGCCAAGGGATTCAAAGGCAACAAGCCCTTCCAGACCGGAACACACATCCTCGATGGGCTCGAACTCGCGAGCCCCTTCACATGGAACCTCGCCCTCAAGGACCGATTCTCGAGCGACACCTGGTACGGCCCGGGCCGCGTGCTCTGCACCGTGCTCGTCGGAACCGCCGGGTACAGCGGCATCTCCAGCGTCGCCAACGAGTCCGGGACAGACGGCACCGTCAGGGTCTCCACCGCGAACCTCAATCCCGTCATGATCGCCATGGACTTCGCGGCCGACCCCCAGAACCCCACCATCACGCTCAAGAATCCCAAGGGCGCCACCGCCTTCGCACGCATCCCCGGCGTCAATCACGGCTCCATCACACTCCGAACCAAGGACCGCCAGCCCGAGATCCTCTTCGACCTCATCACCCGATCCCTCGCCGTCACCGATCAGAACTTCGAAAGCCATGTCGCCGAACTCGACGCCATCAGCGAACGCCACCGCGCCGATGAACGCGCCGACCGCTACACCCAGTCCTACCAGAGCACCGCCATCCACCTCACCGACGACCACGACCAGTCCGTCGACGATTTCTTCTTCGAACTCTTCGCCAAGCACATCGCCGCCGACGGCACGCCCGGCGGCATCGACCACACCCTCACCGCACGCACACAACGAGAGGTCTTCGCCAAGGTCCATGTCTACAAGGCCAACCCCGCACGCAGGAGCATGCTCTTCAACATCGATGCGCTCCGCGAACTGTTCATCGACCCCGCCCGGCGCACGCCCCTGTTCGCCAGCGTCACCGCCATGCCCGAGATCCGCAGGACCAACTCCGTCGGATACGCCACCTTCGGCTTCAACGACATCGGCAGCATCCGGCTCGACACCAAACAACTCAACCGCTTCTTCCAGCCCGACCGCACCGCCCTGCTCAGCATGAAGATCCGCCGCGACCAGGACCCCCGCGTCTTCCGCTTCCTCCCGGCCTCCTGACCCCCCCCCGACCCCCACACAGAGCCACTCCGCGCAGCGCGCGAAAGCGGGCGGGCCCGTGCGCCCGCCCGCCCCCGCTCAGAGGGAACTCCGCGATCCACCCCACACCACCCGCTCACACAGCCGCGCGACGCCGGCGGCACGCCGCAAGCCCCGCCAGTGCCAGCCCGCCCACAGCGCCCGGCCCGGGCACCGCGCGACCCATCACCCGGAACGCCGGCGTCATCGCATCCGCGTTCAGGTTCCACGGCCCCACGGGATCGCCGCTCCGACCCGCCTTGAGCATCATCCCCGTGTCGTTCCAGAACCACGACAGCTCCGTGTCAAACCCCGCATCCAGCACCACCCAGTAGTCCGCCCCGCCCGAGAGCAGCAGCGGGAACGGAAGATCCGCGCTCACCACCGCGCCGCCATCATTCGTCGGAAGGCTCGCCACCGCGGTGCTCACCAGCGCAGCGCCCGGAATCCCGCCCGCATCCGAGTAGATCGACAGCGCCACGCCATCGAGCCCATCCGAACGACGCACCGCGAACTCGACAGTCGTCGCGTACACATCCACGCCGCCCGCGTTGAACGGCGCCGCCTGGTCCACATTCCCGATGCTCCCCTCATCCGGACCCAGCACGATCCACGATGACACCTGGTTGTACGAATCACCAGGCCCCAGATTCCCCGCGATCTCGATCACGCTCGCACCCGCGATGCCCGAGGCGCACACAACGCCCAGCGCGCACCCGAGCACCGCCGAAACGCCAACCCCGCTCACAACTCGCTCGCTCATCTCTGCCTCCTCACCGCGCTCCACATCCGGAGCGCTGTTCCAAACAGGTTCCACCGATGGCCGGCGGCCCGGCACAACGCCGAAGTGCGCCCGCGAAGCGCCGCGAACCCGCCGAGCGGACACGCGTCGCAGCGACCCCGCACCGACCAGGCCCGCCAGGACCCGCACCGGTCGATCGCATGGAGAAAGAGGGAAGCACAACACAACGCGTCACCCGAACCCCGATCGCGCCAAGCCCGATCCCCGCCGATCAACATCCTCAGCGCCCACGATCAACATCCTCAGCGCCCACAGCGCAACACCAAAATGGCCACGGGCCCCGGCTCATCACCGGGGCCCGTGTCTCTTCGGCCGAGCGTCGGCGATACGCCGAGTTCTGTCCGCCCGCCGCCTTGCGATGGCGGGCGTGGCGACCATTTCTCTGCCCGTCGTGTCGCCACGACGATGAGGCCCGAAGGCCCAGCGACCTACCCGCCCGCTGCCGCCCGGACAGGGCGTCGACGGAGCAAGCTCCATCGCGCGGGCTGCGTGGTCTAGCACGCGGTGGGGTTTGCCGTGCCCCGCGTGTCACCACGCGGGCGGTGCGCTCTTACCGCACCCTTTCACCCTTGCCTGTGAACGCTCCCGAAAGAACGCCCCATCGGCGGTTTGCTTTCTGTGGCACTTTCCCTCGCCCGCGACCGAACGGGCGGGTGGGCGTTACCCACCACCGTTGTCCTGCCGTGCTCGGAGTTTCCTCTACGGCGCCGACGCCCGAAGGACGCCGTGCCGCAGCGGCCGCCTGCCGACGCTGCACCATCATCATACCCGCACAACATCCAACATGAAGCGTCCTTCACGAGCGCCGACCCCCTCACCCAGCGCGCCCCTAGCATGACCCATCAACTCACCAGGGGGCACTCGGGGCACACCCGATCGCATCAACCAGATCGATCGATCGCTTCGAGCCGGCAACCACGCCGCACACCAGCGCCATTCGTCGCGCTCCGTTCCGCTCCACACACGCGGAACCACTCGAAGCCCGGCCCCGACCATCCCCGCAACCCACCCCGCAGCACGGGAGGTTCGCGCGATGAAAACCCACGACACCACAACCCGCTCCACGCCCTCCACACGCACCGACCCCACCACCGGGGCCGCCGCGGAATCGCACCCCGAGGTCGACTCCGTCGAACTCGAAGAACGCATCTCACGCGACTCGCCCGAGGGGCCGCCGGCCGACCCCACCCTCGGGGCCGCATCCTTCGCCAAGTTCTGGATGCTCCTCGCCCTGAGCGTGCTCATCATCGGCGTCGTCCTCTCATTCATCATCGCGCCGTGGGCGGGCATCACCGTCGCCGCCGTCGGGCTCGTCTCACTCGTGATCAACCCGCAGGTCCTCGCGGGACTCCTCCGATCCAAGGAACGCGACAAGGCCCACCGCGACCTCGAAGCCGAGCACCAGCGCACCGCAAGCCGCTGACACGAATTCACCCCGTTCCCGAACCACCCGGGCAGCGCTACCGTTGCCCGTGAAGTTCACCTACCGCGAGTTCGACGAGGGCGAGGGCGGATTCCTCTCCCCGGATGACCTGTTCCCCTCCAAGAACATCGAGGAGTTCATCCTCAAGTACGGCCAGGACGGGCTCGATGCCCTCCCGGACGCCGCCGATGAGGATGAACAGATCGCCCAGCTCATCGCCGAGATGATCCAGGCCGGGCTCGTCGAGCGCGACGAACAATCCGGCTCGCTCCGGCTCACACCCAGAATGCTCCGTGGCCTCCAGCACCGCGCCTTCCTCGACATCTTCAAGAACCTCAGCCCCTCCCTCCGCGACGGGCACGACACCCGCGACCCCGGAGGCATCGGCGAACGCACCGACGGCACGCGCCCCTACCAGTTCGGCGACCCCATCTCCGAACTCGCCATGAGCCAGACGCTCCGCAACGCCATCCAACGCCGCGCCGCCGCCCCACCCCACACGACCACCACCAACAATAACTCCCTCCTCCCCCTCAACATCCAGGACCAGGACCTTGAGATCCACCTCTCCGAGGCCTCCGCATCCACCGCCCTCTGCATCCTCATCGACCTCTCCGGATCGATGATGCGCTACGCCCGCCACATCGCCGCCAAGCGCATCGCCCTCGGCATGCGCGCACTCGTCCGCGAGAAGTTCCCCAACGACACCATCGACTTCGTCGGCTTCGCATCCATCGCCGAGCCCATCGAAGAGCGCGACCTCCCGCTCATCATGCCCAGGCCCATCACCACGCGCGACTGGGAGGTCCGCGTCCGCGTCCCGCTCGATCAGGCCGACATCACCCACCCGCACTTCACCAACCTGCACCACGGGCTCCGCATCGCCCGCCAGACGCTCAGGAAGCGCGGCGCGGCCAACAAACAACTCTTCATCATCACCGACGGCGAACCCACCGCCCACCTCACCTCCGCCTTCGGCGACACCGGCATCCCGCCAGACCCGGCCCACACCATCCTCAACCTCGTCTACCCGCCCATCGAGGCATCACGCAACGCCACCCTCCAGGAAGCCGCGCGATGCGCCAACGATGGCATCCGCTTCGCCTCCTTCGCGCTCATCGAGGAGTACCACACCATGGACTGGGTCGGCTTCGTCGACCAGCTCACACGCTTCACCCGCGGCGCCGCGTTCTACTGCACCGCCGGAGACCTCGCCTCAACCATCATGGAAAGCTACCTCGAAGGCAAACGCCAGAAGCGCCCGCTCGCCTGAACCGGCCGCGTTTACCTCGGCAGCTCCAGCCCGCACTCCGGACACTTCCCGTTCCCATCCCGCTCGCCCGTGTACGCGCATCCCGGGCATCCGCGATCCGGCATCGCCACCACGAACCGCGCGATCCGGCGCGACAGCAGCACCATCGGCAGACCGACCACCGCCGCCGCCGCGCCATGCGAAGCGATGTGCCATTCGCCGACGCCCTGATAGATCTGCCAGGCCCTCGACGGATGCCCGACCATCAGACCGAACACCAACTGCTTCACCAGCAGGTACACCCCCAGCGCCACCATCGCGCTGCCCACCACCCGCACCAGCCACATCACCAGCGCGCGCGTGCTCCGGATCCGCTGAATCGAAGGCGCCATCGCGCCACCATACGAACACCCGCCGCACCCTGTTCCGCCCCATCGCCGCCCACCCCGCCACTCACCCCGCCGCCCACCCCGACACTCACTTCGCCAGCCGCGCGATCATCCGCCACACCGCGTGATGCTCCAGGCTCCGGCCCGTCTGCGCGTTGAACCGGTCCACGATCGCATCGAACACCGGCGTGTACGGCAATTGATCCCGCTGCCCCAGCGTCTCGATCCGCTCCAGCGTCAGCCGCTCCAGCAGCGCCGACTCCTCGGCATGCAGCTGCACCGGCAGCGTCGAAGCCCGACCCAGCCGCGGCAAACGCCCGCTCTTCCGAAGCCGCTGCAGCCGCGCCAGCGTGTCGCGCGGCGGCTCATCCTGAAGATCCAGCGCCGCACGGATCCGATCGAACTCCGGCGTGTACGGCAGATCGTCCAGCGTCCGACCCGCCCGCTCGTACACCGCGATCAGTTCCTCCGTCGCACGATCATCCCCAGCGCGCGACACCCCGCCATCCCCCGCATCGCCGAACAGCCCCGCGCCTTCGTGGTCGCCGTGCATCCGATCACCGTACCAGTGCCATCGCCCCCACGCCCTCCCCCACGCCCCTCACTCCCCATC
>JBQLZO010000082.1:0-17141 GCA_052168315.1 Phycisphaerales bacterium | reverse complement strand
GTGCTCTTCCGATCTGGCGGTTCGGGGGTCGGTTCGGGGGGGGGGCGGAGCGAGCGGTTCGGGCTGTGGGATGAGCGGGCGCGGTTCGAGCGGTCGTTCGTGGTCGCTGTGGGGGATGGTGGGGGCTCACATGGCGCCGGTGAGCTGGGAGAGCACGGCCGAGGCGAGGGTGAGGACGATGAAGAATCCGCACATGTCTGTGATGGTGGTGAGGATGGGTCCTGAGGCGAGGGCGGGGTCGGTCTTGAATTTCTTGAGGATGAGGGGGACGGAGCCGCCGATGGCGACGGCGATGACGGTGTTGATGGCGAGCGCGGCTCCGACGACGGCGCTGAGCCAGATGTTGCCTTTCCACGCGTAGGCGACGGCGCCGATGAGGATTCCGAGGACGACGCCGTTGAGGATGCCGACGGAGCATTCCTTGACGAGTACGCGTGCGAGGTCCTGTGGCCTTGTGACGCCGATGGTGAGTTCGCGCATGGAGACGGCGACTGCCTGGTTTCCGGAGCATCCGCTCATGTCCGAGATGATGGGTAGGAAGACGGCCAGCGCGATGACGGCGGCGAGGGTGTCCTGGTTGAGCGCGATGACGCTGGCTGCGATGATGTTGAGGACGATGTTGATGCTGAGCCAGGCGAGCCTTCTTCTTGAGCGTGTGAGCATGGGCATTGAGCGGAGTTCCTCGCCGCCGACGATGCCCTGGGAGGCTCGGTAGACATCCTCGGCCTCGTCGGCCTCGGCGCGGACGACATCGGAGCGCTCGACGACGCCGAGGAGGGCGCCGGCCTGGTCGACGACGGGCAGGCCCATGAACGAGTACTCGCGGAAGACGGAGCGGAGTTCATCGAGCGGCATGGTGTCGAGGACGGTGATGGGGTCGGAGAGCATGACCGAGCGGACGGGCGTGCCGGGGGTGGCGAGGAGGATGTTCCGCATGGGGATGACGCCGCGGAGCCGGTGGCGCTGGTCGGTGACATAGGTGTACTGGATGTTGTAGTGCTTGTAGCGGTCGGCGTTGGTCTGGAGGTCGTTGAGGACATCGCGGACGGTGGCATCCTGGGGATAGGCGAGGTACTCGGTGACCATGAGGGCGCCGGCGGTGTCTTCTTCGTAGGCGGCGAGCTGGCGGATCTCGGCGGCATCCTCGTGGTCGAGGACGGCGAGGATGGCTTCGGCGTGGTCGTCCTCGAGGGCCTTGATGATGTCGGCCTGGGCGTCTGATTCGAGTTGTTCGATGATGGCGGCGGCGGCGGCGGGGTCGATGTGCTCGAGGGCGTCGATGGCCTGGGAGTCGGGGAGGAGCTCGATGGTGTCTGCGGCGTCGGCGGGGTCGAGGAGCGTGAGCAGCGCAGCGCGGCGTTCGTCGGTGAGCGCGGCCAGGGCGTGGACGGCATCATCGGCGTCGGTGTGGTGGAGCCACTGGGCGCAGGCCGTGGCGTCTTTGCGTTCCACGGCGTCGGCGATGGGCTGGAGATCGGGGGCGAGGGTGGCGGAGGTGGATGTCGAGGTGGAGGAGGCGGGTGTGGGTGTGGGGTCCTGTTCGGGCATGGCGCTGCTCCGATCGTGCGGATGGATGCTCGGTGTTTGGCATGGTAGTCGGCGTGGGGATGGGTGATCGCCCCATGGCGTGCCGGTGGCGGGGGTTCCTAGTGTCGCGAGGCGGCGTGTGTTGCGTCGTCGATGGGGGCGAAGGGGGTGATGGGATCGAAGGACTCGACGATGGGCGCTGCGTGGCGTCCGGCACGAAGGGAGACGGCGATGATCGACATCACGAAATCGGAGGGGAACCTGATGGAGTTGAAGGCCAGCGGGAAGATCCGGCACTCGGACTACGAGCGGGTGCTTCCGCAGATGGAGAGCATGATCGAGCAGCACGGGAAGATCCGGTGCCTGATCGAGACGAAGGACATCGAATCGATCGAGCCGAAGGCGATCATGGACGATCTGAAGTTCGATGTGCGTCACGCGACGGACTTCGATCGGGTGGCGCTGGTGACGGACAAGGACTGGCACCAGTGGGTGACGAAGGCGTGGGGCGCTTTCATGCCGACGGCGAAGGTGGCGTGCTTCGCGCCGTCAGAGCGGGCGGAGGCGGAGGCGTGGGTGCGCGGGCTGGGGTGAGGCGGGGCGCGGGGCGAGCGGGGTGGGCTTTGGTTGTGGCGCGCTCGTGTGCGGAGGTAGGATGGTTGGTGCGGTCGGTTGTCGGGTGCGCGGGCGCGGGTTGGAGGAGGATGCGCGATGGCTCGTGTGCTGGCGCTGGACGAGGGGACGACGAGCTGCCGGGCGATCGTGTTCGATGACCGGATGGAGGTGTGCGGCTCGGCGCAGCGTGAGTTCGAGCAGCACTTCCCGCGGGCGGGGTGGGTCGAGCACGACGCGGAGGCGATCTGGTCGGCGCAGCGGGATGTGATGGAAGAAGCGATCGCGGCGGCGGGGGGCGTGGATGGGATCCGGTGCGTGGGGATCACGAACCAGCGTGAGACGACGGTGGTGTGGGATCGTTCGACGGGGGAGCCGATCCATCGCGCGCTGGTGTGGCAGGACCGGCGGACAGCGCGGATGTGCGATGGGCTGCGCGAGGCGGGGCACGAGGCGTTGTTCGCGGAGCGGACGGGGCTGGTGGTGGATGCGTACTTCTCGGGCACGAAGGTGCGGTGGGTGCTGGATCATGTCGAGGGGGCGCGGGCGCGTGCGGAGAAGGGTGAGCTGGCGTTCGGGACGATCGACAGCTGGCTGATCTGGAAGCTGACGGGCGGGCGGGTGCACGCGACGGATGTGACGAACGCGAGCCGCACGCTGATGTGGAACATCCACACGCAGGACTGGGATGATGAGCTGCTGGGGATCCTGGGTGTGCCGCGCTCGATGCTGCCGGAGGTGGTGGATTCGAGCGGAGAGATCGGTCGGATCGCGGAGGGGCTACCGGGCGCGGGGCTGGCGATCACGGGGGTGGCCGGGGACCAGCAGGCGGCGCTGGCGGGGCAGTTGTGCGTTCGGGAGGGGATGGCCAAGAACACCTATGGGACGGGGTGTTTCCTGCTGTTGCAGACGGGTGAGTCGGCGCGGGCATCTTCGAACCGGCTGTTGACGACGGCGGCGTGGCGGATGGGCGGGGCAGCGATGCGGTACGCGCTGGAGGGGAGCGTGTTCGTGGGCGGGG
Source organism: Phycisphaerales bacterium (assembly GCA_052168315.1). Taxonomy (GTDB): domain Bacteria; phylum Planctomycetota; class Phycisphaerae; order Phycisphaerales; family UBA1924; genus JBQLZO01. Next base: position 13,981 of record JBQLZO010000082.1, on the reverse strand, counting down.
CCGTGGTGCAGTGGCTGCGGGATGGGCTTGGGATCATCGGCTCTGCGCCGGAGTGCGATCGGCTGGGCGGATCGGTGGAGGATTCGGGCGGCGTGGTGATGGTTCCGGCGTTCGTGGGTCTTGGCGCGCCGCACTGGGACCAGTACGCGCGTGGGGCGATCCTGGGGATCACGCGTGGGACGACGCGGGCGCATCTGTGCCGTGCAGCGCTGGAGTCGATCGCGTTCTCGGTGGCGGAGTTGCTGGATGCGATGCGGCGTGATGCGGGGGCGGGCTCGATCGAGGAGCTTCGCGCGGATGGCGGGGCGGCCGCGAGCGATCTGCTGCTGCAGATGCAGGCGGATCTCGTGCGCGCGCCGGTGGTTCGTCCGAAGCATCTGGAGACGACGGCGGTGGGCGCGGCGTTCCTGGCGGGCCTGGGGGGCGGCGTGTGGGGGTCGTTCGATGATCTGGAGTCGTTGTGGGAGGGCTCGAAGCGGTTCGAGCCGTCGATCTCGGCGGATGAGGCATCGGGGCGGATGGCGCGGTGGCGGGATGCGGTGGAGCGATCGAAGGGGTGGGCATCGGGCGAGTGAGCGGGCGATGGTTCGGCGCGGGGGATGTGGAGTGGACAGGGAGGTGCGGCATGCGGCGTGAGTCGATGATCGGGCGGCTGGGCGAGCGGCGGGATGCGTGGGACATGGTGATCGTGGGCGGCGGCGCGACGGGGCTGGGCGCGGCGGTGGATGCGGCATCGCGCGGGTACGCGGTGTGCCTGCTGGAGCGTTCGGACTTCGCGAAGGGCACGAGCAGCCGGAGCACGAAGCTGGTGCACGGGGGCGTGCGGTATCTGCAGCAGGGGAATGTGAGTTTGGTGATGGAGGCGCTGCGTGAGCGCGGGCGTCTGCTGCGGAATGCGCCGCACATCGTGAGCGATCTGGAGTTCGTTGTGCCGAGCTACGCGTGGTGGGAGTCGCCGTGGTACGGGATCGGGATGAAGGTGTACGACACGCTGGCTGGGCGGTACGGGTTCGGGAAGTCGAAGCACCTTTCGCGGGAGGAGGTGGTCGCGGCGATTCCCTCGATCAGCCGGGATGGGCTGCGCGGGGGGACGCGGTATTACGACGGGCAGTTCGATGATGCCCGGCTGGCGATCAATCTCGCCTCCACGGCGGCGGACCATGGCGCGACGCTGGTGAATTACTGCGGCGTGGTCGGGCTGATGAAGGATGGCGATGGGGTGGTGGGCGGCGTGGTTGCCGAGGATTCGGAGAGCGGTGTGCGGATGGAGATCCCGGCGCGGGTGGTGATCAACGCGACGGGCGCGTTCACTGATTCGGTGCGTCGGATGGATGATCCGGATGCCCGGGCGGTGATCCGCCCGAGCCAGGGCGCGCACATCGTGCTTCCGGGCGCGTTCCTTCCGGGTCGGAGCGCGATCATGGTGCCGCACACGGATGATGGGCGGGTGATGTTCGCGATCCCGTGGCATGGTGTGTGCGTGGTGGGGACGACGGACACGCCGGTGGAGCGGGTGGACGAGGAGCCGGTGTGTCTTTCGGAGGAGGTCGATTTCATCCTGGAGACGGCGAACCGGTATCTCGCGCGGGATGCGGAGCGCGGGGATATCTTGAGTGTGTTCGCGGGGATCCGGCCATTGGTGCGGAAGGGCGGCGCGGGTGATGAGAGCGGGACGAGCGAGATCAGCCGGGACCACACGATCCTGATCGATCAGCGGAGCGGGCTGGTGACGATCGCGGGAGGGAAGTGGACGACCTATCGGCGGATGGCGGAGGAGGTGGTGGACCAGGCGGCGCTGCTGGCGGATCTGTCGGCGCGGAAGTGTGTGACGCGTGAGCTGGCGATCCATGGGTCGGAGGGTGGGGGGTCGGTCGGTGGGGCAACGGAAGGTGATATGGGCGGGCGCTCGCGCTCCCTCTCGCACTACGGGAGCGATGCGGCGGGGATCCGCGCGATCGTGGAGGCGGATGCGGCGATGGGGGAGGCGATCCATGCTCGGCTGCCGGTGATCGGGGCGGAGGTGGTGTGGGCGTGCCGTTCCGAGATGGCGCGGACGGTGGAGGATGTGCTGGCTCGGAGGACGCGGTGCGTGGTGCTCGATGCGCGGGCGAGCATCGAAGCGGCGGGTGCGGTGGGGTCGATCATGGCGGGCGAGCTGGGGCGTGATGCGGGGTGGGCGCGTGAGAGCGCGGCGGCGTTCGAGCGGGTGGCGCGGGGGTACCTGGCGTGGTGATCGGGCGGGCACGGAGCGCGTGCGCGGGGGCCTGCGGCGCGGGATGGATGATGGGATGAGAGGCGGGTGAGGGGGAATTCATGTTGCATGGCGATGGGTGGGATGCGCTGCGGCGGGGGCGTAGTGTGCGATGGCGGCGGCGGTGGGGCAGCGCAGGTCTCGCGGTCGTGGTGTCGCGGCATGGCGAGGTGCGCTGGATCGATCGATAAGTCGAATGACTGAACCGAGATGAACGGAAGGGAGCGGCGAGATGGCTGGCGAGAAGAAGCTGAACGGACGACGGGTGGCGGTGCTGGCGACGCACGGGTTCGAGCAGAGCGAGCTGGATGAGCCGGTGCGGGCGCTGCGCGATGCGGGGGCGGCCGTCGAGGTGGTCGCGCCGGAGAAGGGGACGATCCGCGGATGGCGCGATGGCGATTGGGGGAGCGAGGTGAAGGTGGATCGCACGATCGGTGATGCGGATGCGGATTCGTACGATGCGCTGGTGCTGCCCGGCGGGGTGATGAACCCGGACTCGCTGCGGATGCGGCAGGATGCGACGACCTTCGTGCGCGAGTTCTTCAAGGCGGGCAAGCCGGTGTCGGCGATCTGCCACGGGCCGCAGATCCTGATCGACTGCGGGGTGATCGAGGGGCGGGAGGTGACGAGCTACCCGTCGATCAAGAACGACCTGAAGAACGCGGGCGCCCGGTGGACGGACCGCGAGGTGGTCACGGACCAGGGGCTGACGACGAGCCGGACGCCGGCGGACATGAAGGCGTTCGTGGCCAAGACGATCGAAGAGATCCGCGAGGGCGTCCACGCCGGCCAGAAAACCGCCTGACCCCCCCACCCCCCCCAACCCCCCAGTTTGCCCTTGGGTCATCGAGCTGCTTTCGGCTCTCGGGGGGGTTCCTCCGGGGGCGCTTGGGCGCTTTGGTCTTGCGATTCGCTCAGCGCTTGCATCGAGGACCCAGCGCGGGGTGCGGGGTGGCTTGCGGTGATTCCGGGGGAGGGTGAGCGAAGGGCGTGCGGAGTCGGGCGTTATGGATGGATTCGCAGCGCGATGGGGCGAGGCGGCGCTGACGACGCTGGGGTTCTTCTGGACGGCGCTCTGGGCGTTCTGCCTGGGGTATGTGATCTCGTCGATGATCCAGGTGTTCGTGACGCGGGAGCGGATGCAGCGGACGATGGGTGAGCGCGGGGCGCGGTCGATGGGGCTGGGGACCTTCTATGGGTTCATCTCGAGCTCGTGCAGCTTCGCTGCGCTGAGCGGGATGCGGGCGCTGTTCCAGAAGGGGGCGGGGCTGGCGCCATCGCTGGCGTTCCTGCTGGCATCGACGAACCTGGTGATCGAGCTGGGGATCGTGATCTTTATCTTTCTGTCTTGGCACTTCGTGGTCGGCGAGTATGTCGGGGGGCTGCTGCTGATCGGGGTGATGTGGCTGATCGTGCGGTGGACGCTGCCGCGCGGGCTGGTCGAGAAGGCGCGTGAGCGGGCGCGGTCGCTGTATGGCGAGGGGGATGAGGATGAGGATGGCGGGGGCGTAGACGGTGGCGGTGATGGTGAAGATGGCCAGGACTGGAAGCGGGCGCTGCGGTCTCGGCGCGGGTGGGAGCGTGTGGGGGAGCGTTACTTCATGGAGTGGGGGATGGTGTGGAAGGATGTGACCTTCGGGTTCACGCTGGCGGGGGTGATCGCGGTGTTTGTGCCGAGGTCGTTCTTTGAGCGGCTTTTCGTGGGGAGCGGGGAGGATCCGGCGTGGTGGGCGGTGGGGCTGGATGCGCTGATCGGGCCGTTGGCCGCGTTTTTCACCTTCATCGGTTCGATGGGGAACATCCCGCTGGCGGCGGTGCTGTTCGGGTCTGGCGTGAGCTTCGCGGGGGTGATGGCGTTCATTTTTTCTGATCTGGTGGTGTTCCCGATGCTGCGGATCATGGGCGGGTACTTCGGCTGGAAAATGGCGGCGTACATCCTGGGCGTGTTCCTGGTGAGCCTTGTGGTGACGGCGATCGCGCTGCACGCGGGGTTCGCCGCGCTGGGGCTGCTGCCCTCGCCGGAGTCGGCCCGGGCGGGCGAGGTCTCGCCATCGGAGCGATTCGGGATCGATCACACGCTGGTGCTGAATGTGCTGTTCGTGGGCGCTTCGGGCGCGATGTGGTGGTTGAAGCGGCGGCGGGGTGCGGATGGGGATGAGGGTGGGGCTGAGGGTGGGGATGGTGGCGAGGAATCGCGCGGCGATGGGGGCGATGATGGGAAGGGAGATGGTTCGGGAGGGAATGGCGCTGGCCTGATGGATCGCGCGCTGCTGATCATGGCGGTGGGATCGCTGGTGTGGCTTGGCGGCGGGGTGGTGGTGTGGATGATCGCGTGATGCGCACGAGGGGCGGGTCATGCGTTGGCGGTCATGATCGATCGGGGGGCGGGCCGCCGGACCTGGAGAGCAGGGCCTTGAGCGGCCTGATGAGGTTGGGGAGCGCTTCGATGGCGGCGATCTGCCGGAGGCACTCGCGGGCGGGGCTCGCGGGGGTGCCGAGCCATGTCTCGTTGGGCGGGATGTCGCGCATGACGCCGGCGCGGGCGCCGACGGTGGCGGCGCGGCCGATGCGTCTTCCATCGGCGACGCCGACGCCGCCGGCGAGGGTGGCGTGGTCCTCGACGGTGACGGACCCGGCGAGGCCGCAGTTGCCGCAGATGATGCAGTGCCTGCCGATGGTGCAGTTGTGCCCGATCTGGACGAGGTTGTCGATCTTGGTGCCATCGCCGATGGTGGTGTTGCCGAGCTTTCCGCGGTCGATGGTGGAGTTGGCGCCGATCTCGACATCGTCTCCGATGGCGACGGCTCCTGCGTGGGGGATCTTGGTGTGTGCGCCGGAGGTTGGGTCCGGCCTGAATCCGAAGCCATCGGCGCCGATGACGACTCCGGGGTGGAGGAGGCAGCGCCGGCCGACGGTGCACCGGTCCATGATGGTGACGCGCGGGCGGAGTTCGGTGGCTGCGCCGATGGAGACATGCGCGCCGATGGAGACGCCAGCGTGGATGATGCAGTCTTCGTCGATGCGTGCGTGGGGTCCGACGATGACGCCGGGGGCGATGCGCGCGGTGGGTGCGACGGCGGCGGTGGCGTCGATGGAGGCGGTGGGATCGATGCCGACGGTGGGCGCGTGGATGGGCGGGGTGATGCGCGCGAGGATGGCGATGAGGGCGCGGTCGGCATCGTCGACGAGGATGATGGCGTGGCCATCGCGGGGCTCGAAGAGCGCGGGCGACCGGTCGTAGACCGATCTCGAGACGAGCACAGCGCCGGCGCCGGTGGTTGCCCAGCGGTGGGCGTTCTTCTCATCGCGGATGAACGAGAGCGAAGCGGGTCCGGCGTCCTCGAGGGGATCGAGGGCGCTGAGGGGCCGGGACGCCTTGCCGATGAGCGTGGCGTCCAGGACCTCCGCGAGCGCTTCGGCGGTGAGTGCGATCGCGGGCCCTTCTGTCACGGCGCGTCGTTCCGGAGGCGGTAGTTGTTGTTCATGAGCGTGGCGATCGAATCGGAGATGTCGACGGCGTCGGCGGCGAAGAGGACGCGGCGGTTGGAGATGAACAGGTCGGTCTGCTGGAGGTTGAGGCCTGTGGGGAAGCGGATGGCCGCGTCGGAGGAGAGGACGATCTCGTAGCCCTCGCGCTTTGCGTACTCGGTGATGGCGGTCTGGATCTTTCCGAACAGGTCGGTGAGCATCCCGCGTGCGCGGTCTTCGAGGAGGAGCTGGGCGAATCGGCGCTCGGTCTGCTCGCGGACCTGGGTTCGTGCGAGCTGTTCGAGGATCTGGCGGCGTTCCTGGCCCGCCGGGAGGACTTCGATCTCGCCCTTGAGGGTTTCGACCTCGGACTCGAGTTTCTTGATGAGGTCGTTCTGCTCGGCTTCGAGGGTTTCGAGGATGGCGGCCTGGTCGCGTTGTTCTTCGAGTTGTGCGAGGATCTTGTTGAGGTCGACGATGGCGACGGGGGTGGGGTTGTCGGGGCGCGCCTGCGCGGTCGCGGCCGGCTGGGTGAGCGCGAGGAGCCCGACGGCCGATCCGGCGGCGGCGCCGGCGATGATGGCTGTGGCGAGCCATCTCGCGGGCGCGGTGTTCGCGGCGCGACGGGCGCTCTCGGGCGATGGTGTGGTCTGGGCGTTGTGGTTCTGGTGTCGGCGCATGGCGTTGTTGCCTCCGTGTGATTCGTGGGGTGGGACCCGCGCTGGCTCTGCTCGCTTGAGAATAGGTTATCAGCTTGTGGTGTTCGACCGTCGGCGGGCTTCGGCGTGTTGGGAATGTCGTTGCGGCGCGTGGCGAACGGGGCGGGCTTGGATCGTGGGCGTGGATGGCGGGGTCGGTGCGGGGTGATTGCGCGGGAGCGGGTCGAAAAAGACAGCCGGCCCGCGTTTGCGGGCCGGCTGGGGGTTGCGTTCATGCGCCGAAGGGGTTCGTTGTGCGATCCCGCTCGGACTGATCGCTGCGTCGTTCCGGTTCGGCTCAGAAGGCGAACTGGAACTGGGCGCGGATGGCGACTTCGTCATCGGTGCCACCGATGTAGTTGTTGGTGAAGTCGCTGGAGAGGGCGGGGTTCACATCCTCGAAGAAGTAGGAGAGGTCGAGGGTGAACTTGGCGGCGTGGCCGTGGAGGTAGTAGTTACCACCGACGGTGACCTGCGAGATGAAGTCCTCGCTGAAGCCGCGCTCGCTGTCGTCGGCCATGAGGGCGTCGTAGCGGGCGAAGAGCTCGACATCGGTGTTCGGGATGAAGATACCACCCTGGATGACGAAGCCGTAGTCGTCGGTATCGAACTCGGAGCTGAGGGCTCCGCCGACCTGATCGACATCGGTGCGGGCGTGGAGGCCGTAGAAGGCACCGAAGGCGTTCCAGCCATCGCCACCGAGGGAGATGTCAGCGGTCCATCCCCAGAGGGTGGTCTCGCCTTCGACGGCGACGGGGGCGGCGACCGGGGGAACGGCCGGGTCGAACGCGGCGCCCTGGGCGCCATCGGCGGTGAGCTCGACATGGGCGGCGAGGCCGAGCATGCCGGCGAAGTCATTGCCGGGGGCGAAGGAGAAGGCGTCGAACTGATCCCAGGTTCCGGCGAACTTCCACTCGACGCGGCCGGTGAAGGCGAAGTCGGAGGTTCCGTTGCCGGTCATGGCGTAGCCGAAGCCGGTGGTGACGGGGTTGAAGCCACCGAGGCCATCGCCGACGACGGGGGCGGCGGACTGGTCGGTGAAGTTGGTGTTGGCGGTGCGGAAGCCGTCGGAGAACATGAGGGCAGCGCCGAAGTCCTCGCCGCGGTAACCGAACTCGACACCCTGGGAGCGGCCCTGGTTGAAGATCGAGTTGGTGATCGAGCGGGCGACGGCGAGCTGGAGGGAGTCATCGACGAGGTGCTCGCGGAGGAACGGGGCCTTGAACTGGCCGAAGCGGAGGTAGGTGTTGTTGTCGAAGTTGACCTGTCCGAAGCCGTCCTCGAGGTCGAACGAGCCGTCGACGCCGAAGTTACCACGGATCTTGAACTCGATGTTCTCGTGGGTCTGGCCGTGGAAGATGATGACGGTGTTCGGCATGTTGAAGCCGGACTCGAAGTCATCGCCGAGGTTGTTGTCATCGTCACCGAAGTTCAGGTTGTAGCGGACCTGGGTGTATCCGGTGATGCCGAGACGGAAGGCGCCATCGGGGGACCCGATGTAGAAGCCGCCGTTGTTGGCGTCGTATCCCGCGGTCCCGGCCTGGAGGAGGGAGGAGCGGGTTTCCGCGTCGGCGAGGGTCTGCGCGGTGATGGCGCGGATCTCGTCGGCGGAGAGGGCGGCGGAGTTGGCAGAGGCAGTCGCGGCAATCGCGAGTCCCATCGCAGCACCCGCCAGCAGATGCATCGTCTTGACCTGGTTCATTGAGACACTCCTTGAAACAAAGGGTCGTTCACTCGCGGCAGCACGCGCCGTGGTTGTCCATTCCAGTCGCCGGGACCGGACGCCCGTCGACGCGCCGCCACTGCGGACGCTGCGGGAACGCCGTGCTGCTGTACTCACCACGAAAGGCGGCCGACCATCGGTCGCCGGTCGTCGGTGAGTGCCCACTATCTTACCGAGCAAGATAGCGGCTGCAAACCTTTCCGACCATCTTTCTCGGTGGCTTTGGGGGGAGGGCTGGAACTTTTTGGTGAGAAATGTGGGGCAAACCGGCCAGAATCCGAACGGATTGTGCTGGGGAAGTGTTCGGGGGCGTCGGCACCCCCAATTCCGGACACTCGCGGGCGGTGCGGGGGGTGTGGTCTCGGCGCGGGCGAGCCCCCCCGAGGGAGGGGGAGCGTGGGGGCCTGATCGACGCGTGCGGCGCGGGCGCACCGCGCCACGGTTGTCCGAGCGTTTGCGGTCTCGATGGGGCGCGGGCTGGTCGTGTTGTCAGGGGCGGGTTTGCGCGGTGGCTTACACGGTGACGCCGAGGAGGGTGAGGCATCGCTGGACGATGGCGGCGTGGTTGATGCCGCACATGGCCATGATCTCGTCGGGCTCACGGGCGGACTTGGGGATGCGGCGGACATGCATCTGCTCGAGGGTGTATCCCTCGCCGGACTCGGCCATGGCGTCCGCGACGGCCGAGCCGATGCCAGCGCCGTAGTTGTCTTCGACGGTAACGACCATGCCCTCGTGCTGGTTTGCGAGGTCGAGGAGTTTGTCGGCATCGAAGGGGATGGAGTAGAGGTCGACGAGGGTGGCGCTGACGCCGGCCTTGTCGAGCCCTTCGAGGGCCTTGTTGGCCTCGTGGACGGTGTAGCCGGAGGCGATGATGAGCACATCGCGTCCTTCGGCGAGGACCTCGAAGCCGCCGAGGTTGAACACGACATCATCGGAGTAGAGGAACTCGGTTTCGGGCCTGAGGGTTCGCATGTAGCACACGCCCTCGTACTCGGCCATGACGCCGGTGAGCGCGTATGCGGCGTAGGCATCGGCGGGCTGGAGGATGTAGACGCCGGGGTTTCCGCGGTGGTCCTTCATGGTTGCGAAGGAGCGGAACCAGGCGATGTCGGGGAGCGACATCTGCGAGGGTCCATCGGCGGCGAGCGAGATGCCTGCGTGGGAGCCGACGATCTTGATGTTGGCGCCGGAGTTGATGGCCATCTCGATCTGGTCGTATGCGCGGGTGACGAACTTGGCGAAAGTGGAGACGAAGGGGATCTTTCCGGCGGCGGAGAGTCCTGCGGCGACGGAGACCATGTTCTGTTCGCCGATCTTGCACTCGAAGAATCGTTCGCGGAGAGCGGGGTCCTTGGCGAAGCCATCGGCGAAGGTGGAGTTGGAGACATCGGCGTCGAGGGCGACGACATCGGGGTTGGCGTGGCCGAGGGCGCGGAGGGCGAGGCCGTAGGCCTTGCGCGTGGCCATGCGTCCCATGTGGAGGGTGGACTCCATGTCCTGGGACTTGAGGTACTTGGAGAAGGGGAGGAGTTCGGAGGGCGCAGCGCCCGCGGGCTTCGGCTCGTCGGGGGGCTGGATCATGAAATGATCGGAGGAGGTGAGCGAGGAGGTGAGTTCAGCGCGCTTGTCGTTGAGTTCGGAGAGGGCGGTCTCGAGGGCCTTGCCGGCGGCGGGCTTGCCGTGCCACCCGCCGCCCTGGAGGGAGGGCATTCCCCATCCCTTGACGGTGCGTGCGACGATGGCCATGGGCTTTGCGCCGGAGGCGTTTGCGGTTTCTCTGAATGTTTCGAAGGCCTGGTTGATCTGCGCCGGGGCGTGGCCGTCGATCTCGGTGACGGTGAATCCGGCGGCCTTGAGCCTTGCGGCGAGCCGTTCGGCGGACTGCTGCTGCGAGACCTTGTCGGTCTGGCCGTACGAGTTGCAGTTGAAGATGGGCAGGACATTGGTGAGGTTGTGGTCGACGATGTAGTCGAGCGCTTCGGTGATCTGGCCTTCTCGTGCCTCGCCATCGCCGATGATGCAGTAGACGAGGCGATCGGACTGGTCGAGGCGGGCGGCGTTTGCGAGGCCGGCGGCGACGGAGAGGCCCTGTCCGAGCGAGCCGGTGGCGGCGTCGAAGAAGGGGAAGCCTTCCATGGGGTTGGGATGGCCATCGAGGATGGAGTCGGCCATGCGGAGCGTCTTGAGATCGTCGACGGTCAGCGGGCGGCGCGAAGCGGGGTCTTTGCCGACCATGACGCCGAGCTTGGCCGCGGCGGCGTAGACGATGGGGACGGCGTGGCCTTCTGAGAGGACGAGGCGGTCGGAGGTGGGGTAGTCGGGGTACTCCGGGCTCCAGCGCATGGCGTTGAACATGAGGACTGTGACGATGTGTCCGAGCGATGCGGCGGTGGTTGGGTGTCCGCTTCCGGAGGCGGCGCACATCTCCAAGGAGAGCCGGTCGAGGTCGATCGCCTGGGCGTGGACGGCGGCTTCGAATGACATGGGCGGTTCTCCTTCTGCTTGGGTGATCTGATTTGCGCGGGCTGCGCGCGGGATCGTTCGGTGGGGATGGATCGAGCGGGCGTCCGGGTGGGGAGGCCCGAGAAGCCGCTTGAGGCACTGGATGCCACCGCGCCCCCGCGCACCGGATGGTGTGCGGAGTGGCGGGGTGGGCCCGGGCTTGGGCGAGAGTATCCGCGTGCCGGTGGTTTGCAGCAAGGGGGACGGGTTGATGATCGGTCTCTTGGGTGTTTGTTAGGTTTTTGAAAGGTTCACGAGGAAGCCGGGGGGGTGTGCGGGATTGATCCGCTGGGCGTCCACTGCTGATCCACACGGCGTTTGGTGGAGGGGGTGTGTATCGGCCGCGGTGGTCCACAAGCGATAGGGGTTGGCTTAGTATGGTTGTGCAGGATATGGGGAGGTGGAGATTCGGTGTGGGTATTGACTCCGGAGGTGCGGTATGAAGGTGATTGTTGATCGTGCGGCGCTTCTGGAGGCGGTGGGTCTGACGGCGGGCGTGGCAGCGCATCGTTCGCCGCGGCCGCAGTTGCAGTGCATCCATCTGAAGGCGATGCGCGGCGAGAAGGACTCCCCGGCGGGGGTGTTGTCGCTGGCGGCGACGGATATGGAGATCGGTGTTCGGATCGGGACCGCGCAGGTGGATGTGCAGTCCGAGGGCGCGGCGCTGGTGCTGGGCGACAAGTTTCGCTCGATTATTCAGGCCGAGGATGGCGAGCCGACGCTGACGATCGAGGCGGATGGGGATCGTTGCACGATCCGCGGTCAGGATGCGAAGTTCACGGTGTTCGGGTATCCGGCGAGTGAGTTCCCGGATGTGGCGGGGGTGCCGAAGAAGGAGCACTGCCGTGATGTGTTCACGGTCGAGGCGTCGGTGCTGGGCGACATGGTTTCGCGGACGATCTTCTCGACGGCGCGGGAGAACTCGCGGTACGCGATCAACGGCGTGCTGATGAAGCGGACGGGGAAGAAGCTGGAGATGGTGGCGACGGATGGTCGCCGGCTGGCGCTTTCTCGGGGGACGGCCGAGGATGTGGAGGGCGATGGTTCGCCGTGCATCGTTCCGACGAAGGCGCTGAACCTGGTGAACAAGCTTCTGGCGGGGAGCGGGAGCGTGAAGGTGTATGTGACGGACAATCAGGCGGTGTTCGTGTTCGATGGCGATGGGGAGGGCGGCGATTCGGCGATCGTGGCGACGAACCTGGTGGAGGGGACCTTCCCGCCGTACGAAGAGGTGATCCCTCGGGACCAGGACAAGAAGGCGACTTTCGATGTGGGCACGCTGGCATCGGCGGTTCGTCGGGCGGCGCTGCTGACGAACGAGGAGTCGCGGGGCGTGCGGATGTCGTTCGACTCGGGGGACAAGACGCTGCGGCTTTCGAGCCGTGCGCCGGAGCTTGGTGAGTCGGAGGTCCAGGTGGACATCGCGGGGTATGACGGTGATTCGATCGAGATCGGTTTCAACCCGGCGTTCATTTCCGATGCGCTGAAGGTGGTGGAGGAGGACCAGGTGGTGATCGAGATGAAGGCGCCGAACCGCCCGGGGCTGCTGAAGGCGGGGAGCGACTTCGTGTATGTGGTGATGCCGGTGAACCTGCAGTGAGCGGTTGGCGCGGGAGGGCCTGGGGATGCGGGCGGCGCAGGGCCGGGAGCGGACTCCGCGGGGCGCTCAGTGCGCGGCGTCGGGTGGTTCGGGGTGTAGGTGTGAATGGAACCGCAGGAGCTCGAGGATTTCCTGGAGCATGAGTCTTGATGTTGGGGCGTGGCCGAATGGGCCCGCATCGACCTCGATGCGGGTGAGGCGCGGGGTGCGGCGCTCGATGCGGATGGAGAGCCTGCCGCCGCGGTCATCGCGGATCCTGACGAATCGCCGGTGGCCGGAGGTCGAGGCGCGGTCGACTTCGAGCGTGTAGGCGAGGTGGCTTGCGGCGTCGTCCACGGCGGTGTTGACGACATCGAATGTGCGATCGACGGCGGCGATGGCTCTGCCGGACTTGTAGACGGAGTTGCCGACGAGCGCGGCGTTGCCTGCCGCGCCGGCGAGCGCGAGCGTTTCGGCGCCGCAGGCGGTGAGCGTGGTTGCGGTGGTGAGAGAGGCGAGCAGCGACATCGGTGCGAGCCATCGGCGATGTCTGCGGCTGCCGGGGGCGCGGGATGTGTTGGGGCTTGCTGTGCGGTTGCGTCGTGCGGGCGCGTCGATTGGCGGGCGTGATGGAGCGTTGGTGGAGTTGTGATCGGCCATTGGGCAGGCTAGGCCCGTTGTGGCGGCGCGATGGCGCGGATGTGGCGATGGGGGGTTGCGGGAGTCTTGGGCGGGGATCATGGGCGTGAGATGGCGGCGCGGAGCCATTGGAGCGTGCGGGGTGCTGCGTGGAATTCGGGCTGCCAGAGGTCGTTGTGGCGTGCGCCTTCGATGAGGAGGAAGGTGCCGTGGGGCGCGGCGGTGGCGATGTCGCGTCCATCGTCGGGCGGGCAGATGTTGTCGAGTTGGCCGTGGATGACGAGGAGGGGTGTGTGATTGAGGTTTCGGGGGTGGAGGGCGCGGTCGAAGCCGGGCCATGATGGGCCGATGCCGGTGCGGATGCCGAGGGCGATGTAGGCGAGCGGGCCGATGCCGGTCCATGGGAGCCCGGCCTGGCGCATGACGCGTGATGCGGGTGTCTTTGGGAGGCGGTAGGGCGCTTCGGCGACGACGGCGAGGATTCTGCGTGCGGTGTCGGGATTGTCGCAGATGGCGGCGGCTGCGGCGATGGCAGCGCCGGCACCGAGGGAGTGGCCCCAGAGGATGATGGGTTTGTCGGGGGGGATGGCGTTTTCGATGATGTGGCGGATGTGTTGCGGTTCGCGGGTGCCGAGCGCGCACTTGCCTGGGGAGTCGCCGTGGCCGGGGGGATCCCAGGCGATGATGGTGGATGCGATGGGGGCCATGGCGTGGAGGCGCTGGAGGGATTTGATCTTGGCATCGCCCCAGCCGGGGGTGTAGAGGATGATGGGTGCGTCGGGCTCGTCAGCTTCGATGGACCAGGCGGTGGCGGTGGATCCGCGGTGGTCGATGGTGAGCTGGATGGTCTGGAAGGCGCGGGGCTCGGGGAGTTCTGAGGGATCGCCGGGGACGCCGCGTGCGACGGCCCAGGCGTAGGAGCGTCGTGGTGGGCGGCGGAGCCTTCGGGCGGTGAGTGTGATGAGCAGGGCGATGGACAGCGCGAGGCCGATGAGCAGGAGCTGCACGAGGCCGAGCAGGGCGAAGGCGATGGTGATCGGGGGGATCGGGATGGTGTGGGAGAGGCTCACGCGGGGGGTGAGGGTATCGCGCGGCGCGGGGGGTGAGGCTGGGCGGGG
>JBQLZO010000081.1:0-44274 GCA_052168315.1 Phycisphaerales bacterium | reverse complement strand
CAACCGGCGCGACACATCCTGATCCGCAACCGCGCTCTGCGTCCGGGTCATGTGTGGGTGGCAAGTGCGCGCACTCGCCAACCGCAACCGCCCGCCACACCACGGCGACCGCTGGGACGACACCCCAGCAAAGGGCAAGAGCCACCCTCCCCAACGGCACAAACCGGGCTGGCCAGCCCTTTCAAACTTCCCACCGTTCCTGTCACCCCCCAACCCCCAAACCCCCAACCCACCAATCCCACCCAACAAACCACCACACCCCCAACCACCCTCCCCCACTGGTGCCCGATGCCTGATGCTTGATGCCTCGTCTTCTCAGTGATCCCTGATCCCATCTTCCACCGCCTGATGCCTCACTTCTGCGTCATGCGCGGTGTCTCCCTGCGCCCAACTTCCGTTCCACGCACACCTTGTCCCATGACTTCCATTCCCCTAGGCTCTCCCTTGCCCCAAACGGACGCCGGAATTGTCCAAAAGACAAACGCGCAGTCCAAACGCCACAGGATTCCACAGAAAGGACTCCACATGCTCGGCTGGGCTCTCACATTCCTCATTATCGCGATCATCGCGGCCATCCTCGGCTTCGGCGGCATCGCCGGCGCCGCAACCTCCATCGCCAAAATCCTCTTCTTCGTCTTCATCGTCCTCTTCATCATCAGCCTCATCGCCCGAGCCCTCCGCGGCGGAGCGCCACCCGCCTGATTCAATCTCAACGCTCACTCGCCAACCCGCCACGCAATCCGCACAACCCATTCCCCAATGACCTGAGGGCCCACATCGCCCCACGCCCTCGCGCGCTCACCACCATCACCCAACCCTGAACGGACACAATCACCGCATGGAACTCCTCCGCATCATCCTCTCGGTCATCATCCCGCCCCTCGGCGTCTTCCTCAAAGTCGGCATCGGCGCGCACTTCTGGCTCAACATCCTCCTCACGCTCCTCGGCTACATCCCAGGACTCGTCCACGCCATCTGGGTCATCTCCAAGAACTGACCCCCGCCCCCGCCCGCATCCCACCCCGACGCACCACACCCCCCGCACGCCCCACCGCGAACATGCCGCACGCAGCAACCGCCGAAGACCACACCATCTCCCCACGCACCGCCGAGCAGACCGTCGCGCGCCTCGATGCGCTCGCCCATCTCCTCGACAACCGATTCACCATCCCCGGAACACGATTCCGCTTCGGCCTCGATCCCATCATCAGTCTCATCCCCGTCCTCGGCGACACCGCCTCCGCAGCCATCTCCGCATACTTCATCGTCCAGGCCATCGCCCTCCGACTCCCGCGATCCATCATCATCCGCATGCTCATCAACATTGGCATCGACTGGCTCGCCGGGCTCGTCCCGCTCATCGGTTTCCTCCCCGACGCCATCTACAAGGCCAACACCCGAAACGCACGCCTCCTCCGCGCCGCCGTCCAACGCCACGCACACCCCGCTCCATCACCACCGCCCACGGCAAAATCGAAATAGCCCGCGCCGCTTCCGCAGGCGCGGGCCATCCGGAATCATCACCCGCGATCAACGCCCTGGCCGCCCCGCCTCGCCCCCGGGCCACCTCACGGATTCGTGTTGAGCGTCGCGCCCTGCGTCCGCCCGTGGTCCGTCCCCGTCGGATTGTCAGCGCCGGGCGGGTCGTCGTAGTTCGTCTGGTCCTGATCCAGGTTCGTCGCGTTGATCGCATCGGAGAACCGCTGGTTCGCCGAAGCCTCCACCGCATCGCCGATCAGCTCGCGCTCCTCATCCGAAAGACCATCCGTCAGGTCCACCCCCTCCGGGATCTCGATGCACACCTGCGCACCCACCAGCTGCGCCCGCACCGCGCCCATGTGCTGGTTGTTGATGTTCGCGTGCCCCTGCTCGTGCTGCGTCAGCGCCCCGAGGAACCGATCCCACTCCTCCTTCTGGTCCGCCGGCAGGTCCTCCGGCTGGTTCGCCCAGTCCGGAAGCAGGATCGTCGTCGTCCAACTCACCTCCGAGATCGAATAGCAGATCTTCCCATCCACGATCTGCCACGGACCCGTCTTGAAGCTCGCAGACAGCTGCGCGCTCCCCGCGTACCGCGTCCCGTCGATCATCGGCCCGGCACCCCCATCGCCGAAGATCGCATCGCTGACCTCGCCCAGGTTCGTCCCGTTCACCGGATAGGTCGTCGTCTGCACACCCCCGCCCAGCACCACCGGGCCCGCGCACGGGCAGTCCGGCGCCGCATCGCACAGCACCGAGAACGCCACGAACGGATCCAGCTCCAGCGCCCCGTTCGGCCCGGGCGCGCCCAGCGGACGCCCCGCCGCATCCCGCGCCCCGATCAGAATGATGCATGCGCTCTGCGGGAGCACGATCCCCGTCTGGCAACCGAAATCACCGAGCAGGATCCCGAGGTCGTCCGAGTCGGTGTCGCCATCCCCATCCAGATCACCGCCCGCGCCCTGACCGAAGAAGCTGAGCATCTGGCTCAAGTCATCGCTGTCCGTCGCCCCATCTAAGTTCAGATCGCCCGGGCAGGCGCCCAGCGCGCTCGAGGCGGGAACCAGCGTGCATCCGGCAAGCAGCAGCGCCGCGCCGGCGTTCATGAGATTCGTGCGTGCCATGGTGGGTCTCCTTCTCTGGCCTACGCGGCGGTGAATCCGTCGGCTCGCCGTGCTGCATCCGCACGGACATGACGCCGCGGCACCCTGTGTCGGCGCGCATCAGAAGGATCTCACAGATGCATGTCTCAACGATTGCGGAGATTCACAACTCCTCGCCCTCATCCGGGTCATCCGCGCTCGGACCCTCCAAGGGAAGGTCCAGAAACCTCGCGACCGCCTCGCCCACGCCCCGCACCCGCGGCTCGTTCTGCCGCTCGCCCTCGTCCAGCACGATCGCACGCCGAGGCTTCGTGATCAGCAGCCGCGCGCGCGACTTGTGCGACCACCCGCCCCCGCCGCCGTTCGGCCCGCCCGGCTGCGTCTCCACGAACCGCTCGATCTTCACATGCTTCGCGAACCGAAGCTCGAACTCGATCGGCTTCGACAATGGGTACCCAAGGATCGTCCGCGTCCACGAGCACGCGTTCGTCACCTTGTCCAGCACCAGCCGATCGCGCGCCACCGCGCTCCCGACACCGAAGGAGAACACGATTCCGCCGATCGCCCCGCAGATGATCGGCACGCCGTACTTCGGCATGAGGTTCCCGAAGAAGTTGCCCAGGCCCCCCGAGGGACTCTGCGTCGCCCCCGCCCCGGCAGTGGCGAAGAGCCACGCGCCACCCAGAAACGCCGTGCCCACTACCAGCAGCAGCACCACCGTGCCCTTCCCGCCCGGTGGCCCGGAGAGCACGATCCGATTCCCATCGTCGCGAACAACCTTCATCAACATCCATCATGCGCGCGAAGCCGCGAGCGATCAAGCCATCCCGGCCGGCTCGCGCCGCGAGACCGCGAACGCCGGCGCTTCTTCCCGCCATCCCATCACCCGCTCCAGATGATCCGCGCCCGCTTCCGCACCATCCTCATCCGCAAGCCTCGCGCTGATCTCAGCGCACCGTGAGCGCATCGAATCCGAGCGCAGCACATCGCCGATCGCCGCACCCAGCGCCTCCGGCTGAGAAGCCCGCTTGCGCACCACCGTCACCGAGGCGCCCAGCAGCCGCGAACGCCGCGCGTTGTCCGGCTGATCATGCGTGAACGGAACCGCCACCGCCGGCGTCCCCGCGCGAAGGCTCGATGCAGTCGTGCCGATCCCCGCGTGATGCACCACCGCGTCCACACGCCCGAGCAGCGCATCGTGCTCGGCCCACGCCGCGTGCATCGCATGCCCATGCCCATCCACCACCGATGCATCACCGCCCAGCACGATGCACCGCGCCCCCAGCCGCCCGCACGCGATCAGCGCGGCCTCGATGATCGCCGCGCCCTGGTGGATCGCCGTCGTGCCGAGCGTGATCGCCACCACCGGCGCACCAACACCGCCCGCCCCGTCGCGCTGCTCAAGGAACCGCTCGATCGATTCGGGAAGCGTGTGTGTGCGCCCGCCGCGAGGCCAGCGCGGAAAACCAACGCTCACCGTCCGCGCCGGATCATCGCCCGCCGGCGCTCGGAACAGCGCCGGCCACAGCCCGAGATTCGCCACACCCGAGAACATCGAGTCGAACATCGCCGAACGGATCGCCGGCAGCCCCAGCGACCGACGGATCGCGCTCAACGCCGGATCGATCATCCGGTTCGTGTACCAGCGCCCGGCCGCCATCCCGGCCCGCAACAGCGGACGCCGGTACGAGTCCCGGTCCGGCATCCCCGGATACACGCTCGGGTTCTCGATCGAAGGCCAACTCGCCGGCGCCACCGCCGCCATCGCCCAAGGGATCCCGAACTCCTCAGCCACCCACGGCACACCGAACGAGGTGTGGTGACCCACCAGAAGATCCACAGGCTCCGCGCTGTCCCGGATCAGCGAGCGCAGATCCGCGAAGGTCGCGCCGATGCGCGGGAGGATGACCTTCTGCAGAAGCCCGGCCGAGCCGCCCACCGGGTGCAGCAGCGAGGGATCGCGCGCCAGCTCGCTCCGGTCCCATGCCTCACCAACCGGGATGAAGGGCAGGCCCAATTCCTCACCCAGGTGCCGGTCGTGCGCGTTGCCGGTCAGCGTGACCGCGTGCCCCCGACGCGCCAGCGCACCGCCCACCGCGGCGAGGGGGCGGACATCCCCGGCCGAGCCGAACGCATGGATGATGATCCGCCTCGACGCCGTCATCGGGGGCAAGAGTAGCGTGGGCCCGGCCACGCCCGAACGGAGTTATTTGTGCAACACATTGGCGACGGTTTCGTGCCGATCGGGGCCCCGGACCATCCGGATTCGGGACACGCCACGGGCCCAAATTGCCGGCAAGACCCCGTGCAGGGCGGGGTTTATTGGCATTCGGCACGGAATCTGGCTTTTTCGCTTGTGTGCTGCGAAAACGCCGGGATACTGTTGCGGGCCCCGCCGGTGGTGGTTTCCGGACGACCGCAGGCGGGACATGCATCGGGTGTCGGACACGGACTGTCGGGCGTTCGATCTTCTGCGTTGGAGCAGGAAGCGGCCCCTTCTCGCACGGAAGGCGAGGGGGGCTTTGAAGATGCTCGTGCCGGGACCGGGTTGGAAGACGGGATGCTTCCAATCGGGGACGACGGCGGCACGGGCAAGGCAAAGGGTCGATCGCGGCCAGGATGGCGGCGATCGACCTTGTGCGTTACCGATCATCCGGGACGGCGCGGGTGGCGACCGGTGGGCACCGGTCGGCGGTCGCGTCGAAACGGAACGGCGACGCTCAGAGAACTCTCCGATTGAATATAGGGCATTGCAAGTGGCAATGGGAAATTGGGGATTCGGCGTTCCCACTCCTTTCGGGTGCGGGCGCGGGGGGCGCGCTTCGAGTGCTGGGAGCCTGTGCGGGTTCGTCCAGGGGGAAATTCCCCAGAAAATGGGAAGACGACTCGGCGTGGGGCCCGGATCCGGAATAGGATCGGGTGGTGTGCGGCCTCGTCGGCGACGCGCGCAACCACTTGTTGGGCCACGCGTTGAGCGTGTCCCAAGGTGGTGAATCGGCGCACGCCGGTCGACGCTGCGAGAACGCAGGGGTGCGTCATGCGCGGCGTCACCCGATCTTGGCTTGTTTCGGTTGCGGAACATCGGGGGAGTTCCGGCCCGGGCCGCAACCGTTCGCCCGCGCCGACGAACGGAGGGGCGTAAAGGAAGTACTCGCCATGAATTGCCAGAGCCTTTCCGAAGCGATTTTCCGATTGGGCCAGACCTCCTCTGACCCGAAGATCACCAACCACACGCTGCTCGATCAGCTCCTGTCGGTGGCGGTCTCGGTGATCGAGGTGGACGCGGTGACGCTGGCGGTGTTCGAGCACGGGCTGCTCGGCCCGGCGGTGGCATCCCGCATCTCCGGGCCTTGGGATGAAGAGCGCCGCGCACGCCTGCACGAGCCGATGGGATGGGATGCGTCCGAGCGGGTGATCGCCACCCGGCTGGACGCGCGCCCGCGGAACCGCGTGTTCCGCCGCGCCGAACTCATCGAGCCGAGCGAGCTCGAGAACGCCCGCCTGGCCCGCGAGATCCACGCGCCGCTCGAGATCGTGGACGAGGCGTTCGGCGTGTTCACCCGTCCCGATGGCACCGAGCTGTACATGTCGATCCACAACACGACGAAGTCCGGCCCGATCGCGCGGCGCGCGATGGCCCGCACCAGCTCGCTCGGGCCGTACATGGCCCACGCCTGGGCCAAGGCATGGAAGCGCGAGCCCGCGTGGGTGGCGCGCCTGAAGCCGCAGACCAAGAAGGTGCTCGAGTCCGTGCTCGAGGGGCTGGATGACGACCAGATCGCCGAGTCGACCGGTCTGACCTACCACTCGGTCCGGGCGCACCTCAAGCGCCTGTTCCGCGAGGCCGGCGTCCGCTCGCGCCTGCACCTCATGCAGTCGTTCCGGGCGTACTCGATCCCCGCGGCGGCCATCTGCGATGAGTTCGAGAAGCGGATGTCCAAGGGCTCGGACGCCATCCTGCTCGACGACCCCTCCCAGTCGGCGTTCGGCTTCGAGGCCTCGCGCCTCTGAGCCGCACCGGCACGCCCGCTTCATCGTCGCAACAACCAAGCCAATGAGACAGCCCGTGGCACGCGAAGTGCGCACGGGCTTGTTTGTTGCACGGGGCACGGGTGTGGGTGTGGGTGTGGCGATCAGTCTTCGGCCCGTGGATCGATCAGCGCGATCAGGTCGCGCATCAGCGCCCGCCGCGCGGGCGAGCGGTCGTCCATGTTCATGATGAGGATGATGCGGTTGCCCTTGCCATCGGTGGCGTGGAGCATCTCGTAGCCACGGTCCGATCCATCGACCCCGATGCCCGGGCGGTTCGCCAGCCGCCGCGTGTGCTCTTCGTTGAGCAGCCGTCCGTTGTCGATGGCGTGGTGGAAACGCCGGATGTCGCCGATGGTCGAGTACATGCCGCCGCTGCCCATGATGAGCCACGAGGTCGGCCCCCAGTTGGGCGGGATGTTCGGGATCCCGACGCTGGAGACGCCCTTGCCGACGGCGAAGTCGGTGAGCGCGAGCCCGTTGCTCTGGCCGTAGAACCCGGTGCGGGTCATCCCGGCGGGCCCCAGGATCTCCTCGGTGACGAAGCGCTGGTAGGTGCGTCCATCGATCCGCTCGACGATCGCGGCCAGGAGCCCGAACGCCGCGTGCGAGTGCCGCCGATCGGTGCCCGGCTCGAAGTGCAGCGGCTCCGCGAGGATGCGCTGCTCGGCGGTGGTCCGGTCGATCCACGCCAGGTCGGGATCCCAGTCCTCATCGGTGTGGAAGAAGTCCGGGAGCCCCGAGCGCCCGGACATCAGGTGCGCGATCGTGATCGCGCGCTTGTCGGTCGGCACATCCGGGAGGTGCTCCGCGATCGAGTCATCGAGCGCGAGCTTGTCGCGCTGGGCGAGCAGGAAGATCGCGGCGATGGTGAACTCGATGGGCTTGGACCCGATGCCGTAGATCGAGTCGATGTCCGTGGGACGATTCGCGTCGTGGTCGGCCAGCCCGTAGGCGGCCCTCAGGACCTCGCGCCCATCGCGCTCCGCGAGCACCACGCCCGAGAGCCCGTGCTGGTCCTGCTCACGCTGGAGCCGCTGCTCGAGCGTGTCCCATGCGATCGGCTCTCGGAGCCGGTGCTCCTCGCTGTCGCGCGGATCGCGCTGCTCGAGGAGGTCGAGCCTGCCGAAACGGCCCCCATCATCGACCACGATCGCGAGGATGAGCTCGTGCCCGCCGATGAGCGTGAGGCGCAGCGAGTCATCCTCGATCTTCTCGACGCTGACATCGTCGATCCGGGCATCGAGCAGCGAGCGCATGCCGGTGATCCGCTCGCGGAGCTGCGGTTCGCCCAGCGATTGCCGGAGGTCCGGCGCGGTGTGCCGTTCGATGAGCGTGTCCAGCGCGCCCTCGGCCGTGGCGGGCGGGGCTGTCAGCGCTTCGATCAGCGCATCGACCGCGGTCCGCAGCGAGGCGGGCTGGGCCGCGCCGACGCTGGCCATCGGCACGAGCCTCAGCACGGCGACGATGGTGGCCAGCACGATGCCGATGTGCGGCGCTCCCGATGCGGCGCGGGTGACACGGCGGGGCACGCGCCGGTTGTGGTGGGGGCGCTGGGGTGGTTGGGGTGGTTGGGCGGGGTGGGTGGGGAGCGGTGTGGCGAGCATGGGGCATCTCCTCTTGCGGGCTCTGTGGTTACGAAGCCGGGACGCGCCGAGCCCCGGTTCCGGTCACGGATCGGAAGGATTGTGGCGAGGTTCGGTGGTTGATCGCCGCCGGCCGGTCCCGGTGGCTCTTCGACCGGGGCGGGGCGGGCGTGTGCGAAGCGGCGGGCGCATTTCCCCTCCGCGTGTGCGTTGAACGGTGGGAGGGCGCGTGTACTTTGGAGTGGTACAGGGACCGCGGCGGCTCGATGTCCGGGCGTCCGGTCGCGAGAGGAGCTTGAGATGATGATGAACACGAAGAAGTCGGAGACGATGTCGCGCGCCCGCCGGGCGTGCTGGGGCGCGGGCGCGGTGGCGCTGGCGGTGTGCGGGACGGCCGCGGCGGGCTCGGGCAACAACGACCAGCTGGTGACCTTCGACGATGGCAACCAGGGGTGGTCGCTGCTGGGGCACAGCACGGTGTCGCCGGCGGGCGGCAACCCCGGCGCGCGGATCCACTGGGATGACTTCATCGACAACTTCGGGATGTCGGCCCGGAACTCGACGAACGCGAACTTCATCGGCGACTACACCGCCAAGGGCCCCGTGACGCTGTCGATCGACTGGAAGGTCGACTACATGTCGTTCTTCGGCTCGCCGGTGTCGCGGACGCTGGTGGTGCAGCTGTTCGATGACGACCCGTTCGAGGGCGCGCCGCCGGCATCGGTGTGGATGGAACTCGGCACGCTCCCATCATCGACGAACGGGAACTGGCTGACCTTCCAGGCGACCGTTGATGATGTGCTCGGCGAAGCGCTGCCATCGGGCTGGAACGGCGCGGGCGATGAGGATCCGAACACCTTCGAGCCGATCCTGCCCGACGGGCGCACCTGGACGAATGTGCTGCAGGGCGTGGACCGGATCGAGTTCACGACCTTCGTGCCCGGCTTCTTCTACGGGTTCACGAACTTCAATGTGTCGATCGACAATGTGAGCATCACCCCGGTGCCAGGCGCTGGCGCGATGGGCGTGTTCGGGGTGTGCGGGCTGGCGGCGGCGCGCCGCCGGCGGCGCTGAGCGTTCGGGTGGGCCATGCGGGCGGCGGGCCGGGCGATGCCCCGGCTTGACCGCCCTTGCTTTCGGGATTATACTGGCATGATGGCGTCAGTATCCAAGCAATCCGGTGCCCGTCCGGGCGCGCCCAGGTGCGGGGCGTCGATCGCTTCGTCGGCGCCCCATCCCTCGCCCCGTCCGTCCACTCCGCGCCAGGCGGTCCGGCGTCGCGGGGCCGTGGATGCGCGGCTGGATCCGGCGCTGTTCAAGGCGTTGTCGGACCCGACGCGGGTGCGGCTGCTGGCGTGCCTGATCAAGTGCGACCGGGCGTGCTCGGTGAGCGAGGTGGCCGCGTGCTGCTCGGTCGATTTCTCGGTGGTGGCGCGGCACCTGGGCCTGCTGGCGCGGTCGGGCCTGCTCGATGCGCGCAAGGAGGGGCGGACGATGTGGTATTCGGCCCGGAGCGCGGAATTGGCGGGGTCGCTGCGCGCCCTGGCCGATGCGATCGAGGAGTGGTGCTGCGGCAATGGTGAGGATGAGGGTGGGGGATGCTGCGCGAGCGATTGCTGCGGGGGGACCGGCTCGTGAGCATCGCCGCGCCCGGAGCGTCGCCGACCGATCGGAGCCAAGCGCCCTGTCCCGGCGGGGCCCGCCGGCTCGGCGTGCTCGATCGGTTCCTGACGGTGTGGATCTTCCTCGCGATGGCGGTGGGGGTGCTGCTCGGGCGGTTCCTGCCCGGGATCGGCGCTGCGCTGGATGCGGTGTCGGTGGGGACGACGAACATCCCGATCGCGATCGGGCTGATCCTGATGATGTACCCGCCGCTGGCGAAGGTGCGGTACGAGAAGCTGCCCGAGGTGTTCCGCGACTGGAAGATCCTGGCGCTCTCGCTCGTGCAGAACTGGGTGGTGGGCCCGGTGCTGATGTTCGGGCTGGCGGTGCTGTTCCTGCGCGACCAGCCGGAGTACATGGTCGGGCTGATCATGGTGGGTCTGGCGCGGTGCATCGCGATGGTGCTGGTGTGGAACGATCTGGCGAAGGGGAGCGGCGACTACGCGGCGGGGCTGGTGGCGTTCAACAGCATCTTCCAGGTGCTGTTCTTCGGCGTGTACGCCTGGGTGTTCATCACCTGGCTGCCGACGGTGTTCGGGCTCGAGGGCGCGGTGGTGGATGTGGGCATCGGCGAGGTGTTCGGAAGCGTGATGATCTATCTCGGCATCCCCTTCGCGGCGGGGATGCTCACGCGTTTCGTGCTGCGGGCGCGGAAGGGCGATGCGTGGTACGCGCAGAAGTTCATTCCAACGATCGCGCCGATCACGCTGGTGGCGCTGCTGTTCACGATCGTGGTGATGTTCGCGCTGCAGGGCCAGCGGATCGTGGAGATGCCCCTGGACATCCTGCGGATCGCGGCGCCGCTGGTGATCTACTTCGTGGTGATGTTCCTGGTGAGCTTCTTCATGGCCCACCGGGTGGGCGCGGACTACGAGCGGGCGGCGACGCTGGCGTTCACGGCCTCGGGGAACAACTTCGAGCTGGCGATCGCCGTGGCCATCGCGGTGTTCGGGATCGGGTCCGGCGTGGCGTTCGCGACGGTGATCGGCCCGCTGGTGGAGGTGCCGGTGCTGATCGGGCTGGTGGGCGTGTCGCTGTGGCTCGGGCGGCGGGTGTACGGGCGGGAGCGCGGGATCGAAGCACTGGATTCGGAGGGGGCGTGCGCCCCCGGAAGGAAGTGAAGCGGTGATGAACACGACGACGCACAGTGGGAATGGGAGCGGCAACAACAACACCGATGCGGTCCGTGATGCGGTGCGCGAGGGATACACGGAGATCGCGCGCTCGGGCCAGTGGTCCGGCGTGCAGTCGGCGGGGCTGGCGGTGTCTCAGGGCGCGGGGGGTGGGGGGGGCGGCGGCTCATCGTGCTGCGCCGGCGGCGGGTGCTGCGGGCCGACGACCCTGAGCGCGGATCAGGTCGCGGGCGCGGTCGGGTACAGCGCCGGGGATCTGGCGGCGCTGCCCGAGGGCGCGAACCTCGGGCTCTCGTGCGGCAATCCGACGGCGCTGGCCTCGCTCAGGCCGGGAGAGGTGGTGCTGGACCTCGGGTCCGGCGGCGGGTTCGACTGCTTCGTGGCCGGGCCGCGGGTGGGCGCGAGCGGGCGGGTGATCGGCGTGGACATGACGCCGGAGATGCTGAGCCGGGCGCGCCGGAACATCGCGGCCTACCGGGAGCGCAGCAGGCTGGACAATGTCGAGTTCCGGCTGGGCGAGATCGAGGCGCTCCCGGTGGCGGATGGCTCGGTGGATGTGGTGATCTCGAACTGCGTGCTGAACCTCTCGCCGGACAAGCCGCGGGTGTGGCGCGAGATCGCGCGGGTGCTGCGTCCGGGCGGGCGGGTGGCGGTGTCGGACCTGGCGCTGCTCCGCCCGCTGCCCGAGGCGGTGGTGGCGGACATCGAGGCGCTGGTGGGGTGCATCGCGGGCGCGGTGCAGATCGATGAGTTCCGCGCGGGCGCCGGGGCCGCCGGGCTGGTCGACATCGAGCTGACGCCGAAGCCTGAGTACATCGACGCGATGACGACCTGGCAGGATCCGCTGTACAAGAAGATCGCCGCATCGCTCCCGGCGGGCACGGCGATGGGCGACTTCATCACGAGTCTGGATGTGGTGGCGCGGAAGCCCGGATGATGCGGGCGCTGGTCGGGCGCGCTGGGCGGCTCAGTTCTTGGTCGGCGGCGGGGGCGGTGCGGGCTGGTTGCTGTTGGGCTGATCGCCGGGCCAGCGGGGCATGGGGACCTCGCCGAAGCGGTCCTCGTAGGCCTTGAGCGACTGCTGCAGCGTGGCCATGAGCCGCTTGGCGGCCGGCCAGGGCAGGACGACGCGGGAGCCGACGGTGTACTCGGCCTGGGCGGACTGGCCCTGCGGGCCCGGGTGCTGGAGGTAGAGCCCGAAGTCGAGGAACACGCCCTCCATCTGGTTGGAGATGGTGAACAGGTTGGAGTAGGCCAGGGTCATCTTGGAGCGATCGACGGTGACGCGGACCTGGTTCTGCGGATCGTTGGGCTGCGGGTCTGCCATGGTGGTGTGCTCCTTTGGTGGTGAGGGTCCGGCGTGGGTTCCGGCGGTGGTGGTGTGCGAGTGTGTGCTTGTTTGATCGTGCGCGAGCCCCGAGTGTAGTGGGAATCGGGGTGCGGCTGGGGCCAGCGTGACCCGGTGGCCGCGGGCTTTGGGGGTTGGGGGGATTGGGGGGGGGTCAGATCGAGGTGGACTGCCCGGGCTTGAGCCGGATGACCTCGACGCCCTCGGGGTTGAACTCGTTCGGGTCGACGCTGATGGGCGGCCAGGTGTCGTAGTGGCAGGGGATGGCGATGCGCGGCGAGATGAGCCGGGCGGCGCGGGTCGCATCCTCGGGGCCCATGGTGAAGCGATCGCCGATGGGCAGGATGGCGACGGTGGGGCGGTAGAGGTCGCCGATGAGCTTCATGTCCGAGAAGAGCGCGGTGTCGCCGGCGTGGTAGACGGTGACGCCGTCCATCTGGACGATGACCCCGGTGGCGTTGCCCATGTACTGGCCCTGGTAGGAGGATGAGTGGATGGCGTGCGTGAGGGCGATGGCGCCGAAGTCGGTGGCGACGCGTCCGCCGGGGTTCATGGGCTGGGTGTTCTCGTGGCCCTGGGCGTTGAGGTGCTCGCAGATCTCGTAGGGTGCGTGCACGGCGGCGTTGTTGGCCTTGGCGATCGCGAGTGTGTCCGGGCCGTAGTGGTCCGCGTGCCCGTGGGAGATGGCCAGGTGGGTGCACTTGACCTGATCGGGACTCTGCACCGCGACGGGGTTGCCGGTGAGGAACGGGTCGATCGCGACGGCGTGGGATTTGCCCTTGATGAGGAACCCGGAGTGCCCGAGGAATTCGATGGTGATGGTCATGGCCTGCTCCATTGGAAGGTGCGCCGGGCGGCGGCGGATGGTGGTGGTTTTTCCAGTGTAGGGGGTGCCGAAGGGCGATCGGGTGAAGCCCGGGTGAAGGTGTGTCCGGTGTGCGTTGGGTGATGTCGATGGCGGGATGGGGAGCCGTCGGGCGGTGTCCGGGCGCGATCGATGCGGTACGATGGGGGATCGGGGCGGGGTTCTGGCGCGTGTCCCGTGGTCCCCGGTGTCGAGGCGGAAGATGTTCAAGCCCGCGTTTTCAACGATTGCGTGCCCCGAGTGGACGCTGGACCGCGTGCTCCGGTGCGCCCGCGAGTGGGGGTACGACGGGGTCGAGCTCCGCTCGTTCGGGCATGGCGGCGGCGGCACCGATGGGATCGCCTCGGACCCGGGGCTCACGGCCGGGAGCAAGGCGCGGTACCTGGCCGACGATGCCGGCGTGTCGATCGCGGCCGTCTCGGGGTCGGTGAGTTTCGATGCGCCGATCACGCCGCCGGTGCTCGGGCGGGTGATGCCGTGGAACGAGGCGTCGGTGCGTGCGGGGCGCGACCTGGTGGAGGTGGGGCACGAGTGCGGCGCATCGATGGTGCGGGTGTTCGGGTTCCGCGTGCCCAAGGGGCAGTCGCGGACGGGCACGCTCCGCCGGATCATCGAGCGGCTGGGCAAGGTGGTCGACCACGCGCGGGGACGGGACCTTGTGGTGGTGCTGGAGAACGGCGGCTCGTTCTCCACGGCCGAGGACCTGCTGGAGATCATCGGGCGGGTGGGCTCGCCGCTGCTGCGGGCGTCGTACGACATCCTCGCGGCGACGGATGCCGGCGAGGATCCGGCGGAGGGGCTGATGAAGCTGGGCGCGCGGGCGGCGCTGGCGCGGGTGCGCGATGTGGACTCGGATCGTCGCCCGGTTCCGCTGGGCACGGGCACGCTGGCGTGCGCGGAGTTCTGCTCGGCCGCGAGCGCGCTGGGGTGCTGGCTGAGCTGCACCTGGGATGTGGCATGGATGCGCGACCTGGCCGATGCCGAGAGCGTGCTTCCGAAGGCGATCGAGCGGATGTACGGGTGGGCCGGCGATGGCGGGAGCGTCGGGAGCGGCAGCGCGGGCGGCGGGCACGGGGCCGCGGCGTGAGCGCTGCGGGCGCGGATGGCGCGGATGGACGATGAACGCTGATGTGCAGCGCGGACCGCGAGCGTGTCGGGCTCGATGAGCACGAGGGGGCGCGGCTCGGGGGCGTGGTGTGCGAGCGCGCGCGGGCGATGGGGTTCGCGCTGGCGGGGGTGTGCGAGGCGCGCCAGAGCGACTTCGGCGATGAGCTGCGGGCGTGGCTGGCGGCGGGGCGGCACGGGGAGATGGGGTGGCTGGGCAACCATGTGGAGCAGCGGATCGACCCCGGGCGGTTCGTGGAAGGGTGCCGGGCGCTGGTGCTGGTGGGCGATGTGTACGAGGCGCGGGGTGTGAAGGGCGATGCAGGCACGCGCGACGACGAGCGTGACGGCGGCGATGTTGATGGGGCGGGTGGGGAAGGAGCGGGCGTGGGGCGGGTCGCGCGGTACGCGCGGGGGGATGACTATCACCAGGTGATCAAGAAACGGCTGCACGCGCTGTGCGATGCGCTGCGCGCGGAGTTCCCGGGGCAGGTGTTCCGCGCGTTCACCGACACCGCGCCGGTGCTGGAGCGCGAGCACGCCGCGCGGGCGGGGCTGGGGTGGATCGGCAAGCACACGCTGCTGATCCATCCGCGGGCGGGGTCGTACATGCTGCTGGGCGGGATCGCGACGACGATGGCGCTGCGCCCGCCCCAGACCCAGCGGGCGGTGACCGACCACTGCGGCACCTGCACGCGGTGCATCGATGCTTGCCCGACCGGCGCGATCACCGAGCGAAGCGTGGATGCGACCAAGTGCATCGCGTACCTGACGATCGAGCATCGCTCACCGGTCGCGCCGGAGTTCCATCGGGCGATCGGCGATTGGCTGTTCGGGTGCGATGTGTGCCAGGAGGTGTGCCCGCACAACTCACCGCGCCCGCCCGGCGGCGGCGGCGCGGGCGTGGCGAGCGGCGCCGGCGATGCGGGCGGCGGCACGGCCGGCGAATCGAGGAGCAGCGCCAACCCGGCGTACGCGCCGCGGCGCACGGGCTTCGATGCGCTGGAAGTGCTGGGGTGGACGCCGGAGGACCGCAGCGCTGCGCTGCGCGGCTCGGCGATGAAGCGTGCGACGCTGGCGATGCTCAAGCGGAACGCGCTGATCGTGCTGGCGAACGTGCTGGTGGATGGGGAGGAGGTCGATGGGGGGCAGATGAATGGCGGGCTCGGAGCCGATGAGCGCGCGGCCATCCGAGCGCGGATCGAAGCGGTGGCGCGGGGTGAGGGTGGGGAGGATGCGCTGGTGGTGCGGACGGCCCGGGAACTGGTCGAGGGGCATGCGGGGATGCGGGCATGCGGTGAGGGGGTCAAGAGGCGATAGGTGCCTCCACGATGAAGCATTTGTTATCCTGCGAGCGCATGATGTCGCGCCTCGATCAGCTCGCCCAGTTTCTATTTGACTTCGTGGAGTCGCTTGACGCGCTTTGGATAGTGCGCGTCTCGAGATGGGGTGGCAGTGTTGCGATCTGTATTTTCGGCGCGTTGTTGCCCGCAATATGGTCGTTCCTCGGGTGGTTCATTTCCGTCATGATCGTCATTTGCGCCATAGCATTGGTATTCCTTGTTGGTCTGGTCGAACACGGCGAGCGGGTTCGCCAGCGGGCTGCCATGGATAGTCGAGAACGAGCGCTTGACGCGATCTCTCTGGATACGGCAGGATACCTGCGGCGGCTACTCAAAGAACTCATCGCAAAGCGAGATGTGCAGAAGCGGCCAGACGAGTTTGCCGCGGAATTGAGGAATCTTCAACAGCGGTTGCTGGATCAGGTCCGCCGTCATCTGCGTTCGAGCAGCGAATTGCGCGGCGACATCTGGTGCAACTGGGTCGTGGCCGAGTCGGCTGGGGACGAGTTTTCTGTTCAGGTCGCAAACGAGGATCACTCCCGCCAGAGGAAGCGACACCCGATCGCCGAGGGAATTCCAGGCGCGTCTCGGGCGTTCCTTACCCATGACGCTCAAATTGTGACTGACACGCATGCACCTGAAATTGCCGAGCATTTCGATCAATCAGCCCCATACAGATCGATTTTATCGGTCCCAGTTTCAATCGATGTCGAACCGGGTGATCCACGGATGATTGGGGTACTGAATGTGGACAGTTCCGTCCCGAATGAGTTTGAGTTGCGCCACGTGAACTTGGTGGCAGAATATGCGTATCTGACTGGAATCTGCCAGGTGTTCATCGATGACCCGAGGTGCCTCAAGAGGCCATGAAGAGAGGCGAGCAATGACGAAGACAACCCTAAACCGAAAGCATGTGGCCGCCGACCGATTGTCCCTGACGGACTTTTTCAACCGATTTGACCGCTATTTAGACGGCAAGATGAAGTACGAGGAAGTGCGTTCCAAGTCCGAGGTGTGTGGCGTTGGCCGATCTGGTGGCATCTGGTTGATCCGATCCCGCAATAGGTCAGGCCAATTCATCGAGCGAGACTCAACGAATTGATTGGTAGACGAGAAGCGGTGGTAGAGCGCGTCGATGAGGTTCCCTCACGGTGATGCGGTGCTCGGTATGTGGCCGGTGATAATTTCGCTGCCCTGATGACGAGCAGCGGGGTGAGTCGGCGCGGAGGATCATGGCAATTGTTCTGTGTTGGGGTGCTCGGGCTGGGTGTGGCGGGGCGATGGGATGGTGCGGGTCCTGGCGAACTCGATGAGTTCTTGCGGAGGCAGCGCGACGCCGAGGCGCTCGGCGGCGGTGGTGGCGTTGGCGATGATGCTCAGGAGGTCGTCGTGGTCCGGGTCATGGCCGCGGACGGTGGCATCGGCGAAGGCGAGGTGCACGCGCGGGCCCATCCGGGTGTGGTGGAACGCGTACGCGACGATGATGGCCTCGTCGGGAATGTCGGCGAAGCGGCGCTGATCGCGGAGGAAGCCGCACCATCCGATGCGCTCCCACGGGTCATCCCCGAGGACAGCGCTCGCGGCCTCGACGATCCGCTCGCGTGTGATGCGGCGCTCGTAGGCCTGCGCGGGCGTGATGCCGGCGTAGTCAAACTCATGCGGGCTCGGCATGGGCGGGCGCTCCGGGCACGCCTCGCCGAGGAGGATTGAGCCGGGTGTGATGGAACGATCGTGGATGAGCAGCAGGATGGTGCCGAGGGGCGCGGGATCGCCGGGTGGCGGCTCCGGCGCGGCGTTGCGGGCCTGGGCGTAGGCACGGAGCATGTTGCTCGGCGGCACGCCCCATGTGCCGGTTCGGTGGCGGGGGAGTTCGAAGCACGCGGCGGAGAACACCAGCGCGAGGGCGATGAGCGCGGGCGGCGTGAGCCGCAGCCATCGGCGGGTGTTCGTGCCCGCGGCGAGGTAGATGGCGGCCGCGGTGGCCGCGATGGCGTAGCCGCCGGAAAGGAGCGCGGCGATGGCATGCTCACGCGCGGAGCACCCGGGCTGGTGCCGAGCGAGCATGGCAAGAAAGGTGGAACTTCCCGACGCGGGCGTGGCGACGAGCGCGGTGATCGCGGCGAGAAGGCCCAGCGCGATGCGGGGGGTCCGGGGTGTGGGATTGGGTGAAGGCGTGCGCGCGGCGCTGAGTGCGGGCGGCGGGGTTGTTGGTTCGGTCATGGGGTGGCGCTCGTGGTGTTGACGAACTCGAAGAGTTCGCGCGGGGGCGGGGCGACGCCGAGGCGCTCGGCGGCGGTGGTGGCGGCGTGGAGTTTGGCATGGAGGTCGGGGTCGGTGGGGTGCCAGGTGCGGACGCTGGCATCGGCGTGCAATACCTGGGCGATCATGGCGCGCTCGTACTGGTAGTAGAAGATCCCGCCGCCGACGATGATCTCCGGATCGGCGCCCGGCTGGTACGGGCGGCCGTCACGCAGATGCCAGGTCCAGCCGATCCGCTCCCATGGCTCATCGCCGAGCACCGCGTTGGCGGCGTCGATGATCTCCTGCTCGCTGGCGAGCCCTTGCAGGGCATCGTCCATGGTGATGCCGTTGTAGTTGAACACGCCGGGATCGGGCATGGGCGGGCAGAGGGGGCAGGCGTACTCCGGGCTGATCATGATCTCCGGGGTGATATAGCGTTCAGGCAGCAGCAGGAGCAGCGTGGCGGCGTGCTCGATGCCGTTGGCCTCCGCGGCCTGCCGCGCCTGCCCGATGGATCGCAGGCGGCCTGCTGTGTGGATCGCGATCCCCTTTATCTCCCCGAAAGTGCTGAACGCAGCGGCGGCACTGATTGGCAGCACCGCCGCAGCAATGAGTGCTGCGCACACGATGGAGCGAACGATCCGTCCACGCCCGAGCCAGGCGATGACCATCGCCGCACATAGCACGGCCAGCAGCCCGCACAGCCACATGGTCACGAGATACGCGCCGGCACCGCAGCCCGGTTGGTTGGCGGCCAGCTCGACGAAAGAGGCGGTCCAGAGCGCGATGAACGCGGACAGGAACATGCCGGGGAGTGCGATGATTCCGGCGGTCTGGAAGATCCATCCGCGAGACTTGGGGGTGGAGGTTGAGGTGGCTGGCTCGGCGTTCATCGGCGGGGCTCGGGTGGGGTGTTGACGAAGTCGATGAGTTCGCGCGGCGGCGGGGCGACGCCGTGGCGTTCGGCGGCGGTCGTGGCGGCTTGGAGTTTGGCTTCGAGGTCGGGGTCGGTGGGGCGCCAGATGTTCACCGTTCCGTCGGCGTGGAGCACATAGGCGCGGAGCGTCAGCGTGCAGATGATGCCGCCGCCGACGATGATCTCCGGGTCGATGGGGTCGCGGTAGGGGCGCGCATCCCGCAGGTACCAGGCCCAACTCAATCGCTCCCACGGCTCATCGCCGAGCGATGCACGAGCCGCATCGGTGATCTGCTGCGTGGACACCCTTCGGAGCAAGGCATCCTCGGCGGTGATGCCCTGGTAGTCGAACTCATCGGCGGTCACGCCGGGCGGCCAGTAGGGACAGCCGCAGGGGAGGAACAGGATCTCGGGCGTCAGAGAGCGCGCGTGGAGCAGGAGGAACAGTGTCTCGGCGTGCGGGTCTCCATCTTCCTCGGCCGCATGGCGGGCCTGAGAGACAGCTCGCAGACTCGCGGAGACATGGACACCCACAGCGCCCACCCGGGCGCGGGCGAGCCCGCTGGCCACGACCACGGATGCGAAGCACGCGGTGCCCGCGAGCGTGAGCGCCAGCGCGATGGCCGGCAGCCAACGGGCCCGCGCGACCATGATCGAGGCGGTGATGAAGAGCGCGAGGGCGAGGATGGCCAGCGCGCCCGCCGTGAGGCGGTGAGGAAGCGGATCGCACCCGGGCTGCAGATCGGCGATGCGGGCGACGGTCGCCTGTTGCCATGAGACGATGGATGCAAGCATCGCGAACAGCGCCAGCGGGATGCCGATGGTCCAGCGGGACGCGCCGCGGGGCGAGGGGGTGGGCGACTGTGGGCCTTCGGTCATGGGGTGGTGCTCGCGTTGTTGACGAACTCGAGGAGTTCGGGTGGGGGCGGTGCGACGCCGAGGCGTTCGGCGGCGGTGGTGGCGGCGTGGAGTTTGGCTTGGAGGTCGGGGTCGGTGTCGCGCCACCATCGGACATCGCCATCCGCAAAGGTGAGGATCACGGCCATCGAGTGGTTCGCCCAGAGCACGCCGCCGGCGACGATGATGTCCGGGTCGAGCGAGCGGTGGGGGCGGGCATCGCGGAGGTGCCATGTCCAGCCGATGCGCTCCCAGGGGTCATCGCCGAGGGTGGCGTTGGCCGCATCGATGATCTGGTCGGCGGTGACCCGCTGGGACCACGCATCGTCGAGAGTGATGCTCGCGTAAGCGAACCGATCGATGGCGGGCATGGGCGGGCATCGGGGGCAGGCGAACCCATCGAAGAGCAGCAGGGCGGGAGGGATGTGCCGGTCGCGCACGAGCAGCATCGCGGTGTGCTCGTGCGGGGCGCCAAGCCGCTCGGCCTCCTTGCGGGCCTGATCCACGGCCCGGAATTGCGCCGCGAGTTGGACCAGCAGCGCGCCATCCCGCCGTCTCAAGAGCATGTTCTCCAGCGTCCATGCGATGGGAATGGCGATCAACGCGAGCGTGAGCGACAGCACGATCGCGCGGAGGGCATTCCTGCGCGCGGGCGCGACGATGGCGAAGGCGGCGATGATGGCCGCGATGCCGGCGGGGATGAGCGTGGTGATCGCGTGCGGACCGACCGGGCATCCGGGCTGGCGGGATGCGGCGATCGCCGTGCTGCCGAAGTTCCACGCGATGGAGGATGCGATGAGCACGAGGGCCATCGCGATGGGCGCGGTCCAACGGGGCGCGGGTTTGCGCTGCGAGGGGACGGCCGGGGTGGGCTGGGGTGTGTCCGACATGCGTGAGCGGGACCGGGCCTGATGGACGAATGTTCGCGGACTCGGGCCATGCGGTTCTGGAGCGTCGGGGGGTTGGGAGATCTTGGGGGGAAGATAGAGGATGGATGAGGGGGGGAAGGTAGAGGAAGCATGAGGAGACGGGCGGGACGCCCGTCCCACCGAGGGTGTGGAGCAGCAGAAGAAGACACCGCTCGGAGAGCGGTGCCACCCGAGAGGGAAGGGGATGCCTGTTCACCCGACGATGTCGGGCAGGTCCCACATCGCGGCCGTGCAGTTCTCGGGGCCGTTGTCCGTGATGATGATGTCGGCCTCGTAGTGCACGGCGTTGGAGCCGTCGGCGGTGTGGATGGGCCAGGCGTTGGCGTGGTCGCGGGTGTGGGCGGTGCCGATGGCGAGCATCGGCTCCACGGCCAGGTACATGCCGGGGGTGAAGGTGGTCATGGCCTCGGGCCATTCGGCGTGCCAGGTGGGGACGGTGTTGGAAATGAATGGCGGCGCGTGCATGGTCTGCCCGAGGCCGTGCCCCCCGAGCCCGCGGATGAGGTGGAGCTTGTTGTCGGTCTCGACGCAGTTCTGCACGGCGTGCGCCCAGTCGATCAGCGGCCGCCCGGGCTGCATGGCCTCGATGCCGAGGCGGAGGGATTGCTTGCCGGTGTCCATGAGGTGCCGGTCGGCGTCGTTGTTGATCTCGGCGATGGCGTAGGTCCACGCGGCATCGCCGATCCAGCCGTTGTAGTTGATGCCGATGTCGACGGAGAGGATGTCGCCGGGCTTGAGCGGGTCGCGGTGGGACTTGCTCGTGCCGTGGACGACGCAGTCGTTGATGGAGAGGCAGGAGTGATTGGGGAAGGGCGGGTACCCACGGGGCGAGTAGCGGATGAAGCAGGAGCGCCCGCCGAGGTCGGCGATGATGCGGGCGATCTCGAGGTCGATCTGGTCGAGGGTCTTGCCCGGCGCGAGGAAGGGCACGAGGCGATGGTGCGTCATGGAGACGCGCTCGGCGGCGGCGCGGGCGCGCTGCTGGTCGGCTTTGGAGAGCTGGTTCGTGCGAGGCATTGGGGGGATGGTATGGGAATGTGGGGAGGGAGGATACGGGGTCGTGGGGGAAGAGAACAGCAGATCAGCAGAGCAACGGAACAGCAAATGTTGGGTCGCCGGCCGATCTCCGTGATGCCGACATCTGCTGCTCTGTTGTTCTGCTGCTCCCCCCGTCCTCGCCGCTACTCGCCCGGGATGTACGAGATCACGCCCTCCCATGGCGAGCTGGCGGTGGCGTACTTTTTCTTCGGGATGCGCCCCGCGAGGTAGGACTGCCTTCCGGCGATGCAGGCGTGGCGCATGGCGTGGGCCATGGTGATCGGGTGCTGCGCGTGGGCGATGGCGGTGTTGAGCAGCACGCCATCGGCGCCGAGTTCCATCGCGATCGAGACATCCGAAGCGCTGCCGACGCCGGCATCGACGATGACGGGGTAGTCGGGGTCGCCGGCCTTGAGGTCTTCGAGGATGAGCACGATGTTGTTCTGGTTGAGCACGCCCTGCCCGGAGCCGATGGGCGATCCGGCGGGCATGACTGACGCAGCACCGGCATCCTTGAGCCGCCGGGCCATGATGGGATCGTCGGAGGTGTAGCACAGCACCTGGAACCCCTCGGCGACAAGCGCCTTGCAGGCCTCGAGCGTGCCGACGGGATCGGGCAGGAGCGTCTTCTTGTCGGCGAGGACCTCGAGCTTGACCCACGAGGCGCCGGGGTTGTTCATCTGCTCAAGGATCTCGCGCCCAAGGATGGCGACGCGGATGGCATCGTCGGGCGTGAAGCACCCGGCGGTGTTGGGGAGGATGGTGTAGCGGTCGGTGTCGAGCGCATCGAGCAGCGACTCGCCGGCCTCGTTGTACAGCCGCTCGCGGCGCACGGCCACGGTGACGGCCTCAGCGCCCGACGCGCGCAGGGCATCGCGCATGGTGTTGTTGTCCGGGTACTTGCCGGTGCCGACGATGAGGCGCGAGGTGAACGAGCGCCCGGCGACGGCGAAGGGGGCGAGCCCGGGCTCGTGCGAAGTGGGGGTGGTGGTCGGTGTGCCGGTGGGCGCATCGGTTGGGGGTGTCATCCGCGTGCTCCGATTCGGGAGGATCTGAGCGCGGATGATAGGGGGGGCGGGGGGCGACCCGATCAGATGCGCCGGGGCGTGCCGATCAGATGCGCCGGGGCGTGCCGGTCAGATGCGCCGGGGCGTGCCGGTCAGATGCGTCGGGGCATGGCGCTGGCGATGATGCGGGTGGTCTTGGGCACCGCGCCGGTGGTGATGTCGATGGCATCGTCGATCTGCGGGTCGATGGTGATGTCGATGGTGGCGCGTTCGAGGCGCGGGCCCGGGCGGAAGGTGAGCGTGAAGACGCAGTTGCGGATGCCCTGGAGCAGGAGCCTTTCGGTGGGGTCGCCGGGCGCGCCGGTGTCGGAGTCGAGCGGGGTGGTGATGACCCAGAGCGATCCCGGGTTCGCCCCGGAGACGCCGCCGGTGGGCGCATCGCAGAGCGCGGCCCACTGGGCGTTGGTGGCGGCGCCGGTGCCATCGCGGAACTCGATGCGGGTGATCTGCGTGGCCTGCCCCGCATCGTTGCGCTGGGAGACGAACTCGAAGAAGTCGGCGGCGATGGGGTTGTTGCACTCGTTGAGCACGGAGTCGGGGATGGGCCCGAACTCATCGCCGGTGCGGATCATGGCGAGCACGCGGTTGACGGCGATGCGCGAGATGACCTGCGTGGAGGCCGAGTCGGTTGTCTGCTCGTAGCCCTTGAACATGGCATCGAGCGAGACGAGCAGCGAGGTGAACAGCGTGGCGGAGATGGCAGTGGCGATGAGCATCTCGATGACCGAGAAGGCGCGGCAGCGGACCCGGCCCGTGCGCCGGCGCGGCGTCGCGGGCGATGCGCCGAACGGGCCGCCGGTGCTGGCCATGGTGGGGTCATTGGGCAAGTTGGGGGGGGTGGTGGGGGTCATGGGTTAGTTGGCTCCCAGGAGGACGCGGCCTTCGGTGTACGAGTTCTCGATGGGCAGGATGTTGATGGGCATGGGCAGCCCATCGGGGAGGATGAGGTTGGGGTTTGGCACGAGGCGGGTGGGCCCGGTGGTGGGCGTGGGCCCGGAGTCGGGCGTGCCCTCGGTGCCGTGCCACGGGACGATGCGCCGGACGATGGTGTCGGGCGCATCGAGGTCGGGCGCGCCGTCGTACCACCATTCGAGGTGCACGCCATCCCACCCGGCGACCTGGATGGGCATGCCATCCTCATCGCGGGCGATGTCCCAGCCGAGGTCGAGGCTGCCATCGCCGTCGTAGTCGGCGACCTGATCCAGCGCGCCCTCGAGGTCGCCATCGTCTTCGGCAAAGTGCCCGAGGGTGACATTGAAGTCGGCGGGATTGCCGATGGCCTCGCCATAGAGCTCGAGGGGCGGCTGGCCGTGGACGGGCTCGAAGGTCATGAGCAGGACGCCGAAGACCTCGGCGCGTCCGCGCATGTCGAGCACGCCGGCGATGATGACGCCGTCGAGCCGGACATCCTGCTCCGGCGGCGACATGTTGGACCCAATGTCGACGGACCAGTGCGGCGCCATGAGCGAGGAGCGGAGCGTCTGCTGCCACTCGGCGGTGGAGAGACCGATGGTCGAGGCCTCGGCCTGGGTGAGCTGGCGGAACTTGGAAGCGCCGGTGAACACGAGCTTGTTCCGGACATTGGTGAAGTTGGTGGCGCGGTCGGCGACGACGGATCCGATGATCTGGCAGTTGTGGAAGCGGAGGTTGTTGGCCAGCAGCTTGGTGTCTGTGATCTGGATGTCCGGCGTGGCGGCGTCGTCGTCGTGGTCGGCGTACAGGGGCGGCGGGAGGGTGTCGTACCCGATGTCGCCGGGCATGGCGTAGGACTGGTCGAGTGCGGCCGCGGCCTCGGCGGGCGGGGGCGGGTAGAGCGGCTCGATAGCGCCCGTCTCGGCGTCGCGGTCGAGCATGCCGTAGAACCGCCACGAGGGGTGGGTGTTGTCCTGCCATGTCCTGATGTAGGTCACGCCCTTGAAGGTGCAGTCGATGAACAGGGCGTTGGTGCCCCACGGGATGGTGACATTCTCGAAGGTCACGCCGATGTACACGGGCCTTTGGTAGTAGTCGGCGGGTGAGGGAGCGCCGTAGGGGGTGGCCTCGTAGGTGGTCGAGGCGGGCGCGCCGGCCTGCGTGGCGAAGGCCTGGCCGTTGGAGTTGGCGATGCCGATGAGCGCCTGGCTGGCGTCGGTGAACGATTCGGGCTCGATGGTCGGCGCGGCGGCATCACCGGCCGAGAAGTTCATGGGGTTCTCGCGGGGCGGCGTGCGGATGACGCCCTGGACATCGCCCTGGACATTGCCGACGACCTCGTCGTTGGCGCCGGTCCGCTGCTCCCACTGCTGCCGCGTGGCGGCGAAGGTGATGCTCCCGCGGATCTTGGCGTACGAGTCGCGGAAGTCGAGCACGCCGTCGCGGTACCCGAGGGTGACATCGTCGTGGTCGATGTCGTCGGCATCCAGGTTCCCATCGCCGTCATTGTCGACGAAGGTGGTGAAGTCCCAGGCGCCGGCGGTCAGCCGCCCGTTGAAGCGGGTGTTGTTGTTGCGGTCGGCGTTGCCAGAATCGATGAGCAGCGCGATGGCATCGTTGATCACGAACTCCGGCGAGCGCCCGGCGTTGGGGGTTCCGGCGGTCAGCGCGGCGGACAGGACCACCTCGCCGTCGCCGTCGGCATCGAAGTGCCGGGCGAAGATGTCGAACTCGTCGATGGTGCCGTCGAAGGTCAGGTCCGTGAACGCGGCGTCGGGCGTGTCGTCGCCGTCGTAGTCGATGAGGTTGAGCGCTGCCAGCGGCTGCGACTCCACGGCGTGGTTGAGCGAGAGCCGGTTATCACGGTTGGCGTCGTAGTCGAGGATGGCGTTGTAGAAATCGGCGAGCTTCTCGTCGAGCGCGGGGTCGAGCCCGTAGAAGTCCGATCGGGATGCCAGCGGCGGGCCGTCGATGGTGTCCAGCGCATCCGAGTCGAAGGTGATGGCCATGGGCCCCTCGGAGGCGGCCCCCTGCCCGAGCATGACGCGGGTCGGCCCGAGCATGGTCTGGGCGATGCGCCGGGTGATCTCGTACTCGGCCTGCGCGGTGCGCGAGACCCAGCGCGAGCGGACATGGTCCCAGTCGTACCCGGTGACGATCACGAGGATCCGCCCGTCGACGGGCGGCGCGTAGGTGATCTGCGTGGCGGTGACGATGAGCCCATCGTCGGTGCGCTCGAGCCCGATCGGCGGCGTGACGACGAAGCCCTCCGGCGGGCTGGCCGGGAGATTGACGGGCGCGGAGGCGTTGCCAGCGTCCGCATCGATGACATTGTTGGCATCGTCGGACGCGTGGTGCATCTCGAGGATGTCCATGATGGAGTTGGGCGTGCTCGGCTCGACGCGCCCGTACCGGGGTGGGTCGAAGCGGACGAACAGGTCTGCCGCATCCGCGTCGTACCAGAGCTCGGCGGCGTACTCGGGGGTGATCTCGCCGCGCGCGGTGATGGTGCGCTGGGCGGCCTCGAGCAGGCGGGCCTCGGCGATCTGGAAGCCGGTGTCCACCGCGCCCAGGGCGCGGGTCATCCGCAGGTGCGAGGAGGCCGAGCGGAGGTTGCCCTGCGTGACGGCGGCCATCGCGCCCGCGAGCGAGCCGAACATCACGAGGAACATCATCGCGAGGATGCTGACCACGCCGCGCCTGCTCAGCCGGGGCGCGCGGCGACGGCGATGCCCCTCGGCGCTGGCGCGCGAGCGCATGCCTCGGGCGTGCGCGCGGACGGCGGTCCATCGCGGTGCGTCGGAGCGGGCTTTGCGTCGGCGGGTGGTGGCGAGCATGGTGCGTGTGCCTTCGCGTCGGTGGTGTGTTCGATCGGACGGCGGGGGTTGAACGAGCGGGGGCGGGTGGCGGCGGGAGGTGGTGCGGCGGTTGGGGGCTGGGGGGGGCTTATGGATGGACGACCCAGGACATCGTCGTGACCGGCGGGGCCGAGTCCTCGTAGATGCCCTCGTAGAGCACGATCACGGTCACGAGCAGCGGGAACTGATCGACATCGCGCACGACATCGCCGGTGAGATCCAGCGTCCTGGCGTTGGCGGGCACGGACGCGTTGAAGTCCGAGGGATTGACCTTCTGGACGCGGACGATCTGCGTCCATCCGGCCATGGGCATGGGGATCTGGGCGCCATCGACCTCGATGAGCGGGACGGTGCCATCCCAGTCGACCTGCGGGATGACATCGCCGAACGCGTCGATCGGCCCGGCGTACCGGGTGAATCCCTCGTCGATGAGCCACTGCGGCAGGTCGGTGGCGGTCCCGAACACGGCGTTGGAGAAATCGTCGATGTCGTTGAAATCGCGCGGGTCGAGTTCGGAAGGCTCGGGGCCCCAGCCCTCGAGGGTGGACGGGTCGTCGGGGTTGGTGAGGTAGAGCCCATCGGACTCGGGGTCGTGCCGCGGGAGCCCGCGCATGACCTCGCGGATCTCGTTGCCGAGGTAGGTGGCC
Source organism: Phycisphaerales bacterium (assembly GCA_052168315.1). Classification (GTDB taxonomy): domain Bacteria; phylum Planctomycetota; class Phycisphaerae; order Phycisphaerales; family UBA1924; genus JBQLZO01. The sequence goes on along the minus strand of JBQLZO010000081.1, from coordinate 17,120 downwards.
GAGGCGGCGTGCGTGGACCAGAGGTTCTGGTAGAGGAAGTGCCGCTGCGCGTAGACGATGGCGACGATGCCCACGCCGACGATGATGACGGCGAGCATGGTCTCCATGAGTGTGAAGCCGGCCAGCGCCGTGGCCCGTGGCGCGCGCAGGCGGCGGGCGGGGGTCCCGAGGCGGCGGGGCGTGGGCCGGAGTCGGCGTGATGTGCGTGGGTTGCGGCGCATGCGGGATCGCTCCGTGGGGGCGGATCCCCGGAGCCGGGTGCTCGCCCCGCGGTGTGTTTCGGTCACTTGACGATCGAACTCATCTTGAAGATGGGGAGGATGATGGCCATGGCGATAAATCCGACCACCGAGCCCATCACGATGATCATGATCGGTTCGATCATCGAGGTGACGGCCTTGATCGCGTCCCGTAACTGCTTGGCGTAGAAGTCCGAGATCTCGTCGAGCACCTCGCCGAGCTTTCCGGACTCTTCGCCGGCGCCGATCATCTGCGTGACCGAGTGGGGCAGCAGCGTGTTCCCGACGAGCGGGGTGGTGACCTTCTTGCCCTGCTTGACGGAGGAGTACACATTCCGCCACAGGCGGCGGTACATGCGGTTCCCGGAGATGTCGCCGGTGATCACGATGGTGTCGAGCATGGGCACGCCGGCGTTGATCAGCTCGCCCATGGTCTGCAGGGACCGGCTGATGTAGAGCGAGCGGAACATGTTCCGGACGATGGGGATCGTCAGCTTGGCCTTGTCGACATACCAGCCGCCGACGGAGGTCTTGGTGAACGCGAAGAGCCCGCCGCCGCCGACCGCGGTGGCGATGAGCAGCATCACCCAGTTGGCCACGAGGAACGCGGACAGGTCCATCAGGAACAGCGTGGACCAGGGCAGCGCATCCTCCTTGCCCTTGAACACGCCGGCGAACTTCGGGAGCACGAAGGTCAGCAGGAAGATGGTCACGCTCACGGCCATCACGGCGATGATGGCGGGATAGATCATCGCGCCGACGACCATCTTCTTGGTCTCGATCTGCTGGTTGATGTACGCCGCGATGCGGTCGAGCATCTTGCCGAACGAGCCGGACATCTCCGACGCCTTGACCATGTTCACATACAGCGGGTTGAAGAGCTTGGGGTGCCTGGCCAGCGCCTCGGAGAACTGCTTGCCGGACTCGACATCGTTCTTGAGCGCGAGGATGACCTTCTTGAACCGACCGTGCTGGGTCTGCTGCGCGATGCCGTCGAGCGCGGAGCGGAGCCCGATGCCGGCTCGGATCATCACCGCGAGCTGGGTGGTGAAGTCGAGCACATGCTTGAGGTTCGGCTTGCCGGAGTTCAGCTCGCGGAGCTTCTCGGCGAGCGCCCCGCCCTGCGCGCCGCCGTGGACCGGCGTGAGCGCGAGGACATGGTTCCCCTGGGCGCGCAGCGTCGTGGCGGCGGCGCCGGCGTTGGAGGCGTTGAGCACGCCGACGACCTGCTGACCCGAAGATGAGCGGACCTGGTAGCGATAGGCGGGCATCGTCTCTCCTCACCCCCGGTGTCCGGGCGTCCGTCGCTGGGGCCCGGGCGGGGGGGCCGCGTCGCGGCGGCGTTGGGACTCGTGGGCGGTGTGCGTGGCGGGTTCCGTCGGTCGGAGGCGGTCAGGCGGCGAGCTGGCGCTCGAGCTTGTCGGGGTACGCGGCCTGCGCCACCGCATCCTCGCGGGAGATCATGCCGTTGAAGTACAGCTCCGCGATCGCGGTGTCGAGCGATTGCATGCCCATCGCGCGGTTGGTCTCGATGACATTGGCGATCTCGAAGGTGCGCCCCTCGCGGATCAGGTTCCGAACCGCGGGCGTGCACAGCAGGATCTCCACGGCCGGGCACATGCCCGGCTTGTCCTTCCGCCGGAACAGGGTCTGCGAGACCACCGCCTGCAGCGTGTTGGCCAGCATCGCTCGGATCTGGTTCTGCTGCTGCGCGGGGTACATGTCGATGATTCGCTCGACCGTCTGCGACGCGTTGACGGTGTGCAGCGTGGAGAGCACGAGGTGCCCGGTCTCGGCGGCCGTCATGGCCAGGGCCGTGGTGTCGAGGTCTCGCATTTCGCCGACGAGGATGATGTCCGGGTCCTGGCGCAGGGCGTGCTTGAGGGCCGAGGCGAACGAGGGCATGTCCTGCCCGAGTTCGCGCTGCTCGATGAGGCAGTGGTGCGACTTGAGCGCGTACTCGACGGGGTCCTCCAGCGTGATGATGTGCTTCTGGTAGCGCTCGTTCATCGCCTGGATCATGGCCGCGAGCGTGGTCGACTTGCCCGAGCCCGTGTCGCCCGTGACCAGCACGAGACCGCGGGGCAGATAGGTCAGCCGCGCGATCACATCGGGGAGGCTCAGGCGGTCCATCGGGGGGACCTTGGTCTTGATCGCACGCATCGCCACGCCGACGACGCCGCGCTGGCGGTGGGCGTTGACGCGGAAGCGACCGAGCCCTTCCACGGCGTAGGAGAAGTCGATGTCCTTGTTCTCGCGGAAGCGGTCCAGCAGCTCGGGCGGGGCGATCTTCTTGATCAGCGACTCGCCGGACTCGACGGAAACCACCGGGAAGTCCATCGGCGTCATCACCGTGTGGACGCGCATGACCGGGGGATGCCCGGCCACGATGTGGATGTCCGAGGCGTCGGCCTGGACGGCGGTGCTGAGAACCTGATCGATGTCCATGGGCTGGCTCCTCGACGAAGCGGGCGTGCCGCCTCGGCGGTCCCGTGTCGCGTGTGTCGGTCGGTCGGTTGGGCGGGCGCGGGACGGGCCAGCGCCCGCCGCCGAGCCCCCGGCGGATCCGGTGGGCCCTTGCAGCGCTCGCCGGCTCGCCGCGGGCCGCACGGGACAGGATCGGCCAGCCGGGGTGGTGGCTCGTGGGGTGAACGGGCGCGCTCCCGGAGCGCGGGCGGGCTGATCGGCGCAACCGGTGCGACCGGCGCAGAGTGCGCCCGCGAATCCCTCTCAGATGAAGCGGTGTGGCAGATCAGGGCGCGGCGGGCCCGGATGCTCGGGAATTGGCGGGGTTCCGAGCGGTGGGGGAAAGGGCCCGGCACTCCAACTCGTGAATTCGTGAGGATTTCCGGACAGATGCTGCCACCGGGTCCGGAAGGGTCGGTAACGAGTGCGAGGAAGGTGGGGGTGTTCGGAATGTTCGGGGAATAAACGGATCAGTCGGGAATCGAGCCCCGTGAGGGCCGGTCGGGGAGCCCCGTTCCGGTGCCGAGATCGGTGCAACCATGTCGCGAAACTAGTGAGCACTGAACAATTTATGCAGTGCGATGTCGGGGCATGGTCGATACCTGATAGATCCGTCGGGACCGATCCCGGTTCCGGTGAGTTGGACTCGGGCGTCGATCCGTCCGGGAAAGCCGCGGAGGCGTGGTTCAGAAAGGTGGTGGCCTGAGGTTGGAACGGGTTGACGGAGGCGGAGGCGGGCCACACGATGGGGGCCGACTTTGGCCCGGAAACGGACAGATAGGCTTGCTTGGGGTCTGAAGCCCGGGTACGCTTGGCTAGTGCGGAGTAACTTGTGGGGATTTGTGCGATGCCCGCCAGGGCGGTAGTGTCGCCCGATTCCCCGCGGAAATCGGACCTTTGTTCTGATGAATCGGTTGGGGCGGACGGCGGGACGCGAGCGGCGGGTGCGGAGGACCGGTCGCGGGACCGGCGGAGCGGGCGGGAGTGTGCGACGGCGATGCCTTGATGGGCGTGGCGCGTGATTCGTTTTGGGTACGGGACGGGCCCGTGCCCCGGGTGCAGTGCAGTCGCGACCGTGCGGCTCGTGCAAGAAATCCAGGTGAAAGGCCCGTGCCGCCCGAATCCACGGCGGGGCCGCGATCTGAAGGCGAGAGCTTTCGTCTCGTGGATTGAGGATGAAAGGAAAGCAAGCGATGAGAAAGAATCTCTTGAATGCTCTGGCGATCGGCGCCGGGCTTGCCATGGGCGCGTCGGCGATGGCCGATCTCGTCGACGGCGTCGAGGTCGTTCAGCCGACGGTCGGGAATGAGGAGTTCGGCGGGCCGAGCACCTTCATCACGATCAACATCCCGGCGGGCCAGGCCGCCGCGAACCGCATCACGGACGCGACGGAACTCCGCGCGTTCCTCGTGAGCATCGACTCCAACGGCGACCCCGTCGCGGCCATCGAGGTGTCGGCGGGCATCGTCGGCGCTCCGGTGAACTACAACGACGGCGCCGGTAACGCGGGCGTCGAGATCGACCTGACGAACGCCGCGGGCACCACGGCGTTCTTCAACGCCGCCAACGCCGCGGGCAACATGATCCAGATCGTGGTCAACACGACGGACATCGCCGGCGCCTCGAACAACGGCATCCAGACCGCCTTCGACGGGGCCGACGAGGCCAACGACGAGAACCTGGATCCGGATCCGGTCCGCCCGGCCCTGCAGAATGTGTTCATCACCACCGACGGGCTGACGACCTACTTCGTCTTCGCCGAGTCGCTGAACAACGGCGCCGCCGGCAACGATGACAACCACACCGTCATCGCGAACCTCGACGCCAACGGCGCCGACTTCCAGGTGAACACCACGAACTCGTTCGACGGCACCCAGCTCGCCGCGGCCGGCCTGAGCGGCCCCGGCTTCCTCGCCGGCTCGGACAACACGGTGCTCGAGTACACCCGCGATCCGAACGCCGCCAATGTGCTGAGCAACGGCAACTTCGTTCGTCCGTTCTTCGACAACAACGGCGACCCGCAGAACGCGATCTTCGACATCGTGGGCAACCAGGCGACCAACGGCGCTGTCCAGGTCGCCCCGCTGACCCCGCTGCAGATCACCTCCGTGGAGTTCGTCGAGTCCGTCACCGGCGGCGGCGTGTTCGCCAACGCGGTGCGGGTGACCTACAACCTCCCGCTCGACCCGGCGGACCTGGGCAACCCCGTGTTCTACGGCGCCCAGCTCCAGCTCCCGGACGGCGCTTCGGACATCGACATCACCGGCGCGCTCATCGATCCGGATAACTCCAGCGCCGTGCTGCTCTCGCTGTTCGCCAACGGCACCGACCTCGTCTTCTCCGACGGCCTGAGCGCCGACGGCGAGGCGTACTCGATCGAGACCGACCTGGGCGGCAATGTCCCCTCGTCGATCTTCGACACCGACGACTACGCCACCGCGCAGGATGTGACCGGCGACGACGCGATCGCCCCCACGCTCGTGGGCCGCTCGTTCCATGACCTCAACGGCGATGGCAAGCAGGACGCCGTGGCGTTCGTGTTCGGCGAGACGATCGCCGACACCACCGCCGACAGCGGCATCACCCTGACCGTCATCGACGGCCAGGTCATGACCCCGTTCGGCGCGATCGACATGTCCACCGGCGCGCTGGTGGAAGTCGAGACCGATGTCGACGCCTCCCCGGACGACGAGATCGAGGACTTCGAGGTCAGCGTGCTGACCGTCGAGGCCCCCGGCGTTCCCGACGGCCGCACGAACAACGCGGTGGTCCTCTCGTTCGATCCGGACCTGTTCCCGTTCGATGGCACCGCCGGCAACGACAATGTGCCGGGCACGGGCGACAGCGGGATCTTCAACCTCGCGTATGACGCGGACGCCACCGGCGCCGAGATCGAGGATGCCAACGGCAACGCGGCCGCGACCATCGCCGCCGGCGCCGCCACGGTCGACCAGGCCGCCCCGGTCGTCGCCCTCGCGTTCTTCTACACCGGCGACAACCAGATGCCGGTCGATGACGGCCTGTTCAACGCCAACAACTCCCAGTTCGCCGCCGAGCAGGACGACACGCTTGGCGACCAGGACGCGAACAACCGCGCCACCCTGTACTTCTCCGAAGCGGTGGACAACAACGCCGCCAACACGATCATGCCGAGCACGGTGACCTACGGCCCGAGCTTCACCGCCTTCCTCGACAACGATGATGTCGGCGGCGACTTCATCGGGTTCGACAACCCGGATGGCGCCAACAACAACGGCGTGATTTTCAACCTCCGCGAGACCGCCGAGCAGGGCGAGGACACCTCCGGCCTCCAGCCGGGCGTGCAGGTCACGATCGACTCGGGCTCGAACATCGAGGACGCCGGCGGCAACGAGGCGCTCGTCGATGGCGCGATCCTCGAGAACCGCACCGCGCCGTATGTCGCGCTGCAGGCCGATGTGAACGACAACGAGTTCGCCGGCGCGTACCTTGTCGATGACACCGGCAACGGTCTCGTGAACCGCATCCTGCTGGTCTTCACCGAGCCGATCGATCCGGCCACGCTGGACGACGCCGACTTCGAGACCTCCCGCGGCGTGATCCAGTCCGTCGGGCTCGACTCGGCCGACGGCACGCAGCGGACCGTCGAGATCGTGATCACCGGCACGGTGTCCATCAACTCGACCGTCACCGTGACTTACAACGGCGACGCCGATGCGGCCCAGTTGATCACCTCCGACGAGACCGCCGGCGGCCTCGGCAACGCCGTGGACGATGTGACGACCGTGTTCGCCAATGTCGAGGAGCTCCAGTCCCCGATCTATGACACCGACTCTGTGGCCATCCAGGCCGTGCAGGGCACTGTCACGATCAACGGCCAGCCGGTGCAGCAGGGCACGAAGGTCTTCGCCTCCGTGGCCGTGCCGACCGTGTACCAGGTCGAGGCGACGCACAACAATGTGTTCTTCCAGTACCGCCGCAACGACGAGGTGACCTACGCCTCGCTGACGGAGAGCGAGTCGCTGGACGAGTGGACGAGCTGGCTCCTGGGCGTGTTCCCGGATCTGTACCTCGCCCGCACCGGCGACAACGAGCAGATCTTCAACCGCGTCAAGGATGTCTCTGACGATGTCCCGGGCACGGTGGTTCTGGGCGACACGATCCGCCTGACCATCAGCGCCGCGACCCTGACGAACATCACCTTCCAGGGCACCGGCGAGACCGCCACCGATCGCGTGATCGGCGGACGCGCCCGCCTGGCGTGGGACCTGCTCCGCTCGTCGGACGGTCGCCTCGGCTCGTTCTTCCGCGAGGGCTACACCGCCGGTGGCGTGCCCATCGTGTCGTCGGCCGTGATCGACAACGCGGATGGCGCGTACAGCATGCATGTCTCGGCGCCGATCTCGGCGTTCAACGGCATCTCGCGGTTCAACTCCATCAACTGGCCGATCATCATCTGGGTCGAGCTGCCGAACGGCACCCGCCATGTGGTGTCCTCGCTGCTGACCTCGGTCAACGGCGCCTCGGTGAAGTTCAACCCGGCGAACCGCACGCAGTCCTCGGGCAACGCCCCGGACGCGATCGTGTTCAACATCAACCTTGACAATGTCGGCGTCGAGCGCGTGTTCGACGGCTGGAACACCATCCCGTTCGGTCGCGTCAGCGGCTGGGCGCAGGCTCAGGGCAATGTCCCGACCCGTCCGGATGGCATCCCCGCGCCGGTCGCCAACGACCCGAGCTCGGTCCTCCAGACCGGCTCGACCCTCCCGGCCGTGGGCCCGCTCGAGCAGTGGGTGTGGTTCAACGACGCCAACAACGACGGCGTCTGGGACCGGACCGACGATGCGGGCACCCGCTTCGGTGACCTCATCATCGACTCGAAGTTCATCCCGAACTTCGCGTTCACCATGACCTCGCTCGGTGTGCAGGCCGGCTCGTCGATCAACAACCTGATCGGCGGCTACGCCCTGGGCTTCTTCTCGAAGAACCCGGGCGGCACCCCGCTGGGCGTGTTCCAGTTCGGCGCTCCGCTGGACCAGCCCGCCTTCTTCACCACGAACTCGTTCCCGAACAACACGACGACCCAGGGCTGGGCGCTGCTCACCCGTTCGCAGGCCGGCGATGTGACCTCGGGCGTGGGCTCGCGTGTTGACTATGTGATCTGGTTCAACAACCGCGGCAACGGGATCGAGGTCGCCTCGCTCGATGTCCAGAACCCCTCGGGCACCAACAACCCGAACGATCTGGGCGACATCGACGCGGCCGACATCCCCGCGGCCCTGTTCGTCCACCAGACCCCGTAACACGGGCCTGGGGTGAGGCAGTGCCTCACCGACTGACTGACAGACGATCGGCCGAGCGGCCAAAGGGCAAGCGCCCCCATCCGCAACGCCGATCCGAATGATCGGTACCCACAGGGGCTCCTCACGGGGCCCCTGTGTCTTTTCACCCTCCGTCGCACAACGCCTCCCCGGCCATCGGGTGACCGATGCCGCGCTCGAGTCGATGATCCGAGGAGCCGCTGGTGGGGCTCGGGCTCGCGTGCCCGCGGCATGGGGCGGTCGCGCCGGGCGGCGCGAGCGCTTAGACTGGAACGATGGGTCCGCGGAGCGGGGGGTGCGAAGCGGTGGGGATCCGGGGCGTGGATGGGCGCTGCCATCGGGTTCGGCGCGGCGCATCGCGGAGCGGGGATGGGGATTTGCGGAAGGAGTCGGCGATGACGATGGATGAGCACCGCTTCGGCAACCGCCATGGGATCAGCAGGCGATCGAACGCTCGGCGCCCGAGCGCGCCGGCGAGCGGGGCGTGGGGCGGCGCGCTCGCGTGCGCCGTGTTGCTGTTGCTGATGTGCGCTCCGGCGGCGATGGCGCAGTTCGAGACGCCGGCGTCGACGGACATCCAGCAGCGCGTGATTGGGAAGATCCTCCCGGGCGAGAACGGCCCTTCGCCGCAGGGCGGCGACCAGGTGGGCGCGTTCTTCAATGATCAGATCGTCGGGCTGTTCACCTTCCAGGGGACGAACCCTGAGGCGGACTTCTCGATCCTGGTGTCCGGCGATGACCCGGCGACGCAGGCCGTGGAGGGCCCGACCTTTGGCCAGCCGGTCACCTTCCGGTACTTCCAGTCGTCGACGAGCAACACGCTGACGATGACGCCGGTGAACTCGGAGGGGCAGGATTCGACCTACATCTTCCAGGGAGAAGAGGTGCCAGACTTCCCGATCCAGCTCCCCGGATTCGACCTGACGCCCTCGCGCCAGCTCGACCTGCGGTTCGGCGCTGCCGGCGGCGGCGGCGGTGGAGATGCGGGCGACCTGGCGGACTTCGATGTCAACGGCGATGGGCGTGTGGACACGCGCGATGCCGCGCTGGTGCTCTCGCTGGTGTCCGGGAACACCTTCGAGCGGTCGGATGTCATGTCCCGCGCGGATGTGAACGACGATGGCGTGATCTCAACGCAGGATGCGATTGCGATCCTGAGGGCGAGGTGAGCGCGATGCAGATCGGCGCTGGCTCGGCACGGCCCGCCCGGAGGGCGCGGGCGTTCGGGCGCGCGGGCGCGCCGGGCGCGTTCACGCTGCTGGAACTGGTGGTCGTGCTCGCGATGGTGGCGCTGATGGCGGGCCTGGTGCTGGGCTCGATGGGCTCCTCGGCCCCGGGCTCGCGGCAGCGGACGACGATGGGCGCGCTGCACGCGATGCTGAGCGCGGAGCGCGTGATGGCGATGGACACGGGCGCTGCGCGGACGGTGGTGGTGCGCCGGGTGATGGACGAGCGCGGGGCGGGCGCGGGCGGCGGCGGGGAGCGGGACTGGGGGTTCGAGGTCGCCGTGCTCGGGGAGAGCGCGGCCGGGGATGGCGCGAGCGGGGATGATTCGACCGGTGGGGATGGGGGCGCGATGGTTCGTGAGGGTGCGGGGCGTGCGGTGCGCACGCTCGATGGGGCGCGGCTGGAGCTCGTGGACTCGGACGATCGGCGGGTCGAGGAATTGTCGGTGCGGTTCGACCGGCGGGGGCGGAGCGATGCGCGGGTGTGGGTGTTCCTGGACGCATCCGGGCGTGATGGAAGCGGTGGGGGTGGCGGGGATGATGGGTTGATCGCGGGCGCGATCGGATTCGACCCGGTGTCGGGCGCGGCGGAGCGCTGGGATGCGCAGCGCGTGCGGGACTGGTTCGACGAGATGGCCTGGGAGCGGCGATGAGCATGACACGGACGACATCGATCAGCGGACCCGGCGGCGGATCGCCGCGTGGGCCCATCACCAGAAGGAACACGATTCCGATGAGAAGCCGAAGCACGACGAACCGCAGCACCGCCGCCTCCTCCGGCGCTCGGGGCGATGAGCGCTCCGCGCGGGGCTGGCGCGGTTTCTCGCTGCTGGAGCTGATCTTCGTGATCGCGATCATCGGGCTGCTGGCGGCGCTGGTGCTCCCGAACCTGTTCGGGCAGGGCGAGAAGGCCAAGGTCACGACCTCGGAGGCGCAGATGTCCACGCTCGCCAGCGCGCTGGAGGAGTTCCGCACCGTCGCGGGGCGGTACCCGACGGAGGCTGAGGGGCTCGATGCGCTGGTGCGGATGCCGACGGGGATGGACGCCGAGAGCTGGAAGGGCCCGTACCTGCAGCGCGAGACGGTGCCCACGGATGGATGGGGGCGAGCGTATGTGTACCGGACGGATCCGAACTTCGGCTTCCGGATCATCTCGCTGGGCGCGGATGGCAAGGAGGGCGGCGAAGGGTTCGATGCGGACATCGACAACCGCAAGTGACCGCCCCGCCGGTCGACGGATGCGCGGGCGGCCCGCGTGTGCATGAACTTGGACCGGGGGAGTGGGGGGGCCGAGGACGCGATGGTTCGGATGGCGATCCAGCTTGATGAGGGCACGCGGGCGCTGGCGCGTTTCGATGCGCTGTCGTTCCTCGATTGGTTGGCATCGCGGGGGAAGGTCACGCAGTCGGATGTGCAGCTGGCGCGGGGGATCGCGGCCGAGCGGGAGCAGTCGCTGCTGGCGGCGCTGCTGGACCTGGGCGTGATCGCGGAGGAGTCGCTGGCGGATGCGCTGGCCGAGGCGACGGGCGCGCCGCGGTGGTCGGACGAGTCCGACGAGCGCGATGGTGAGGGCGGTGGTGGTGGCGTCTCGATCGAGGACCTGGTCGATCAGGTGCTCCCGGTGGCGTTCATGCGCTCGGCGCATGTGGTGGTGCTGCGCCGCGCGGATGCGGGGGGGGATGATGCGCAGGGATCGGGCGACGATGGTTCGCGGCCCGCGCTGAACGCTGGTGCTGCGCCCGGCGTCGGGGCGGGCGGCGCGGTGCGGGTGGTGGTGGCCGATCCTTCGGATCCCGCGGGGTGGCACGCGGCGCTGATGCGGCTGCACGCGCAGGGCGTGGGGTTCGTGGCGGAGGTGGGCACGCACAAGTCGATCGCGGCGATGTTCGAGCGTCTGGACCGCGAGGCCGCCGAGCACGAGGGCGGAGCGGAGGAGGGCGCTGCGGCGTTGTCGGGCGCCGAGCTGGCCGGGGAGCTGGCGGCGCTGCGCGACATGGCGTCGGAGGCGCCGGTGATCCGGCTTTTCAACCAGATCGTCGAGCGCGCGATGGACCTGAGCGCTTCGGACATCCACCTCGAGCGGTTCGATGGGCGCGTGTCGCTGCGGTACCGGGTGGATGGGATGCTGATCGAGCAGCCGAGCCCGGCGCGCGAGATGTACGATGCGCTGCTGGTGCGGATGAAGATCATGGCGGGGCTGGACATCGCCGAGCGTCGCAAGGCGCAGGATGGTCGCGTGCGTCAGCGGCTCCGCGGGCGCGCGGTGGACCTGCGCGTGTCGATGATCCCGACGATGTTCGGGCAGGACGCGGCGATGCGCCTGCAGGACCGGCAGAAGCTGGCCGAGATCGACCTGACGGAGCTCGGGTTCGACCAGCGGCACATCGATCGGCTGCACTCGGTGGCCGGCAAGTCGCACGGGATCCTGTTGATCACGGGTCCGACGGGCTCGGGCAAGACGACGACGCTGTACGCGATGCTGCGGAAGCTGCGGGCCGCGGAGCGGAAGATCATCACGGTCGAGGACCCCATCGAGTACACGATGGACGGGGTCAACCAGATGCAGGCGAACCCGGCGGTGGGCATGGGGTTCGCCAACTCGCTGCGCCACATCCTGCGCCACGACCCGGATGTGATCCTGATCGGCGAGATCCGCGACCGCGAGACGGCCGAGATGGCCTTCCAGTCCGCGCTGACCGGTCACATGGTGCTCTCGACGCTGCACACGAACGATGTGCCGAGCACCTTTGTGCGCCTGATCGACATGGGCGTGGAGCCGTACCTGGTCAACGCGGCGGTGGAGGGCGTGAGCGCGCAGCGGCTGCTCCGCCGGGTGTGCGGCGCGTGCCGGAACCGCGAGCCGGCGCGGGAGCACTGCCGCCAGTGCGGCGGATTGGGGTATCGCGGGCGCGTGGCGGCGATGGAGTTCTCGGAGATGCCCGGGAAGGTCAAGCAGCTGCTGCTGGAGCACGCGGAGGAGTCTCGGATCCGGGCGGCCCTGGACGAGTCCGGATTCGAATCGCTGGGTGCCGATGCGCGCCGGCTGGTGCGTCTTGGCGTGACGGACGCGGCCGAGGTCGCGCGGGTGATGGGCGCGCAGGCCCTGCACGCCGAGGAGCGCTGGGCCGCAGCGCCGGACTCGCCGAGCCTGGACGAGACGGGCGGCGACATCCCCAAGCACCGGCACGCCACGCCGTGGCCCTCTTCGGACACGCGCCGGGGCGCATCGGACCCTGACGGGAGCCTCGGGGCATGACGCGGTTCTCCTGGACGGCGGTGCCGCTGGACTCTCCGGGCGCTCGGGCGATGAGCGGTCGCGAGGAGTCGATGGACGAGGGCACGCTGCGCTCGGCGCTGCGGTCGCGCGGGCTGCTCCCGCTGGATGTGCGCCCGGTGTCGGTGCTCGATGCGCTGCGTTCGGCCCGCGCGGGCGACCGGGTCTCGCGCCGCGACCGCGTGTGGTTCTTCTCGACGCTCGCGACGCTGCTGGGATCGAGCATCCCGGTCGCGGGCGCGCTGGACACGATGCGCGACCTGGCGGGCAACAAGGCCACGCGGGATGCGGCCGCGTCGGTGTCCGAATCGCTGCGCCGCGGGCGGGCGCTGTCCGAGGCCGTCGCGGGCGTGCCCGACCTGGCGACGGCGCAGGACATCGCGCTGCTCCGCTCCGGCGAGGCGTCGGGGCGGTTGGCGCATGTGATCGCCCTGATCGACCGCTCGATCGGCGCGCGGGAGAAGGTGCGCCGCACGCTGGTGGCGAAGCTGAGCTATCCGGCGGTGCTGCTGGCGGCGGCGGTCGGGGTGCTGTGGTTCCTCTCGGTGATGGTGATCCCGCGGTTTGCGGAGCAGCTCCAGGCCGCGGGGATCGAGCTGCCGGTGCAGACGGCGATCACGCTGCGGGCCTCGGGGGTGCTGATGTGGGTGGCGCCGATCGTGGTGCTCGGGTGCGTGGTGGCGCTGGGCACGCGTCGTGCGTGGTACACGGGGCGGGTGAAGCTGGCGGTGGCGCGGCTGACGCTCCGCGTGCCGGTGGTCTCGACGCTGGTGTGGCACAACCAGTCGGCGGTGATGACGGATGTGCTGGCGACGATGCTCGACGGCGGCGCGGATGTGCTGGCCGGGCTGCGCGAGGCGCGGGAGGTTGTCGGGCACGAGGTCATCGCCGAGCGGCTGGCGAGGGCGACGGAGGAGGTCCGCGCCGGGCGGGAGCTGGGCGAGGCGCTGGGGCACCACGCGGTGCTCCCGCCGATCCCGCTGGCGCTGGTGCGGGTGGGGCTCAAGAGTGGACAACTTGTCGATTCGCTCCAGAGCGCCACGGAACGGGCGATGGAGACGCAGGAACGGCTGGTGCAGCGTCTGATCGCGATGCTGGAACCGGCGATCATCGTGTTCATGTCGGTCTCGGTGTTCTGGGTCATGTATTCGCTGATTTCCGGCATGCTGGCCGTCGGCGAGGTGGCGGGGTGAGCCGGGCCCGGGCATGATGGTGCGCAGCGCCGGGTCGGCGGGCGGCGGTGCGCGATCCGGGAAAGTGGTGCGGGCGGGCGGATGGTCTACACGATCGGAGAGTGTGCGATGGGACATCGAACCGAGAGACGCATGGACCTTGGAAGCGCCGGACCGCGTGGGCTGCTGGGCGCGAGCGGGAGCGCGGTGGCGCTGGCCGGCGTGGTGGCGCTGCTCGCGGGGCTCGCGGCGCTGCCCGCGTGTTCCGGGAAGAAGGAAGAGCGCGCCAAGGCGTTCGAGCCGGTCGATCCCGCTCGGTCGCTGCGCACGCCGGAGCGATGGGATCCGGGCGTGCGCCCGATCTCAGAGGTCATCGGCGGCGTGCGGGCCCGCGGCTCGAACGAGACGCCGGAACTGGTCTCGTCGGTGCGCTTCGGTGGCGCTTCATCGCCGGACGGCGCGCCCGGGCCCGACGGCGTGAGCATCGCGACGATCCCGCCGGGCGAGCTGGTGCAGGTGCGGTACGCGGCCAGCGATGCCCCGGCCGTGGATGTGCTGCGCGTGCTGATCGATGATTTCCTCGAGGAGGATTTCGTCGTCGACTCGCAGTTCCAGGGGAACCAGCGTCTGACGCTGTCGGTCGATCGGGAGATGGCGCGCTCCGAGATCCGGGACATGGTCGGCGCGCTGGCGGCGCTGGTCGGCGCGAGGCTTGAGCGCCGAGAGGGGCTGCTGGTGCTCCGGAGCGAGTCGGCCGGCGGCGGTGGCGGCGGCGGTGCGGCGGCGGCACGCGGGGGGCAGGCGACCCAGGGCGCGGTCGGCGGGATCACCCGCAACCCCGAGACGCCGCTGGTCGAGTCCCGCACGGCCTTCGGCGGGGCGATGCCCGTCATCCGCGTGCACACCTTCCGCAGCGTCGATCCGAGCACCCTCTCAGGTTTCCTCCAGGCGTTCCTGACTCCCGGCGCCACGATCGTCACGGCCGACCGGACGATGGTCATCGCCGACACGGCGGGCAATGTCGACCGGGTGATGGGGCTGATCGATCTGCTGGATGTGCCCGCGTTCGCGGGCGTGGAGGTGTGGACCTACCGGCTGCGCAACCGCACGCCGGAGTCGGCCAAGTCGACGCTGGACGCGATCGCGACGGGCGCGGGGATCGCCGCGGGCCCGAACGCGGCGCTGAGCTTCGTGAGCGTGCCGGGCACGGACCTGCTGATGGCGATCGTGCGCGAGCCCTCGGTGCGCGAGGTCGTCAACGACCTGATCGCGCAGGTCGATCGCACGCGCGACACGATGTCCAGGGCCCGGTACATCTACCGGGTGCAGCACTTCCCGACCGATGCGCTGATGACGCTGCTGGGTGATGTGCACGCCGACCGCGCTGTGGTCGGTTCGCAGGCGACGACGCGGACGGCGAACACGAGCGACCAGCGGCTCGCGCCGTCGGACACGGCCCGGATCGTCTCGAACTCCAGCCAGAACATCATCATCATCGAGGCCACGCCGGATGATTACGCGGACATCATGTCGACCATCCGCATGGTTGATCGCCCGCCGCAGCAGGTGTTCGTGCGGTCGATCATCGCGGAGGTCGGGCTCAACAACGCGCTGCGCTACGGCGTGGAGTACTTCCTGGACACGCTGGACATCGAGGGGCTGGGCTTGCTGGAACTGGCGGGCAGCGCTCCGCTGACGACGGGCGATCCGACGGGGTCCGCGTTCTTCGTCGGCGGCGATGGGCTGGCGATCGTGCAGGCGCTGCAGACCGAGGCGGAGGTGGCGATCCTCTCGCAGCCGACGCTGACGATCTCGAACAGCGCGGAGGCCGGGTTCCAGGTCGGCGGCTCGGTGCCGGTCATCACCGCGGATGTCAATTCCGACACGACCGTTGACGAGACCACGGCCATCCGGCGCGCGATCGAGTATCGCGACACCGGACTGATCCTGAAGATCACGCCGAGGATCAACGAGTCCGGCGAGGTCACGCTGGTGATCGAGCAGGAGATCAACGAGGTGGGGCAGGAGACGGACCTGGGCCCGGAGTTCACCACGCGGAAGCTGAACACGACGGTGACGGTGCCGCACGGGCGGACGGTGGTGCTGGGCGGGATCATCCGCGAGGAGAAGCGCGATGGCGTGTCGAAGATCCCGATCGTGGGCGACCTGCCGGTCATCGGCGAGGCGTTCCGGTCGCGCGACCTGACGGCCGCGCGGACGGAGCTGTTCATCACGATCACGCCGATGATCATCAATACCCCGAGCGATGCGGATGTGGTCGGCTCGCCGTTCCTGGCCGCGACCGACGGCGTGCGCCGGTTCCTGCACGAGCGCCGGGAGGACCTCCCGGACGGATCGCTGGTGGATGCGCGGACGATCCCCTCGTTCGTGCCGGCGGGGGCCGAGCCGCGGATCATGCGGGTGCCCGTCGCGCCGTCTCAGCCTCCCGCGGAGCAGGCTCCCGCGCCCGAGCCGGACGGAGCGGCGCTGGGCGCTGGCGAGGCGCCCCCCGCGTCCGAGCGCGAGATGCCGGCGATCATGCGGGCGCTGATGGAGTCGGCGAAGCAGAACGAGCCCGCTCCGGGCGGGGGCGGACCGGGCGGCGGATCCGACGCCGGGCCGGATGGCGAACCGGACGACGGCTCGGCCCCGCGCCCGTGATCGGGCGCTCGGGGCGCCCGCGCGGATGGGCGTCGATTCCGGGCATCGCCGCGTCGGATGGGCGGTAACACCGTGCTGATGGACCGTGCGATGATCGATGGATTGCATGCTGCCCGCGGATCGCGGCGCGGGCTCTGGCGCTCGCGTCGGGGTCCTCGACGCGCGTTCACGATCCTGGAGGCGATGCTGGCGCTGGGCATGCTCGCGGCGGTGCTGGCGGTGGTGATGGGGCTGCGGACGCAGGCGATGCGCGGCGAGCGTCGGGCGGCGGCGGTGCTCGCGTCCGAGCGGGCGACCGATGCGCTGTTCCAGATGGTCATCAACCGGACGCTGCTGGAGTTCGAGATCGACCCCGAGACCCGGCGCTCGGTGTGGACCGGCACGCACCTCGGTCGTCCGTACCGGATCGAGCGGGATGTGGTGGTGGTGGGCAACCCGGTGCTGGGGATGGTGCCGCAGGAGACCGCCGAGGAGGTGGCGGTGTTCGAGTACACGATCGAGTACGACGGGCGGACAACGAAGGCGGTGTGGCACCGATGAGGATGGTCAGCGCGCCGCGCGGACATCACTGCGCTGGGGATGGGGCCTGGAACGGGTCCGCGCGCGGGGCGCGGGGCTTCACGCTGCTCGAGGTCGTGCTGGCGGTGGGGATGCTGGGCGGGATCGCGCTGATGGTCTCGCTGATGTGGGGCACGCTGGTGCGCTGGCAGGGCGATGTGACGCGCCAGCGCGAATCGATGGGGCTGGAGCGGGTCGTGGAACTGCTCCGCGAGCAGTGGGCC
>JBQLZO010000080.1:0-6972 GCA_052168315.1 Phycisphaerales bacterium | reverse complement strand
TGCATCGCGGCCGAGACATGGAACAGGTTCCGGGCCTGCACGGTGGGGAACGGGATGTCGCGACGGATGAGCTCGAGCTGCCGCTCGATCCAGAACGATGGTCCGGTGGCCTCCCAGCCGGTGGCGGGCGCCGATGGCGTGGCCGCGGCGGCGGCGCCGGGGGGGGCTGGGGTGGCGGGCGGGGCGGGGGGAGTGGGCCCGTCCGCCAGGGCGATCGCGCCGCCGCACGCCAGGACGACGCAGCAGGCGATGCGGTGTGTGAACCGGGGCACGCGCCTCATGGCAGCGCACCCTCCAGCATCGGCTCGGGCACCGGCACGAGCACGCGTGCTTCGCGCCCGAACTCGCGGACGACCGGCGAGAGGTCCTCGGCGTTCACCACGCCATCGCCATTGGCATCGCCGGCGAGATCGCCCCGCTGGATCGCGCCCACCACGAACTCCACATCCCGCTGATCGACCACACCATCGGCGTTGATGTCGCCGGGCGTGCGCTCGAAGACGCGGAGCTCGAGCCGTGCGGCCATGGGCTGGCCAGCGACATCAAGCCCCTCGGCCAGCACAGCCCCATCCTCCAACACCCCGAGCACGCCGGTCAGCGTGTATGCCCATTCGGGGAAGCGCTCGCGCACGCCCGCGTCCAGGTCCAGCAGCCCATCCGGCTCGCTCCACAGCACCAGCCGCGGCCCGCTGGCGCCATCGTCGGCCCAGCCGAGCAGCAGCTCATCGGTGAGCCACAGCGTCGGCTCGCCCGAGCCGTTGCCGGGCGTGCCGAACGGCATAAGCAGGTCGCGCTCGGGGCAGTAGATGAACCCGCACGACCCGCCGCCCGCCGGCTCGCTCATCATGCCGACCCCGGCGACCATGCCGCGTGTGTTCATGGCGATCGGGCGCGAACTCGTCGTGCCGGGCAGCGCGGGGATCGAACGCGCCGCGCCATCCCCATCGACCAGCGCGGCACGCGGCACGCCATGCTTCAGATCCAGCCGAACCTCGGCACGCCGCCCGGCGGCATCGGCTAACGCCGCGCCGTCGCTTGCCGCTTGCAACGCCAGCGTGGCCTCGGGCCCGGCCACCTCGGCCCGAACGACCTCCGCGACGATCCGCCGCGCGGGCGCATCGATGACTAGCAACTCGGCATCACGCGCCGCGCCTTCCGCGCGATCATCGCCGAGGCGTCCATCCGGGCCATCCCCGGCACCACCACGCGCGGTGGGCCGCGTGCTGGGCAGCATCACGGCCCCGTTCTCACCAAGCGGGCCGACCAGCCCGGAACCCGCAGCCCCGTCGCCGCGCGGCACCCGTCGATGATCGACGATCCGCCGAATCGGCCCAGGCACATGCGAACGCCCCTCGGCGAGCGCGCGGGCATCGCCCTCGGCGTCGCTGTTGCAGTCGGTGGGGCGGAACCACTTGGCGATGTAAGCTGACGTCAATCCGCCAGCTTGCCCGAATGCACCCCCCGCGAACAGCGCGGACCCACTGCCCTGATGGACTCCCACCAACGCCAAGACCAGATCACTTACTCCGGCTCCCAAAGGTGACCACGATCCGCCATCCCACCTAGCGATGTAGTTGGCCGGGGTCCCTCCTGCTTGTGTGAAGAGGCCACCGGCGTACAACGCTGGTCCACTCCCATCATCAAATACGGTCAGAGCACTCACGAGACTGTTGACTCCGGTACCCAAGGGTGCCCACTCTTCACCATTCCAGCGAGCGATTCCCGGACTCACGCCTGCCAACGTGAATTGCCCGCCCGCGTACAACGCTGGGCCGCTCCCGTCATCAAAACTTGTCAGAGCATTGACTAGTCCGAAGCCCCCGTCGAGCCCGGTGCCTAGCGGCGACCAAGCTGTGCCATCCCAAGTGGCGACACTGTTGGCCGGCTGTCCTCCGGCTTGAGTGAAACGCCCACCCACGACCAACGCTGGTCGGGTCCCGCTCTCAAACACAGTCAAGGCATACACCCAACCTAGACCCGGAATCCCTAAGAAGCTCACGCCTGATCCGAGCGGCGACCAAGTCTGACCATCCCAACGTGCGACGAAGTTGGCCGGGACCCCTCCCGCCTGAGTGAACTCGCCCCCCGTGTACAGGGCTGGCCCGTTCCCGTCTTCGAACACAGTTAGGCCGTAGACGACGCTGTTCATGCCCGAGCCCAACGGAGACCACGCCGCGCCGTCCCAACGTGCGACGAAGTTAGCCGGGACCCCTCCGGCCTGAGTGAACTCGCCGCCTGCGTACAACGCTGGACCATTTCCGTCGTCGAATACGGCTACCGCATTGACCGGGTTATTCACCCCCGCGCCGAGCGATGTCCACATGGCACCGTCCCAGCGAGCGACGAAACTTGCCGGAATCCCGCCCGCTTGAGTGAACGCGCCTCCCGCGTACAACATCGGGCCACTCCCATCGTCGAACACCGCCAACGCATTCACTTGATTGTTGATACCTGGGCCTAAGGGTGCCCACTCTGGATTACACAATTGAAGAAGCGTGAGCACGCCTGCATCGGTGAAGCCATTAGTCACCGGTTTCAGTCCTGTGGCCGTGGCGACTAACTGCTGCTCACCCTGAGACAGGGTGGCGATGATGGTGATACTGGATGACGAAGCAGGCAAAGTAGCATGCAGCGCAAACGAGCCGTCCTCGCCTGTTGTCGCTTCGCCGCCGAATGACAACAGCGTGACAACCGCTCCCACGGCGGGTGTGCCATCTTCGAACTGCGCGATCCCGGTGATCGTCGTGGTTATAGCCTGCTCGACCACATCGATTCGGCGTGTGGCGGAGACGCCTTCATTCACCACTGTGATGAACACCGTCCCGTTCGTGTGCGCAAAGACCAAGCCGTCGTCAGACACAGATGACACGGCCGGGTTCGTTGAGGTGTAGGTTGTGCCATTGGTTCGGAGTGTGAGGTCGGCGGCGGTGCCATCAGGCATGCTTCCGGTGGTGGTGAGTTGGGTCTGTTGCCCGGGTTCGAGGACCGTGGTCGGGGCGGAGGCAGTGAGGGAGATAGGAGTCTGGAACGGTCGATCGGCGAAATGCAGTCGTTCCAGTGATACCTCATCATTTGCATTCACGATGACATAGTCGGATGCCACATAGCCAGTTCCATAAGGCGAGTTGGTCCGACTGCCGGTGAGCCTCACCAAGGATGAGCTGGCGGGGACGTCCGACGCTGTGAATCTGCCACCCGGCCCGCAGAGGACAGATCGTCCGGCGATTCGCAGGTCCCAAGTGTTGTCGAGCGCTATCGTCGGAGACGCTGTATCAAGCAGAAGTTGTTCGCCGTCGAGCAATCCATTCCCATCGGTATCAGAATCCAGTGGGTCGTTTCCACTCGCGAATTCGATGCATGTTGGTAGCCCATCCGCGTCATCGTCGAACAGTGTGTCCTGCGGGTCGAAAGGGTTGTACCCGTTATCCAGTTCCCAATCATCTGGCATGCCATCTAAATCGGAGTCCTTGTAGGGCGGCATTGGTACCCCAAGAGCCGGATCGTGATCTGGGATCCATGTCCCGTTCCTTGAACACGCCAAGGCTTCTTCTCTTCCTCGTTCAAACGCCTCTTCTCCGCCAAGTGAGACAGCAGCATAGTAGATCCAAGCCCAACCATAGCAGGCCGTCTTTCCATTGAGAAAGACAAGCGACTGATCACATGTACTAAGAAGGTCGAACAGCAACGCGACATCGCATTCGGCCTTAGTTGTGCCGGGCGTTCCGTAGCAAATGTCATGATTCTCGCAGCCAATGTCGTTAAAACTGACATACTTTGGAATGATGCCATCGACAAATACAAATCCTTCCGGGATGATCAAGTTCTGCGCGTACTCAAGGCTGAGAGTGGTGGTAAACCCCGGGCCACACCCATTCGTGCTCGGTGGGCCACAGTTGCTGGCTGTGCCAGTCGGCGGCGGAGGCGGCGTCCACCCGCCCCAGCCCGCCACCCTGATCCCACTCCCCACCTCCGACACCACCACCGATCCATCCGCCGAGACTTGCCCCGTGCCGATGGTCTGGAAGTCGGCGGTGTCGTTGTTCCATTGCAGCAGTTGCACGATCGTGCCCGGGGGCTCGGCGGTCATGTTGGGGAGGGTGATCTCGATCGGGGGGTCGAAGGTGGCGTTCTTGGGCTGCAGGGTCCAGGCGAACGGCACGGCGTTGCCATCGGGCAGCGGCATCGGCACCTCGTCGAAGTGGACCTGGTTCAGGCGGATGATCTCCGGGCTGCTTGGCGTGGGCACGGTGCCGTCTTCGAGGATCATGGAGCCGGCCTTGACGCGGAACTCGAGCCCATCGATCCCGGCGATGGTGAGGGTGACATCCTGCGTGCCGTCGTAGAGCACCTCGTTGGCCGGGTCGAGCTCGGGCAGCCAGACGGGGTCTTGCATGGCGTTGTCCGCGCTCTCCACGATGAGGATGTCGTAGCCGACATACGGGAAGGCCCATTCGCGGTCGATGGGCTCGCCGCCGACGCTGGTGGCGAACACGCCGGAGACCAGCACCTTGCCCGGCCCGGCGGGGATGTCGGTGTTCAGCGTGCCGGCCGGGATCAGCGAGGCATCGAAGACAAAGCGCCCGTCGATGCCGGTGGTGACGGGGCCGAGGATGACCTGTTGTGAGCCCTTCGGGAAGTCGAGCACGACGGTGAGTGTGGCCAGCGCGCCGCCGATGGCGCGCCCGGCGTTGTCCTGGACGATGCCGCTGACGGTGGTGGGCTGGCCTTCGATGCGGGCGATGCCGGTGGCGTTGAAGGTGGCCGGCAGCCCGGGGTTGCCCTCGAAGGTGGCCTGGACGCGGTTGAGCCCGGGGGTGTCGCCGAGGAGGAACGGGGTGGCGGCGCGGCCGTCCGAGCCGGTGATGACCGTGATCTGCTGCGCGGCGTTGGTGAACTGGCCATCGCCCCGGGTGATGGTGAAGGTGACCGGCACGCCGGCGGCGGGGTTGCCCGCAGCGCCATCGGTCACATACGCGGTGAGCGGCTGGGCGAGCTGTCCACCGGTCTCGCCGCGCTGGTTGTTGTGATCGCCGACGAGGATGCGGTCGGCCGGTGCGGGGATGCCATCGGCACAGAAGAACACGGTGCCGACCATGCTGGCGCTGGTGATGCGGACCCGGTTGGCCGCAGCGCCCGCGGTGTTGCCAAGGGTCCAGTACGCGCGGGCGATGCCCTGCGAGTTGGTGAAGACCTGCAGGTTCACCAAGCCGGGGTCGCTCCCGCTGTTGGGCTGTGCGCGGAGCGTGCCGTTGTTGCGGTCGATGGTGAAGGTGACGACCTTGTTGCCCAGCGGCTGGGCGTTGGGGCTCTTGAGCAGCACCTCGATGGGCTGGGCGAGTTCGGTGCGGACCTGGGCGCTCTGGGCATCGCCGGAGAGGGCCTCGATGGTCGGCGAGCCGGGCGGGACCTCGATGCGCGTGACCATGATGGACTCGGTCCTGGCGTTGCCCAGCGCATCGGTGGCGAGCACCTGGATGGCCTGGGTGCCGATGGTCAGCGGGATGCCCATGGCCACGAAGGTGCCCTGACCGCCCGGGCCGGTGCCCACGCTGGCGGGGGCGCCGTTGACCGAGACGGTCAGGCCATCAAGCCCGCTGAACTCATCACTGACGCGGCCGGTGACGGTGACGGTTGGCGTGGTGACCTCCTGGCCGTTGAGCGGGAAGTCGATGATGACCATCGGGGGCGAGGTGTCGCGGGTGATCTGGATGGACGCCGAGGGCCCGATGATCCCGCAGGCCGAGACGCCGCTGACGAAGATGGTGTGGACCTGGTCGGTCGGCAGCTCGACGATGGCCTCGTATTCACCGGCGATGACCGGCACGATGTAGACCAGCTCCGGCCCGATGATGCGGGCGGTGGCCGCGTTCGGGGCCAGTCCGGAGATGGTCACGGTCTGGGCCGTGGTGGGTGAGGCGACGGGATCGATGGTGGGCACGGGCGGCGGCGTGAGCCCGGTGAGCACGGGCGGGCTCGGCGGGCGGAGGGCCACGGCCCCCTCCGCGCTGGCGATCGCGTTGGAGAGGTTCAGCGTGTACGCGCTGCACTGGGCCAGCGGCGGATCGAACGAGAAGACGATGGTGTTGTTGGCGGTCAGCTCGGCCGCATCGGCCCGCCGGAGCTGGGCGCCGGCCTCGATCACGAACAGGTCGTCGGGATCGATGCGTGCGGGGTCGAGCGGGCCGCTGTACACCACCGAGACCGATGCGAGCGGCTCGCCGAGCACCTGCGCGGGCGATGGGGTGATCGCCAAGGGCTGCACGGGTGGGGCCGAGCCGTTGGTGATCGACTTGCCGAATGAGCCCAGCACCAGGTTGAGATCATCGGAGTCCACGAGCCCATCGTCGTTGAGATCGCCGGCGATGCCAGGGCCGCCGAACTCGCCGAGCACGATGTTGAGGTCATCGGAGTCCACGGTCGAGTCGTCGTTGGTGTCGCCGTTGAGGATGCGGTAGCGCAGCACCGCCTTCCCGCCGCGGATGCCATCGCCCGAGGGCAGCGCGAACGCATCCCCCTGAGCGAGCTCGCCATCGAGCTCAAGCCCGGTCGGGCCGGTGATGGAGTAGTCCAGGACGAGCGTGATGATGTCGAAGGTGATGAGCTTGGGCAGGTCGATCACGAGCGTGCGGGACTCCTCATCGAACGCGCTGGAGAAGTCCGTGATCTGCCCGCCCGAGTTGGCGAAGATCGAGATCGATCCCTCGGGGATCGTGACCACTTCGCTGAACTCGATCGCGATGGAACTCAGGCCGCCGGTCGCGGTGGCGCTGTCGAGCGGGCTCGGGCTGATGGCCGTGATGCGCGGCGCGGCGGCTGTCTGGGCCACGGCCGCCGGGATCGCGCACGGCAGCATCAGGCACACCATGGCGGCCACTGCCGCGCAGGATCGAACCGAGGCTCGCGTGAGAGACCGCGCGAAACGAGAAGAGGCAAGACAGGATCCGAAGGTGGGCGCCATGGGATGTGCTCCTG
>JBQLZO010000079.1:0-7983 GCA_052168315.1 Phycisphaerales bacterium | reverse complement strand
GTGTGGGGTGTTGAGTTGGTGGAGTGGGTGGTGTGGGAGTGTGGAAGGTGTTGGTTTCAAGGGGGTTGGGGCGGGGGAGAGAATTTTGTGGGAGTTGTGGGATTTGGGATTGGGGTGAGGCGCGGTTGTGCGCACGGATGTGGTGCTATTGGGGAGTGGGGTGTTGGGTGGATGGAGGGGAGTGGGGCACGGGGCCGCGGGTGTGCCTTGGCGGTTTGCCCACCCGCCCTATGTAGGAGCAGTAGTGAAGAATGAGGTGTTGTAGCCCGGGGGGCTGGCTCGATGGTGGTTGGGGGTGGGAGGGGGTGTTGGGGGAGCGGAGGGGGTGATGTTGGGTTGTTGGCGGAGTCCTCCGCCCCTCCGGGGCGGGGCTTGCATACGGCCTGGTTCGGCGGGTTGCGCTTCGCCCGCTTTGCAGGCTGCGCTTCACCCGCCGCTACAGGGCTTCGCCCCGTTGGGGCGAGAAGCGGGGGACGACTTGGGCGGGGGATTTGTGCGCATGGAGACGGTGCTGTTGGGGAGCGGGTGTTGGGTGAATGGCGAGGAGCGGGGCACGGGGCGATGGGTATGCCTTGGCGGCTTGCCCACCCGCCCTATGTAGGAGGAGGAGTGAAGAAGAGATGTGGTAGCCCGGGGGGTTGGCTCGATGGTGGTGTGGGGATGGGGGGATGGGGAGGGAAGTTGAAAGTGGCCACCTGCCTTTGCCCCTTCGGGGCAGATTGGCTGGGCGTGATCGGTTCCACGGGTTGCGCGACGCGGGGCGTCGCTTCACCCGTGGCTACAGGCCTGCGCCCCGTTGGGGCGGGGGAGTTTCGTGCGTTGGGGTGGCGTCGTCGGCGGGTGGTGGTTCGGACTGGATGCCGAGGCTGGTGGCGAGGGTGGGAAGGTCGATGCCCTTGGCTTCGAAGATGGTGATTGGAAGGTCGGACGACTTGGGGAAGAGGATGCGTGTGCGGTAGGTGTTTGCGGCGGCGGGGCCGCCCAGGAGAGCTGGCGGCGTGATGGGGGCGACGATTGCGAGCGCGTTGTTGTTGATTGGAAAGGCGCGGGTGATGCGCTTTCGGCGGATGTAGACGATCCAGGCGCGGTCATGGGTGGTGGCGAATGACCATGTGCGAGGGGTTGTAATGAATGATCGGATCACACCGACGGCGAGCGCGGTGGCGAGCATGAGCAGGATCTCGCCGAACCAGAACGCAAAGGAGATGACTGCGAGGCCGCTGGTCCCGAGGATCACAGTGAATGTGATCGCGAGAGCGCGTGTGGGGCCGGGGTCTATCGCGTAGTTGTTGGTTCCGAAGCGAGTGGGCCAGCAGTGGAATTCTGTTGGAGCCGGTTCGTTGTGTGGGTGGGGCTGGGATGGCTCACGCTGCGCTTTGCGCTGGTGTTGGAGTTCGAGGCCTGGCTGGTCGGCGGGCAGGGTGGTGTGAGGTCTGGTTCGTAGTGTGTCGGCCTCGTTGATGATCCAGAGGCGGGGGAGCGGTCGATCGAGGCGTGCCTCGATGGAATCGGCGATGGAAGGGGTGTCGATGGGGAGGTCGTCTCGCGAGGCTTTGCGCTGGATGAGTGCGGCCTGGACGACATCGGCGGCTTGATCGTCGGGCGTATGTGGGCCGGCGGCTTCGATGAGGAGCCGGGCGTGATGCCTGCGTTTCGCGTCGGCCTTGGCGCGTCTCTTGATGCATAGGCCGAGTATGGCGAGGCCGATGGCGAACCCGGCGAGGATGGCGGCCTGAACATAGAACGCGTGATTGAACGCCTGCCACACGGACATTCCGAGGAGGGCATCGAGGAAGAGCAGCGCGGCGACCCCCATGAACAAGTCACTGCTCGTGTAGAGGCGTGGGCCGAGGTTGACGCGGATGGGTGTGTGGTGGTGGATGTCGTCGGGGAGCATGGGGGTTGGTTGCGCGTGGGGTGGGCCTGCGCCGCGTTGGGGCGGGGAGCGAATTGGAACGCGGCGAGTGTAATGGGTTTGGTGTTGATTCCTCTGCCCCTTCGGGGCAGGTTGGGTTCGATGGGACTCTATCCACGGGTTGCGCGATGCTGTCGCATCGCTTCACCCGTGGCTACAGGCCTGCGCCCCGTCGGGGCGGGGGAGGAAGCGGGCTTGGGAGGGGAAGTTGGAGCCGACCCGCCAGTTACCAAGATTTCTTGAGGCTTGGGGAGTTTCTAATCCAATCGAGGAACGCCACACACGCATCGTGCTCGTTGCGGAACCTTCTTCTAGAGGATTTCCGGCCGCGTTCAGTGTAGTAGATTTCCCATCCTCGCCACCATCCCAGATGACGGATGCAGAGGGTGTCATCGCCATCTTTGCCCCACAGCGAGTAGCTGGAGAGGTAGAAGCCTTCACGATTCAAAATGCTTTGCAACTCTTCACGATTCATGGCTGTTGAACGAGATGTTTCAGGGGATATGGCGAGGGGGAACTGTTGTCCCGGCATGTTGGCTTACTCACACCCACTCCACCTTGCGCCGGCCGAAGTTGAGGGACATGGCTTGTTTGGCGAGGGCGAGGGTTTGTTCGGCGACTTCGTTGGCTTTGGCGGTGCCCTGGCGGATGGTTTCTATGACTCTTTCGTCGCCGTCGGGGCCTTCGAGGGTGGCTCGGCGTTCTCGCATGGGTTCTAAGAGAGTGTTGATGGCGTCGATGACATGGGCCTTGACATGGCCATCGCCGAGGTTGTCGCCTTTGCGGTAGCGGGTTTTGAGTTCTTCGACGAGGTTGGTGTCTTCGATGAAGACTTCGGCGTATTCGAAGACGGGGTTGATGGTGGGGTCGCCGGGGTCGTTGGGTTCTCGGGACTGGCCGGGGTAGATGGCGTTGACCTTTTTCTTGACCTGCTTGGGTGAGTCGGAGAGGAAGATGGCGTTGTTGAGTGACTTGGACATCTTGTTGGCGCCGTCGGTGCCGATGAGGCGGCCGACCTTGCCGACGAGGGCCTTGGGGATTGGGAAGACCCCCCCGCTGCTGACGAAGTCATCGTCTTCGGTCTTGGGGTCGACGCCGGCGTAGGTGGTGTTGAATCGGCGGGCGACCTCTCGGCACATCTCGATGTGGGCGACCTGGTCTTCGCCAACGGGGACGAGTTCGGGGCGGAAGGCGAGGATGTCGGCGCACTGTCCGACGGCGTACATGGGGAAGCCGAAGGAGTAGGTGTCGCCGAGGCCCTTGGCGTCGATCTCGGTTTTGAGGGTGGGGTTGCGCATGACGCGGTTGAAGGGGATGAGCATGGCGAAGAACCATGTGAGCTCGGCGATGGCGGGGACCTCGGTCTGGAGGACGACGGTGGAGCGGTTGGGGTCGATGCCGGCGGCGAGCCAGTCCTTGACGATCTCGATGGTGTCGTTGCGGATGTCGGCGGGTTTGTCGGCGCGGGTGGTGTAGGCGTGCATGTTGGCGAGGAGGAAGTAGCAGTCGTAGTCGTCCTGGAGTGCGACGCGGTTGGCGATGGAGCCGACCCAGTGGCCGAGGTGGAGGCGGCCGGTGGGGGTGTCGCCGGTGAGGATGCGGGGGCGGGCGGCGGTGGGATCGGTGCTTGGTGGGGTCATGGCCCGCGAGTGTAAGGCCGGCGGGAGGGTGGGGAGGTTGGGGCTGGGGGGCGGGATGTGGGTCAGGCGGTGAGGCGGAGGGCGAGGGCGAGGTTCATGGCGTTGAAGGCGGCGTGGACGATGATGGGGGCGATGATGCCGCCGGTGCGGATGCGGAGCCAGCCGAGGGCGATGGCGAGGGCGATGAGGCTGGGCATGGCGGTCCATGCGGCGATGCCGGCGTGGACGAGGGCGAACGCGATGGCGGCGATGGTGATGGCGGCCCAGCGGAGGTGGGCATTGCGCGGGGAGGAAGATGTGGCGGCGAGGGCGCGGTCGGTGGCGCTGAGGAGGAGGCCGCGGTAGAGGAGTTCTTCGAAGATGGGCGCGGCGATGATGACGGCGGCGATCATGGCCCACCAGCCGAGGGTGCGCTCGGAGGCCATGAGGGTGGCGAGGGTGTTGTGGGCGATGAGTGGTGGTGGTGATCCGTTGATGAGGGTCCAGGTGAGGACGGTGATGGTTCCCACGGCGTGGACGAGGGGGAGGATGAGGAGGCAGGCGAGGATGGTGGTTCTGGGGGAGTCGGAGAAGCGGCCGATGGCCTGGCGGGCGGTGGGCCAGAGGAGGATGAGGGCGAGCATGGCGGCGATGCCGATGCCGGTGGAGGCGAGGTTGGTGATGGCCTGATGGGTGAGGGTGTCGGGTGCGGGGGTGGGGGTTGTTTCTGGTGCGTTCGGGGTTGCGAGTTCGGGCTGGGGCGTTGGGATGGGCGCGGGTTCGGGGAGGAGTGAGATGGTGATGGATGCGGCGAAGGAGGCGATGAGGAGTATGCCAGCAGCGGCGGTGAGGAGCATGATGGCGTCGGCGCCGGGTGTGGGTGTGGAAGTGGCTGAAGATGAAGAGTTGTGTTGGGGGGGTTGGGGGGGTTGGGGGGGGAGGGTGAGGCGGCGGGTGGCGGCCATCCATGCGATGATGCCGGCGGCGGCGCAGGACATGGCGAGCATCAGCACGGTGAGTGGATCCACGCCGTATTGTTCACCCTTGGACGGCGTCGTGCGATATTCCGGTGGGCTGGGTGGCGCGGGGGGCGGCTCGGGCGGTGGGTGCGGCGCGGGTGAGGTGTTGTCGCGGTGCGCGGGGATGGCGCGGGATCGTCCGATGGTGGCGCTGCTGAGTGTTCGGCCGGGCGCGGAGGGTGGTGTGTCGGGGCGGCGGTGGGCGCAGCGGTCGGTGGTGGGGAGCGCTGCGCGGACGGTGCGGCTGGTGGTGGAGCGCGGGGCGGATGGGCGTGGGGTGCTGCGGCTTGATCGGTTGGAGTGGGGGTCAGAGGGGTCTGGGGGTGCGGGGCGGGGTGTGCGATCGGAGGTGGTGGATGATGCGTGGGGGGCGCTGGAGGGGGTGATCGGGGATGGTGGGTCGGGTGGTGGGGAGAGCGTGCACTCGGGGTGGTATGGGTATCTCGCGTACGAGATGGCTCGGTTTCTGGAGCCTCGTGGGTGCGCTGGTTCGCTGGTGGATGTTGCGCCGGGTCGGCACACGCTGTTTGAGTTGCATCGTGTGGATGGGGCGCTGGTGTATGAGCACGAGCGGGGGCGATGGGTTGGGGATGTGGAGGGTGCGGCGGGGGATGGGCTCGGGAGTGAAGTTGGGGTTGGGGTTGGGGTTGGGGGGGGGATTGAGATTGTGAGGGCGTTGGGTGCTGGGGAGGGGGCGCGGGCGGCGTATCTGGAGGGAGTGCGTGAGATTCGGGCGCGGATCGGTGAGGGCGATGTGTACCAGGTGAATCTGTCGCACGCGCTGCGGGGTGCGGTGCGGGGGGATCGGCGGGCGATCGCGCTGCGGTTGGTGGCGGCGCTGCGGCCGTGGTTCGGTGCGGTGGTGGAGTCGGGGCCGATGGATGATGCGGGGTCATCGGTGGTGTGCTCTTTGAGCCCGGAGTTGTTTCTTGACTTTGAGGCGGGGACGCGGCGGGTGACGACGCGGCCGATCAAGGGGACCCGGCCGCTGGGAACGCCGGAGTCGGAGCTGCTGGAGGCGGCGAAGGATCGGGCGGAGCTGATGATGATCGTTGACCTGATGCGGAACGATCTTGGTCGGGTGTGCTCGGCGGGGAGCGTGCGGGTTGCCGAGGCGCGTGGGATCGAGCGTCACGCGGTGCATCACGCGGTGGCGACGGTGACGGGTGAGCTGGGGGCTGGTCGGTCGCGGTGCGATCTGCTGCGTGCGGCGTTCCCGCCGGGTTCGATCACGGGGGCGCCGAAGATCGCGGCGATGCGTCTGATCGATCGGCTGGAGGGTCGGGCGCGCGGGGCGTACTGCGGGTGCGTGGGGCGGTTCACGGATGATGGCGGGATGATGCTGAATGTGGCGATCCGGACGGCGACGCTGTCGGCGCGGCGCGGCGAGGCGGGGGTGGTTGAACTGGAGTATCCGGTGGGCGCGGGGATCGTTGCGGATTCAGATCCGGAGTGCGAGTGGCGTGAGACGCTGGACAAGGCCGTGGGGGTGGCGGGGGCGCTGGGTGGGGTTGATGTTTGAAGGTGGGGATCAGGCCTGTTCGGGCGCTGCGGGCGGATTGGTGTTGGCTGGCTGGTGATGGGCGAGGACTGATCGCCATGGCTCGGGCACGGGAGTGCCGGCGGCGCGGGCGCGAGTCTGCTCGGTGAGGGCGCGGTTGATTGAGAGTCGGTCGCGGGCGGCGATGGTGCCGGGCGGGAGGTCGAGGCCGCACTCCGGGCAGACGGTGGTGGTGGTGCCGACGAGGTCGAAGTCACATTCTGGGCAGTAGCGCCTGACACGGCGGACGAGCGCATCGCTGAGGGCCTTGCCGCCGAAGAGGAGGTAGAGGCCGATGGCGAGGATCGCAGCGCATGAGATGACCGAGATGAGAACATCGACTGGGGTGTACTGCATGCCGGGGAGGTGCTGGTGATAGTTGGCTGAGATGTAGAAGCCGGCATACTCGATGATCATGGGGACGGCGAAGCCGCCGATGATCAGGAGACCGACGAGGCGCATGCCGATGCGGAAGAGGACGGGTGGGGTCACTTGGGCGATCCTGTTGCCGGGGTGCGAGTGTCGTTCCGTGGTGTCAGCGCTTTCCGCGTGCGCCCTTGGTTTCTTCGCCCTTCTTGAGGGTGTGGAAGGCGCGCCAGGCTCGGAGTTCCATGAGGAGTTCGGAGCAGTCGGTGTAGCGCTTGTCGACAGATTTGGCCATCATTTTCTCGACGACCTCGGAGACACCGGGGGAGATGGTGGGGACGAGGCTGGAGGGCGGTTCGAGGGGATCGGACATGTGTCGGTCCATGACCTCGTCGGCATCTGTGCCTGGGAACGGGACGCGGCCGGTGAGCATGTAGAAGAGGGTGGCGCCGAGGGAGTAGATGTCGGAGGGCGGGCCGATGTGGACATCGCCGCGGATCTGCTCGGGGGAGATGTAGTACGGGGTTCCGAAGGTGCGGCCCTTTTCCGCGAGGCCTGCTTCCTCATCGGCGATCTCGCGGGCGAGGCCGAGGTCGGCGAGTTTGGGCGAGCCGTCGGACTCGGCGATGATGATGTTCTTGGGCTTGACATCTCGGTGGACGATGCCCTTCGCGTGCGCGTGCTCCAGGGCGGAGGCCATGGCGATGGTGACATCGAGGGCATCGGATTCCTCGAAGCGCTTGCGGCGGGCGATCTCATCGTGGACGGTGGGTCCGGGGACGAATTCCATGACGATGTAGTGGGCCTCGCCGGCCTGTCCGACATCGAAGACCTGGACGATGTGGGGGTGGTTGAGTTTGGCGGCGGCGCGGGCCTCGGCGCGGAACTTCTCGACGAGGGTTTCGTTCTTGAAGGCGCGGCGCGGGAGGACCTTGATGGCGACGAGGCGGTCGAGGTTGACCTGCGTGGCCTTGAGGACGGTGGCGCTGGCACCCTTGCCGATCTTGGAGAGCAGGACGAAGCCGGGGAGTCGCTGGCGTGTGCGGTCCTCGCGGAGTTCTTCCATGAGGCGGTTGTACTGGCGCTGGGCGAGCATGCCGCGCTTGATGAGGATCGGGCCGAGGCGCTGGAGGGTCTGGCGCTGGGATTCCTCGGCCTCGTCGAGTTCCTCGCGTGTGCAGAAGCCGCGTCGGAGGCAGAGGCGTGCGAGGGCCGCATCCTCCTCGTCGGGGGTCATGGGCTCGGCCTGGGGGAGCCCGGTCTCGATGGAATCGAGGTCGAGGCCGCGCGAGGTGAGCATGGTGGCATCGCGGGATCCGGCGGTCGCTCCGCGTCCGGGGTATGCGGCGTTGGTGGCCTGTGTCTGCTCGGTGTCGTCTGAGCCGCCGGGCATCGTTGCTCCCATCGGGTGAGCTGGAACCGTTGTATCCCCATCGCCGAGCGTCGGCGTCGTGCGGGGGGGATCGCCAGTAGCATACCCGTGATCGGCCATCGCCCGGCCCCCACCCCCCCCCCCTGCGCCAA